>JAJDCX010000048.1 GCA_029260615.1 Phycisphaeraceae bacterium | reverse complement strand
GGCCTTCCCCCTGATCCGCGACCTGGTCTGCGATGTCAGTTGGAACTTCCGCGTCAAGGAAAAGATCAAGCCCTTCAAGCCCCGCAAGCCCGACGCCGACGACGGCACCTGGCGCATGCAGCAGGACGATGTCGACCGCGTCCAGGAATTCCGCAAGTGCATCGAGTGCTTCTTGTGTCAGGACGTCTGCCACGTCCTGCGCGACCACCACAAGCACGAGACATTCATCGGCCCAAGGTTTATCGCCTACACCGCCGCCCTGGAGATGCACCCCCTTGACACCGAGGACCGCCTGGCGGACCTCAAAGACGAGAACGGCTTGGGCTACTGCAACATCACCAAGTGCTGCACCAAGGTCTGCCCCGAACACATCACCCTCACCGACAACGCCATCATCCCGCTCAAGGAACGCGTCGTCGACGAGTACTACGACCCGATGAAGAAGCTGTTTCGGATGTTTAAGCCGAAGAAGTGAACAACTAATATACGGGGCTAGCAAATGCCTTTTGGGCTTGGAAGCACAATCGATGCGTTTAGGAAGCTGGCTCCTGTACCGCTTCTAGCATTAGGATTGGGTTCTGTAGCGGTTTTGAACGCGCCAGATTCTGTTGCTGGTAGTACAGGGATAACAGAATTTAGAGAGACTTGGCGAGGTTACATAGGCCTCGTTGCTTTTGTTGCATGGTCTTATCTTGCTGCGCACTTGATCTCGTGGGTAGTAGGTCTAGTCGTTTCATGTTTAAAAAATCGCTCTATAAAACGCAATCAAATTGATTTGCTGAAAGCACTCGCTCCACATGAGCGATGGTATTTGAAAGCATTTGTTTGTGACGAAGTTACAACGATTCGCTGTGGGATGGATGATGGGATTATCGGCGGGCTCGATGCAAAGGGTATGGTCTTCCGAAGCAGTGCAGTTGGGGATTGTGTCGATGGATTCCCATGGAATATACAACCATGGGCCCTTGAATATCTAAAGAAAAATCCGAAATTATTAGAGGGTGCTGTTGAGCCACACTCCCCAAGTCCCCTGCAAACTCGTCTTGATTTTTAGACGGAGTGTGTTGGCTACGCCGTCGGGCGCTGCGACATCGTAAGCTGCACATACCGGTTGCGTAACTCATACAGCGTGGTGGCGAGCATGTCGGACTCTTCTTTGGAGAGGTTGTCCTTGGTTTTCTCTTCGATGACGCTGAGCATATCCAGGTGATGGCGTGCCAGGTCCAGGTGGGCCATGCGTTGGCCGGTCTGCGGATCGGGGATCTCGCCCAGGGCGAAGAGCGCCTGGGTCGCCATCGTGCTGACCAACACCTCAAAAGAAGCGGGGGGCATCTGCCGTCCACCCCCGCCCCCGGGTGCGCCACCTGAAGCCCCAGCATCTGCCGTGGCGCCCGAAGCCTTCGGGGCCGACGCCTCCTGCTTGGCACGCGACTCATCCGCCAGCTTCTGCTTCTCGGCCTGGGCCTGGCTCTTCCAGTCGTCATCCACAATAATTTTCGGGGCGTCGTCAGACATCATTCACTCCTCGATACAGGTCAAAACGGATAGTCTAACAGGTTCACTGCTAAGCGGATTGATACAGTGATGAACGCGGATAAACGCTGATTCGATCTGGTTTAGTCTTGGCTTTATCAACGTTTATCAGCGTTCATCACTGTTTAATAATGCTTCGCGCTCTTCGCGCCTTCGCGGTTCACCTACTTCCCCGAACTCCTCGCCAGCACGCGCAGGCTCACCGGCAGGTTAAAGCTCATGTCTTCCTCGACGACGGTGGCGTGCTCGACCTCGCCGGCGAAGTCATCGACGAGTTTCTGGACGATCTGTTGGACTAAATGTTCCGGGGCCGACGCGCCGGCGGTGACCAGGACGCTGTCGACGCCGACAAACCATGCGTGGTCGATCTCGCTTGCATCATCGACCAGTTTCCCAGCCGTCCCAGCATTCCCAGCAATCTCCGTCAGCCTTACGGAGTTAGAACTGTTCTGCGACCCGACCACCAGCACCAGGTCCGCCTGCGGCGATAACTCTCGCACCGCACGCTGGCGGTTGGTCGTCGCATAACAGATGTCTTCGGTCGGCGGCTCTTTGACTTGCGGGTAGCGATCACGGATCGCGGTGATGATCCGGTTGGCATCATCCACGCTCAGCGTCGTCTGTGTCAGGTACACGATCTTGTCTTGTGGCGAGAAGGGTAGACCCGCGATATCTTCGGGCGACTCAACAATCGTGATCGCGCCCGGCGCTTCACCCACCGTCCCGACGACCTCATCATGCCCGGCATGCCCGATCAGCAGGATGTGATAGCCCTGCCGTGCGTAACGCAACGCCTCCATGTGAACTTTGGTAACAAGCGGGCAGGTCGCATCGATCAAGGTACAACCGCGTTGCTGGGCATCGTGACGGAGTTGCGGGCTCACGCCGTGGGCGCTGAAGACGACGGTCGCGTTGCGGGGCACCTCCTCGATGCTGTCCACGAACACCACGCCCTGCTTGATGAAGCCCTCGACGACGTGGCGGTTGTGGACGATCTCGTGGTAGACGTACAAAGGCGTCCCAACGATCTTGACCGCCTGCTCGACGGTCTGGATCGCCATCTCGACGCCGGCACAGAATCCACGCGGGTTGGCTAGTAGCACCTTCATCCCGGCATTTTAACCCTGATCCGGGCAGGCATCCAACACCCGGTCGGCATCCAGCCAGTCCATCGCCTCGGGGCTCGGTGGCGCCAGCACGGTGACAGCCGGGCCTTGCGGTGCCCAGCGTTTCGGGTCGGTCGGGCCGAACAACGCGACAGTTGGCAACCCCAACTGCGCCGCCAGATGCGTCGGCCCCGAGTCGTTGCCGATGTAGCCCGAGGCCCCGGCAAGCGCTTCGTGCAGGTCTTGCAGCGTTCCGAATGTCTTGGCACCGACCTGTTGCGCCCAGTGGTCCAGCCGATCCTTGCGCCAACGGTCCACCTCGGCCTCGCCCAACAACGCCAGCACACCCACCCCGCGCCCGCTTAACTCACTTATCAACTTTTCATAACGCTCAATCGGCCAACACTTGTCAACGCCGCCGCTGCCCGGATGCACCACGATCGGCCCATCAACGCAACCGCCACGTCCGACCTCGACCGGATCGCTCAACTCCAAACCCTGCTCCTGCGCCTGCTTTAGATGCCATTCACAGACGTGCCCGGTGAAATCCTTAGGCGGCCGCGGGTCGATGTAGATTCGTTTAGCCTGCGGCGCCAGCCGGGCCACGCTTTTCGCCCAGTTGTCTTCGCCATCGCTGACAAAGCTGACGATCTGGTTGGCCTGTTCAAACAGTTCGCCGATCGCGGGGCTGACTGACGTGGGGCCACCCTCTGCATGCAGCCGCATGAACTCCCACATCTGGATGTCCATCGGGCTAATACAGGGGGTAATACCGGGTGAGACTCCGGGGGAGTCTCCGGGGGCAGTAGCCAGCAGCTTGCCCGCCAGCGTCGCCCGTTCCCACGCCGAAACCAGCGTCGTTTTGCCCGCCAGCCGACGCAACATCGGCAACGTCAGCACGAAGTCGCCCAAGGCACCGTAATGGAAAAAGACGTTCATCCGCGTGTCTCAATGAGATAGAGGGGTATCTTAACGCCGCTTGTAACGGGTGGCGCTACCGATAATACACGGACAGGGCCCGCAGACTGCCACAGCCCTTAAGCGGGGGGGGGATCACGTCGAATTAACCCACGGAGCGGTGAGAATAGTCCCCATGCGTATGAGGCTACGGCCGCCCCCCGGCACCCCCGGTACCCGGAAATGACCCCGCAGATCGGCCCAGGATTCACCCCAGGCCGACCCTCGGAGCCCAACCCGGACACCCCGGAGCAACCCGGAATGACCCCCCGGCACACCACCGGAACTTCGGCGGAACCACGGCTATGGCGAGCAAGCGTGTCAAAAGCGGCCTGGAAATCTACCTCAAGCAGATCGACGAATCCAAGCTGCTGACGGCGGATCAGGAAAAAGAACTCTGCCGCAACATCATCGAACGCAACTGCATGGCCTCACGCGAGCACATGGTCAGGTCCAACCTGCGCCTGGTCGTCTCCATCGCCAAACGCTACATGAACCGCGGCCTGCCCTTGACCGACCTGATCGAGGAAGGCAACATCGGCCTGATGAGAGCCGTTGAAGGTTTCAACCCCGACATGGGCGCACGCTTCTCGACCTACGGCACATGGTGGATCAAGCAGGGCATCAAACGCGCCCTGATTAACGCCGTACAACCGATCCACATCCCCGCCTACATGGTCGAACTGATCGCCAAATGGAAGCGGGCCTCGCGTGAGTTGGAAGAAGAACTGGGCCGCACGCCCCACATCCAGGAACTGGCCGAGCGGATGGAACTGCCCGCCAAGAAGATCAAGATCATCCACAAGGCCGTCCGCGCCTTCCAACGCCCGCCACAGACCGGCGGAAGCGGCGCCGACGGCGAAGGCCCGACACTATCGGAAATGCTCAGCGACGAGCGCACGTTGGGCCCCGACGAGCAGGTCCTGCTGGACGACGACCTGGCCACCATCGCGATCCTCCTGGACGCCATCGACGACCGCGAAGCAACGATCCTGCGCCTGCGTTACGGCCTGAATGACAACGAGCCGCTGACGCTCAAAGAGATCGGCAAACACGTCGGCCTCACCCGCGAACGTGTCCGTCAGATCGAGGCCGAGGCCCTTCGCAAACTCAACGCTAAACTAAACAGCGACCGCCCCCTGGCTAACGTCGCCGCCCAACTCGAAAGCAAAAACCGCCGTTCGGCGTGACGTAAAAAACAATCCACTAAATACGCTGGCACGCCAGCCATATAGAACGATCACGCTACGGGCGTAGCGGGTCGCTTGTTACAGCACCGCATGTATATGCGGTGTCCGTGCATGTAAATCCGTGGCTGCCCCCCAAGCGTGACGCTGCATCTGGATAGAGAATAAGTTAAGGCGTCCGCTTATAAAACGGGATCGAGATGATCTCCCCATCGACCCGGCTGGAGCCCGCGGCGATCAGGACCTTGTCCCCGATGCTGCAGGCGTTGGGTGTGACGTAGGCCATCGCCAGGGGGAACCCAAGTGTCGGTGACAGGCACCCGGAGGTGACCGCCCCCAGTTGCGTGCCATCTTTATAGATCGCGTTGCCCTGTCGGGGTGTGCGTCGGCCCTTGAGCTTGATGCCGATGAGTTGGCGTTGCGGCCCGTCGGCTTTGAACTTCTTGAGCGCTTCCTGCCCGATGAAGGCTCCGCCGTCTTCGTCCTGGTCCTTGTCCAGGCTGATCGCAAACCCCAGGCCCGCGGCGAAGGGGTCGGTGTCCTCGTCGATCTCGTGGCCATACAAAGGCATCGCCGCTTCGATCCGAAGCGAATCCCGTGCGCCCAGCCCCGAAGGCTTGATAGACGCCGCATCACCGGGGTCTTGGGCCAGCATCTTAATCGCCATCCCCGCCATCTTCGCCGGGAGGATGATCTCCACGCCGTCTTCGCCGGTGTAGCCGGTCCGGCTGATGACCATCTTCATGGTCATGATGCTCTTGACGCAGAAGCTGTATCGCTTCAGTGCCGGGACTTCATCGGAGAACCGCCCGACCAGCTCGATGACCTCAGGCCCCTGCAGTGCGATCATCGCGGTCGACTCGGTCTTGTCGTTGATCTTGACCTTCAGGCTTCCCTTGTTGTCATCCAGATGGCCCAGAATCTTTTCCCGATTCGAAGCGTTGACCACCAGCATCCACTTGTCCGCGAAGCGGTAGACGATCACGTCGTCCTTCACGCCGCCTTCTTCGTTGCAGATCAGGCTGTACCGGCAGGTGAAGTCCTTCATGTCGCCGATTCGGCGGGTCAGGATGTGGTCAAGGAACCGTTGGGCATCTTTCCCGGAGAACTCGATGCGCCCCATATGCGACACATCAAACAACCCCCCAGCGTTACGCACCTGCTTGTGTTCGTTGATGATCGATCCGTACCGGATCGGCATCTCCCACCCGGCGAAGTCGATCAGCTTGGCGTCATGTTCGATGTGATACCCGTGGAACGGCGTCTCCAGGAGTGGTGGGGCGGTTTGCTGTTCCATGTGCGGAGTACGACCTTATAAGAGCTTAGTAACCTGATCTAACCTGTCAGGCTAGCGGGTGGTGCGTGGAATGACAAATACCAGCGGTTTTATCGGCTCATCGCCATGTGTCTGGGGCCTGTCCCAGGGGAATTGCCGGGAGCGGCGTCGGAGTTTGTTGGCACACCCAGGTACATCAGGCTCCGCTCCATAACTTCTTTGACCGCTGGCGCGGAGACGACCCCGCCGTAGTGCCCGATTGACTTGTTTGGCCGATGGATGAAACATCCGACCACCAGCCTCGGCGCATCAGCAGGTGCCCCGGCGATGAAGGACGACACATACTGATCCTGGTAGTAACCGCCTTGCTTGAAGTTGGGGAGCTGTGCCGTGCCGGTCTTGCCAAAGAGGTCATAGAGCTTGGAGTTGGCCTTCTTCCCGCCGCCCTCGGTGACCTGACGACGCAGCACCGACCGGGTGTAGTCAGCGATCCGCTGGTCCAGCACACGCACGCCCACTGGCGGTGGCGTACTCGCGGGCCCAAGCACCGGCACAACCGTCGGGGTACGCAGCACGCCCCCATTAGCAATCGCACTGAACGCACGCACCATCTGCAACGGCGTAACGCTGACCTCCTGACCCATCGGGACACTGGTCACCGAGTAATGCGTCCACTTCTTTAATGGATGAACCACCCCACCGACCTCGCCGGGCAACCCCGAGCCGGTCGGCTTGCCAAACCCAAACCGCACCATCGCCCCGTGCAACTTCTCCGCACCGACGCGCTCGGCAACAATCGACATCCCGATATTGCTGGAATAGATCAGCACCTCGTCCCAGGTGATCCGCCCATGCGGCTTGGCATCGTGCAGGCGACGGCCCTTGCTCGTGCGTTGCACACCGCTTGTCCCGGTGTCGATTATCTCGTTGGACTCCGCCGCACCAAGCTGCGTCATTGACGCCCAGATGATCGGCTTGAAAATAGACCCCGGCTCGAAGACGTCCGTCACCACACGGTTGCGCCGCACACCGGGATCAACCTTATTAAACCCCGCCGGGTCGAACGCCGGGTAGTTCGCCATCGCAAGCACTTCACCGGTGAACGGGTCCATCACCACGAGTTGCCCGGCCTCGGCCTCATACTTCTGGACCGCATCAGCCAGGGCCGATTCGGCGAACGACTGGATCACCGTGTCGATCGATAGCCGCAGGTTCTCCCCATCGGCCTGCATCTGGTAGTTGCCCGCCTCAACCCAGAGCGCCCGCCCCCGCGCATCACGCCGATACCGGACAAGCCCAGCAGTCCCGGCGATCCGTTTTTCATACACCCGCTCCAGCCCTTCCAACCCCTTGCCCTCGGCACCGACGAACCCGATGAGCTGGCCCGCAAGTTTGCCCTGAGGATAATCGCGCACCAGCATCGAGTCGGTCGCCAGCCCCGGGAGGTCCAGCGTTTTCAATAGCGCAAGCCGTTGGTCGTCCAGCCGACGGTCCAGCACGATGTACCGGCTCTTGGGCCGGGCAGCCATCGCCATCTCGATATCCACCGGCTCGTACCCCAGCCCGTACCCCGCTTTTTCAGAGAAGCTGGAGCGGTCAACGATCAGCACCGGGTCGATAAACAAACGCTTCGCCACCCGCGTCGTCGCCAGCACCCGGCCGTTGCGATCCAGGATCGTGCCACGCCGCCCCAACAGGTGCCGCGTGCTTTGCTGCGACCCCAGCTTCGCCGCCAGCCGATCTTGGGGATTCGTCTGTAGCTGCACCACCCGGCCAAGCAGGGCCAGCAACACCACCGTGACAAGGATAATCATCACCCGCCCGACCATCAGCACCCGCGCCGGGCTGCGGTCCACCTCGGTCACCACGCCGCCGGGCCGTAGCAACGGCGGGCTGTTGGCTTCGGTATATAAAGGGGCGTCATCGCTCATAGTTTGCATCAGCGAATGGCGCAGCCGGGTCGTCCTGAACGTCTTGCACCGGGACCTGGGTAGCCGCCGGCTCCATCTCCAAACCCACACGGGTCAGCGCTTCATTCAACGCCTCGGGCCCCGTGTGTTCAGCGATACGCACCTGCGTGTCCCAGGTCGCCTGACGGTCCCGGTTCATCTGCCCGTGCAGCCCCGCGATCTCGTGCATCAACTCAAGCCGCTGCTGGCGAAGCGTAAAGACCGCCGAGCCGATCACCACCGCTAGCACCAGGGCCGTCAACAGCTTGGCAAACATAGAAAGGCGCCTGTGCGGGTTTCAGTTAATGCCAAGGTCACGTCGGCCGACTATCCTGGGGGCTATCCGGGGCACATCCGGGGGGGGACTTAGCCGGGGATGTGTAGTTCTTGGCCGACGATCAGTCGATCCGGGCTCTTGAGTTTGTCGCGGTTGGCTTGATAAACCTCCTGCCACTTGCTGCCATCACCCAGTGTCTTCTCCGCGATCTCGGTGAGGTTGTCACCCGGGCGGACGGTGTACGTTTTGCCGCTATTACTTGTGGGGGTCGATGATCGTTGGGCCGTGCTGGCAGTTGCCTGACCGCTGTCAGCCGTACCGGGCAGACGCAGCTTCATCCCGACCTGCAAGCCCTGGGGGTCATCCAGTGTGTCGCTGTTGGCCTCAAGCAACTCCTGCCAACGTGTCGCACTGCCCAGGTGCTTGGTTGCCAGTTCCGAGAGCGTGTCCCCAGCCCTGACTTCAATCGTCTTGCCGGACCTTTGGGCGACACGATGATCCACCCGGATCGAACGCTCGCTGCCAACCAACACAGCATCCAGTCCCCGCACCGCGTCATTGCGCTTGGGGATATTCAAGACCGCACCGGAGCGGACTTGCCCGCTTGGGCTGACCTTGTCGGGGTTGGCTTGTTTGATGGTGCGCCAGAAGTCGCCGTTGCCGTAGTAACGTTGGGCGATCTTTGTGAGTGTCTCGCCTTTGAGCACGGTGTGACGAATAACCGAGTCCGCGCCGCGAGGTGCCGGCAGGCCGGTAGCCCGGCTGCTAGTCGATGGGGAGACCGCCGTGCGATGCGGCAGTTCGGTGTTGCCCTGACCAAGCCGAAGCGTAGGCACGCCGTCCCGGGCCGAGTTGCGTGACACCCCGGGGGTGCCCGGTGCTTCGCCGACGTTGTAAGCGGGCAGGGGTTGGTTGGTAGCAGTGGGGGAGCCGGGGGTTACCGGTGTGCTATTGGCCTGTCGAGGTGACACAGCCGAAGGCAGCCGATCGGTTGGGATAAAGAAGTTGCTAGGCGGCTCGATCACCGGGCTGGTGCCAGCGGGTTGGCCAGGGGTTGTAAGGCCGGGGGAACCGGGGGAGCCGGGGGCAACTCTGAGGCCACTTCCCGGGGCCGGGTTGCCTGCGTACCCCGCAGCCGGTGCGGCATCGGAGGCGTCGATCGACCGCTGTGACTCCGAGCCCAGGCGGGTGAAGTCCGCGGGGTCCGACCGTTGTGTGAGTTGATCGCTGACGATGATCCCGATCAACAGGATCACGCCCATACCCAATAGCAGACCGATTTTAGTTTCGCGTGTCATGACCTGGTTTCATCCTTGTGTCAGGTCCATGCCGTCGTCCATGACGGCCGGAAGTTGAGTTTAACGCAATCCTTACCCGCCGTCACCCCCGGGATTTCCCCCAGAGTCACACCGTTATTACCCACCGCATCCGCACCGGAATCAGCGTTGCAGTTTTCGTATCTAACGGCTAATCCGACCTCTGAATACCACGCAGCTTCGCACTACGACTACGCGGGTTGTGTCTTGTCTCGTCGTCGTCGGCTGTCACCGGCTTGCGTGTCAGCACCGTGAAACCCGCATCTTGGCCCAAACCCGCAAACGCCCGCTTGACCCGGCGATCTTCCAGCGAATGGAAACTGATGATCGCCGCACGCCCCCCCGGATTTCGTTCCCCCGTTTTTACTCCCCCTGTATTCAATCCCCCCGGCTTCAACATCCCCGGCAGATCAGCAAGCAACCCGTCCAATGCACCCAACTCGTCATTCACCGCGATCCGTAACGCCATGAACGTCCGTGTCGCCGGGTCGATCCGCTTGCCTCGCCCCCGTGACTTCTTTGAACCCTTGGACTTCGCCGCGGCGGAACCCCGAGGCGGGCGGGGGTACGCACGGCGGACCAATTCCGCCAGCCCGCTCGTCGTTGTTATCGGCTCCCGCTGGCGTTGTTCGACAATTTTCCTCGCAATTCGTCGGCTCAGACGCTCCTCGCCGAACTCATAAATCAAATCCGCCAACTCATCCTCCGGCAGCGTGTTCACCAGCCGCTCGGCCGTGACCGGCGAGCCCGTGTCCATCCGCATATCCAAAGGCCCCTCCTCGCTGAACGAAAGCCCCCTGGCCGGGTCGTCCACCTGGTTCGAGGCAAATCCAAGGTCAGCCAACACCCCGTCCACCCCCGCGATTCCCCGCCGTTCCAAGACCCAACGGGCCTCCCGAAAATTCGAGTGTACGATCTCCAACTCGACCCCAGCCTCCGCCGCGATCGGCCCCAGCCGTTCCCGGCTATACGCCACGTTCCCCGGGTCCATATCCAACCCGATATACCGCCCGCCCGGCCCCAGCCGAGGGATCAACAACGCCCCATGCCCACCCCGACCAGTCGTACAGTCCAAAATCACCTGGCCGGGCTGAGGGGCCAGCAAATCAACCACCTCAGCAGGCAGCACCGGGAGGTGGCCGACAGGGGGGCCATCACCCGAAAGATGGGCAGATCCACTAGCGTCGGGCCCGTCCCCATGAGATGTCTCTTGAGTGTCCACAGGCGAATAGGATACCCAAAGAAAAAACGGAGCGTCGTGGGACGTCCCGCTTTCTTGGTTGTGTGATTGGGTTTGGCTAATCAGCGTCGACGCCGAACGATCATCAATCCACCGGCAGCGAGCAACGCCAGTGTCCCGGGTTCCGGGATGAGTTCGGCACGGACCAGCCAGTCATCCGTCGAGTTCGGCGGCAGCAGCCAACCCCGGCCCACGGCGGTCGAGCTGTCTCCAGGCAGGCGGTGCCCATCAGCCAGGAAGTCGAACACGATCCCGCTACCATTCTGTTCCCCGGTCAGCGCCGTGACGTTCAGCAACGGGTCGGTCAGCGTGCCTGTTGCGCTGGTGGCCGTGAACCCGGTGGTTCCCACGGCCGTGACGCCGGACAAGAGGTAGTCGACCGTCCACAGGTCGGTGGTGGCGTTGTCGTGCAGGATGCCGGTGATCGTCGCGGTGGTCCCGCCGTCCCAGGTCAGTATTGTCGAAGCCCCGCCGAGATCCACACTGAAGACCGCATTGATCGAATCGACACGCAACCCGTAGTCCGGCCCCAGGTTCCCGAACCCGTGGTCGTGCAACTGGTAGACCCCAGGCCCAATGATCCCAACGGCAAAGCTGGTTTGCGCAGTCAACAACAGCGCAACCAGACCCGCGATTAAACGTAACTTCGTTGCCATCTTTCTCGCCCTCCTGACAGCCTAGTAGACAGGCTGTGGTTAATAACTGCGGATTTTATGATACACCCGCCATGTGACCCCATTAATCGGGGCACCTCTCTCCACAAGCATTATGGCGGATGTTTGGGCTAGATATCCAGTAAAAAACAAGGCAGGCCTGCTTATTTTATGGATATGTTAAGCTGGGCAAAATAATTCAGGCCCACCGATTCATTTTCCACTATCCGAATGTAATAGTCTTTTTTTGCCGCACCCACTCTTGCATGAAGCAAAGCCGTGGCAAGCCCCATGTGTATCCCGATGAAGTGTAAAGCAACGACCTCTCGGTCTGGATTTGAGACTACACGGTCTGATGACATAGAATCACCGCATGCCAATACTTTTCACACCACCACGATCCTTTCGGTCTGCCAGAGAGATCCAACCGCTATCGCAGGGGGTGGCCATGTGACGCCCGGGGAAGTCGTCGCCAAGGCCGATGCGGCGAAGGTACACAAGCTGGATCAAGGCGGCCCCAACGGCGCGGGGGTGCTGGTCGGGTTTTCCGGTGCGGCAGCGCATGCGTTTGCGCTGCTGGAAGGGTTCGAGACGCACCTCAAAGTCTCGCCACAGAACATTAAGAAAGCGGCGGTCAATACACCTCAGCCACACGCCGACCCCCAAGCCTCCCGCTTGCTCGCCCCGCTTTTCCGGCTAAACTGTCCCCTCTAACACACTTGCCCGTGTGGCGGAATTGGCAGACGCGCCGTCTTCAGGTGGCGGTTCCGGCAACGGAGTACAGGTTCGAATCCTGTCACGGGCATTTTGGGCTCCCTACGGGAGCCTTTTTTATAGCCTCATTTATCGAGACAAGGGCTCTGTTCCCGCCCACTTCACCGCAGTTGCCTACTCCGTACAAACGGTTTCGAGGCTACCATCTCATTGAAGACAGCTCGTCCCTATCAATAAAAGGAATCCTCTGCGTCTGGACCTTTCCGAAGGCTGTATGAAGCGAGGTCTATGCGGGACCATGCCGCTTAACAGCCCTCATTTAAGACTAAGCGGGAAAATAATCAGGATTCAGGCTGCTTTTTCAGATATTTCGGGTAGAATTAGGTGAGTTGTAACCTCAAAGAGATGCCGGGGAGGAGATCCTAACATGCGTTTTCGTCATTACTTGTGTGCCTATCTGTCCGCGCTGGTCCTGTCCACCGCCTGTATGGCTGATGCCTTCGACGCCCCCGTGGGCTTCTACAGCAGTGCCACAGGCCAGGGTGCCACACTCAAGAGCCAACTCGGCACCATCATGACCACCGGCCAAATCCTGCGGACCTACGGCAACTTCCGCGATGCTTCGGTCCTCTTCGACACCGACCCCAACAACTCAAACAATATCCTCCTGGTCTACAACCGCGCTTCGAACAGCGGGACATGGGACCAAGGCAACACCTGGAACCGCGAGCACGTCTGGCCCCAGTCCCTCCAGCCCGGCTCCGCCAGCAACAACTCCACCGGGAACCTCGGCGACCACCACGCACTGAGACCTGCCAACCCCGGCATCAATAGCTCACGCGGCAACAAGCCCTTCGGCAACCTCAACTCCTCCGGCGTCTTCGGGGCTCAGACCGGCGGCACCTACTACCCAGGCGACGCAGACGCAGGCGACATCGCACGTGCTCTCTTCTACTCCGACACACGATACGACTCCACGCTCCCAAACCTTAGCGGCGGCACGATAGGTGACATCAACACGCTGATCCACTGGAACTACGCAGACGTTCCCGACGACTTCGAACGCCGACGTAACCACAACATCTACAGCTCCGCTGCGAACCCCAGCTTCTTCACAAACAACCGCAACGCCTACATCGACCACCCCGAATACGTCTGGTCTGTCTTCGGCGGCGGTAACAACGACAGCACACTTGCTGTCTCCATCTCCCCCAATCCCGACGGCAGCTCCGCAGCCACCGTGGATCTGGGACGCGTCATCACCGGCTCCGCTATCCCCGCCGCACAGTCGGCCTCAATCATCAAAAGCGGTGCCGACCCAACCTACTACGAAGTCACCGCCGCGGGGAGTGCTTCTTCCACCGTCAACGGCCGATTCAATGCTTTCGTCGGCGGCGTGGGCTTCGATTCGCTGAATGTCGGGCTCACCGGCTCCACCGCGACCGCAGGCCTGCTCACAGGCACCGTCACCGTTGACAACATCGACGTCAGCACCGGCGGCGTGGGCCAGGGTTCCGCTGATGGCAACGATGTCATCACCGTTAACCTCGATGTCCTGGATCATTCCAACGCATCCTTCGTCACCGGCCTGGACCAGGATCTTCTGACCATCGACTTCGGCACGCTCGCCGTAGGTGGCACCGTCAACAGCGCCTTTAGCCTATTCAATCTCGAACAGGCCTTGGGTTTCACCGCCGACCTCGACCTCGATTCGATCATCGGCTCGGGCGACACCGGCACGCTCGGCAGCAACCTCGCAGGATTCGCGGGACTCGCCGGTGGCGGGTCCAACGGCTTTAGCGCCAGCTTCGATACCTCCTCCCTCGGCTCGTTCAGCGCAACCTACACTCTGAACCTCTCCGACGAAGACATCGCCGGTGCAACCAGCCAGGTGCTGACACTCCAACTCATCGGCGAAGTCTCCGCCGTACTCGCAGGCGACCTCGATGGCGATGGCTTTGTCGGCATCAGCGACCTGAACCTCGTCCTGGGTAGTTGGAATCAAACCGTCCCGCCCGGCAACCCACTGGCCGACCCAAGTGGCGACAACTTCATCGGCATCGCAGACCTGAATGTGGTCCTGGGCAACTGGAACGCCGGTGTGAACCCAGCCCCAGCGGTCGTCCCCGAACCCACCTCGCTGGCTTTGGTAAGCATCGCAGGAATTGCTTTATCACTGCGAAGACAGCGACGTGCTTAAGACCCCTTTTGAATGAGTGCGTTGATCAGCAGTCATCGCTGGTACGTCATCACATAGAAGTCTACAGGCCGACCCTCCAGGCGTTGCGAATGCATCACCCGGAGGGTCGGCTTATATCTGCGCCGCGCGCCTACTTGTGCGGCCTGGGGTCTCTGGGGCAGAATCATTGCTGAAAAAGCAGCGGAAGAGGCACTAATATTACTCCCGGATAGAGTAGAATAAGTGGCAATACCCATGGCCGGTTTCCGGCATGGAGGAGGAGAGTCTACATGAGTGTTAATAGGTATGTCTGCGCCTATCTGTCCGCGCTGGTCCTGTCCGCCGCCTGTTTCGCCGATGCCTACGACGCCCCGGTGGGCTTCTATAGCACAGCCACGGGCCAGGGTGCCATGCTCAAGAGCCAACTCGGCACCATCATGACCACCGGTCACATTCAGCGGAGCTACGGCGACTTCCGTTTCGCTTCGGTCCTCTTCGACACCGACCCCAGTAACGCCAGCAATATCATCCTGGTCTACAACGAGGCCTCGGTCAGCGGGACCTGGGACTCCGGCAGCACCTGGAACCGCGAGCACGTCTGGCCCCAGTCATTGCAGCCCGGCTCCGTCAGCAACAGCTCCACCGGGCACCTCGGCGACCACCACGCACTGCGACCCGCCAACCCCGGCATCAATAGCTCACGCAGCAACAAGCCCTTCGGCAATCTCAACTCCTCCGGCAGCTTCGGGGCTCAGACCGGCGGCACCTACTACCCGGGTGACAACGACGCAGGCGACATCGCACGCTCGCTTTTCTATTCCGATACACGTTACGACGCGACACTCCCCAACCTTAGCGGTGGCACGATAGGTGACATCAACACCCTGATCCATTGGAACTACGCAGACGTGCCCGACGAGTTCGAGCGTCGCCGCAACCACGTCATCTACAGCCAGGCTGAGAATCCCAGCTTCTACACCAACAACCGCAACGCCTTCATCGACCACCCCGAGTATGTCTGGTCGGTCTTTGGCGGCGGTAATAACGACAGCCTGCTGGCTGTCTCTGCATCACCCAACGCAGACGGCAGTTCATCTGCGACCGTTGATCTGGGCCGGGTTATCACCGGCTCCGCAGTGCCCGCCGCGCAATCGGCTGCGTTGTTTAAGGGCGGGGCCGATCCCACTTACTACGAAGTCACAGCGTCGGGTGGCGCCACCTCAAGCGTCAACGGCCGGTACAACGCCTTTATCGGGGGCACGGGTCTTGACGGTATCAACGTCGGCCTCACCGGCTCAACAGCCACCGCCGGGCTTCTCACCGGCACCGTCACGGTCGACAACATCGACGTCAGCTCCGGCGGCCTGGGGCAGGGTTCCGCGGACTCGGATGATGTCATCACCGTCAACCTCGACGTCCTTGACCATGCAAATGCTTCGTTCGCTTCAGGCCTCGACCAGAACCTCTTGACCATCGACTTCGGCACGCTCGCCGTCGGCGGTGTCGTCAACAGCGGCTTCGACCTGTTCAACCTCGATAGCACGCTCGGTTTCACCGCCGATCTCGACCTCGACTCGATCATAGGTTCGGGCGACACCGGCACACTCGGCAGTGACCTCTCAGGGTTCGCGGGCCTCGCCGCCGGCGGGTCCAGCGCCTTATCCGCCAGCTTCGACACCGCCATACTCGGCTCGTTCAGCGCGTCATACACCCTGAATCTGTCCGACGAAGACATCGCCGGTGCGACCAATCAAGTCCTGACACTCCAGCTGATCGGCGAAGTCGCTATCCCTGAGCCGGGAACGCTGGTCTTGACCTGGCTGGGTGGGTTCGCAGTATTGCAACGCATTGGCCGCAAGCGTGACTGATTATCTATAACGGTAGACTAGGGGGATGAATTTGAGCTTTCGAGGCTTGGGCATTCTCTTGATTGGGATGGCCGTCGTCATGTTCGTGGCCGACCGGGGCTATGCGCAGGTAATCCCCACGGTGACCGGTCGGACGTTCACGCTGCCTACCAGCGCCAACCACAAGCTCTTCATCCCAGACGGCTTCGACCCGTCCGCTGATGGCGTCGATGTGCTGGTCCACTTCCATGGCGACCCGGCGACCGTCAACAACAACGCAGGCTACGCAGACCTCAACGCGGTGATCGTCAACGTCACCTACAGCGGGTTCTCCTCAGCTTATTCCACCCCGTTCAGCGACCCGGCCTTGTTCGGCAACGTCCTTGATAGTGCGCTTAATACGCTTCGCGCTCAGCCCGACTTCGCCGCTAATACCCAATGGGATCAACTCGCCATCTCATCGTTCAGCGCCGGGTACGGGGCCGTGCGCGAGATTCTCAAGCAGCCTACCTACTACGACCAGATCGACGGCCTGCTACTGACCGATTCACTCTACGCCGGCTTCACCAGCGCAAGCGATCACACCCCGTTGGCCTCCCAGATGGTCGACTTCAAACGCTTCGCACTCGACGCCGCAAACTCACTGAAGACCATGACCGTGTCGCACTCGCAGGTACAAACTTACACCTACGCGAACACCGTGGAGACAGCCGACAACCTGATGCAGCACGTCGGTGTCACGCCGACCGCCACCAATGAAGCGGGCCTGGGGACGTTACAGTTCTACCGCAAAGCTCAGCTTGGCAACTTTAACGTCTGGGGCGCGACGGGCTCCGATGGTGCGGCGCATAGCAGGCACCTTCAATACATGGGGCAGTGGCTCGGCGACCTGCCCTTTAACGATGTATCCGTGCCCCCGCTCCCCGGCGACATCAACGCCGACGGCTTCGTCGGCATCGCGGACCTGAACATCATCCTCAGCAACTGGAACCAGTCTGTCCCCATCGGCAGCATCGTAGACGGCGACCTCGGCGGCACAGGCGACGGCTTCATCGGCATCGATGATCTGAACGTCGTCTTGGGAAGTTGGAACGCTGGCACGCCGCCAGCCCCAACGGTTGTCCCCGAACCCACCACGCTGGCACTGCTTGGCCTCGGCACGGTCGCGGCGATGCGTCGGCGTAAGTAGCGCCACTCCGGCCAGACCTTCGTGGCATAAAACTTGATGGGTTTGGGTGAGCAAGTGCGCTATCCGCGATCGTGAGGCAGCGGGGCGGCCGTTAGGTTGTGGGTGTACATCGGACTGGCCATACCGGCCCTCGGTCCACAAAAAATCACACAATAACCTTGTCATACGCTGTCCGATCAGGTATAAAGACGTTGATAGTTTTTTTACCTGACCGGGATACATCTCATGCAGCTGATGGCAAGACTCATCCGGCACATGGTCGTTACAGCGTTTTTCATCTCGCTGTGTGTGTGCACTTCACCCGCCCAGGCGCAGACGTTCAATACCATTATTAATGTCCCGCCGGATACGCCCATCAGTCATCTCGTTTCGCATACGCAGCTTAATGTGTTCGATGGTGGCTTGGTGTCCACCCTGATCAACGCCGGGGCTAGCAATACGACCAGCACCGATATTGAAGTCAACATTGAGGGCGGCAGGATGTCTTTGGGGCCCAGGGCCTTCCCCGGGAGCACGATCAACATCAACGGCGGGACCGTCGGCGACGGACTCGAAGCTTTCTGGGCGAGCACGGTCAACATCAATGGCGGTGTGGTAGGTGATGATTTTGTGGCCCATCCGGACAGCACCATCAGCATGACCGGCGGGACGGTCGGCGATCGATTTGATCTGAATACGACTGTACCCATGACAGTTAGCGGCGGGACCATTGGTAACAGCTTCGATGTTTTTCCCGACAGCAGGATCGAAGTCACCGGCGGGATATTGGGTGATCTCTTTAGGGTCCGTGGCGATGGCTTGGCCTTGATCAGCGGTGGTATTGTTGGCGATAGCTTTACGGTCCGGTCAGGGGGCACCGCCGCCATTACCGGTGGGTCTTTCGGTGAGCGGTTTGGCACCGCTCCAGGAAGCAGGGCACGTTTCATAGGAGGCGAGTTCTTGCTGGACGGCCAGGCCATAGCGGGTTTGGGGTCGGGTAATCCGGTCATGGGTGTCAATCTGCCGCCGGCATCCATCCTGACCGGGCGGTTAGCGGACGGGTCTGTGGTCGTCCTGAGCTCCAGCGACGGTGACGTGATTGCAGACGGCACCTTACAGTTGGCGCCGGTCGCTCTGCCCCCGCAACCCAGCGTAATTAATGCACCTAATGACCCGGCACCTAAGGGGCTTACCTCGGGCCAGACACTGAACCTGGCAGACGGCGCAGTACTCGGCAGGAACTTTGCCGCTGTCGGAGCGACAATAAACATCGCGGGCGGAGAGATCGGATCGAACTTCGAGGTGGTCGATTCACTCGTATCGATCACGGGTGGATCGGTGGGGGAGGGCATGGATGTCTTTTCGGGGAGCACGGTCAATATTAGCGGCGGGCTTGTGGGCGATGGGCTCAGCGCGCTGCACGGCAGCACCGTCAATATCGGCGACACAGCGGAGGTCGGCAGTACTTTTGCGTATGCCGGGGGCACAGTTAATCTCACCGGTGGGTCGATCGGTTTAGCGTCAACCGCTAAAGATGGCGGTACGTTCAATATCAGTGGGGGGGCTCTAGGCCTTTTATTTACAGCCGAACCGGGTAGCGTCGTTAACATCGACGGTGGAACGATGGGATTGATCTTTCTCGCAAAGGCTGACAGCGAGGTGAACCTCGTCGGCACGTCATTCATACTCGGTGGTGTGGACCTGACGCCCAGCCTCACGCCCGGAGTTCCGTTTACGATTACCGACCGCAACACTTTGTTGCAAGGCGAACTCTCCGACGGAACGCCCATCTTCCTTGACCTGGATACCGTAAAACTACCTGTCGAGCTCTTCTCTGCTTCTGCAACATTAACGGTTACACTGATCCCAGAACCAGCCATCCTGCTGATCTTTGGTGCTACGGGGCTGGCGCTGCTGCGGCAAAGGCCGAAGTCTTATCGTTAATTCCTGACAACGTACCCACGTTCCAAGAACGAGGTTTCCAGAAAGCACGGGGATTCAGTGGGATCGGTATGAAAGCCGGTCCGCTGGGGATGTTGTGTTGTGTTGAGTTGTGTGTGCGCTAAACCGCAAGTGTCGTTGTTCTACAAAGCGCGAGTGGTCTACAAGTCTAACCCCTGACCCCAAAACCCCCAATCACCCCGGCATCTGATCCAGCATGCGTTGGATGTAGCGCAGCGCGTTGAGTTCCAGGCGGATGGCCTTGGCGGTGTCGGCAGGCAACTCGTTTTGAATGTCAGCAAACAAATCAGCAATGATCTTTAAGTGCGCATCACGCTGGTCGTCGGCCCAGGTGCGCAGCTTGTTTAGTTCGGCGAGGTTTTCCTGGGCGACCGCTTCTTCGAGCTGTTCGCGGGTCTCCATCATGTCCATCAGCAGCGCGGGCGGCAGCGACTTGTCCTGATCCTTGGCGGGGCCACCCAGGAATATGAGCAGGGCGTCGGCCCGGCGTTCGGGGTCAGACAGCACGGCGTAGGCTTGATTCACCTCGGCAGCGCGCTCGGCGGCCTGGGCCTGCTCAACCGGGTCGGTGTAACGGTCCGGGTGGGTCGCGGATGAAGCCTGGATAAACCTCGTGTGCAGGTCGGCCTCGTCCAAGTCGTAGCGGGGGGGCAGGTCAAGCATATTAAAGGGGTCTGGCATGACGGTGAGTGTGGGTATTAGGGGGGCAAGTTGCAAGTCAGGTGGGATCAAAGGACACTGTCGGCCGCTGCGGGCGTGGCGAAATTGGCAGACGCGCCAGGTTTAGGTCCTGGTGGGGTAAAACCCGTGTAGGTTCGAGTCCTATCGCCCGCATTTCGTCTCGGTATCAGGCCGGGGCAGGGGCCGGGGGGCAATTCAAAAAAGTCAATGGCCTCAAATAAACGCGGATGAACGCAAATAAGCGGAGGCCTCGTGTCTGAGCTCGGTGTGGATTTTCTTTTCTCCATTCGTGTTTATTAGCGCTCATTTGCGGCTGATCCACTTCGTGTTTTTGGGGTTGCTCCAAGTCGGATTACGCAGGCGTGAACCACGTTCAATAGAGTGATGCAGGTAGTGGTAGAAAACTTTGGAAAAGGTTAAAGCGTTGCCGCCATCTGGTCCGATAAGTTTTCTATATGGGGCATGTCCGACGCGGGTCACCACGGAGGGTGAGTGATTGTATTGCTCATCTGTCTCGCGGACGGTTGCGACAATCTGACTGATCGGCTTCGAGGATGAATGGAGTCTTCGTATGAACGGCAAGGATGCAGGACGGATGCGTGCGTTCATGAGTACGTTAGGCCGCACGGAGCGTCTAGTCTTGTTGTTGTTTTACGCCGACCAGTTAAGTGAGACCGAGATCGGCTTGGTGCTGGACATGTCACAGAGCCGTGTGAACACGATGCTCGGATCGTTGAAGCGTCAGGCCACGGCGGCGATGAAGCCCCAGCCCTCGTTCGCGGTGCAACCCGGTATCGTCCCGGGGGTCAGCCCGGGGGTCGGCCCGGGGGTCGGCGCGACGATGAGTTGACCACGGGTTATCGCCCCAACACCACGTCCAAGAATAACCGCTTACCCATCAAGCCCGGGTTTATCCAACGCGGCTAACCCCCGGTCTAATCAGGCCTAAAGTCCCATCCAAACATAAGCCGACATTGGTATCAGCCAGATTCTGTGACGGATGAATCGTTGCGGAGTCATGGTTTTTCTTTCTCGCTATAAGTCTGGCGTGATCTATCGAAAGGGCTTGGTATGGCATCGTTGCGAGAGAAGTTTGCTGACCATGAAAACGAGTTGTGGAAGAAGCTAAGCGACGAGTTGGGCGGGCAACTCACCGACCATAAGGGTGCCCGTCACGACAAGGTGGTAGCCCAGGTCGGGTCGTGGGCGGTGACGCTGGATCAGCACAGCGAGGCAGGCTACCGAAGCGAACACATCTACACCCGGCTGCGTGCCGCGTTTGTGAACCCCGAAGGGCTGCGCTTTGCGGTCAGCCATCAGAGCGTGTTTGCGAACATCGGCAAGCTCATGGGGATGCAGGATATCCAGGTCGAACATCAGCCGTTCGACAAGATGTTTCTCGTGCAGGGCAGCGACCCCGACACGATCAAGGCTTTGTTCGACGACGACAAGCTGCGTGAGCTGACCAAGCTGGAGCCCGACATTCACCTGCAGGTCCGCGATGCGGGGTCGTGGTTCGAGGATTATTTCCCGGACGACATCGACGAGCTGGTGTTGGAGGTGCAGGGCGAAGTTAAAGACCTTCACAGGCTCAAGCGATTGTTCGACCTGTTTTCGCATGTGATGGACGGCCTGTGCCGGCTCGGGTCGGCGTATGAGGCGTAAGGCTGCTGGCGCGACGGATTCGCGCGACTTATTCGGGACCAAAGACACTTCAACAAGATCAATCGCACAGCGTGCGGAGGCCCAGACATGACGGATCAATCCAACACAAGCGCAACTCACCGGCCGGGGCTCGCCCTGGTATTGCTGGGCCTGGTCCTGGTTTTTGCGATCGTCTACCGGATGAGCCCGGTGGCTGGCGGCACGGCGCACGACGCCGGAGCGGATCATGCGCAGGTCGAGTCGCATGACCCGGGCGGTGCGGTGGATGCCGCTCATGGTGACGTGGTCGATGTTGTTGATGCGGTCGAGTCGGGTTCGGCACACGCTGGTGATGTTTTGGATGGGCACGCATCCGATGCTGTGCACGCCGGTGATAGTGCTGCGGAACACGGCGAAGTGGAGGCCGGGCACGGCGGGGGCGCGGAGGCTGGGCATCACACGGTGCCGGATGTTCAGTGGTATTGGATGCTGCCGTTTGCGTTGTTGCTGGGCAGCATCGCGGTGATGCCGTTGATCAATATGCATTTCTGGGAACACCATTACCCCAAGTTTGCGATCATCCTGGGGACGATCACGGCTGTGTATTACCTGTTCTTTTTCTCTGACCTGGGGTCCAGCCGGATCGCGTGGATGCATGAGATGCAGGAGTATGTCAGCTTCATAGCGTTGCTGGGCTCTTTGTACATTGTCAGCGGCGGGATCGTTATCAAGGTGACGCGTAAGGCGACGGCGACGACGAACACGACGTTGTTGTTGGTCGGTGCGGTGCTTGCCAACGTGGTCGGGACAACCGGTGCGGCGATGCTGCTGATTCGGCCGTACATCCGTATTAATAAGGCGCATATCAAGCCGTACCACATTGTTTTCTTCATCTTCGCGGTGGCGAACTGCGGAGGGAGTTTGAGCCCGATCGGTGATCCGCCGTTATTTATGGGTTATCTCAAGGGTGTGCCGTTCTTCTGGGTGCTTGAGGCGTTGTGGCCGATGTGGGCGGTGTGTCTGGTCATTTTGCTTGCGATCTTCTTTGTGATCGACAAGCGTGACCACGCGAAGACGGAGCGTGAGGAGCATGAGAAGGATGCTGGGCCCGCGGTGCAGATTTATGGGTTCCAGAACTTTTTGTACATCGGTTTGATTCTTGCAGGCGTGTTCCGTCCGAGCATGTTCGAGCATATTCAGGCGGGTGAATACCTGATGCTGCCGATCAGCCGAGAGATCATGATGCTGATCGCGGCGGTCGCTTCGAAGCTCTCAACCCAGCCTTATATTTACGAGCGAAACGAGTTTACCTACGGCCCAATCAAGGAGGTTGCGATTCTATTCATCGGGATCTTCTCGACGATGGTTCCCGCGCTGAACTACCTCAATCACCACTCAAGCGACATGCCGCTTAAGACCCCGGGCCAGTACTACTTCATCACCGGTACGCTTTCGAGCATGCTCGACAACGCGCCGACCTATCTTGTTTTCCTTGAAACCAAGCAGGGTCAGATCCAGGACGAGTACGGCGACCAACTTGGCGAGCTGCGATTGGCTTTGGAAGCTAGCCCGCCGGGTGTGGACGAGAGCGCGGATCCTGTGGTTACCGAGGCGTTTGATACGTTGATGCAATACAACCAGTCGAAGGTCCAGGCCGGTTCGGTGAGTGATACTGACATGCGGATCGCGATGATGATCGGGAACCGCGATTTGGCGATGTATCTCATTGCGATATCTATCGGTGCGGTGTTCTTCGGGGCGTGTACTTATATTGGTAACGGGCCGAACTTCATGGTCAAGAGTATCGCGGAGAGTGCGGGCATCCAGATGCCCAGCTTCTTTGGGTATGTCTTCAAGTACGCGCTGCCGGTGCTGATCCCGATCTATATCGTGATCTGGGTGTTGTTCTTTGTGTTGAAGCTGGGTGTGTGACGGGGGAGATTTCACCACCGAGGCGCGGAGTACGCAGAGGAAGGCGCGGAGGGGAGGTATCCGCAGATTGCGCTGATGACACAGATTAAGAAGAGACGCAACAAGTCGCGGCGCTTCGTGGGTGCGTCATGGCGCGCAGCAACCGAGCGTTCTGGTCTGCGCTATCTGCGTCCTCTGTGGATCACTTCTTTGTCTTGATCTTCTCTGTGACTGGGTGTCTGTGTGGTTGGTTTTGCCTTTATAGTCAGGGTGTTCCGCATTTCATTGTTAGGGCCTTATTAAAAAAGTCTTAATGGGTTTTACGCGGTCCTCACGGTGTTCCGGCGGTAGCGGCAGCCAGGGGATCGTTGGGACCGGGTCTAGCCCGTGTGCTGTGATCCGCCATCTAGCCGGGACGGTCCGCTTCCAAGGCCCCCGGCCCCGGAAGTTTTCGAATTTTCATTCGGTGCGCTTCTGGGGTGACGGTTTCTCGCCGCGGCCCCACGGCCGGGAGGCCATGGGCTTTGAGCAGAGGTGGGCAGCCCGTGAGTCCCGGTCCTTTTAATCAGCGGATACTCGGGGAAGCTGTCGATCGTCGTCGTGAGGTTGTCGGCAGGTGGCCCCGCCCCCGGGGTGTAAATCCGGGGATAAGTTACGCCTCCACTCTTGGGCGATGCGTCAGGTTTGTGCGCACAGAAGCGACAATGAGGGGGCTTGGTTTTTGCGCAAGGGCCTGTGGTTGTCTCGGGTTACGAATTTTTGTGAAGAGGACAATTTTTGTGCCGCCAACGCGCCTTTTTGTGCGCACAATTCCGGCGTGCGGGGGGTTAAGGCACGATCCGTACGTCGAAGGTGGATTTGTTTCCGCTCTTGTGTGAAGCGTAGATGAGTTGCTTGTCAACGATGAAACTTGTTTTTCCGATTTGCACAATAATGGGGAGGTGCCTGGCAGACCCGTTGAGCAGGACTGGGGCGATGAAGCCGAACTTGCCGTCTTTAAAGATGACGATCTGGTCATTCTTGATTTTCTGAGAGCCGACACTGATCTGGATCGGTGAGGCGGCGGAAGTAGCTGGCGGTAAGGAGAGCACCTTCTTTTTGTCAGAGTATTGAAGCGTGATGAACTCGCCGGGCATGATGCTTGGTGAGGAGGTCATTGATACGGAGGGCGGGGGTGTAGACTTTGTTGGGCCTTTTACGAGGATCCTGTTGGCTGTAAGGGCGATGCGTTCGAGGCCATCGGTGATGATGAGTTGGTAATATTGTTTGCCGGAGCCTTTGGGTGCGGATTTTGGGTCGATGATGACCGTTAGATGGTCGGGGGTGACGGATACGGGGGTTAAGGTCTTTCCTGCAAAGATAACTCTGGTTTCGTCAGAGAAGCCTTTGCCTGTGATGGTGATGAGTGTCGGGGCAGATATAGGATGTGCCGTTAAGGGTTTCTGTGGGGCGGGCTGCGTAGATGCTGAGGTCTGCGTAGTAGTTTGGGGCTGTGGAGTAGAGGCTGAAGGTTGTGTAGCAGGTGAAGGCTGTGTAGCCGGTGGAATTGGCGTGGGCGGTTGAGGATGTATCACGGCTGTTGGATAGGTAATGGAAGCGGTGAGAACAGGCTTGCCCGGGACAAATGGGATGCGGATGCTTGTCTCTCCGATGCCGAGGGAGGCGTTATTCGGTTTGTCTTCGTGTAAGAAGTATTTCTTGCCGGGGTAATTTTCGGGTGATACTTCGCGAGGCCAGGGCGGGCAGGCATCGATTCTTATCCAGCGGGCGGTATATTTGACCTTGATATTAAGTCTAGGTTTTGAAAGGGCCGCCAGTTTACTTACATCCACACTATCCGAGCTTTTGCGTTTGACGGCGACGATGACCATGAGGTCGCGCGGGCCGGGCTTGAGGATGCGTGTGAGTTTTTCGCTTTTTTTGCCGATGTTTACGGAGGGGTAGATCCTCCATCCGAAGGCCTGGTCGTTGTCTGTGTATCCGCTGAGCAGGGGGTTTTGCGTGATGGTGGCGAAGTCACTTTCCCAGCGTCTGATCCTGTCGATCCCGGCGTTGGCGGCGGCGCTGGCGGCGGGTGATGCGGCACCGGCCAGCTGTAGCTGGAGGGCTTCTTCGCGTTGGATTCGGCGGGCAAACGTCTCGGCTCTGCGGTCGAATTGGCGGAGTGGGGAGATGGTGAAGACTCTGGCCACAACGGGTGTTTTTTGATTTATAAAAAAATCAAATTTATTCGCTATATTGAGACCATCTATGCCTTCTACCTTCCAGACTTTACTAAGTGCCATAAACTCCGGGTTAGTATTTTTTAGCTCGGACAGATAGGCAGGTGGCGTTGAGTCCTCCTCATAATCTGTAACTTCCAACCGGATATCGGCGATAAAGTTTTCGCTGGTTTTGTGGCCGGGTTTTACGGAGAGCGTGATGGGGACGTGGTAGAACTCGTAGCCGTCTTTCTGGAGCGACTCGAAGGTGAATCGTAGTTCAGCGGGGATGAGTGATTCGTAGATGTCGCGAGTGTTGGAGATGAGGTCGAAGGGTGAGGCTTGTAGTGAGCCGGCCATGTTCATGGCGGCGGCGGAATCGGAGAAGGTTGGGCTGGCGAGAGCGGCGGCGTTGGCGTTTGGGAGGGCGGGGGTCGGAGTTTCGGCTCCGGTGCCGACGTTGCCTGCGATGCCGGCGCGTATACGTGTGACTTCCTGGAAGGAGGAGTTGAGCTTGGAGGAGATGGCGGTGGCGTCGAGTTGGCCTTTCTTCTCGAGGTCGGTGAGTTTTTGGAGGGCTTTTTTGTTGGTGTCGGCGACGTCGTTGTAGGGTTGTGCCAGGCCCAGGGATACGGTGATCTTTCCGTTGCCTCGTTCGGGGTGGCAGCCGGCGAGTGCGAAGGGGGTGCATAGGAGCAATAAGGCGAGTGTGTTTCGCAGGGCGCTGGGTTTGGGCAGGGTTGTCGTGTTCATCACCATCTCCGGGTTGGGTGAGTGGGCAAGGGGTCGTGTGGCGGCTTGGTTTGAGAGCGGATTGTCTTATTAAGAAATAGTATTGCGGAAATGCGCCACGGAATATAAAAGAAATTAGTACATCAAAACCATCCATGGGTCAATGGGTATATTGGGGGCGAGGTGGATTAATTTGCTGATGGAGGTGAGTGGGTGCCAGGTGTGTGGCACTGCTTATTTGGGTGACGAGTAAAAACTGTAATCAATTGCAAATAGTATCTTTCGCTCCGATGAGTGTCGGGCGAGGTGGGGCGTATGGATGCGCGCAGTCACAGGCTGCGGCGGGGGCGGGTGTGCGGAGAGGTTGGGCTTGGGCTGGCTCAATTAGTTGTAGGGGCTTATCCCCTTTTCTGCTCCTGACAATTTTTGTGTCGCGAACGCGCCTTTTAGTGCGCGCAATTCCGGCGTGCGGGGGTGTTAAAGTGGGAAAACTCTTGCATTAGGGTGGTTAGCCACCATAATGAATGTGACGATCTCATAATTGTTGTGTCTTTGAGGGAGTTACATATATGTTGACCAAGACAGTTTCCGGGTGTGGGATCGTTGGGGTGTTAGCGTTTTCAAGCGGGGCGATGGCACAGACTCAATACGACACGATGCGTATCGCCAGTGGGTTAGACTCGCCACTATTCGTAACGCACGCACCCGGGAGGGCGAATAGTTTGTTCATCGTTGAGCGCGGGGGCACGATCAAGGTCATGGACAAGGGCACGGGCCTGGTCAACCCCACGCCGTTTCTTACTATCCCCGATGTTAACCTGACTGCTGAGGGCGCTCTGATCGGGATGGCGTTCCATCCGGAGTTCGACACTAACGGTCGGTTCTTCGTGAACCTCACCACAGATCCCTCCGCCCCAGGCTCGCTATTGACCACGCGCATCCGCGAATACACGGTTACAGATCTTTTGGGCAATCCGGATGTTGCCGACCCGACACCCAAAGAAATCTTGAATATCGACCAACCCCACGTCTTCCACAACGGCGGGTGGATCGGTTTCAATCCTACTGAGACGGGCAGCAACCTCTACATCATGTCCGGCGACGGCGGCAACTCCAACGACTCAGGGGTCGGCCATACCGAGGGGATCGGAAACGCACAGGACATCACCGACAACCTGCTGGGCAAGGTTCTGCGCATCGATGTCGACGGCGACGACTTCATCGCAGACACCACACGCAACTACGCTATCCCCACGGACAATCCATTCGTCGGCATCACCGGTGACGACGAGATTTGGGCCTTCGGCCTGCGTAACCCTTTCCGTGCCAGCTTTGATCGGCAAACCGGAGACCTCTATATCGGTGACGTCGGGCAAAGCACACGCGAGGAGATCAACTTCCAGCCCGGCAACAGCACCGGAGGGGAAAATTACGGCTGGCGGCTGCGTGAGGGTGATATCGCCAACCCGAATGCGACGGTAGGCGGGCCCCCGCCACCGGGCAATGTAGACCCGCTCTACGACTACGAGCACGGACTGGGGGAATTCCAAGGCGGCTCTGTCACCGGTGGGATGCTCTATCGAGGGCCCATTACGGAATTGCAGGGCAAGTACATCTTCGGCGATTTTGTTTCCAACAATATCTGGTCATTCGATCCGGCCGATCCGGACAACACGGTGGCACGGATCAACGATGATCTCTTGCCGAACTCCGGCGGCCTGGACGCGATGGCGGCTTTCTCTGAAGACGCCATCGGGAACCTCTACCTGGTGGACTTATCCGGCGAGGTTTTTCGGGTCGCGTTGCGGGGTGATCTCGATGGTGACGGGTTCGTCGGAATCACGGACCTGAATCAGGTGTTGGGCCAATGGAACAATGGGACCCCACCCGCGGACCTGCCGGGTGACCTCGATGGCGATCGATTCGTGGGGATCTCAGATCTCAACATCGTGCTGGGCATTTGGAACCAGAACGTTACCCCTGGAGACGCGATGGCGGGCGATCCTTCCGGTGACGGTTTCGTCGGGCTTGAAGACCTGAATCTGATCCTCAGCAATTGGAACGCCGGCATACCCCTGAGCAGCTTGCAGGTCGGTGATGTCAATGGTGACGGTTTCGTTGGAATCGCAGACCTCAATGCGGTGCTTGGCAACTGGAACGCGGGAACGCCACCCCCGCCCGAAGCTTTGGCGTTGGTGCCTGAGCCGCAGACACTCGCGTTGTCGGGCCTTTCGTGCGTGGCGTTACTGCGTCGTCGCAAGAGGTGAATGTCTTCGGCGGTGCATTTTTGCATCAAGCGGGGTGATATCAATTTGCGTGCAATACACGGGAGACCGGTGGGCGGTATCCGTAGGCGTTGGTGTGTTTGGAAATGAGCGCGACAAGTCGCGGCGCTTCATAGGGGTGTCTGCTGAAGCGGCCTTTGCCGGTGCGGGCCGGATGGGTGGTGTGAGATATTGTCAGGCGGCGAGGATACGGGAGGGGGTATTGATGCCGACTTCGTGGCCTAGTGGGTGTTTGTGTGAGCGTACGACGGTGCCGGTGAGGTCGTAGCCGTTTTCTGGGCCGTGGGGCTGGATGAAGACGGTGATGTGGTGGCCGGGCGTGACGGGTTCGGGTGTGATGATGCCCATGCCGGAGTCCGAGAGGTTGGCGAGTTGTACGGTGCAGATCTTTTTAGTGGGCTGCTTGGGGTCGGTGTTGTCGGTGATGATGGCGGTGGCGGTGCCATTCATGGGTAGGCGGTCGCATGTTCGGCGTTCCATGAACAGGACGTCGCTTGGGCCGGAGGGAGGCTTGATGAGTTTGAGGTGGCTGGGTTGGATCTGGTCAGACATGCTCAACTCCTTAGCGTGTGCGATGCGGATTACACGTTTGCGAGGCGGTGGGTCGTCGAGGCGATCCCTTTGGGCGTTGTTCCCTCGGTTTGATCCCCCGGCTAAGCCGGGGGCTGAGGGGGGGAGCGGTGGTTCCGGCGTTCCAAACGGGCAACGTGGCGTAACCAGTGTTAAGATCGGCCGGATAATCGGCAAGGTTTACTTAGCTTGACAGGACGAGAGCAAATGACGGGTTTTGTATCACTTATCGGAGCTGGGCCAGGCGATCCGGGGCTGATTACGGCCAAGGGGCTGGATCGGCTGCGTGTTGGGGACGTGGTGGTGTTTGATGCGCTGGCGAATCCGAGGCTGTTGAAGGAGGCGAAGCCGGGTGCGAGGCTGATTGATGTGGGCAAGCGGGGGGGGGATCACAAGCTGACGCAGGATCAGACCAATGCGTTGTTGGTGGAGTTGGCGGGTGAGGGGTTGGCGGTGGTGCGGCTTAAAGGTGGTGATCCATATTTGTTTGGGAGGGGTGCGGAGGAGGCGGCGTATTTGTCGCGGCATGGGGTGGGCTGTGAGGTGATACCGGGGATCACCAGTGGGATCGCTGCGCCGGCGTATGCGGGGATTCCGGTGACGCATCGGAAGGTTGCGAGCACGGTGACTTTTGTGACGGGGCATGAGCAGCCGGGGAAGGCTGAGACGGCGGTGGATTACAGGTCGTTGGCGGGGTTGATCGCGGCGGGGGGGACGGCGTGTTTTTATATGGGTATCGGGCAGTTGCCGAGGATCGTTGCGAGCCTGACAGAACATGGGCTGAGGTGTGACATGCCTGCGGCGGTGGTGCAGTGGGGGACGCGTACGAAGCAGCGTTCGGTGCGCGGGCCGTTGAACGGGATCGAGCAGCTAATTAAGGAAGCGGGGATCAGTTCGCCTGCGATAATTTTGGTGGGTGAGGTGGCGGGTTTGGATGAGCCGGGGCTGGACTTTTTCACGGGGCGGCCATTGTTTGGTCAGCGTGTGTTGGTGACTCGGACACGGCAGCAGGCGTCGGGATTGAGTCTGGGATTGGAGGCGTTGGGTGCTGAGGTGTTTGAGGCGCCGACGATTGAGGTTGTTCCCCCGGAGGATTTTGATGAACTGGATCGTGCTATCGGTGAGATCGCGGGGTATGACTGGCTGATCCTGACAAGTGGTAATGGTGTGGAGGCGTTGGCGGATCGGCTGGGGGCGTTGGGGTTTGATGCGAGACAACTGGCGGGTGTGAAGGTTGCGGGTGTGGGGGAGGCGACGGTTGAGATGCTAAGGCGGAGGCTGGGGGTTCGGGCGGACTTTGTGCCTGGGCGGACGATGGGGGAGGCGTTGGCGGAGGAGATAATTGCTAAGGAGGGTGTGGGTGGGAAGAAGGTGTTGCTGTTGCGTGCGGATATTGCGAGGCCTGCGTTGCCCAGGCTGTTGTGTGAGGCGGGTGCGGAGGTGAGGGAGTTGGTGGTGTATCAGACGAGGATCGTGGCGGGGTTGCCGGGGGATGTGATGGAGGCGTTGGAGGCTGGGGGTGTGGACTGGGTGACGTTTACGAGTTCATCGACGGCGAGCAACCTGGTGGAGTTGTTGGGTGAGAAAAGGGATTTGCTTGAGGGCGTGAAGACGGCGTCGATTGGGCCGGTGACCAGCGGGACGATGGGGGAGCTAGGGCTTGGGGTGACGGTTGAGGCGACGGAATCCAATGTGTCGGGGCTGATCGAGGCGTTGGTGGGTGCGGTGGGGGCGTGTGCTCAGTGATGAGGGGGTGGTTAGAGATTAGATCCATCCACCATTCTTATCCCCAGACCCGGAACCCCTCTGGTTTGGCCCAGAGGCGGTTTGGAGGCTCGTTATGTACCCTTGTTTGCTGCCGATGGCGGGCTTAGGTACGCTGTTTTAGCCCGTGAGGGGCAATAGGTCGGTCAAACCCCAAATATTCACACTGGAGATATCCATGTTAGAAGCCTACGAACAACTCAAGACCCTGGTTAGTTCTGTGGAAGACGATCTGCGTAAGGCTGCTGGTGGCAACAAGGCGGCTGGCACGCGTGTCCGCAAGCAGATGCAGGATGTTAAAAACATGGCCCAGGCGCTTCGTGTGAAGGTTCTTGAGAACCGTGACGGCGATTAATCCAGGGTTTCGCCTTGGTTTGCCGGCGAGTCTGATATAGATGAGACGTGCAGGTGCCGTGCTTTTTGCGTGGTGGGGTGTGTCTGTGCTTGGAGGCGGGCCTGGGGAATTGCACCGGAAGTATTCCCCAGTGCGTCTAGGAAGTATTCGCTTAGGCATCATGGGAGCGGCTTTGGGCCAAGCCGGGGTGAGGGATCGGCAGAGCAATAAGGACGTGTGTTTCAGGCAGGAAGGATCGTTTAGGGCATGGCTCCACAGCTGTTGTTTGATATCTCAGATATCGATTTGGGTGCTGAGGCCTACAATGCGGCGGCGATCGAGAAGATCAACCCGCACCGTGGCGCGATGCGTCTGATCGATGGGATTACCTACGCGACCGACGACCTGAAACACGTGTTGGCGTACCGGGATGTGAGGGACGATGAGTTCTGGGTTGAGGGGCACATCCCCGGGCGGCCTATTTTCCCCGGGGTGCTGATGGTCGAGGCGGGGGCGCAGCTGGCGAGCTTCATCTGCCTGAGTAAGCAGGACATTAAGTTTATGGGTTTCGCTGGGCTGGAGGATGTGAAGTTTCGCGGGCAGGTGGTGCCGGGGGATCGGCTTTATATTCTTTGTGAGTTGACGGAGCTGCGTCCGCGGCGCAGCAAGAGCCGTGTGCAGGGGTTGGTCGATGGTCGGCTCGTCTTTGAGGCGACGATTATCGGGATGCCTTTGTAACCGGGGTAGATAAGCAAGACCTAACGTGTTGCCACGGGTAGTTCCGCGGCAACGAAGACGATGGAACAGACAGAACAAAGTGCCTGTTAAGGGCATGGTTTAGTAACGTCCGCACCGGTTGGTGGGGCGGCAGGAGATACGATGAAGACAGTCAGGTACGGCATCATCGGTTGTGGTTCGATCGCCCAGCAGAGGCATATCCCCGAAGCGGTGGCGGATAAGAGGGCTGTGGTTGTCGCGATCGCGGACCCGGTTCGTGGCCGTGCTAAAGGAGTCGCTGAGCCGTTGGGTGCGGTGGCTTACACGGATTACAAGAAGATGCTCGCCGAGCAGGATCTGGATGCGGCTGTCGTTTGCGGGCCGAACAACCTGCACGTTTCGATGACGCTGGAGGCCTTCAAGGCCGGGCTGCATGTGCTGGTAGAGAAGCCCATGGCGACGACCCGTGTTGAGGGCAGGAAGATGCTCGCTGCGGCCAAGCGGGCGCGCAAGTATCTTATGGTTGGTATGAACCAGAGGCTGATGCCCACCCACGTCAAAGCCAAGGAAATCCTTGACTCCGGTCGGGTCGGTAAGCCGATCGCATTTGAGACCTCTTTTAAGCATGCTGGGCCCGATGGCTGGTCGGTGGATGGCCCTAAGACCTGGTTCTTCAAGAAGGCTCCCGCAGTCATGGGGGTCACCGGCGACCTGGGCATTCACAAGGCGGACCTGATGCGCTGGCTGCTGGGCGAAGAGTTTGTTCTGGCGGGGGGCGTGATCTCCACGCTGGACAAGCGGACGGAGAAGGGCAGGTTTATCCCGTTGGATGACAATGCGTGCATCACGCTTAAGACGCGCTCCGGCGTGGTCGGGTCCATGAATATATCCTGGACCAACTACGGCGGGGAGGACAACGGCACCACCGTTTTCTGCTCCAACGGTGTCATCAAGATCGGTAAGCACCCGGACTTTGGGGTAGTCGTTGAGTATCGCAACGGCGAACGCGAGTTCCATCAGGTCGGTGCTGTGTCTACCAATACTCAACAGGTCGGCAGCGGGATTATCGTGAGCTTCACGGATTCGATTCTCAAGCGGCGCAAGCCCCTGATCGACGGGATAGAGGGGTACCGGGCGATGGATGTGATCCTCACGGCGATCGAGGCGGCCAAGGCGGGGCGGTTCAAGAAGATCGCCCAATAGTTGGGTTTGTTGGTAAACCGGGCGGGCAGTTGACAACTCGCCAGCCAAAACTAGAGTATGTGGCTCGCCCAGCGAACCTGGTCGAGTCCCCTTAGGGGGTGTAGCTCAATTGGTTAGAGCACCGGACTGTCGATCCGGAGGTTGCGGGTTCGACTCCCGTCACCCTCGCTTACGCGAGACCCCGAACCACGCTTAACAGGCGTGGTTTTTTCATGGATAGTTCCATTGGGCAGCTCTGTAGAGGGCTCTGGCAGCGGCTTTGCTCGGCGGGCTTAATCGGGGTATCCTGTGGGGCTACACATGACCGCTTGGCCTCGCCCGTTGGCGTGGGTCCAGCGTCCTAGCTGCGTCGGCTGGGACCACCGAGCGGGAAGGAGACGCGATCAAATGAGCGAAGAATTCGACAATAGCAACCTGTACGAAGGCCTGTTCCTGATGAGCCAGTCGGCTGTGGGTGGCGGGCTGGGTGCCGCGATCGACCACGTCCGTGAGGCCCTTGGCCGGATCGATGCCGAGGTGATTACCCTGCGTAAGTGGGACGAGCGCAAGCTGTCTTACGCGGTGAAGCGTCAGAAGCGTGGTACGTACCTGCTGGCTTTGTTCCGTGCAGACGGGACCCGGCTGACCGAGGTTGAGAATACCTGCAACCTTTCGGAGCTGGTGCTGCGGGTGATGATGACCCGTTGCGACCACATGGGGCAGGTGGAGTACGACGCGGAATTGGAAGAGGCGAAGACCAGCGAGGCCGAACAGAAGTTGCGTGACGAGAAGGCCGAGCAGGCGGATGAAGCAAAGGCCACTGAGGCCAAGGCCACTGAGGCTAAGGTTGAAGAAGCCAAGCCTGCCGAAGCTGCAACCGAGCCCGCTGCCGAAGCTGCAGCTGAGCCTGCCGCCGAGGCTGTTGCCGCCAAGCCCACGGAATAAGAACGACGTCAAGCGTAAACGTGTCCCCCGTAGAAGATCCTGCGCAGGAGTTGGACGATGCCCAATCTCAATAGAGTCATGCTGATGGGGAATCTGACGCGCGACCCGGAGTTGCGTTACACGCCGAACAATACGGCGGTGGCGAACCTGGGTATGGCGATCAACCGGACGTGGTTCAACAAGCAGACCAACGAGAAGCAGGAAGAGACGACGTTTGTCGATCTTGAGGCCTGGGGCCGGACCGCGGAGGTGCTTAACCAGTACCTCAAAAAGGGTCGGCCGTTGTATGTCGAGGGCCGGCTGAAGCTGGACACGTGGCAGGACAAGGAAAGCGGGGGCAATCGCTCTAAGCTGAAGATCGTCGTGGAGTCGTTTGAGTTTTTAGACTCTCGTGGCGGTGAAGGCGGAGGCGCTGGGGGCGGTGGGGGCGGTTACCAGCAGCAGGGCGGCGGTCGCTCTGATGGAGCTGGGGGAACCGGGGGTGCTGGGCGCAGTGCCCCGGCGCCAGCCAATGCAGGGCCGGCGCACCAGCCGGTGGATGAGGACGATATACCGTTTTAAAAAGCAGTTGCCACGAGAGTTCGGCCGGCCTTTCGGAAGAGCCGGGTGCTGAAGGACGGGCAAGGATTCGTACCGGGTATAGATGAAAAAACCAATGCTGGTGCATCGCCGTGGGCGTGTTGATCCACGGGCCGGCACCTAACTTTCCAAGATAGTCTGGAAGGACAACATGAAGCAGATCGAACTACTACTACTGGACAACGTTGCAAACCTGGGGATCATTGGCGATGTCGTCAAGGTCAAGCCGGGTTACGCACGCAATTACCTGCTGCCCTTTGGGCTGGGGACCAAGCCCAGCGAGGCGGCGATTAAACGGCTGGCCGCCCGCCGTGCGGAAGTGGCTGCGGAGATGGCGGTGCTTCGTACGGAGCACGAGTCACTGATCGGGAAGATCAACGAGTTCGAGATCACGCTGGAACGTTCCGCCAACGAGCAGGGCGTATTGTACGGCGGCGTGACTCAGCACGAGATCGCTCAGGCGTTGCGTGACGAGGGCTTCGAGATGATCGAAGATCGTCACATCCGCGTGGGTGAGCAGATGAAGCGTCTGGACAGTTACCAGATCCCGGTTGTGCTGGATAAGGAACTCAAGGCCGAGGTCAAGCTGTGGATTGTCTCTGACAAGCCAGCGGGACATCTCGACGCGGAGGATGAAGGCGAAGTGGATGGCCAACTGGTTGAGGAAGATACCTCGGCCAAGGGCGAGCCGATCGCCGCCGAGATTGATGAGTAGATCACGGCCGGTTGTGTTAGTTAAATAAACGACGGCCGTCCATCTCGGGCGGCCGTTTTTCATTGGGTGATTGGATTCAGGAGGTTCACACGATGACGCGACAGATCCGGCTTATAGGGGCACTGGGAATTCTGTTTTTGCTGACGGTTCACACCGTTGCGCAGGACACCACGCCTGATTCGGATGCCGTGACGATCAGGTTTGTTCTGACGGTTCCTGTGGATACACCCGGGGGAGAGCCTGTCTACCTGTCGGGTGACGATGCCCAGCTGGGCAACTGGGACGGTGAGGGGCTCAAGTTGGAGCGGCAGGATGGCGGGGTTTACAGCGGTGATCTCACGATCAGGCGCGGTGTGCATGTCCAGTACAAGGCGACCCGTGGCTCGTGGCAGTCGGTTGAGAAGAACGAGGCTGGTGGGGAGATCGAAAACCGAAACCTCTTTGCGGACAAAGACAAGGAGGTTGAGGTTGTGGTCGCGGCCTGGTCAAACGGGGAGGCTCAGCGTCCTGAGCCGACGTTGACTGGGGATTACGGCAGGCATGAAGAGTTTCATTCGACCATCCTTGACAACGACCGCACGCTGTTGGTGTATCTTCCGCCGGGCTACGACGACAACACTGATCGCCGATATCCGGTGCTATACATGCACGACGGGCAGAATATATTTGATGCCAGTACTTCGTTCGCTGGGCATGAGTGGGAAGTCGATGAGGCGGCGGAGCGTTTGATCCGTAGTGGGAAGATTGAGCCGATTATTATTGTGGGGATGTACAACAACGCGGAGCGGATGACGGAGTACACGCCCAGGCCGGAGGATGGGAAGAGTGATGCATATGCGCGATTCGTGGTCGAGGAGGTGAAGCCTTTTATTGATCGGACGTACCGGACGGACCCGTCGCGCGAGAAGACGGGGATCGCGGGCTCATCGCTTGGTGGGTTGATTTCTTTGTATATGGTTTGGGCACACGCGGAGACGTTTGGTCGTTGCGGGGGGGTTTCGCCTTCGTTGTGGTGGCGTGACCGTTGGCTGATTGAGAAGTGGGGCGAAACGGATATGTCCTGGGCGTCCGGTGCGCGTATCTGGATCGATATGGGGACACTTGAGGGCACACTTCAGGGGCCAGGGGGCGTGACTTCTGCGGTGGGAAATGCCCGGGTGTTGTCCGGCCTGTTAAAGGGGGCCGGCCAGGAGGGTGATGAGGGTGGGGGCGGGGGTCATTTGTATATGGAAGTGCATGGGGGGCAACACAACGAACAGGCTTGGGCCCAGCGGATCGAGGCGATTTTGTTGTTTCTATACGGAAGCGCCTAAATCACGCAGCCGTCACCTCTGGTTTTGAGCGGTCCTGGCCCGTACTAAATGTAGGTCATTGGGTTTAACTAGGCCTTCTTAGAGCAGAAAATAATCATTTATATGGATTTTGGTGGAATTACGGGGGGTTCCGGGGTATTCTTATGTAATAAGGCCGCTCTGCGTGCGATCCAGACGGTAGGGCGATATTTACATCAGCAAAAGGATGTCAGGATGACACACGATCCCCGCAGGCTTGAGCCTGATTGTGGCGGTTCACCCGATTGGTTCCCCGGCCTGCAGGAGCTGGAGGCGCGTCTGCTTTTGAGTGCTTCGCCCTTGGGGGATGACCCACTTGAGCCGACCAGCTCGACTCAGCCGGAGGTGACGGCCCAGGCGGGGGCGGCACAGACGTTTGGGATCGACGTGTCCAGATTTCAGGGGAATATCAATTGGAGCAGCGTGGAGGCGTCCGGGATTGACTTCGCTTGGGCGAAGGCGACCGAGGGCGTGAACTTTGTCGATATCAATTGGGTTCAGAATGTAACCGGTGCTAATAACGCCGGGGTGCTGGTCAGCGGCTACCACTTCGCCACGCCTTACACCGGCGGGGTCAATGATGCGTCTAGTGAGGCATTCGACTTCTACCAAGCGGTGAGCCCCTACCTTCAGGACGGGTTCTTGCGGCCGGCGCTGGACTTGGAGCGTGGCGATTCGTTGTCCACGACCGTATTGAGTAACTGGGTCCATGATTTCATGAACGCCTTTAGTGCGCTCAGTGGTGGGATTGTGCCCATCATCTACATGAACACCAACTACGCTGTGAACGAAGTCAACAGCTCCTTAAATATCTATGACCTGTGGTTGGCGAACTGGACACACAACCCCAACAACCCGCCGAGTGGGAACGCCGACGGTGTGTGGAACGGGTACGACCTGTGGCAATACTCCGACAGCACCAGCGTGTCTGGTATCGCCGGAGCGGTCGATGGCGACGTGTTCATGGGAGACCTCAACGCGTTCAGTTCAAAGTACGTCATCAATACGATCCCCGACGATCACGGGGATGATCTGGCGACCTCTACAGCTGTGGGTCTGCCATCGGTGACGGCGGGTGAATTGGAGACTTCGCTTGACAGCGACTGGTTCCGCTTGGACTTGAATCTGGGAGGTAACACCGATTACACCTTTAGCGTGCTGGACGCGGGGTTAGGTAATGCGGAGTTACGGTTCTACGATAGCGGGTCGACCCTGTTGGCAACCGATACGGG
>JAJDCX010000047.1 GCA_029260615.1 Phycisphaeraceae bacterium | reverse complement strand
TCGATGGCGAGCGGGTTCCAGTCAAGCCGGTGGGTACTGGCTTTGATCCCGACACCGACACAGTGGTGACGGTGAATTATCACCTGCGGGCGAAGGATGGAGACGTATGGCGTCCGGCCCGCCTTGCCGAACCGGGTGTCGGGCATGAAGACAGCAAGCAAATCGATGTCATCGTGATCGATGCCGAGGGGTACATGTCGAGGGTGGGCGTGGCCCCGACTGATCTGCGCAAGACCTACGACCAGACAATCAAGGACACCCAAGCGTCTTTCGGTGAGATCGAAACGCTTGCCGTGTTGCCGGGATTGCTTAGTAAATCATTGATCCCCTGGGATGACCGTAAAGACCTGACACATGTGTTTGTCGAGCAACGGGCCGCCACAGTCGGGGATCTACACGAGAAGATCGCACTACGTTGGGGCAACTTCGGCAAGGCGGTCGAAGCAATGAAGATGTTCCCGACCTATCTTAAGAACACGCTGGTGCTCTGCGTGCTGACGGTGATCGGGACGGTCTGCTCCAGCACGCTGGTGGCGTATGGATTTTCACGGATCGAATGGCCCGGGCGAGACAAGGTCTTCCTGGTAGTTATGGCGACGATGATGATCCCGTTCCCGGTGGTGATGGTGCCGCTGTTCACGATGTACAAGGACTTGGGGTGGATCGGCACGCTCAAGCCGTTGTGGGTCCCGACCTTCTTTGCCGGGGCGTTCAACGTCTTCCTGCTCCGTCAGTTCTTCCGCACCATCCCAAAGGGTCTGTCCGAGTCGGCGAAGATCGACGGATGCAGTGAGCTTCGGATCTTCTGGCAGATCATCCTTCCGCTTGCACGCCCGGCGATCACAGTGGTGGCGCTGTTCCAGTTCATGGGCACGTGGAACGATTTTCTGGGCCCATTGATCTACCTCACAGACCAGGAAGACTTCACATTGGCTCTTGGACTTCAGTTTTTCCAGAGCAAGACTGGCGGCACGCAATGGCATTATTTGATGGCAGCCAGCACGCTGGTCGTCTTGCCGGTCATCGCCCTGTTTTTTCTGGCTCAGAAGACGTTTATCGAGGGGATTTCCATGTCCGGGCTTAAGGGGTGATTCGTTTTACCCGCCGGAGTTTGTTTGTTGTTGTTTTGATTGGAGTATGCTGTGACACGAGTGACTAGACCTACCATCAAGCCCGTGAAAGTCGATACCCCATCGGGCAAGCTGTTTGACAACGGCTACGGCTACTTCACTGCCGACGGCAGCGAGTACGTCATCACGCGCCCCGACACACCCAAGCCCTGGGTCAACGTGATCTGTCCCGGCGATTACGGCCTGGTCGTCTCGCAGATCGGCGGGGGCTATTCGTGGCAGACCCATGCGGGGCTCAACCGCATCACACGCTGGGATCAGGATCTGGTCAGTGATTCCTGTGGCAAGTATCTCTATATCCGTGACGAAGACACGGGAGAATTCTGGTCGCCGACGTGGAAGCCCGTCTGTCGGACTTTTGAATCATACGAGTGCCGTCACGGTATCGGGTACACCACGATCACTTCGGTCACGGATGGCATTGAGACGCGGATGACACTGACGGTCCCGCCGGGCGAGTCGGTCGAGATATGGCGGCTCACGCTCACCAATCAAGGCAAGCGTGACAGGAATCTGTCTGTCTGGTCTTATCTTGAATGGTGCCTGGGTGTCGCGCCCGATACGCACCGTGAGTTCCACAAGACGTTCCTTGAGACAGAACTTGCAGGCGACCACCGCGCGGTCTTTGCCACCAAGCGGATGTGGGATATCCAGAACGAAAAGGGCCAGCACTGGAACCGTACCTGGGACAAGGTCGCGTTCCACGGTGTAGACGTCCCGGCTACCGCTTCGAGCGGCAATAAAGAAGCCTTCATCGGTCAGTACGGCACGAATGCCTCTCCGATGGCTCTACGCGAAGGGGGGTACGTCGCTAAGACGACCGGCCGATGGGACGACTCGGTGGCGAGTCTACGCGTGCCCATAAAACTTGCGCCGGGTGAATCCAAGACGATGACGTTCACGCTCGGCGTAGCTGATTCCAGAGAGCAAGCTGAGCAGAATGTCCAGCAGTATCAACAACCCGACGTCGCTGACAAAATCATGCATGAGGTCGGGCGTTTCTGGTCCCGCTGGATGGACGCATCGCATGCCGACACCCCCGACGACGGCGTGAACCTGATGGTCAACCGCTGGCTCAAATACCAGTCGCTGTCGTCACGCATCTGGGGCCGGACCGCGTACTACCAGACCGGTGGGGCGTTTGGCTACCGTGACCAGCTTCAGGACAGCCAGCTCTTCCTCCACCTGGACCCCACGCGCACCAAATCGCAGATCATGCTCCACGCCTCAAGGCAGTACGCAGCCGGACACGTCCAGCACTGGTGGCACCCGATCACCGAGGACGGTATGGAGTCCCAGTTCTCCGACGACCTGCTCTGGCTACCTTTTATCACCGTCAATTACCTCAAGGAGACGGCCGACTTTGGCGTCTTCAACGAGACCGCGACGTACCTCGACCAGCCGTTGGATGACAACAATACAGGCAGCCTGTACGAACACTGCGTCCGCGCGATAGAACGGTCGCTCTCTAAACGCAGCGAGCGCGGCCTACCCCTGATCGGGACCGGCGACTGGAACGACGGCTTCTCCGTTACCGGCTGGGAAGGCAAGGGCGAGAGCGTATGGGTGGCCCAGTTCCTGGTTACTATCCTCAAGGAGTTCTGCCCAGCGGTACAGCGGGCGATACAAGACGGCAAGCTACTTGCCGACGAGCAGCAGCGTGTCGATCGTTACCGCGCGGAGATCAAGAACCTCACCGAAGCCGTCAACAACCACGGCTGGGACGGTAAGTGGTACTGGGCGGCCAGTTGTGACGACGGAAATCTCGTCGGCAGCGCCAACGCCCATGAAGGCAAGATCCACCTGAACCCACAGGTTTGGTCGATACTCAGCGGCATCGTCCCCGACGAGCGCAAAGACGCGGTGCTTGAATCATTGGATAAGCACCTCTACCGGGACTACGGCGCAGTGCTTTTGCAACCGGCCTACACGACCCCCGACCCGCGCATCGGATACCTCACCCGCTACGCCGCCGGCACACGCGAGAACGGCGGTCTCTATGCCCACGCCGCCTCTTGGGCCATCCAGATGGAGTGCCAACTCAAACGCCCCGACAAGGCGTGGAGCCTGTTTCGCAAGATGTCACCGCCCCATCGCGGCATGGACCCCAAGATCTATCAGTGCGAGCCCTACGTCACCGCTGCCAACGTCGACGGCCCCGACTCACCGCTCTACGGCCGGGGCGGCTGGACCTGGTACACAGGCTCCTCCGCATGGGTCTACCGTGTGCTGATGGAATCGATCATGGGCGTCCGCCCAACTTGGGAAGGCTTGCTGATAGACCCGTGCATCCCGTCCCACTGGCCGGGGTTCAAGATGACCAGACGCTACCAGGGCCACGTCTACCACATCGAAGTCACACGCCTCAATCCCGATGGTTTATCGGTTAACAGTGTGACGATTGATGGGCAATCGGTCACGGGTAACACCCTGTCGCCCCCCACCGGCCCCTCCGCAGAGCACACGGTCAAGGTCGTGTTGAAATAGGGTGTTTGGCACGCGAAAAAGCTTGCCTTTAGCCGGTCTTGAGGAATAATGATGTATGGGAGAAACGTTTTGAAATATACCCAGACGCCTCATCTGGTCACTGCGGCGGTGCTATGTGGTGCGATCCTGCCAACGACGACACCGGCTAACGCAAGTGACCAGGTCTTCTTTGACAACGGCCAATTTGCCCTACGCGCCGCCGACGGCGGTGTGCTTGAGACACCCGTCCCGATATTCCACAATGGCACCCTCATTGGCGGGCACAATCACAAGATCGTTGAGGCGTTCGACAACGTTCCCGGCTCAGGCAGCTTCCCGCTTACCTTCGTGGACATGCACGCGAATACCTTTCTGCGTACCGCATACCAGAAGCCTGGCGGCGGTGGGGCGGCGCTTGGGACCAGTATCGTCGGGTCTGCGTCCTTCCGTACCAATGCGGGGCTACAGTTCATCCCCAACGTCACGCGCGGCGACGTCAACACCACAGGATTCTTCGGCCGATACTTTAGTCAAATCGCCGGCAACTTTGGCACACAAGCCAGTCTCGCTACCACACGATCCTTCCCCGACCCCCTGATCGGCAAGACCACCGTAGGGCTTACCGTCGACTTCACCGCCGACCAGACTATCAACCTCGCCACAGGTGGCTTTACCGGCAACGACCGCTTCCGCATGATGACCGTGTCGAGCATGTTCTCCTCCTCCAGCGTCTACGACGCCGACATGATCCGTTACGAAGATGTCAACGGCGACATTCAAACACTCCAACTCACCGGCACCACCACACGCAACACCCATCTACTGCCCGCACCCGATGAACTCGGCGGGTGGATCGAACTGGTCAAGAGCCCCGGCTCCACATGGTTCGCCGATAGTCCGACCATACGCATCGACCTTACCAATACCCATGGGATGCGTCTGGGTATCCAGGGCTTCCTCGCAGGCACCACCAACCCCAACGACGATTCCCTGAGCGTTTGGCTCGAATGGCTTGATGCACCCGACACGATCGCCATAGGCACAAACCTCGGCATCGAAGTGGATGTCGTCGCGACCGGCGACCCGGACCGTCCCGTCATCATCGGCGACCTCAACGCTGACGGCTTCGTGGGTATTGAAGACCTCAACACAGTCTTGGGCAACTGGAACCAGTCTGTCCTGCCAGGATTTTATACGGCAGGCGATCCAAGCGGTGATGGCTTCGTCGGGATCGAGGATCTCAACACCGTGCTAGGAAACTGGAACACCGGGGCGCCGCCGCCACCCTCAGACGGGTTAGTCGTGCCAGAACCGACCAGTGTGGCGCTGCTGATGTTTGGCTCTCTGGGCCTGCTGCGACGACGGGCCGTCTGAGTCGAAACTACAATACGCTCCATCAAACCTCGGCCTTGGCCGGGGTTTTTTCTTTGCGCGATGATTGGCCACACTCCGGGCACATCCCTGACGGGGAGGGCTTAGAAGTCCAGTCGGTCACTCGACGGCAAGCACATCGATGGGACCGTCATCCCGCCTCCCACCGCTCCCAGTGGTAAGCACCGGGTGATTGTGGCTTTGAAATAGCGTGTGCTGGTGATGACGATAGCCGTAACGCTGTTATCGCGCAGACGGTTAGATCGGACCCGAGGTCGCGGGTAGCAAAGTGATTGATCAGTGGGTCGGCTACCCGAAAAGCGGTGTATTATCTTCTGGGCCGTTTATTATTAAGAAGCGTGAACGCGCAGATGATATGTAGCACAAGAGCGGCCGGCTCGGGGACCGCGAGCGCCGGTGGCGCCCCCTGGTTCCAGTTGCCCAGCACGGTGTTGAGGTCCTCAATCCCGACAAAACCGTCACCCGTGACGTCGCCCAGGAGTGCGTCGGCTGGGGCGACGTTCTGGTTCCAATTGCCCAGGATGATGTTCAGGTCATCAATCCCGACAAAACCGTCGCCGTTGAGGTCACCCAGAAGGGTTGGCTCGATGACGTGCAGCAACTGGTTCACCGATACGTTGCTTAGTTCCTGCACCATGCCGCTGGGCCAGGCGATGGTGATCCGGTCGATTGGGCCCGCGTTGAGCCCCAGGCCGAAGTGAGCGGTGTGTTCGTTCTGGCTCAAGAAACCGCTGCCGCCGTCGATCTCCCAGACGATGATGTCGTCGGGCTGTGCGAGGTCGGGTGTGACGGTGATGAAGGCTCCTATGCCGTCGCGGTTGGAGAGGGTTCCCTCGGTGTGGATACGGATGTAATCGGAAAGATTACCGTCATCGTTTCGGTAGAGAACGGGTACCCCTTCGTGGTTGACGATGACCAGATCAAGGTCGCCGTCGTTGTCGAAGTCCAGATGTGCAAGTCCGCGGCCCTGCCCGGTGTCGGTGATACCCGAAGCGTCGGAGACATCGGAAAAAGTTCCGTTGTCGTTTTGCCAGAGGAAAGTCCGGTCGAAGTCCCAGCCTTCACCGTTGAAGCCGTTGGTGGCGATGAGGTCGAAGTCGGCGTCGTTATCCGCATCGAAGAAGCTGGTGCCCCAGGACCAACGAGAATCCCGGACGCCCGCTTCCTGTGTCACGTCGGTGAATGTCCGATCTCCGTTGTTGCGGTAAAGGCGGTTCCAGATGCCGAAGGGGGCGGTTACGCCGGGTGCCGCTGTGACGTTGGTGATGAACCAATCCAGGTCGCCGTCGCCGTCATAGTCACCAAAGGTCGAACCCATGCCGTTGTCGTCGGTTCCGACATTAGCGGGGATTGTCCCATCGGTAAATGTGCCGTCGCCGTTGTTCCAGAAGAGCTGGCTGGTGTTGAAATCTGAGGCGAAAGTGAGGTCCATGTGCCCGTCACGGTCGAGGTCGACGAACCGGGGGGAGAAGCGGGAGCTGATGGTCGAGCGGTAGACGTTGATGCCTGCGGCGACGGTGACGTCTTCGAATACGCCGGGGTTAGCGGCGCCCAGGTTCCTAAAGAGCCGGGACTGGCTGTTGGTAGCGAGTGTTCCCCAGTCGGCGGTCATCAGGTCGAGATAGCCGTCGTTGTCGTAGTCGGCGAAAGTGGCACCCTGCCCGTTGCGTGCCATGCCGTTGTCCAGTGAGGCGGGGTTGGCTGACCCGGCGTCGGTAAAGACGCCGCTACCGTTGTTAAGATAAAGATAGTTGCGCGTCGCGCCGACACCGCCGGTCATGTAAAGGTCCAGGTCGCCGTCGTTATCGATGTCACCGGAGACGACGCCGTTGGTGGGTGTCGAGGCCGTGAAACCTGCAACGGTGGTCTGGGGGTTGAACGTGCCGTTGCCGAGGTTGCGGTAGAGGATGTCGGTGTCACCGAAGCGTGTGAACAAAAGGTCGGTGAGCCCGTCGTTGTCGAAGTCCCCCGCGGCGACGCCTCCGGTGAAGAAAGAGCTGCCGTTCGGCCCGGCGTTAACGGCGGCGGTGGACTGGACGTGGTTGATGCCGGCCATTGATGTCACATCGGTGAAGGTGACCGCGTGTGCGGGCGAACCCACAGCGGGCACCAACCACAGAGCATAGAGACAGAAGCCAAGTCTTTTCTGATGGTGTACAAGCATGTGACGTATTTCTCCACACCCGAAATCTGTCAAGTCCGACAGGACTGACCCCGTATATTTTAACACACAGGATGCTCAGGGCTAATGGATTCCCGAGAGTTGGATAGTTAATGGGCGATCAGGATTGGTGTTAGCGTGAAAGGGTATGTGAAGCCAGGGGATTTGTGCGGTTTGTGTGGAGTGAATGCCGGCCTACGAGGTTTCCTAAAAAAGCCATTTGATTCGGTTATTCGTGTAATAACGCCATGTAACAAGCCTTTCCATTGCCTGCCTGAATGTAATTACGTTACATGAGGAATTATCGTTGACGGGTGTCAAAAATGAGTTAATATAACACATGTAAACGAGTACATGTTGGCGATGTATGCTACATGTAGATTCAGCGTCAGTAGTCCTATCTCTTGAAGGGAGAATCGAATGAGCTCAATGTCTAAATGTTTGAAAGGTGGCATGGTTGCCTGTGGTATCGCGGCGATGTCGTTCACCGCGATGGATGCGCAGGCCAACCTGTTGAACAACCCTGGGTTTGAGGCCGAACTCCAACCCTTCGTTTCTGTGGATGAGGAATGGAACGCGTTCTCTTCTGGCGGCGCCACCGCGCCTCTTCCTGACAGGAACACAGTGGCTCCACACAGCGGTTTGCAGCACCTTGAGTTGGTGACCGGCGCCGTGAACGAGTTCTCCGGCGCGTTCCAGTGGGAGCGAGGCATCACCGCCGGCGACGAGTATACGTTCAGCTTCTGGGCCCGCGGTGATGGCAATGCTCTGGAGGGCGTTTTAGAATACCGCATCGAGTGGATAACTCTTTTCGGCGGTGAAGACTCGAGATCATTCATCAATGATCCCAGTTCTGTTTTGACTAACGAGTACCAGTTGTTCACCGTCAGCGGTATTGCCCCTGCGGCCGCAGTTGATCTCAAGGCAACCGTCGCCTTCGCGACGTTCAACGCCAGTGGCACCGGCACCGGCACTGTTTATGTGGACGATACGTCCCTCGTCCCGGAACCGGCCTCGATGGCGCTTCTGACGATGGGCGGCCTCGCGCTGCTTCGTCGTCGCAACTGAGTCATGGCTCGCGACAGGGCATGAATCACAATTGATGTCTTTTGCACAAGAAGACCGGACATTCGTCCGGTCTTCTTTTTTACTGTCGTATGGGTTCAAAACTCAGCCGAACCGTAAGTCGAGAGCAGGATTGGCAATGTGGCAAGGTGTAAACGTCGGTCTAAAAGCGTAGCGCCTGGCGGGGGGGCCTCTGGTGGTGGTACAGTGGGTTGTTCAGCCAACACGAAACTCGTAATACGCGAGAGACCTCACCGACGTATGTGGCGTGAATTGCAACATCGGGCTACTGGGATCACTGTATCAACCGGAATCCTGACCAGGTTTCCCAACCCACACCAACTTTACCTTCCACCCCCGATTCTCTCATAACAACTGGACCAAAGAACCCGAGGGGGTCACTCGACACTGAGCAACCATTTGGGCGAGTATTTGAAACGCGTATGAATGCGTACACAAATGTGGAGCCGCTTTCGAGTTACTCTACCGCCCCCATTATAATCAAGAACCAGTGGCTTGGCTCTGATACCGTCGGCGTTGAGGGGATTGCACTAAATCCGGAGATCGCAAAGAAGCTCGGTTGGACCTATACCGAGCAAGGACTATTCAAGTGGGTGAACACTGTAGGTGAAGTCATGGTCGAAAGCCTGTGGTGGAAGGACGGATGCATTGATTTGCCGCCATACGAGCGAGACTGCGAAGTGAGCGAGGGTTTCCTTGTCGTTGCCTCGCCTCTGGCGGCGACCCAGATATTGCGGCTCCTCAAAGAACCGGAGTGGTTTCTGTTAGTGCAACGCTCCAGTGTGTCGGATCGCCGAGTTCTTCAGTCCCCGGCATTTCAATTTAGTGAACCCTTCCTGCCGGTTTCTAATGAGCACAAGTAGCCAGTCGATCAATGGTGTGCAGACTACCGTTTTGCGCATCGAATACCACGTTTAAACGCTCTCAGACGCGTTCTAATGCTCGCGATTGCGAAAGCGATTGATCGTGATAAACTACTCTCAATAAACGATTTCCAGGCTGTATTTAGTGGTCAGAAAAAGCTGCCTCCGGAGCAGCAGGCCAGAGGTTCGAATCCTCTCACGGTCACTTTCACTCTCGTTCACAGAGTCACATAAACACTCTCGATGCTAACGATTTAAATGCCGGGCCAACCACCGTTAAGGAGTGATTGTTATGGGTCATGGGATTTCACGCCGTAATTTTGTCCAGACGTCGGCAGCACTCCTCGCCGGGGTCTCCCTGACCCGGCAGGCCGCCGGTGCAGGCGAACAGACCGCTGGCACACAACCAGACACCCAGCCGGACACCGATGCCGACCCTGACACCGCCGCTCTGTTCTCGATTTCATTGGCTCAGTGGTCGTTACACAAGGCCCTCTACAGCAAGGCCATGGACAACCTGGACTTTGCAGACATCGCAAAGAATAATTTTGGCATCGATGCGATTGAATACGTCAACGGGTTCTTCAAGGACAAGGCCAAAGACAAGGGCTACCTCGCGCATATGAAACAGCGGGCAGATGACCTGGGTGTCAAGAGCCTGCTTATTATGTGCGACGGCGAGGGACGCCTGGGTGACCCCGACGACGCGGCCCGTACACAGGCGGTCGAGAATCACTACAAATGGGTCGAGGCGGCGAAGTTCTTTGGGTGTCATTCAATCCGGGTGAATGCGGCAAGCGAGGGTGAGTATGAGCAGCAGCAGAAACTCGCGGCCGACGGGTTACGTCGGTTGTGTGAATTCGCTGACACCCACGGGCTGAACGTGCTGGTCGAGAACCACGGCGGGCTGTCATCCAACGGCGCCTGGCTGGCGGGGGTTATGAAACTCGTCGGCCACGACCGGGTCGGCACACTGCCGGACTTCGGCAACTTCCGCATCAAAGACGATCAATGGTACGACAAGTATCAGGGCGTCCAGGAATTGATGCCCTACGCCAAGGCGGTATCCGCAAAATCGCATGTGTTTGATGAGACTGGCAACGAGTCGCAGATCGACTACCCGCGGATGATGAAGATCGTCATGGATGCCGGGTACCACGGCTATGTCGGCATCGAGTACGAGGGCAATGAACTCGGCGAGATGGAAGGCATCGCAGCGACCAAGGCCCTCTTGGAGCGGGTACGCGGAGAATTAGCGTAAGCCATCCGTATGATACCAATCCCGAAAAAGACTCGTGCGTGTATGAATCTCCGTTCTTAGATCAGATCAACAATACATGTCACACCTAGGCTTGCCGTTTAGCGGCGGATCGCAGATCCGTGTGTTGGTCCAACGGGCCAAGTTCCCCCATCATAGCTCGCGGGCCGCGTTTGGCCGCACGAGAACTAAACGGGATTGGTATGAGTTAAAAGTTAGTGTACTAACACGTTGGGCGGGATTGAACTACGTACCTTTCCCGGGCCGCCACAGGTCGGCGATGACCAGCAGCAAGGACAGCGCAACCGCCACGGCAAAGATGACCCCACCGACCACGATCATCGGGACGATCCCGGCATAGAGCCGTGCGATCCACCAGCCAGACAAATCAAGAGCCAGCCCCACGCCTATCAGCAGGACCAGCAGGCTCGTAAGCCCACGCGGCCAGCCCGTCAGCAGCAACAACCCGGTGGCCACCAGAGACAAGACCGCAAGACTGATCGCGTGTGTGTGTGTGGAAGCCGCAAGCACCTCAATGCCGACCGGCCGGATGTCACTTGAGTGCGCAACCTTTTTAACCTGGTCGAAGTAGTCCAACGGCAACTGCGGGAACGCATCGGCACCCGTGCTCTGGGCGCTGTGACAACTCACACAGTCCGACGCGATGATCTCCGCCGGCGCAAGATCGCCCAGGTCCAGGCTGTCATAATCTTCACTGATCCGATCGCCCTTAAGCCAATCCAGCAGGACCTTCCGGGCCTCCGGTGACTGACTCTCTGGATGCCCCCGCTCGATAGCGCTAAGCAGCGGCGAGCGCACGCTGACCCCGGCATAGTGCCCACGGATATCGGTCATCGTCAGGCCCGGCTGCTCGTCACGGTTCTCATGATGCACCGCCATGTAAATCCCCGAGACGGTCAGCCCGCCAAGCAGGGTCAGGACGATCAGGCTCACGCCCAGACGTGCGGATAATCCGAGCTGCCGCAAGATAGATGTATGCGCCATGGGTCAGGCTTCTCCTAGCAGGTTGGGGTCGATAGTTACCGTTTCGCCTAAGCGGATCGCCTGGTCCACGAGGATGCCGATGATCGTTGCGCGGGCACCTTCTTGCATCGTTGTGGCGACCGGTGTGTTTTCGGTCACACTCTTGAGAAAATCACCCAGCCCGTAATACAACGGCGGGTTCGGCAAACCTACGCCCGACTTGAGCTTGCCCTGGCTGGCGAGTTGTGTCGCGTCGGCGATCAGCGTGATGCCCTCTTCATTGTGGAACTGCTGGCGGTTGGCGTAGACCTCCCAGCCCTGCGTGGGTGCGTCAGCCTCTTTGAACATCCAGCCGTGGGTCCACGCGAGTTTGATCGCGGCATTGGAGCCGTAGAAAGCTTCGTGTGTGCCTTCGTAAGAGTTGCCAAGAGTGGCGGCGTATTGGAGTACGGATTTGTCCTCGAAGGTGAGTGCGGCCGAAACGGTGTCGTAAACCTTGCGCCCGTCTTTGTGCAGGCGGATCGATCCCTGCCCCTGGATGGATGTAGGGTAGACGCCGCGGTAGTAATGGATGACGTCGAACTGGTGTGTGCCCAACTCACCCGCCAACCCGGTGGAGAGTGCGGGGTCCAAGCGCCAGTTAAGCGCCTTCTCACGGGCCGGGTCGGATGACGGGTTGCGCCAGGTTGTTTTGTCATTGGACTGGGCACGCATAGCGATAAGATCACGGACCGAATCCGATCGGAAAAACGTCCGGGCCAGCTTATAGACCGGGTTGCTTCTCGCTAAAAGACCCGCGGCGCAAACCGTAGAAGCGCCCCGCGCAGCGGCAGTGATCGCTTTGCAATCCTCAACCGTCGAAGCCAGGGGGGCTTCGCAATACACATGCTTCCCGGCGGCGATGGCGTCTTCAAGTATGGTCCGGTGAGCATGGGTCGGGGTCGCAATGAAGACAGCCGAAACATCCTTGGCGGTGTCGAGAAGCTGGCTGTGAGTCTCGAAGGTCGCTACCCCGGAAACACGCCGAGCGCCCGAGCGCAGCCGACCGGGATCAACGTCACAGATGGCGGCGACTTTCACACCCTTAATCTTTTGCAGCTCACCCGCGATCGATCGGCCCTGCCGCCCCATCCCGATGATCGCGACCGAGATTTCAGCGTTGAGTTGCACATCGGCCGCGAATGCAATCCCGGGCACCAGCGCCGCCGCCGTGAGTGCCCCGGCCTGCAGGAGAAAAGTTCTACGATCGGTTTCGGTCATGTTGATACGCCTTCCATGGTCGTCACCCGGGTGTGACCCCGGGGTTTCGTTTGGGTTGATTGATTTGTAGTGGATACGACAGGCTCGGCCACCGTTTGGCCTGGCAATATCGCCTGCATGTCCTTGGGCATGGCGGCGGGTCGATTTCCAAGCACAAGTAAAGCGGTGGACCACGCATCGGCGAGGCAGGCCGACCGACCGACCGCCGCCGCAAACGCCCCACAAGATGCGGGGGCTGTGGTGCGTGGGTCCATAATGTGGCCAATGGTTTTCCCATGCGACTCGATCACACGCCCCACCGGCGCAGAAACGGATAGGGCCGAGTCGTTGAGGTGGACCGTGATCGCTGATTCATTTGATTGCGTTGCGTTGTGGGCGCGTACTTTGACACGCCAGGCCTCTTGATCCGGGGGTGAGCCGATTGCCCCAGCGGTACTGGTTCCGCCATGCAACAAGGCACATGTGACGCCGTGCTCTTGCAGCAACTCGATCGCCAGGTCGATGGCAAAGCCCTTGGCTACCGCCCCCAAGTCCAGCGACATCCCGGGCTTTGCAAACCGGATGGTTTTAGCGTCGGGGTCAAGGTGCATGTGGTGCATGCCGATACATGTGCGTGCTTTTTCCAGTTGCGCCGCGTCCCCAGGGCCGCTGGGGTTGTGTAGACCCGTGGCATACATCAGTGGGGCAACGGTAATATCAAACGCGCCATCAGAATCCCGGTGTACCTGCTGGCAGATATCCAGCAGTTGGAATGTCAGATCATCCAAACCCACCGCCTCATCACCAGCCCGACGGTTGATGCTGTTCAGCCAACTACCCGGATCGAACAGGTTAAATCGCTGATGACAATCCGTGATTTCGCGCAACGCCAACTCGCCGACCGACCGCAGTCGGTGCGTATCATCATCTAAGAGCACCAGCTCAAAGCGGGTGCCCATCGCGTTGGCGGCGAGTGTGATCGGCATCGTGATATCAGAGCCTGTTTGCGGTCAGCGTGGCCGGGTCGAAGCCGTAGGCCCCACCGTCCCACATCGAACGGGTTGCCAGGTCGACGATGACCATGACCTGTGCTGCCAGATCGACCTGGCTGCGGTTGGGCTCGCGGGTGCGGATGCTGTTAAACCAGTCACGACGCATCGCGTCCTGGTCGTTGCCGATGTCTTCTGACTGGATGTCCTGCTCGTCGATGTCATCGACGTAGTCGCGCTCGGGCCGTAGGACACAGTTGCGCCCACCCAGGTAGATGTTCGCCTCATGCCCACGGATCAGCGTTTCCAGCCCAACGTCGTTGGCGGTTGACCCCGCGACGACCATGGTGTGACCTGACTCGAACTCGACATTAAGGTTGATCTGGTCGTGATTCTCCATCGCCTTATCGACGTAGTGCCCACCGGAAGCGATGACCCGAGTAGGCCAGCCGGCGTCCAGGGCATACATCATCGGGGTCATGACGTGTACCAGCAGGTCCCCGATGATCCCCGTTGAGTAATCCTTGTATCGGCGCCAGCGTGCATACACCTGCGGGTCCCAGTCACGCTTGCCCAGCGAGCCACACCAGCGGTCCCAGTCGATGTTCACGCCCGGCTCCCAAGCCGGATCAATCTCGTAATAGAGCCACTCCCCTTCCTTGGAGTTGCGGCAGTAACTTGTCTGGCTGAAGGTCGCCTTCCCGATCGCGCCCTCGGCCAGAAGCTTCTTGGCGGCGATGTACTTCGGCCTCATCATCTGCTGGGTCCCGACCTGGACGATGATGTCCGGGTTGGCCTTGACCACCTGACGCATGTGAAGCGCCTCGGGCAGCCGAAGCGTCATGGGCTTTTCACAGTAGACGTCTTTCCCGGCAGCAATCGCGTCGATGCTGTGCCCGGCGTGCCAGTGCTCGGTCGAGGCGATCACCACACCATGTATATCATCCCGTGCCAGCAGATCTTCATGGTGCACATAAGTATCGGTCTGCACGCCCGGCTGCTTCTCGTTGCAGGTACCCAACGCTTTTTGCCAGCGGGGCTCGCAGACGTCACAGAGCGCAACAACCTGAACATTGGCCTCACTACGCTCGTTGATGCCCAGCATCGCGTGGACGTGGCTGGTGCCCATCCCACCCACACCGATGACGCCAATGCGGATCGGTTCGCCCTCACCCAACGGCGCGCGTGAACCGGACTGGGGTGTTTTGGCGTTAGGGTCCAGACCGATCTTGGCTTCACTTTTGGATGCCGCACCGAGGATGGCGGCGGTACCCGCAAGCGCGGCGGTCCTTACAAGGAAATCTCGCCGTGAAGCGCCTTGGGTTTGCTTAGTTTCGGTGCGTGCGGTGGAGTCTGTCACTTCAATCATCTCCCTGTGTAGCCGGCTGTGATTGTGCGGTATCGAGTCTTCGGATCTTGATATTACGGAAAGAAACCAGGTCGCCGTGGTCCTGTAGCGCGATGTGCCCCCGCGGCGATCGGCCATACCCGGGCATGGTGCTGAACTTCGAGTCGGCGACGAGTGCTTCCCACTCATCGCTTCCCAGCTCGTATCCCAACAGCTTCTGCCCGTTGAGGTGGTGTTCGACGTGGTTGCCCTGGACAAGGATACGGACGTGGTTGAACTCACCGACGGGCCTGGTCACGTCCTCGATCGGTGCGTGCAGTGCGTAGTTAGCACCGGCACTGGTGCGCGCGTCGTGGCCGTCGCCGTGTTGTGTGTTGTCGAGGATCTGCATCTCCGCCCCGCTGTCCCAGGCGTGGCCGTGGTCTTCCGTGACGTTAAAGAAGATCCCGGAGTTGCCGCCCTCGCTGATCTTCCATTCCAGCGAAAGCTCGAAGTCGTCGAACACCTCTCGGGTAATCAGATCGACCCACCCGTCCTGGCCGATGCGCGTGATGCACTTGTCCTGGATGACCCAGCCCTCGGGCACGTCGTCCATTTTGTAGCCGCGCCACTTGTCCAGTAACTCGCCATCGAACAAGAGCTCCCAGCCGTCCGCCTGCTCCAGTTCGGTAATCGTGTTGGGACTGGGTTCGCGTTCGCTACCGCCTGGGTCAGCACCCACAGCCGATGCAAAACACACCGTCAGAAGCATCACGGTTAAAAGACGTATAGCTGTTGCAAAACTCATCCTGATTCCCTCGATCGTGTTTACGAATAAGCCAATGATAGTAGGGTTTGCCACGACTACAAACCGCCCATCGACCCAGAAAGACCGGCGACTGCTTAACACCTGTTAACCCCCGTGTAACACCCGCCATGGGAGATCATGTATCAGCGTTACCAGGCTCCACCGCCTCCCGGGACTGATGAAACAGCGCCAGCAGGATCAGTGTCGAGACCAAGGCAATGGCGGATTGCGTGTACCAGAACTGATCGTATTGCTGCGCGCCAGCCGAATCCTTGAAGCGATCAAATAACTGGTTGTAGAACCCCGCCAGCACCGGCCCCAAACCCAGGATGATGATCCCGAACACGGTCTGCGCCGAGTGACTAATGTCCTTGGGCGCTATTTTCTCGACATAGAGAAAGGCCCCCGCAAAGAAACAGCCGTAGTTGAATCCGTGCAACACCATCGCCGCCTGCACGACGCCTTGGCTGGGCGTTTCGCTGGAAAGGACGTATGCGAATAGGCCGTAGCGCAGGACATAGGAAAGCGTGCCCAGGACCAGGACCCACTTGTAACCAAGCCGCTTGATGAACAACCCCAGCACCGCCAGCACGAGTATCTCGCTGACCTGCCCGATCGCCATCACCGGCCCGACATCCGCCAGGGCAAACCCGATCGCATTTTCCAGGTACGGGCCCGTGCGGAAGAAGTAACACTGGTGGATCATCGAGATCAGCAGGGCAGCAAAGGTCAATACCGTGAAATCGATCCGCTTAAACAAACTAAATGCCTTAGCGAATGCCAGTGGATGCGCGACATCTTTCTTAGGTGGGGTCTGGGGCAAAAACAGCACACAGTAGACCGCGTACCCGATCGATAGGATGCCGGAGACCATCACGGCATCGGCGATCAGGGCCGTCCCGTTCTCAACATTCGTCCCATCGATGAAGGGCCAGTAACCCACCAACTGCACGTCCGTCTTCATCCAGATCACCGGGAACGCAACCGAGGCGACGATCCAGCCGATCGTCCCCAGCGCACGCACCGGCGGGAACTTCCGCTCGGGGTCATCCAGATTCGCAAACGCGATGCTGTTGGTCAGTGCCAGCGTCGGCATGTAAAGCACGGAATAGAGGATCGACAGACCCATCCACGCCATGTAACTCGTCTGGTAAGCCAGGATGATTTTTACTACCCCGCCTAACAACAACAGCAACCCAAGGGCACGCTCGGCATTGAGATACCGGTCGGCAACCTGCCCCGCGATAAACGGCGCGGCCAACGCCCCGATCGCCCCGGCCAGCCCGAGGATCCACCCGATCTGTGCCCCGGTGAATCCCAAGCCGCCTTTCTCAACCGAAGCGCCCAGGTAATTCGCCATCACGGGCAGCCACACACCCCACACCGCGTACTGCAGAAACATCATCACGCCCAGCCGAGCCCCGGCCGAATGGATGGGGGCTGATATCGGTGACGTGGGTGTGTTCGCGTTGCTCATCGAGATGACTCCAGGCTATCTGAGACCGACCGGTGACGATCCGACGATACTACATGACCCGCCCATGATTGTCCTGTGATCCGCACTCCGTGTGAAACAACCCCACCCGACTTCGTGTACCGATGGGCACATGGGATTTCCGGCATTTACAAGCAACACACCCCCCGCCTCACCACCGGACAGTTCGACCGGCACGCCAATACACACCGCGATCAAAATACTAGCTGCAACAGATAGGCACCCCACGGCTAACATGTGCCCCTACATCCGCAATAAGCACCTAATCCAAAAAAAAGAATTGCCCTGGCAACGATCGGACTCGACAGACAACTGCCTACCCGGTCTGCGATTGCGCCTTTAAGTGTTAATTTAGAGAATCTGGGTGCAATGGAGGCTTTTGTCTGTTATAGTTATCGGACCTTTCTGGGCCGGCGTGCTTCGCCGGGTTCCGCTTCCGGTAGGAACGGCCAAACCACCCACCGATGTAACACCCCGAAGTTCCCCCCACCCACGCTGCCCCCTACCCCGCAGCAACCCCTGCCTGAATTGCCCCGCCTCACACAAACCCCAAACGCGCTTTAGTCAGCCCGACTCGCCGCGCCGACTCCCAGGAGAAGTTATCCCCATGCCCTTATCTGTAACCCTCGGAAACGAACGCCTGCCACTCCTCATCAGCCTATGCCTGTGCCTGTGCCTGCTGGGCCTCGCCCAAACCGATGCGATGGCCAGCCACCAGGAAATCTCCCGACTGTCCGGCCTGACCGCGGACCAGCAAGTCGCCGGCACACTCCTCGTCGAAACGCACGTCTCCGGGCTGGATGACAGCTCAAACTTTGACGTCCGCTATCAGATCGATGGCCCATCAGGTTTCATCTACACCGCACGAAGCGCGCCCTTCAAACTCCTGGGCAGCGCCGGCTGGGACACCAGCAACGCAACGCCCGGCGAATACAAACTCAACGCCTACCTGATCCGCAATAAACGTGTCATCGACTTCCGCCGGGTGTCATTCACTGTCACCTCTCCGCAAATACCCCAACCACTCCCCGAGCCACAGCCCCAACCTATCCCCGAACCCGATCCCCAGCCCCAACCCCAACCCACACCACAGCCAGACAACAGCCCCAAGGGTTTCCTGGGCATCAACCTCGCCGAAGTCACCTACTACACGCGTGAATGGGTCTTCGTTGATGCCATGAAGCAGTCCCGGGATTGGTTACCCACACGCTCAGGCGGCAGCAACCCCTGGAACTCCGGCGAAACCCTCTCGCTCAACAAAGACGGCTGGCCCATACTCAACGACGGCCAGGCCGCCCACACCATCATGATGATCGACACCCAAGGCGCTTACCCCGCCGGCCGATACGTCTGTACCTACGACGGTGACGGCACCATCGAATTCAACTACGACGCCAAGGTCGTCAGCCGCAACGGCAACCGCATCGAGTTGGATGTCAGCCCAACCAACCGCGGCATCTACTTGCGCATCGATCAGTCCAACCCAAACGACCCCGTGCGCAATGTCAAGGTCTGGCTCCCAGGATTCGAAAACGCCGCATCCTCATTCCACCCCTTGTATCTCAGCCGACTCAAGCCCTTCAGCGTCATCCGATTCATGGACTGGCAGCGGACCAACGGCTCAGAAACTACCAACTGGTCCGACCGCGCCAGCGCAACCAACTACACCCAGGGCACCGACCGAGGCGTCGCCCTGAAATACATGATCGAGCTGTGCAACGAGCTGGGCGCAGACCCCTGGTTCTGCATGCCCCACATGGCAGACGACGACTACGTCCGACGTTTTGCCGCACAGGTCAAAGCACAACTCCGCCCCGACCTAAACGTCTACATCGAGTGGTCCAACGAACTCTGGAACTCACAATTCCCCCAGCATAAATGGGTCAAGGCCAACACCGACGGCCAATCTTTATCCGAGGCCTTCCGACAGGACTGGGCCGACCAGGCAGACCGGGACTTCGACGTCTGGCGTGATGTCTTCGGCCCCGACAGCGCAAGGGTCATCCGCCTCGCCGTCGGACAGAAAGACAACCCCTGGGTCACTAGGAAGCTCGTCGAAGCACTCGACGGCCAATTCGACGCCATATCTTGCTCTACCTACTTCGGGTTCACACGCAGCCAACGCGACCAACTCAGTTCCTCAACCACCGCCGACGACATCCTCAACATGGCGATGGACGAGATGTCCCGCGGCCTACGCAGCAACTACCAGGCCCACGGCGACCTCGCACGCACATGGTCAACCAACCTCGGCCGAACCATCCCCCTGATCGGCTACGAGGGCGGACAGCACTACACCGCCAGCGGCGGCGACCCGCCCTGGGCGCAGGCACTCATAGACATCCAGTCACACCCCCGGATGTACGACGTCTACCTCGCCAACATGCGCGAATGGGAAAACGCCGGCGGCTCCCTCTTCAACGCCTTCAACTTCGTCGAGAAACCCGACAAATGGGGCTCCTGGGGCCAACTCGAATTCCAGGACCAGACTCTGGACAAAGCACCGAAGTACCGCGCACTGCTGGACTACCAGACGCAAAACTGAGCCCGCAAATAACGTCACACAAGTTTTCACTAATAAGATGCCACAAGCCTAATACATGAAAATCATTGCTTTTATCAGGGGATCGGATATAATCATCGCAAGACACCCCGGGACAACCAACCCGCCAAGCGGGCTTGCACATGGGAACAGTGACACCGTGAATCGGCCTAGGCACAGCGCCACCGAGCCACGGTAAGACAGTGAATAGTGGGTCACACCCACTTGAATTTGAGATAGTACCGGGGAGAAGGAGCCAGTCTATGCACCCTCGAAGTTTTGCCCTGCGGTCCGCCGCCGCGATGAGTATCCTCGCCCTGACCGCCACGTCCACCCACGCCACCACCGTCCGCTTCGAGACCGTGCTGGGTGATATCGACGTGCAGTTGTTCGACACCGCGACGCCACAGACCGTCGCAAACTTCCTGGCTTACGCGACAGGCTGTGACTACAACGACACCATGTTCCACCGCTCCGCCACGCTGCAAAACGGCTCCCCCTTCGTTCTCCAGGGCGGCGGCTTCAACTACGACGGCAACGGCGAAACCGACCCCAATAACTTCCAAGCAATCACCAGCCGCGGCGATATCCAAAACGAGCCCGGTATCTCCAACACCCGCGGCACCATCGCCATGGCCAAACTCGGGGGAAACCCCGACAGCGCCACCAGCGAGTTCTTCTTCAACCTCGGCGACAACGCCGCCAACCTCGATAACCAAAACGGCGGGTTCACCGTCTTCGGGCAGGTCCTCGGCGACGGCATGGACGTCGTAGACGCCTTCGCCGCACTACCCACTTTCAACTTCGGAGCTGGCGCCTTCGGCGACCTCCCACTACGCGACTTCACGGACACCGACGTCTTGAACAAACCCATCGATGACAGCAACCTCGCCCTGATCCACGGCATCCACGCGATCGATGATAACGCCGACTCCAGCTTCCTCAGCGACCTGGAACTCGCCGCACTGGACATCCTTCTCACCGCGACCGCCGCACCCGCCACCGCCGGCCTCGACTCTGCAGACTCCTTAGCAGGCAGCACCCCGGCCGACTCGCAAATCGTCCAGCAGGCATCCGCCTCAGCATCTTCCGCCACCGCACAAATCATCCCCGAGCCCGCCACCGCAACGATTGCGCTTGCATCCGCCGCCGCCGGGCTTACTCGCCGCAAACGACGCAACGCCTGACACCTCGATTTAAAAGAAGAAGAAGACCCCCAGCCAATAGCGCCCGCCCACCGGCGAGGTGTTCTTTAGCACGCTTTAGAGCATTCTCAATCCATCTGTAGCACCACGCTCAGTCACAGCCGAGGATGAATTTCCGCGGACATAGCATATCCATGCGGTGCTACCCTCAGCCAACCGCTACACTTGGATTGTGAACGCTTTAGACCGTGCCCCGACCCCGCCTAACCCACATCAAACCACCCGCGCCGACCAACCACAACGTCCCAGGCTCCGGCACATTCACCAACCCATCACCCGGCGGTACCGGTGGCACACCCGCGTTCCAATTCCCAAGCACCACATTCAGATCCGCAATCCCAACAAACCCGTCCCCGCTCGGATCCGCTAAAGCATTGCCCGGCGGGACGCCCTGGTTCCAAGCCCCCAGCACCAGGTTCAGGTCATCGATCCCAACAAAACCATCCCCATTAAGATCACCGATGATCGGCTCGGGAAGCGACTGCACCGAAATATCAAGCCGGTACAACTGCACCGTATCACTCGTCGTAGCAATCGAAGCGAAATACTCCCCCGCCCCCGGCACCGCGATATGCAACAACGACTCGATCCCCCCCGCTGCCTGCAGATCCGCAACCGCTAGCACCGCAAGCCCATCCGTGTCCCACAGGGTCAGCGACAAATCCGCACGTACCGAAGCATCGAACGGTGTCGGTGTCCCGCCCTGCCCCGTCTGATTGAACAGGCCGCCCAAAGGCTCAAGGGTCAACCCCACCGTACCCGCCTCCGTCACCGTGAATGAGAAAAAATCCACATCCGCACCATTACTCACACTGACAAAATCGACATCATCAGCCCCAATACGCTGGTTTAAGACATCCGCATCCACCCCGATGCTCGCCGTCGCCCCGCCCCCGATCGTCCCCAGCGATACCGCGTTCGCCGACGTCCCGTTCCCCGCCCCGCCGTTGCTCTTCTCAAAAACATCCCCGTAATAAAAATGCGCCCCGCGTACCTCATCCAACTGAGGCCCGTCAATACTGATGCTGATAGACGGCTCCATCAGCAGCGTGTCCGTATCCGATACGACGTGCTCAAACCCTAACCCGTGCCCCGCCTCGTGCATGATCGTGTTCCTGATCTGCACATGCGTGCCTACCGGGTTCGCAAAAAACCCCATGTCGTCCGTGTCCAACACCATGTCCGCGTTATTAGGAAAGAAATTAAACGCAAGCGTGCCGCTTGCCCCATCCACCGACGCCCCACCGATTCGGATGTCCGGCCTCACGTTCAACACCCCACCAAGCGACCCGATGATCTGCCCCGTGTCATTCGGCTCATATACATAACTCAGCCCCGACAGATCACTCCACCGCTTCAAGGAGTCATCAAAAAAACCAAACCAAGGCTGCAGCCGGTGGTCGCTCTCCGCCGGGTTGCCGCCGAAGGTCGTATTGAGTTTGGCAATCAGGTCACTGCCCCCAAGCGAACTCACCCCATCGGATACGGTCGTCCCATCCCCCACAAACCCCCACGTCAACGTCGCCGGCTGCCCGTTCGCCGTCCTGCTCCCCGACGCCGTGGTGAGCCAAGGGTTAGCATCCGGGTCGATGATGAACCCCAGACTCTGCCCCGCAAACAACACCGAGAGACACGCCGAATACACAGACACCCGCGCCATACCCTGGGTAGACCACGACATGAAAAATCTCCCTTACAACCGATCTTGATTCATCGCCCAAGCACCGCCAGCCAACGCCAAGACGATGGGCCCGGACCACAGCGTGCCCTCATAGTATAAATCATCGATCAGGCCTACGCCCCTAAAATCAGCCCATTTCACCGGAAAATATCTCGGGTTTTCTCAATAAACCCGCATTAAACTCACACAGCCCGACGTCCCCGACCCGGCAACACCATAAACCTCAACACAACCAACATCCCCAACGTCCCAGGCTCAGGGATCGTGTCCGACGCCTCCACCAATGGCGGAGTACCCGCGTTCCAGTTACCCAGCACCACGTTCAGGTCGGCGATACCGATGAACCCGTCGTCGCTTGGGTCCGCCAATGGATCACCGGGTGGGACGTTCAGGTTCCAGTTGCCCAGTACGATGTTCAGGTCCGCGATACCAACAAAGCCGTCGCCGTCGAGGTCGCCGGGCAGGATGACCTGTAGCGTGACGTCGTTGAGGCCGTAGAGCACGTCGAACGCCAATCCGCCTCCGAGGTCCGCACCTAGGATGGAACTAAACTCGCCGACACGGGTCGATGCGGTGATGAACTGGAACGAGTCGCCGAGGCCGGGGGTGAAGGCATTGATCAGCGACAGGTCGAGTACCCCGCCGAGGGTCGCGGTGCCGGAGTGGTTGAGGATGTCGAAGCTGCCGGCTGTGAGCCCGCCGATCTCGACTTCGAGTGTGCCGGCGTAGGTGACGCTGCCACGGAAGACGCTGGCGGGGCTGAACCCCGGCGCGTCGGTACCGGTGATGACAACGTTGTCGAGTGTGCCGACGCCTTTGACGTAGCCGGTGAGCGTGAGGGGTTCGGCCGGTGAGTTGCCGGCGATGTTCCCGTTGTTGATAAGCGGGGTGAACGGGTCGTTGGGCGTGTTGATGGTGCCGAAGCCGGTGATGTTGCCGCCGAAGTCGAGCGTCATGCCGTTGGCAGCCATTAAGGTGCCCGCACTTGACACGCCGTCGCCCAGCGTCACCAGAGCAAGCGAATCAAACACCACATCGTTGGCGTCCTCGAGGGTGACAACGTTGGCTTGCGTATGCAAGCTGCCGGCGCTGCCGAAGCCGTTGACCGCCGACACGTCGCCGAGTGTGAGGTTACCCGTCGCGGTGATCGTCGAACCGGCGGCCCCCAGGACGGCCAGGTTATGAATCCCGGTTGCACGGAACTCGCCGTTAGTCGGGACGGCTAGGCTTGCCAGCCCCGTGATAGGTCCGCCGGTGAGTTCGAGTGTGCCTCGGTCAAAGACAAAAAAGCCGTCCACAGCCAAGCTCTGTGTGGTCAGTTTGCCACCGTTGAGCGTAAGGCTGCGGAAAGCCGAGATGGTGGTGGTTCCCGACGTGACAAGTATGCGATCGGCATTCACACTGAAGCTATTGGGGAACACGCCGGCGGGGTCACTGCCGATGGTGAATCCGGAGTTGATTGTCAGCGATCCGGCGTTGAAGTTGAACGCCCCGCCCCCTGTGCGCTGGAGTGTATCTGTCACAACACCGCCGCCATCGAGCGTCAAGGTGCCGCTGTCCCAGACCTTGAGTGTGCCAGTGACACTCACAAGCCCGCCTAGACTCGCGGTGAGGTTGCCGCTGCCGCCGGTGGCGAATGGGCCACCACCTACGTACACGTCGCTGGTGTTGGTCCACGTCGAACCCGTGCCGGTCACGGTTACCCCGCTGACGGAGGCGAGGTCCGTGGCGATGCGGCCACCCGGTGAGGACACCGAGCCGCCGGCCTCGACATTCAGTGTCCCGCTACCTAAAGAACCCACGGTGAAGACACCCGTGCTGGTCCATGTCGATCCCGCGCCATTCACCGTGACCGCGCCTGTTGAGTGAGAGCCTTGCCCAATCACGCTGGCCGCATTCGATACCTGGCCACCTGCCGCCACATTTAGAGTCCCGTCACCGTTAGCACCCACAGTCAGGCTGCCGGCGTTGGTCCATACAGAACCTGCGCCCGTCACAGTCGCCACGCCCTCCGAGCCGCCTCCTTCGCCGATGGAGCCAAACACATTTGACACCGAACCGCCGTCTGTCACGTTCAGAATCCCATCTCCTGATGATGCAACCTGCAAGTCATTAGAGTTGGTCCAGGTTGAGCCGGTACCGGTCACCGTTACCACGCTTGCCGTGAGTTGCTTACCTCTGATGAAGCCTGAGGCGTTCGACACCGATCCACCCGCCTCGACGTTCAGTGTACCGATACCATTGTTGCCCACGTTTAGATCGCCCGTGTTGGTCCACATCGATCCCGCGTCGGTCACCGTCGCCATACCCGTCGTGAAGGAGCCAAAGCCGATGAAGCCTTCCGTGTTCGACACCAAGCCTCCGGCCTCCACGTTCAGCGTGCCGTTACCATTCCTGCCTACGTAAAGGACATCCGAATTAGTCCACATCGATCCCGGGCCGTTCACCGTGGCCACGCTCGTTGAGCTGGAACCGAATCCAATGTTGGCGAAACTATTCGACACCGAACCGCCGTCCTCAATATTAAGAGTGCCCGTACCAGATTGCCCCACGGTCAGGCTGCCCGTGTGGGTCCACGTCGAGCCGGTACCCGTCACAGTTGCCGTGCCAACCGATCCGGCTATCTGGCCGATGGAGCCGTTGTTGTTCGACACCGTACCGCCTGCCTCGATGTTCAGCGTGCCGTTACCTGAACTACCCACAGACAGATCACCAGAAGAGACAGTCCATTGCGAACCCGCGCCGGTCACCGTCGCGATACCGGTCCCAAAGCCAGAGGAAAAACCATCCCCGCCGATAGATCCGCCCGGCGTCGTCACCACCCCACCGGCTTGAATGTTCAACGTGCCGTTACCCAAGTTGCCCACCCGCATACCGACCGTGTTCGTCCACGTCGAGCCCGTCCCATCTACTGTCACCACGCCCGCCGAAGAGATATTGTTGCCGATGAAGGTGAAAGGACTCGAAACAGAGCCGCCGGCCTGAACGTTCAGCGTGCCGTCACCCCCGTTGCCCACGGTCAGGTCACCTGAGTTAGTCCACATCGAACCGGTGCCGTCCACCGTCACCACACCCACCGAGCCTGTAGAATTACCGATAATGCCCAGCGTGTTCGATGCCGAGCCTCCGGCCTCGACGTTCAGCGTGCCTTGCCCCGAAACACCCACGAATAAGCTGCCCGAATTGGTCCATGTCGAGCCCGAGTCCGTCACAGTCACCACGCCGGTCGATCCGGCTACCTGGCCTATCTGGCTGTTTGTTGCGGTTGTTATCAGGCCCCCTGCCTCGACGCGCAGTGTCCCGCTACCCGATCCGCCCACAAACAGGAAGCTGGAGTTGTTCCACTCTGACCCGGCGCCATTAACCACGACCAAACCCGCTGAACCGGTAGCCTGTCCGACATTGCCCAACGCATTTGACATCGAAGCACCAGACGTGATGTTGAGCGTACCCCCTCCGGTGTTACCCACAAAAAGTTCGTTCGAAATGGCCAGCGTGCTGGTGTTGAGTTCAAAGAGTGCGGTCCCGCCACCGGTCGTCCCGAACTTCAGCGAGTTGAGAGTGCTGCTGCTGATGGGTGTCGCGCTGGTCAACTTGATTGCGTCTGCCGGGCCGATCAGATCAACCGCCCAGGGGCCAGAGCCGAAGATGCCCTCCGAGCTGAGATTTAGTTCGTAACTGTCTGCGGGCAGAGGGTCGGGATTCAAGGGGGTCTCTGTGGGGTCTGTAATGCCCGGCCAGGAAAGCAACGCGTCTTCGCCGGGGCCTGAATTACGGTCCCTTCCTCTAAGAACGCTGAGGCTGTCAAAGACGCTCAACTCAGAGTCGTGACCGCCCGAAGCGATCGTGTCTCCGGTCGCATTCGTCCCGCCCTGGTCGGTGTACGTCACAAATCGCAGGTCTTCAGCGCTGCCAACGCTGCGCGAGAGTTCAAAGAGAAAGTCATGACCGCCGGCTGGGGTGGTAATGTCGCCCTCCAGCGAGAAGTACGCGCTCTGCCCCATCGCCGAACCAGCCAGGAATAACGCGAACACAACGCAGCCGCCGCGGACTAGCCGTTGGAGACAATAATTCTGCATCTTGATCCCGCTCCCAATTCTCCCCACCGGGCGGACGCATGTGCTAAAGAAATGCCATGTATCCGGGACCAACCTGTCGCCGCCCTCAGTTCACCACCCCCCCTAGGCAACATTGAGTATAACAAGCAATCTATATTTATCAAGAAAAATCGCCCCTGAAATGGCCTGGTTTTGCTTGCTCGCAACCGCTGTTACATGGCCTGTAAAATATACCGTCACCAACGCTTAGTACCTGCGAGGTCTCGCTTCCGCGCAGCGTCTGAGTAAAAATATCCCCGCCAATCCCAAGCAAGCCAGCGTCCCAGGCTCCGGAATCGTGCCCGACGCCTCGGCGGGTGGAGACGAGCCCGCGTTCCAATTTCCAAGCACGCCGTTCAGGTCGCTGATACCGA
>JAJDCX010000046.1 GCA_029260615.1 Phycisphaeraceae bacterium | reverse complement strand
GGCCCAGGCCATCGAGTCCGGAAAGCCCGAAGCCATCGCCGAGAAAATGGTCGAAGGCAAGATCCGCAAGTACCTCGACTCGGTCGTCCTGACCCGCCAGCCGTTCGTCAAGGACGACAAGAAGCAGATCAAAGACCTGCTCCCCAAGGGCACGACGATCAAGCAGTTTGTCAGGTATCAGGTCGGCGGGTAAGCCAGCCGACTGGTTCAATAATTCACGATTCACACACAGCCCCGAGTGAAAGCTTGGGGTTGTTTTTTGATTAGATTCAACTCGCCCGCCGACGAAGCAGGCCTAGTGACCCGATTCCGAGTAGGCCGATTGTGGTGGGCTCGGGGACGAGGGTGATGGTTACCGTTGCGCCGGGATCGATTGCGAATCTTTGGAAGCTAATGAAAGGATGTGTGTTGAGCAGAGAGCCGTCTTGGAGTACGGCCTGAATTGATACGGATGGATTATCCAATATCCATGCTTGATTGAGCACTAAATCTTGGGTGATATTAACGCCATCTACTACAAATGAACTGCCGAAAATATTTATTGAACTACCCGCAAGAACAGAGGCTCCGGGTATTGAACCGCCGTACATGTTGATGGTGCTGCCGGACTCTACATTTAAGAAGGGTCCTACCTCGCCGCCGGTGAGGTTCATTGTGCTGCCAGAATTTAGAGAGAAGTGGTCTTCAATTATGCCACCAGACACATTCAATATAGCACCCGTTGCGGCTGAGAATGATCCTATAGACCCACTACTCAATGTCACGAGACTGCCCGGGAAGGCGCTGAAACTGCCACCTATGGATCCGCCTGTGATATTGATTTCGCTACCATCCCTTGCTCTGGATAGCCTCCCAATCGATCCTCCACTTATGCTGACTTGACTCCCTGACAGGGCTTGGAATTCATCGCCTACGGCTCCATTACTCAGATTGAATATTCCACTTACGTTGGAACCGGAGCTGATAGTTCCCCCGCTGACGGTGACAATACTCCCGGGTCCAGCACCAAAATGGTCTCTTATGAATCCACCGCTGATATTGACCGTGCTGCCGAGGCGGGCAGCGAAACGGAAGCCGACGGTTCCACCACTGATATTGACCGTGCTGCCAGAGTTGGCGCTAAAGCTAGAGGCAATAGTTCCGTCCGGAAGAAGGTTGACCGTACTTCCCGCGTTTGCGCTGAAAAAGTCGCGAGTCACTCCATCAAAGATATTCAATTCAATATTGGTACTGCTTCCGTCAGAGGCACCGAGGTTTGTGTTAAGCATCAGACCACCGAAGAGATTTATCTGCGTATTAGATTCTATCTCAGTGGGCACGCTGTTTGGCGGGCTGTTGATTATGGTGGTGAAGGTCTGCGCCGTGGCGGGGATGGTCAGTGTTGCAACGCACAGGTATGCCGCTGGCCCGAAAATAAAACGTATCCCTCGAAAATGCATGTGGTGGACCCTGGCCTGATTGCGCAGCCTGGAATGGACTGCTGGGATCGAAACAGCTTGACCCGCTCTTTCTCTCCTCCAAGCCCGGGTAGGGCACATAGGATTGTATAGGCTCGCTCGCTATATGCAAGTATTAATTAAGAAAATAATAGAGATACGTTTTTTCTAAAGTCTCCCAGTTTACCAGGGGGCGTACTTAGGGTGCGATGTCGCCATGCCACCGGGCAATGCGGGGGAGGTCTGCGCTGGTTGCTACTGCGGCTGGGTGTGTGCGGCGGGTTGGATTGCGGGCGGATCGGTGGGGCGGACGTAGTCGGGGTTGGGTGTGGCGAAGACGGCGAGGTTGGTGCCGTTTTTTCTTAGGACGCCGGGGTTGCCTTCTTCGTCTTTGCTGCTGGGGAAGTTTAAGACGCGGGGTTCTGGGTCGGCGATTGCCATGGTGGTGGAGCCGCCGCCGTCGAGGTTTAAGGCTTGCACTGCGCCCAGTTCGATCATGAGTTGTGCGAGTTCGTTCAGGGGGATGCCTTCGGAGAAGCCGGGCTGTCTACCGTCGACGGTGACGAGTAAAAGTGTGTTGTGATTGGTGATGCCGATGGCGGTGCGTGGGTGTGCGGTGGTGAAGAATGTGCGGTCGGGTTGATCTTCGATGGGTTTGCCATCGGTGACGATGGGGTCGCTGCCGGTGATGGCGTTGTAGAGTTGGACTTGATCCGGGGATTTATTCGGGGACTTATCTGGGGACTTATCCGGGGGTGGGGAGGTGATGATGAAGGTGTCGTCTTGGCCGTGGATGATGGTGGGGTTGTTGTCTTTGTCGATGTTGATAGCGGTCCATTCGCCGCGGAAGGGCGAGACTTGTTCGCCGCGTGAGACGACCAGGCCGACGTTGTCGGTGTCGGCGATGCCCATCTTGAAGAAGGAGGCGTTGATAGCGAGTTGTGCGTTTTGTTCGTTGAGGAAGGTGAGGGTGGTCTGGCGTGTGGTTTCGTTGTTGGGGTCGCCGGGCTCGTCGCCGTTGGGGTCGCCGTTGCCCGGGGTGACCAGGAAGGAGATGCCTTTTGCGGTCAGGTCGATTTCAGCGACACGGATGACCAGCGGGCGGGGTTGGTCGTAGGTTATTTCGTGGAGGAGGATGCCGACGAAAGGCTCGGTGACGCGGTCTTCAGCGCGGAGGGTGGGTGTGAGAAAGGTGGTGATGAGCAGGGTGAGCAGGAATTTGGGGGGTCGCATGGCGGGTTCTCTGGTGATTCAGGTGCGGCGATAACATACGGCGGGGCCTGTGTCGTGTATTATTTGGGTGGTGTTTTGGGGTGTTGAGTAGGCTGGATTCGTGATCGGCTTGATCCTGTCGTAACTGCTGGGTCGCAAACGGCGGGTTTGCGGGGTGGTGGGGATGCGGTAATCAACGGCTCATGTTGCCGTACGGCATGGAGGCGTTTTCTCGATACTTGGCCGCTGCTTTAGTTGTTGAACGTGTGGTCGCGCCCGGTATGTGCACCTTTTGCGGGTTACCCCTCTGGATCATCGGGGTAGGGCCAGCCAAGGTTCAAGAATGCATTCTGCCACTCGAGCACTATTGAATTATCTTCCAGCCCCCCCCCTCCATACTTGGAAAGCTTCTTGTATTCGATCGCCTTGACCTGGCCGACGTGTGAATCGGCGTAACCGACGTTGATCGCCGCGCTGGGAAGGAAGTCGTTGTTCTCCCAGTTGGGCCAGGCCGTGTCGTATATTGTGACGGCGATCGACATGCTCCTGATCCCCGAGGACTTCTGGACCGGGGTCTTCCGTGGCCTGGCTGGATTGAGCGGGGGCAGCGCAATGCCCGGGCGGTAGTACGCGGCCTGCCAGTTGTAGCGGTAGTGGGTGTGACGGTCTTCCAGGAGGTCGGGGAATTGAATCGGGGCACCGACGGACTCGCGCGACGGGCAGCGGAAAACGGGTGAGAATTTGCCGGGCTTTGTCTCTCCGTCGACGTAGGGGTTCAGCGGGTCTGGCAGGTACGGGATCGGGTCAGACACGACACTTTGTGCGATCCCCAGTTCCTCGGCGTAGCTTACGACGACGGGCAGGTCGTCATCGTGGTCGTTGCTGTGCATCGCAATGGCTGTGAGTACCTGGCGTGAGTTGGATTTACAGACCACCTCTAAGGCGCTGCGTCGGGCTGCCCCCAAGGCGGGCAACAGGATGCCCACCAGCAGTGCGATGATTGAGATAACAACGAGCAGTTCGATTAATGTGAATGCGTGCTTGGCTTTCATGACGTCCCCACGTTTAAAGGCTGCACAAAGGATGCGAATCAGATTATATCATACCGGTGTCCGTTCCACGACCCCTGGTTTGTTGCAGGCTGGGGGGGGCGTGTGGCGGCCGGGAGAACCGACCAAACATCTCAAAGCCTTTTTAGACACCGGGTAGCCGATGGCGGGAAATCCGGTGTTGGATTGCGCTAAGCCGCAAGCGGCTTGGATTAGGCATGGTTGCTATAATGCGGGGCTATGCTGATGAAGCGGATTATCCCGTGCCTGGATGTACACGAGGGTCGTGTGGTGAAGGGCGTGAACTTCCTGAACCTGCGTGATGCGGGCGA
>JAJDCX010000045.1 GCA_029260615.1 Phycisphaeraceae bacterium | reverse complement strand
CTTGATCGCTTCCAGCCGGTTTAATAATCCTTGTGCATTGGCCTCCGCCTGGTGCGCCGCCGACCCGGTCAACGCGGTGATACGCCGAACACCCTTGGCAACCGCCTCCTCACTTAGGATCACAAAGCCCTCGGCGTCGCCGGTCTTGCTTAGGTGTGTCCCGCCACAAAACTCGATCGAGCGCTCCGCCCACTGCGGGTTGTCCGGGTTGGCCAGCAGATCCTCAACCGGTGTCCCGATCGACACGACGCGGACCACCGGCGGGTACTTCTCACCAAACACCGCACGCAGGCCGTTGATTTTCAAGGCTTCTTCCTGCGGGGCCTCGACGAAGTACACCGGCAGGTCCGAGGCGATATCGGCGTTCACCTGTGTTTCGACTTTAACCAACTCATCTTGTGTCAGCGATGCCTTGTGCGAGAAGTCGAAACGCAGCTTCTGGTCGTCGACCAGCGAGCCTTTCTGCATCGCGTCGGGGTTGACATGATCGCGCAACGCCCGATTCATGACGTGGGTCGTCGTGTGGTTACTCATGATCTTCGCCCGACGGGTCCGGTCCACGGCCAGCGCGACCCGTGCTGACTCCACGGGTAATAAGGTGCCAGCAACGACCTCGCCGAGATGGAACGTGATTTCGCCGATGCGGATCGTGTCGGTGACTTTGACCCGTGCGCCGTCTTGAACTTGAATGACGCCGGTATCGCCGACCTGCCCGCCCGCCTCCGCATAGAACGGCGTCTTACCCACCACCACCGCACAAGGCTTCCCGGTCGAAACCTTCTCGGCCACCTTATACAACCCGCAATTATTCCCGACGCGGAAAACGTGCAGCGATGTCTCTATGGCAGGCAACTCGGTGTGGTCATACCCCACGAACTCCGAAACCGGCAGCCCCCCCTTCTGCACATGCTCGACCAGCGACTGCCGAGAATCCGCTCCGCAACTGCCCCCAGCCTTGGAGATTTCTGCATGCTCAGCCTTAGCTTTCTCATACTCATCCATATCAACGATCATGTCGCGCTCTTCTGCCATGACCTGAGTCATACTGATTGGAAAGCCGGATGTAGCCTCAAGTTCAAATGCGTGTGACCCTGGTATTTTTATTGGCTCAGGAATCCGTAGCGCTTTCGCATTGCGAGATGTCCAACATGAGAATTGAATCACTTCATTGGGCTGAGATATATCGATTTCACCATCTCTCGCCTTAACTATCACCAGTTGTCCATCACTGGGATACGGATGCGTTCCTTCAGACTCCCATAATTGAAGAACGTCTTCCTTAGAAAATGTCTGTGATACTGAAGGACCGATGTAAGTATCACCCTTATTAGAGACGCTAAGCGGCGACTCTTTGCTGAAAGTCTGTACGACTTGGGTGTAGGCTACACGGTTGAATAAGTCGATCCCACGCAGGAGTCTTTTGCGAAAGCTAATCTCTTCTTCTTTTAATTCATCCGCGATAGCCTGAGTGTTCTTTGTGATTTCAGGAAAGAAATCGCCCATTTGCTCTACAACAGAGGGAACAAGCTTGTAGAAGAACGGCACTTCAATGCCAAGATATAGGTGCCCAAATAATACAGCACGCCGAAGAATGGTTCGAAGTACGGATTCCCGTTTGTTTCTACCACAGTGAGCACCATCTGCTAAAGCAAAGGTGAGTGTTCGAATATGATCGGCGATTACACGAAATGCCACATCAATCCTATCTCCACCGACATGTTCGACCCCTTCTGGATCAACGTAGGCACCAACGTCATAACGATCCGAAGCAACTCTATCAAAAGGCCCTGCATCAGGACGGACTATTGAACGAGCCCCATATCGTTTACCTGATAGATCTTCAACAGCCTTAATGATAGGAACGAACACATCTGTGCCGTAGTTACTCTTCTTGCCCTGCAACACGCGGACGATCCGTTCAAAGCCCATGCCGGTATCGACGTGCTGGGCGGGTAGCGGGGTGAGCTGTTTGTCGGTGCCGCGGTTGTATTGGATGAAGACGAGGTTCCAGATCTCGACGACATCATCCTGCGCATCGGCGTTGACGAGCTTGGCACCGGACAAATCGGGTGTGCGGTCGAAGTGCAGTTCGGAGCAGGGGCCGCATGGGCCGGTGTCGCCCATCTCCCAGAAGTTGTCTTTCTTGTTCCCGGGGTGGACCTGGTTAGCAGGCAGGTAGTTCAGCCAGAGGTCGCGGGCCTCGTGGTCGGGTTCCAAACCCTCGGCCGCGTCCCCCTCAAAATAAGTCGCGTGCAGGCGGTCCTTATCGATCTTCCAGACGTTGACCAGCAGGTCCCATGCCCAGTCGATGGCTTGCTTCTTGAAGTAGTCTCCGAAGGACCAGTTGCCGAGCATCTCGAAGAAGGTGTGGTGGTAGGTGTCCTTGCCGACATCTTCAAGGTCGTTGTGCTTGCCGCCGGCCCGGATGCACTTCTGGGTATCCACCGCCCTGGGGTACGGCGGCTGCTCTGTGCCTAGAAAGTACGGCTTAAACTGATTCATCCCAGCGTTGGCGAACAACAGCGTCGGGTCGTCGTGGGGGACGACCGGGCTGGAGGGGACGACGGTATGGGCACAGCGGTCCTTGAAGTAGTCGATGAACTGCTGTCGGATTTCGCTGGCGGTGGGGGTTTGGGGCATGATGTAGGTTCAGGAACTGGGGCAGCACGGGTTCCGGGGCCGGGTTCGGGAGGCCGGGCAATTGGGGGGGCTCCGGTGAACCCCGGGAGGGGCCGGTTTTCGGGACAGGATCAGGTGCGGGAGTATAGCTTATGAGGTGTTGCCAGACCAAGGGATGGCAGGGATTACCTCCACTCTCGGGCCGCCGTATGTCCTATCCGTGAGCGTAGTTGCACAACCCGCTGGTGTGTAGACAATGGCAAGGCTCCCCCGCCGACCGCCGGTCGGCCCAGCACGATTGCCACCGTCCAAAGAGCCGCACCCCATGGCGTCCGTATGTTTCTACTTCCAGATGCACCAGCCCCGTCGGCTGCGCCGCTACAGCGTGTTTGATGCCGACGCCCAGTACTTCGACTCCCCACGCAACAGCCACATCGTCCGCAAGGTCGCCAACAAGTGCTACCTCCCCGCGACCAAGCGGCTGTTGAGCCTGGTCCGCCAACACGAGGGCAACTTCCGCGTGGGGTTCTCGATGACCGGGTGTGTGCTCGATCAACTCAAGCGTTACGCCCCCGAGGTCCTGGACCTCTTCCGCGAGATGGTCGATACCGGCTGCTGCGAGTTCCTGGCAGAGACCTACCACCACAGCCTCGCCTTCCACTACAGCAAAGGCGAGTTCGACCAGCAGGTAGACATGCACACACGCATGATCGAAGACCTGTTCGGCCAGACCCCCGCCGTCTTCCGCAACACCGAGCTGATCTACAACAACGACCTCGCCGCCCACATCGTCAAGATGGGCCGGTTCACAGGCATCCTCGCGGAGGGTGTCGATGCGTCGCTCGACGGTCGCTCCCCAAACCACCTCTACACCCCGCCGGACCACCCCCAACTCCCGCTGCTATTAAAAAACTACCGCATGTCCGACGACATCGCGTTTCGTTTCAGCAACCACGACTGGAGCGAGTGGCCGTTGACCGCCGAGAAGTACGCGGACTGGATCGCCAAAGCCGCTGGGGACGGGGCGGACACCGTCAACCTGTTCCTCGACTACGAAACCTTCGGCGAACACCAGTGGCAGGAGACCGGCATCTTCGATTTTCTCGCCGCACTGCCTGCCCAAGTCCTAAACCGCGGCGTCGGATTCAACACACCCAGCGAAACCTTCGAAGCTTACGAACCCGCCGGCTCTTACGACGTGATTCAGATGACCTCCTGGGCAGACACCGAACGCGACCTCTCCGCCTGGATGGGCAACGCGATGCAGTCAAGCGCCCTGCACGAACTCTACCGCCTGGAAGAGCAAATCAAAGCCACCGGCGACCCCACCCTGCTCTCGGACTGGCGCACGCTCACCACCAGCGATCACTTCTACTACATGTGCACCAAGTACTTCTCCGACGGCGACGTCCACAAGTACTTCAACCCCTATGAATCTCCGTACGACAGCTACATCAACTTCATGAACGTACTGGACCACCTGCGAACACGCATGACCTCCACGTCCCCAACTTAATCGTGGGATTCGATGCCTTGTTTAGTCGTCGGTGCGATCTTGAGCCTGGGTTCTTCACCGAGAATGATGTCCGCCATGTGTTGTGCCGCGGCGGGCAATAGCAACAGCGTGGTGTAGTGGTTCGTCCCCAGCCACATCCGATGATCGTCGTCAAGCCCGACGGCTTGTGCTAATGCGTCACTGCTGGCACGGGGGATCGTCACATCATCGCGTGCCGAGATCATCCAGGTGCGTTCGGGGTTAAGCCGATGCGCCACACGCAACGGCTCGACCGGCTCCAACAAATCACCAAGAGCCTCGCCGCGGTAACCCCGTCTGTTAAGCGCCTGCCTTAAGAACATCGCGTCGTGTTGGCCATTCATCAGAGCGTTGTAGCAGTCCCCACCACTGATTAGCAGCACCACCGGATCAAACGCTTGCTCGATTCCCCCCGCCGTCGCCGCCACGAACCCGCCCAGGCTCGTCCCCTGCAGCGCGATCGGCCCGGGCTTGATGTTCGGCAAAGCCGCAATCACATCACGCGCCCTTAGACAATCCGCCACCGCCTGCCGCCCGTGGACCAGTGCCGTCACACCCGGGTCACTCCCCTGCCCACCCCAGCGATGCCCGTACCCAGGCAGTTGCAATACAAACGTGTGCAGCCCACGCATCGCAAAGGTCTTTGCCAAATGATCGGCAACTATCATCTGCGGATGCAGCGAGTGGACCATCAGCACCGCAGGTGCCTCCATCGCCTCCCCGTCCTCACCCCGCGCCGCGTACCACACCAGCACCACACGATCGACCTGCCGCTTGCCCGTCGGCATCGGCGAATCAAATCGCACCAGCGCGTCATACCCAAGCCCCGGTGTAGCCGTGCACCTCACCTCAAACCCGCCCGCGTCCCAAGACACCGCATCCAGTATCGCTTGGACCTTGGGATCATCATCTACTCGTGCCTTGGGTGAGTCGGTTGCCGCAAACGTCGCCTCCGCCACACCCCCCGCATGTGCAGAATGAACACATGCAACAAGCAGGCCAACCGCCAGCACCGCATATATCAGTTTAAGGCGTTGTTTCACAAGCATCCCGCTTCCATGTTACCCTATCATATGAGCCGCCACCGCCGGTGATTCATACCAATCAGCAAGCCTTACACGATAGAGGAAACATCCAAATGCTCACGCTCTTTCTCGCACAGGACGCACCCCCACCCACCGATGCCCCGCCACCACCGCCACAGGACATCACCGCCTGGCTGACCCCTGAAAAAATGACCGGGCTCGCGCAGGACTACGGCCTGCCGCTGCTGTTCGCGCTGCTTATCCTGGTCATCACTTACATCCTCTCAGGGATCGCCAGCCGCACGGTAACCCGGGCCGTAACCAAGGCCAAGATCGACCTGACCCTGGCCCGCTTCTTCGGCAAGATGGCAAGGTATGCGGTCCTGATCCTCGGCATCATCATCGCGCTGGGCAAGATGGGCGTTGAAGTCACCGCCTTCGCCGCCATCCTCGCGGCCGCGGGCTTCGCCGTGGGCATGGCGCTCTCCGGCACGCTCGGACACTTCGCCTCCGGTGTCATGCTCCTGATCTTCCGACCCTTCAAGATCGGCGACGTCGTCAACGCAGGCGGAATCACCGGCAAGGTCTACGAAATCTCCCTGTTCACCACCGCATTAGACACCCCCGACAACCGCCGCATCATCGTCCCCAACGGTGCGGTCTACGGCTCAACCATCGAAAACATCAGCCACCACGACACACGCCGCGTAGATGTTTCTGTTGGCGTGGACTACTCGGCCGACATCGACAAGACCCGTGAAATACTCGACGCCGCAGCCAAGAGTGTCGATGGCATCCTCACCGACCCCGCCCATGCGATCGTCCTGGGCGACCTCGGCGATTCGTCTGTCAACTGGACCGTCCGCGTCTGGTGCAATTCCGCCGACTACTGGGGCATCAAGGAAGCAGCCACCCGCGCCGTCAAGCAACACCTGGACAACGCTGGCATCGGCATCCCCTTCCCACAGATGGATGTGCATGTGGACAAGACCGACGCCTAAACCCGCCGCGTCTTCGAGAAGCTATTACAACAACCAAACCCCACGAAGCCCACGGATTCAACCCGTGGGCTTTTCTTTTACACGCACTACCTCGCGCACTACTCTTCCCACTCCCACTGCAAGCTCTTTCCGCCTCCTCGCATATAACTGATCACTGAAAACCCGTCGCCCCGCCGGATATACTCAAAAGCCTGCCCCGAATACGGATCAATCGGCGGACCCTCTATCTCATTCAGTGCAGCCGGATAAGCCCCATGCTCTATCTTGTACCGCCGCAGTAAGATCGCCGTCTTAGCCATCTCGGCCCGAGCGTGTAGGTGCAGTAATCTAATGCGGAACATCTGCAACGCTGGCTCCATCAACTTGTACTGCATCGCCCACCACGGATGGTCAACCCCAACTTCAAGATCACGCAGCGGGACGCCATCGGTCTCGATAGATTCGGTCATCCGCCTGTACTGCCGCAACGAATAAGCCGTATCGTGTATGGACCACGGGCTTAGGGCGTGGTCTGTCGTGACGCGCGCCATGTAGACACCTTCCCATTCGAGTGTCGGGATAAACTTCTTAGTCATATCCAGAAGTCTGATCGCATCAAATGCCCGCTGTGTGGGTACCCCGCCATGCGAATAAGTCGCTTCGAGTCGATCGAGCATCATGTCAATGATGACCACCTCGACAAGAACAGCGATCATCGCGTGGTGCTCCCCGACCTGCCGGCCGATCGAGAGCCCCGCAACAATAGAATCGCAGGCGGCATCTAGATCGCCTTCACTGGCCTTAACCAAAGCCTCCGCGTCAAGCAGCCTCGCAATCGACCTTGGATTGCTCAATCGCACGATCAGGTCATCCAACCGCCCCGGGATAACCAATACCTCACCCTTCCAGACCGCCTGATCTTCATCCGCAATCTTATGGACCAATTCAAGCACATCGCCACTGACTGCTATAGCCTGCGCCAATGCCTCAGGAGTCGCGTCTTGGGGGCTGTCAATCAATCCATGCATCGCCTCGGGCACGTCGGCATACAACTCAATAACCCGGAGGATGCGCGGATCACCTGCCTCGGTGGTATCAATCTCAAGACCCGCATCGACTTGTACATCAACACCCCGACCATGCCAGTAGGCAAGCTCCTGGTTCAGGCGCTTCTTCCCCGTGAAATAAACAACCGTCCACGCAATCACCAACACGGCGATCAATAATCCCAGCCCAATGGCCAGCCGTCTTATCATCTTGCGCATGGCATACCTCCCGGTTGGTGTTTACCGAATCAGATCGCATCAAACGCACTCTGCGCCAGCTTCTTCGCGCCGCAGTACAAGCACTTGCGATGCCGTGCCGACATCACCCGTTTGCAGGCATGGCACTTCTGGATCGACCGTGACGCCTTGCCATCTTCGACCCCGTCCATCAGGTCAAGCATCTTGACCCGTTCCAGCAGGTCGTCTTCGGTGAGCTTTGTCTTGTCCTGCAAGAGCGACCACATCGCCATGCACACCAGG
>JAJDCX010000044.1 GCA_029260615.1 Phycisphaeraceae bacterium | reverse complement strand
GTCGCACAGATACTCAACATCCTCGAGCACTTCGACCTCACAAAAATGGACGCCCCCACCCGCGCACACGTCACCGCCGAAGCCATGAAACTGGCCTTCGCCGACCGCGCTCACTGGCTGGGCGACCCCGACTTCGCCGATGTGCCCCGTGGCCTCGCCGATGCAGACTACGCAGAAGACCTCGCACATAAAATCAACACCAACAAAACCATCACTGTCGAAACACACGGCACACCACCCGGCGCAGACAGCAACCTCTTTAGCCGGCACACCACACACATCGCCGCCGCCGACAGCCAAGGCAACTGGATCGCCATCACCGCCACACTCAACACGTCCTACGGATCAAAAGTCCTCATCCCAGGCACCGGCGTCTTCATGAATAACCAGATGGACGACTTCTCCGCGCAGCCCGGCGTCCCCAACTACTTCGGCCTGCTCGGCGCGGAAGCCAACAGCGTCCAGCCAGGCAAACGCCCACTCTCCAGCATGAGTCCCACCATCGTCCTCAAAAACGACCAGCCCGTACTCACCCTTGGCGCAGCGGGCGGCCCGACCATCATCACGCAGGTCGTGCAAGCCATCATCAATCACATCGACTTGGGCATGACGTTACCCGATGCCGTCGCCGCCCCGCGCATCCACCACCAATGGCGTCCCAACCGTGTCACCGTAGAACAAGCTGTAGACCCGACCCTGATCGACGCACTCAAACAGCACGGCCACGAAATACAAACACGTTCATCCATGGGCGTCACCCAGGCAATCGCCCTGACCGACGACGGCAACCTCATCGGCGTACACGACCCCCGCGCCAGTAACGGTTCTGCATCAGGGTACGACCAACCGAATGAATAACCCGCAAACTCCCTAAAATACTTACAAAGCCCACTGATGCACCGCCCCGGTGCTTCGGTGGGGAATCCGGCAGGTTTCACTAAAGGATCGTACGCCTAAGCAGTAACAAGCGATCTATCTTGATACCCAACAGCCCCTCCCGATCAAGCTACGCAAACAACACCACCGTCAAAGTCCAACCCACGCCCGCCAACACCGCCGCCGCAGTCGCTGGGATCAGTTGCGTCTTGACGTGATCCATCAAGTCCGACCCGGTGGTCATCGCACTAAGCACCGTGGTATCGGAGATCGGTGAACACTGGTCGCCGTACACGCTGCCGTTAAGTATCGTGGCAAAGCAGACCATCATAAAGAGCATCGGATTGTCCAGCCCCTGGCTTTGCGCAATCGCCCAAGCCAACGGCATCCCAAGCGGGAACGCTACCGCATACGTCCCCCAACTCGTCCCCGTCGAAAATGCGATCACCATCGTCAACACCTGCAACGTCACCGGCAGCGCCCAGTAAGGCAGCGAATCACCCAGCATATCGACCAGGTAAAGCCCCCCGCCGGTCTGCTTGCTGATCGACCCCAGCGTGATCGCCAGCATCAAAATCACCGACGCCACGACCACACCCTTAAGCCCCTCGCCCAGGCCTTCAACCAGGTCTACCAATTTCATCCCACGCCACAGCGCTATCAGGGCCGACAACATCAGCGCCACGCCAAACGCCCAGTGCACGTTTGGCGAACCCGTCAGCACAAACGTCCCCACCGCGATCCCGATCAACACACCCAACGGCAGAAAAAACTCACTGACACGAGGTGCATACCCCACCGGGACGTGGCTGGCCTGCAGTTCCTTGGCGCTCAGAGGCGAAGCGTCAGGGGCATCCAACTCCCCCGTCTCCCGCGCCCGACGGATCGCCGCCCGGAATCGACTGCCCAACAGCGGGGCCTTGTCACACGCCAGCAGCAGCGTCCCGATCACCGCGAAGATCCCATAGAAACTAAAAGGCACGCTCATGAAAAAGAACTTCAGCCGGTCAGACTCGGTCGCCAAAAACGCCACGCCTGGCACATAAATCAACGCCTGCACATATGCAGGCCAGGCGTTAAACGCGATCACCGAGGCGATCGGGCTAGCCGTGGAATCGACAATATAAGATAGCTCCTCGTGACTGACCCTCTGCTGATCCGCGATCGGCTTCACGGTCGTACCCACCAACACCGTACTCACCGTCCCGCCTTGGAAGAAGATCACACCCAAACCCCACGCAACCAGCTTCGCCGAACGCGGCCCGCGCACAAAATGCTTTGTCATCCACTCCGCAAACGCCTGCGCCGCCCCGGTCCTGGACCAGATACCCATCAAGCCGCCGAGCAACCAGAGGTATAGCAACAACACCCCCGCCGCATTCTTCGTCGCCAGACTCTCGATCAAGACCCCCCCGGTCAGATCGTATTGCTGAAGCATCAGCGCCCCGACTACGATCCCGCCAAACAACGAAGTCAGCGGCTCCTTAGTAAGCAGACACAACGCAATCGCCACCGCCGCCGGCAACAACGACCACAGCCCCCAATGTTTCGCCACCGTGACACGCTCGTAGACGACCACAATCTCGTCGCCCACCGCCCGCTCACCCGCGACCACCTCCTGCACAACCGCGGGCTTATCACCTGGCCCAAGCGTTCCCAGGTAATCGACCGTGAGCCACGCCTCCCCCGCCGAAGTGACCTCACCGAGTTGCGTTTCATTTCCCCGAACCGTGTAGACAAGCTCACCCATCTTATTGCTATACACATCTAACGCGGTGCGCTGAATACTCCAACTCGGCGTGACGTACAGCCCGACCATCACCGCCGCCACCAGCGCCCCCACCGTGACCCCCAACGCCGCCCGGCTGGGATGAAACAACCGCCACAGCGAAGTCGCTTTCACCTGGGTCATCGTCTCGTCGGTATCGCCGTGAGGCCCGTCAGGTTTTTGTTCGACCATCCCGCCAGCTTATCGCGTCAAGCGCCCCCATACCAGACAACCGCCCCTCACCCCGCCCCCAACCACCCGTCAAAGGAGCGCTTACCCCCTTGTGTCACAGCGCCTACAATACCTCGTTGAACCAGAATCCAGACGACCCGGAGCCGACCGCTCATGCACATGAAAGCCAGTGATAATGACCTCGGGCCCGAGATCGTGCCCGTCAAGTTCATCCTCGAAGACCCCGAGCCCCTGACCGGCAAGCACGAGAAAGAGATCGACCTCAAAGCCGCCATCGGCGAATCCATCCTCGAACTCGCCCTGGACCACGGGATCAACATCGAACACGCCTGCGGCGGTGTCTGCGCCTGCTCCACCTGCCACGTCTATATAGATAAGGGCGAAGACTGCTTCGACGAGGCCGACGACGAGGAACTGGACCGCGTAGATGAAGCCCCCGGCGTCGAGCTCAGCAGCCGCCTCGCCTGCCAGGCCATTGTCAAACGCGAAGGCAACATCCAAGTCCGCATCCCCCAATGGAACCGCAACGCCGTCAAGGAAGTCCCGCACTAGGGCAAACATTATCCGGGGCATATCGCCCGAGATGTTTTACACCCCCGGCGCCGACCTCCGCAGCGTCCCCCCGCCCAAGACTTCACCCCTCTAATTCATACATGACAAAAGCCCACGTTCATTGAACGTGGGCTTTGTTTTTATGCTCTGCTATCGGTGAATACTAAGCGTATCTACAACGCGCTCGACCACCCTCACACATCAAACTTGATCCCCTGCGCCAACGGCAACGCCGTCGAATAGTTCGTGGTCTGCGTGCTGCGGCGCATGTAGGCCTTCCACGCATCCGACCCGGACTCCCGCCCGCCGCCCGTTTCTTTTTCACCACCAAACGCCCCACCGATCTCCGCGCCACTCGTCCCAATATTAACATTGGCGATCCCACAGTCGCTCCCCGCAGGCCCGCAAAATCGCTCCGCCTCACGCACATTGTCAGTAAACACCGCGCTGGACAAGCCCTGTGGCACATTGTTGTGGATCTCGATCGCCTCATCAAAGTCGTCATACGTCATGACATACAGGATCGGCGCGAAAGTCTCGGTCTGGATAACCTCGGCATCGTGAGCGATCTCGATGATCGCCGGCCTGACATACACCCCGCCATCGGGCACGCCTTGGGTCACACGCCCGCCGCCGGTGACCAATTTTCCGCCCTGCTGCTGCGCCTTCTTAATAGTCGCATCCATCGCATCAACAGCAGCCTCATCGATCAATGGCCCGATCAGCGTGCCATCTTCAACCGGGCTACCAATCTTCAGTTGTTCGTAAACCTTAACCAGCCGACCGACGATCGTATCTTTCACGGTGCTATGCACGATCAACCGCCGCATGCTCGTGCAACGCTGGCCACAGGTACCCACAGCAGAGAACGTGATCGCAGGCAGCGCCAAATCAAGGTTGGCATTCGGCGTGAGGATCATCGCGTTGTTGCCGCCCAGTTCCAATAGCGATCTGCCAAGCCGTGCGCCTACCGCCTTACCCACAGCCTTACCCATCGGGATCGACCCCGTCGCCGACACCAACGGCAGCTTGCCCGAACCCGAGATCGCCTCACCCGTATCACGCAGACCAATCACGACAGCACTTAGCCCAGCCGGCGCCTCGTCCATCTCTGCAACCACTTCGCTGAACAGGTTCTGACACGCCAGCGCACAAAACGGCGCCTTCTCCGAAGCCTTCCACACCACCGTGTCACCGCAAACCAGCGCCAACGCCAGGTTCCAAGCCCACACAGCCACGGGGAAATTAAACGCACTAATCACCCCGATCGGGCCGATCGGGTGCCACTGCTCAGTCAAACGGTGCTCCGGCCGCTCGCTCGCAATCGTCAAACCATAAAGCTGCCGACTCAGACCCACCGCGAAGTCGCAGATATCAATCATCTCCTGCACCTCGCCCTCAGCCTCAGCCGTGATCTTCCCGACCTCCCACGCAACCAACGCCCCAAGCGTCTGCTTGTGTTCACGCAGCTTCACACCGAACCGCCGAACCAATTCACCCCGCACCGGCGCGGGAACAGTCCGCCACCCCTTAAAAGCCGCAGCCGCACTATCAATAGCCTTCTGCGTGTCCCCCGGTGTGGCGAGCTTGACCGACCCGAGCTTGCGCCCGTCGATCGGGCTATGGATATCCAAAGCCCCTCCGCCCGCAACCTGCGCTGCGCCGTCGTAAAAAAGGCCGGACATGTCCTGGGTCAGCCCGAGCTTGGGCATAAAATCACTGGGTTGCATAGCGGGTCTCAACTTAGGGGCTAATGTATCGGGTTTAGTCGGGTGCCTGCGGTAAAAACACAGACATCAACAACACATACTGATTTACGCAAACACCGGGCCGTCGGCACCGGTAGGATCGTACTCGGGGGGCTCAATCAAAACATGATCGTCACCCGCATAGTATCGGCCAAAACGGTTCGCCAGGAAGTCCTGCAACGACACCTCCTCCTGACGCACAAAACCCTGGCTGGTCAACTTGCCCTGTGCGTGCATATCCAACACCGCACATATGCCCATCGCCGTCGTGATCTGGATCGCACTCCACTCCCGACCGTTGACCTCGCCGTGATAAACCTTCCGCGCATCCGTGATCTGCAACAGCCGACCATCCTTCTGACCGGTCACCGCACAGAAAACAATCACCACATCCTGATCCGTCATCGGGACCGCGTGCTCCAGCATATCTTTGAACATATCCCGCCGATCGCTAAGCCTTAGCTCATTAACCAAAAATGCCGCCAGGTCACGGTGCCCCTGGTACCGAACGGTCTTGTAGTTCAGCGTCCTAACCTTCCCCTCTAGCGTTTCACACAACGTACCCAGCCCGCCAGACGTGTTAAACGCCTCGTACCGCACACCGTCAACCGAAAAATGCTCCAGCCCCTCCAACGGCAGCACGTTGGTCAACTCACCATTGTGGATCGCTTCGCAATCGTTGCAATACTCGTTAATCAGCCCGTCCGTACTCCACGTCAGGTTGTATTTCAACGCATTTGACGGGTACAACGGCAACGCCCCCACACGCATCGTCACCGTATCCAAACTGTCCATCCGTGTGGTCAGATCGTGCGCCACAATGCTCACAAACCCCGGCGCCAAACCGCACTGGGGCATAAAAATCTGCCCGGGCTTGGCGTCTTTGGCCACCGCCATCACCTTCTTAGTCGTCTGCACATCTTCCGTCAGATCGAAGTAACTCAGCCCCGCCTTCAACGCAGCCTCCGCGATCGGCGGATTATGTGCAAATGACAACGCAGACAACACCGAGTCACGATCCTTCATCGCAGACATCAACGCACCGGGATCCGTCGCATCGAGCTTCAGTGTTTCCACATCAGCGATCTTCGCCAACCGATCCAGCGAACCCTGGTCCACATCCGCAACCCGCACATCAAAGTCGCCTGTCTTGGACAGGTAGTCCGCGATCGCCACGCCAATCTTCCCAGCCCCCATCAATAAAACTCGATGCATCACAGCCTCTTTTCAACCTAAAGATTTACTCACAACACTCAGGCCCGCAAGCCCGCCGAGCCGAGTATTATATAACCTGCAGGCACATGCGAACACCCCTTTTAATCCATCTAAACCACGATCTCGCCAAGACATCCTGCGATATTTGATACAGACATGCCCGGTTTAATTCACAGGCGACCATCTTGCCCTCAGCCTCCGGCTTTGCCGGGGGATTGGGCCGGTCATGTTAGGCCGAGTTTCAATCGTAATCCGTATGACACATCAACAACCCATACCATCCACCAAAACGATTCAGGACAACTGGATCAACGCGATGGGTACAGCAGATACTTCTCCCGGTCTTTTCTAAATGCCTCACTCTGCCGTCGCCAATCCGCAAACAACCCGTCCAACGGCGAACCACTCATCAATAGCAGCCTTGCCTTGTTTGTCCCCGTTGCTATATCAAACGACCGGTCACGCCCGCCATCCCCAAAGATAAACTCACCACCAAGCGCCTGCGCCAGCTTGTAGTTAACCTCAACCAGATTCACGTCCTTGTCCAGGTCGATGTACACCTGCACCCCCTGACAAACCTCCCCCTTGAACCGGCTATAGAACGGCTTGAACCACACCGGCCTGAATGTCAGGCCCGCAGGCGGCCTTGACTGGCGCAGATCCTCCAACACGCCGTCTCTCGGCCCACGGTAATACTTGTCGGGACTGTCCCAGACATTCTTCAACCCCTCCGCCAGCCTCTCTCCATCAATCCCCGGCGCACCAAACAACTCAAACGGCTGCGTGTAACCCACACCAATCGAAACCGTAAACAACTCCCCCACGATCCCCGTCGCCACGTAATACGCACAAGCCTTCGCGTTAGGAATATGCGGCGAAGTCATCACCCACCGAAGCCCCGTGTCCTCCCAACTCATCCCACGCTCCCAACCCGACATCTCTATCACCGTCAGCTTCTCAAATCCCGGCGTGTACTTGTCTCTCACCAGCTGCGCCAACTCGCCCATCGTCATCCCATGCACATAAGGCACCGCCACATGCGAAATAAACGACTCAAACCCTTCCTCCACAAAACCACCCTCGATCCGCTCCCCGCCCAGCGGATTAGGCCGATCCAAAACCACAAACTCAACCCCCGCCTCCGCGCACGCCTCCATACATGCCCGCATCGTGCTGATATACGTATAGCTCCGCGCCCCGATGTCTTGTAGATCAAACACCAACGCATCCAACCCCTCAAGCATCGCCGCCGTCGGCTTACGGTTCGCCCCATACAACGAATACGCCGGCAACCCCGTCCGAGGATCACCCCGATCCGCGATCTTGTCCCCCGCATACTCATCCCCATACACCCCGTGCTCCGGCCCAAACAACGCGACCAGCTCACAAACCTCCGTCTCGTCCAATATCTGAACCGTCCCAACAAACCGACTGTCCCGGCTTGCCGGATGCGCCACCAACCCAACCCGCTTCCCACGCAACGCCTCAAACCCACCCTCACGCAGCACATCCACACCCAACTTCACCGGCTGCGCAATTGCCGCAACACAGATCAACCAACCCGCAAGCCAACCAACCATCCGTAATGAAGTCCGTTGCATACTTGAATCCTCCGTCCACCCAGTTTCTGAATCATCCCGCGCGTAGCATACAACACCCCCCGCCCCACCGTCTCCCCAAAGCCCGGTCATGGCCCCTTGGCCTTGGCCGGGGTCTCCCCCATTGCCTCCCCCACATCAGCACTCATCAATCACACACACCCTCGTACTTCCCGCTTCCCAGCTTTCCAAATTTCCAGTTTTCCCCCGCCCCCCTACAATCCCACCTATGCAAACCGACACACTCACCATCAACGTCCCCATCATGCGACTCCCCGGCAACGACGACGTCCCCCTCCCCGATTACCAATCTAAACACGCCGCTGGCATGGACCTCCACGCCGCCGTCGATCAAACCGTAATCATCCCACCCAATGAGATAAAACTGATCCCCTGCGGCTTCGCCATGGCCGTACCCGTCGGCTACGAAGCCCAGGTCCGACCCCGATCAGGCATCGCCACCAAGTTCGGCATCTCCATGCCCAACGCGCCGGGCACCATCGACGCCGATTACCGCGGACAAGTCATGGTCCCACTCATCAACCACGGCAACCAACCCTTCGAGGTCACCCGCCACATGCGCATCGCCCAACTGATCATCAAACCCGTCCCCCGCGCCCAGTGGCAGGAAGTCCAAGAACTCCCCGATACCGACCGTGGCGAAGGTGGGTTTGGACATACGGGAAGGTGATCTGTCGTATTGTTTAGACTAATTACGACTCCCAATCCATTTTCAGACCCCTGTCGGATGAGGAATAATCCATGAGCCAATATCTAACCCCAGGGTGGTTCTTCTCGGCTTCAGAAAAAGCCTTCGCATTCCTGCATACCGCGTATGGGTTCCGTGTTGATTCATGTACCTATAAAGATCAGGGGTTCTATGAGGTGTTTAAGAACGGCCTTGTTGGTATCCAGATATGTTTTGGATGGGACATGCATCTTTCTGTCGACATATATAAGCTTATCGATGGTAAATTACCCCACACAGAGGTAGAAATACAACCTCACCTATTGAGAGAATATCAAAGGATAACTGTCTATTGGATCGCCAAACATCGTGAAGCAGTCCCGAATGGGTATACCGATGTGATGAAGCCGAACCATGAATCCATCGAACATGGCTTACAGGTTCAAGCCGCCATGCTGGCCGATGTTGGCGCGGATTATCTGCGAGGCAGATTCGAATCTTACGCCGATCTCTACGTTGATGAAACCAAACGCGAAAAAGAATAAACTGGGAATTGAGAGCAGATGACCTTGAGATGATCGGGGAGGAAAGCCGGTTAAGGCTTGCTGATCTTCCCCACCAAATACCGCCCCACCGCCATGTTGTACGCCAGCGCACTATCTAATAACTCCGCCGGCACCCGCTGCAGCGCCGAATGCACCTCAAACGTAAACGGCCCAGGGAAATTGATCTCGCGCAGCCCAGCAACCACCCCCTCCCAATCCACGCCGGGGTTGCTGATGCTAAACGGCAAAACATGATCGTCACGATCCTCACCCGATCGGGTTTCCTGAATATGGATCGCCTTAAGCCTTTCCCCTAACGTAACAATCCCCGCCCGCTGGTCCAGCTCATTCATATGCGCATGCCCCGTGTCCCAGCAGGCTCCGATCAGCGGGTGGTTCAGACCGTCAATCAACGCGCACTGCTCCTCGGGCCGGGAAGCGAAGTAATGCGGACAGTCCCGCTGATGGGCGGCATGGTCGAAGATGTTTTCAATCGCGATCCCCACCTTGTGCTTCTCGCAATCATCCAGCAACGAGCGGAAAAAATCCGTGTTGCCAGTCATCATCGCCGCCCGATGATCTGCGTCGTAAGGCCCGGCGGTGGTTTCCGGGTGCAGCACCATCCACGGTATGCCTAATCGCCCACAGGCCCTGATCCCGTGCCGACACATCTCCCGCGACCGCTGCGCCGCCTCATCCTCCCCAAACATATCGAAGAACGGGCCGTGTGCCTGCACCCATTGCACCCCCGCCTTAGCAGCCCAACCGACCCGCTTCTCCGCCCACGCACCCGCCGCCTTATCATCCGACCAGTCCACCTCATCCACATGCATATAAAACGGCAGATCGATCCCATCGAACCCCGCCTTCGCCAACGCCGCGATCAGCACAGGCTCACTCATCTCTTTGGATCGGATACACAACGACGTCGCGATTTTCACACTTCTGCCTTTCAGCTATCTGGGCCCTGTCAACAAAGCTCTTATCGGCCGTTGTAACCCCTCCTCGCTTCTGTCGCAAAGCCCACCCCCATGCCGATAACAGGGTACCGCGGCGCGGTGGGTATGCGCCGCACTGACCCACACACACCCGACGGTAAGTTAACCATTATGGCTAAACGATCAAAGAAGAAAAACGACGACCCTAAAGCACTCTACCTCGCCATCGCCTGGGCGCTCGCCGCCGGCCTCTGGCTACTCATCGCCGCATCGATGGCAAGCTACAGCCCCGCCGACCCACCCGCCCATGCCTTTGGCGTACCCAACGAGGCGATCCACAACTGGGTCGGCAAGGCCGGCGCATTGGTCGCACACAAGATCAACCTCATGGTCGGCCCCGGGGCATGGGTCGCACTGATCGGCACAGCCGTGATGCTCGCCCTCGCCGGCATCGGCCGGGCCGTCACCCAACCCGTCATCCGCATCGTCGGCCTCGTCGTCATGACCATCTGCACCAGCGCCCTGGTCAGCGTCACCGTCCCCACCGTCATCCACGGCTTCAGCGCATCACCCCAAGGTGTCGGCGGACTCCTCGCAACTCTCATCGACGACCAACTCACCGCACGCTTCGCCATCCCCGGCACGGTGATGATCCTCATCGTCGGCTTCTGGGTCGGCGCAGTCCTCGCCGCAGACCGGTTCGTACTCGCCGCCCCCAAGGCCCTGGGTGCATGGATCCTCAGACTCACCCACCTGCAAATCCCTAACTTCCGCGCCTCACAACTCGCCGGCCGATTCCCCACACTCACCATCCCCTGGGGCCAACGCGAAAAAGACGCCCCATCCTCACATAAATCCGGCAGCAAACGCAGACGTCGCAAGGACGCCGAAACCGCCATCGACGAAGACGCCGGCGGCCTGGGCGCAACCCAGTCCTTCGACCTGGAAGATGAACCCGAATACGAAGAGGATGAATACGAGGAAGACGAGTACGAAGAAGGTGAAGACGAAGAAGAGTATGAAGAAGAGGAGGAGGAGGAAGAATCACCCGGCGCGCCCGGTGCTTACAAGCAGGATAAGAAAAAGAAAAACTTCTCAACCGAAGAGCTACGCGCCAAGATGCTGCAGCTCCCCATCAACTTCGCACCCAAGGCCGGCACCATCAAGCCACCCCCGCCCCGCGAAATCGACCTCTCCGGCTACGAGTTCCCCGGCATGGACATCCTCCTCGAGCCCGAATCCGACTTCACCGACGAGATGGAGAAAATCGTCCGTGACCAGGCCATGCAACTCGAATCAGCCCTCCAGCAATACCGCATCGAGGGCGAAGTCGTCGGCATCGACTCCGGCCCGGTCATCACACTCTTCGAGGTCCGCCTCGCACCGGGCACAAAGGTCTCACGCCTCAGCGCCGTCGATTCCGACCTCGCTCGAGCACTCAAAGCACAGAACATCCGCATCGTCCCCAACACGGGCGGCAAAGACACCGTCGGCATCGAGGTCCCCAACCTCAAGAAAGAACGCGTCCGACTCAAGGAACTGATGAGCAACCCCGGCGACAGCTTCCACAAAATGAAGCTCCCCATGTTCCTGGGCAAGGACGCCAGCGGCAACCCACTGGTCCAAGACCTCACCACCATGCCCCACATGCTCATCGCAGGCACCACCGGCTCCGGCAAGAGCGTGTGCATGAACTCCATCATCATGAGCTTCCTGTTCACCAAGCGACCGGATGAACTCAAGCTCGTCCTGGTCGACCCCAAGATGGTCGAGATGGCCATGTTCAAAAATATCCCACACCTGATGTGCCCCGTCGTCACCGAGATGAGCAAAGCCGCCGCCATCCTCGAATGGGCCGTCACCAAGATGGACGAACGTTACGAGCTGCTAGCCGAGGCAGGCGTACGCGACCTGGGTAGCTACAACGAACTGGGCTGGGAAGAACTCAAAGAACGCATGGAGCCCGCCACCGAAGAAGAAGAGGCCCGCATCCCCAAGAAGCTCCCTTACATGGTCTTCGTCATCGACGAACTCGCAGACCTGATGATGACTAACAAGGAAGTCGAAAGCTCCATCGTGCGGATCTCCCAGAAGGCCCGTGCCGTCGGCATCCACCTGATCCTCGCAACCCAACGCCCACAGGCCAACGTCGTCACCGGCCTGATCAAATCCAACATGCCCTGCCGCATCGCTTTCAAAGTCGCCTCCGGCATGGACTCCCGCATCGTCCTCGACCAAAAAGGCGGCGAACTGCTGCTCGGCCAGGGCGACATGCTCTTCCTCTCACCACGATCAAGCAAACTCACACGCTCCCAGGGCACACTCGTCGATGACGCCGAGGTCCGTAAGACCGTCAAGTTCCTCAAAACCATCGCCCAACAAAACTTCGAGCCCTCCCTCGTCCAGATCAAGACCGCAGCCACCGCCACCGACGAGAACGGCGAAGAAATGGAACGCGACCCGTTATTCAACCAGGCCGTCGACATCGTCATCGAAACACAACGCGGCAGCGTCTCGCTCCTGCAACGCCGGCTCACTATCGGTTACTCACGCTCCTCGCGCCTCATCGAACAGATCTACGCCGCCGGCCTCATCGGCGAATACAAGGGCTCGCAAGCCCGCGAAGTCACCATCACCGACGAGGAATGGCAGGCCATGAAAGCCCAGGCCGAAGCAGACGCCGCAGGCCTTCAACCCCCCGAAGACGAAGAAGAAATCGAAGACGATGCCTGCGAGGAAGATGCCTACGATGAAAATACCGGCACAGAAGTAGAAGACGAAGTGGATGAAGACGAAGAGGAATATGAAGAGGAGGAGGAGGAAGAAGAAGCCGACGCCGACGAGTACGAAGACGAATCCGATGAGTACGAAGAAGAGGAAGAAGAGGAAGAGGACGCCTAACCTCCCCCATCAACTCAACCCCCGCCCGACTCTTCTCCGCGCCTCCGTGTCTCCGCGCTCTCCGTGATAATGCCTTGTCTTCAAACCACTCCAAACCACCCCGCACCATGCCCACTAACACTCCCACCGCCACCGAAGACTTCTGGCACGACACACGCCAACGCGACGCCATGCTCGTTGACGTCATGAGCGCACTACTCCGTCACGGCCCGATGGACGACGAACGCATCGCACGCTTCTGCCTCACGCCCCAGGACCTCCTGAGCCTGATCCCCGAAGACATCAAAAGCCAAAACGCCAAGGCCATGGTCGAATCGCTCATCAACTACCTCGACGGCCCGATGAGCATCAACTCCTTCTCCGAATCACTCGCCACCTGGCGGCAAAGCGCACATACCACCCGAGACCACCTCGACTGGTCCAAGCTCCCCCCAATCACCCACCGCCTCGCACGCTGCTACACCTCGGAACTCACCACCTACGCCACAAAACAAGGCTGGGTCGTCCCCTCTGAAAACCCCGACCGCCCAGGCTGGCGCGTCACCGAAGACGGTATGGCCGCCGTCGAATCACTCAAAAAACAACTCGCCTGATCCCCCGGCTCCCGCGTCACCACCGTCGGGCTTTCCAACGAACAAATATAGGCCACCTCTAAAAATTGAAATCCCTCCGCGAAAAAGCCGCTTGCGGCTTAGCGGGGCCCCATGGATGACCTGCGTGTGTGTATTTTTAGAGGTGGCCATAGCAAGTTGCCCGTACCTATGGGTGTTGGGATAATCCCACCGTCCCTCTCTATCCCCACTAGGACCCCCGCCATGCGCACACCACCCCCCACAATCGCCGCGGCCCTGCTGCTCGCCACCGTGTTTACATGCCCCAGCCCGACCAGCGCCCAAACCACCCAACCCGACAAAGACCAACAGATCACCGAACTCACCCAGAGAGTCGCCGAACTGGAACGCAGGCTAACAGCGTTGGAAGAACAAGCCCTCCCATTAATCGAGCAAGCCCTAAACCAGCAACGCCGTGACAAAGCCAAAGCCGCCGCCCGCGCACGCATGCGCCAGGATCGCGGCAAGTACAGCCCACAAGTCCTCGGCCAAGTCGAACAACTCTACCAAACCGCCAACAAGAACTGGCGAAGCCCCCAGGCCGTCGCCGCACTCGAAAAACTCGTCAACGACTACCCCGACCTCAACCGCACCGGCTGCGCCACCCTCTACCTCGGGCAGATGACCCAAGGCCCCGAAAAAGCAGACCACCTCACCCGCGCAATGACCGACTTCCCCGACTGCTACTACGGCAACGGCGTTAACGTCGGAGCCTACGCCACCTACCAACTCGCCTGCTACCACCAACAACAAGGCAACTTCGACGACGCCAATAAACTGATCGACAAAATCAACACCCACCACCCCGACGCCATCAACCACCAGGGCCGACCGCTCACCGAACTATTAGCTGAACTACAACAAACACCCCCAGGCCCCGCCAACCAAGACGCCACACCACAACCGTAACGATCCCTCTCACCCAAACAGCTCCCCCATGAAGCGCCGCGATTTGTCGCGTCTTCCCCCATCATCTACCTACTCCGGCAACCGCTCCAACTCCTCGCCCACCGCCGCCATCAACGGCGTAAGCGTCGCCTCCGTAAAATCAAATCGCAAACCCGCCGCCTCAAACAACTCAGGCAACGGCCGCTTCCCACCTACCCGCAGCGCCTCACGGTACGCCGACAGCGCCTTCACCGGATCGTTGCGATACGCCAGCCACAACTGCAACGCCCCAAGCTGCGCGATCCCGTACTCGATGTAATAGAACGGCACATGAAACAGGTGCAACTGCTTCTGCCACATCGACGCCCGCGCATCCTCCAGCCCCGACCAATCTACATGCGACCGCTGGAACCGGTTAAGAATCCTCAGCCACGCCTCCGTGCGTTGCCCCGTCGTGTGATCCGGGTTCGTGTATAGCCAGTGCTGGAACGAATCAATCGTCGCGATCCACGGCAGTATCGTGATGACCCCTTCAAAAAGACCCCGAACCGCCCGCGCCTTGTCCGCATCATCAGGATAGAAAACCCCGTAGTGGTCCGCCCCGATCAACTCCATTGACATGCTCGCCACCTCGCAAAACTCCATCGGCGCGTGACGCAGGAACATCAAAGGCTCCTCCGCCGCAGCCCAGATAAAGTGAAACGCGTGCCCCGCCTCGTGCAGCATCGTCCGCACATCCGTATCTAACCCGGCCGCATTCATAAAAATAAACGGCTCCCGGCTCTCCTGCAACGAACTCTGAAAACCCCCCGCCCGCTTGCCCTTGCGGCTCTCAAGGTCCAGGTTCCGCCCCATCTTCATCGTCGAAAAATCCGCCCCCAACCCAGGATCGACCCGACGAAAAACCTCCGCCGCCTTGTCCACCAATTCCTGCGGCGCATCCCGATCAAACGGCCGAAGCGGCCCACGATTCTTCACATCCACACCCAGGTCCCAAGGCCTAAGCTTCTCCAACCCCAACGACGCACACCGCTGCGCATCCAACCTGTCCACCACCGGCAAACACACCCGCTCCACCGCATCCGCAAAATCGTGGCAGTGCTCCGGCGTGTAATCAAATCGATCCATCGCCTTCCACATATACGCCCGGTAGTCCGACACCCCCGCGTTCGCCGCCATCCGCTTACGCAAACCCAGCATCTGATCGAACACCCCATCAAACTTCTCGCGATCCACCAGCCGACGCTCCGCACTCAATCGCCAAGCCTTCTCCCGCCTGTCCCGGTCAGGCTCCTCCAGATATCGTGACAACTGCTGGAGCGTCAGCGTCTGCCCATCAAACTCCACCGTCATCGCACCAATCGTCTTGTCATACTCGTTGTTGAGTTTGGCAACCTCGGTCTGCAACGGCACGTTCTCCTCGCGGAACAACTCCACCGCAGCCTTCCACTCCCGAACCAATACACCAAAACGCTCCGAATCCAGCTCCGTATGACAAGGGGCCGACAGCAGCTTCTTCTGCATCTGAAAGTACATCGGCTTGATCTTCGGCGCAACGTGCTCAACGTAATGCAAAAACGCCTTCTCGATCTGGGCATCGTCCGTGTGGCAGGCCGAGTCGATGTTCTTACGCGAACCGTACTCGGACACCACAGAGGATAGCTCCGAAAAATCGGCGAGCCATTGCCCCAGCGCCTCGATCGAATCGATCGGCCGATCCAGCAGCGACCGGTACATCGGCTCAAGCTGACCCCAGTCAGAAGCGTCCAAATCCCCCGGCACAAAGGCCCGTGTATAAGTCGCGGTCGGCATCGGCTTCTACTCCTTGACCTGCTCCGCCGTGTATCGGCGGCAGACCTGGGTGGCAATCGTACCCTCTGGCCAACCCACGCTGGCCGATCCATGCCGGGTAAGTTTACCGGCTGGCCCGCCGCCGTGTCACCCACCCTAACCCGCCAACGAGTTTTCTTGACACCGCTTCGGCAACAGGTGTATCCTATATACCGTATGGCAACCACCCTCTAAGCAGTTCGAGCCGCACCCCGTTCTTAAGAACGCGGGCTATTCTGCGCCAATGTCTCCACGGCAACCACGCGGCTGAACTGTTACCCCGACAACCGAGAGACTGACCAACGACCGTTGTCACGTCGGCGAACAGCTCGCGCACACGCTGCGCAGCCTCGCCAACTGGGTTCTCATAGATGTCTCGACGAAGTAAATAACACTCCGAAGGCTTCCGCTGTATCCGCTGCGGAACCGACGCCCGCTCCGGCTCATTCGGCACACGCCACCGAAACCACTGCCCCTGCTGCCTCTGGTCCCGACACGTAGACCAGCAACCCGGCGACCGCGCCTGCGGCTGCCGTTCCGCCATGGAACCCATCGGCATCGATGTCCGTGAAGACGGCGAATGGGCACTGATCCACCGCTGCACCGGCTGCGGCGCCCTACGCACCAACCGCATCGCAGGCGACGACCAGGAACTCGCACTACTGCAACTAGCCCTGCGCCCGCTCGCGTACCCACCGTTCCCACTTAATGCACTGCCCGTGCCGGGGCGCTACGGGTGATCCGCTGTATACAAAGGTGCCAACCGCTAAGCCGCTAAGCGCGCGGTGATATAAATAAGGAGGAAAACCCATACGGCTCCTCCTTATATTTATTCCGCGTCCTCAGTCATCCAGAGTGAACCGCTAGAACTTCGGCTTATGCTTCAACCCACGCACCTGCATCGGCAGGCCGTACAGATCTATAAAGCCTCGCGCCGCCGTCACGTCGTACCCGTCCATCGCGAAGCTCGCCAGGTCCAGGTCGTACAGGCTCTTATTACTCTCCGCAGAAACCGCCAGCGCCCGGCCCTTGTAGAGCTTGACGGTCACCGTCCCCGTCACCACTTTGTTCGCCTCATCCACAAACGACTGCATCGCCTCACGCAGCGGGTGGAACCACTGCCCGTTGTACACAATCTCCGCATACTTCAACGCGACCTGCTGCTTGTAGTGATACAGGTCTCGTTCCAGGCATAGCTGTTCCAGCGCCTTGTGGGCTTCATAAAGGATCGTCCCGCCAGGTGTCTCGTAGACCCCGCGTGACTTCATCCCCACCAGCCGATTCTCCACCAGCACCGTCGTACCCACCGCGTGCTGCCCGCCGATGTTGTTAAGCCGATGGATCAGGTCGTGTCCCGCCAGCTTCTTACCATCCACCGCGACGGGGTTGCCCTGCTTGAATTCAACCTTGACATACTGCGGCTTCGCCGGGGCCTTACTCACAGGCAGCGACATCACCAGGCACGAATCCAACGGCTCGTTGCCCGGGTCTTCGATCTCCGCACCTTCATGCGAGATGTGCCAAAGATTCCGATCCCGCGAATAAATCTTCTTCTTGGATTGATCCACCGGCACCTTATGCGCCTTGGCATAATCAATCGCCGACTCCCGATCCGTCAACTCAAACGACGGGTCTTTCCACGGCGAAATAATCTTCAGCTTGGGGTTGATCGCTTTATACGTCAGCTCAAACCGCACCTGGTCGTTGCCCTTACCCGTCGCCCCGTGCCCCACCGCGTCGGCCTTGGTCTGCTTGGCCACCATCACCTGATGCTTGGCGATCAAAGGCCGAGCGATACTCGTCCCTAAAAGATAATCACTCTCATACACCGCATGGGCCCGCAACATCGGGAAGCAATACTCCTCCGCAAACTCCTTACGCAGGTCCTTAACGATGACCTCATCAGCACCCGAGGCGTAAGCCTTCTTCTCAATACCTTTTAGCTCATCCCCCTGCCCAAGCTCCGCGGCAAACGCCACCAGCTTCACACCGGGGTACCGCTCCTTGAGCCAGGGAAGAATAACGGACGTATCCAGCCCGCCCGAGTAGGCGAGGACGATCTTCTTGGGGTCGGTTGACTTGCGGGAAGCTTGCTTGGCCATGATTACGATCCTTACTAAATAGCGTGCGAGCCGGGCATGATAACACGCCAGACCGCTTCGCTACAAAGGCTCGATATTCAAGGAAAACCAGGCCAGCACGAACCGGGAATAACGGCAGCTTGGCGGTTGATTCGGGCTGGCGAGGCAGTGGCAGGCGATGTGTCTGCCCGTAAATTAAAAAAGGCGACGGAACTTTCGTACCGCCGCCCGGAGGGAAAAGAGAGACGCCTAATTTGCACCGCCGGGCCCATATCGGGCGTTCGACGGAGGGCCTATTGAGTCCGGCCAGCCATACCGGGGGCTCACCGTGCATTAAGACACAGCAGCCACTAAGAATTAATTCATCAAAGCCTTACACCGACGAGAACAGAGCCTTGGTCTCTTCTAACGCCTCAGGCAGAGCCTTCGCAACGTCATCAATATGTTCCTGTGTGATATTCAACGCCAGCAGAAGTGCCGGGTCATACTCCTCGGTCTCCACACCACGCGCAAACCCAAGCTCCATCTTCCCAGCCAACACATCAGCGATGTGGACCAACCCCGTAAGCATCCGGTTCTTCTCGTTCAGATCCATCGGGTCGTGGTGGAACCCGGTGACGTACTGGAAACTCTGCGGGAACTTCCACAGCTTGCACAACGCCGTGCCAAACTGCTCGTGGTTCGCACCAAGTATCTCTTCCTCCGCCTGACGCAGCGTGGTCTCCGGCTCCTTCGCCAGCTTCTCCATCACCTCCACAAACTTAGGCCGACGCGCCTGGATCTCGACCATGATCCCAATATTGTGGATCAGCCCCGCAAGAAACGCCTCGTCTGGCAGGCCAAGGCCCGCGTGCTTGGCAAGCAGCCGTGTCCCCGACGCACAGGCGATCGAGTGTGACCACAAATCCCGCGCATCAAAGTTCTCCGCGATCTTCCCGCCCCGGAACAGCTTCGCCAGACTCGCAGCAATCGCGATGTTCTTCACCGCGTTCAGCCCAAGCAAAACGATCGCACGGTTGATCGACCCGATCTGGCCGGGCAAACCGTAGAACGCCGAGTTCACGACCTTCAAGATCCGAGCGCCCAACGCCGGGTCATTGCTGATGACCTTGTTCAGATCATTAGCAGTCGAGTCGGGGTCCTCAACCAGTTGAATGATCTTCATCGTGACCTCGGGGAGGGTCGCGATATGGCTGATCTCCTGAACCGCCGACTGCACGATCGCTTCGATCTGCTTGGCGTCGGGGGAACCGGGGGCTTCTCTCTGACTGGCGGAACTCGCCGAATCGGTAGGCGTTGGGGGCTGGGTCATGCTTTTCTCTCCGCTCCTGGGGTACGATCTGTGGGGCCGGATGTACGGCCCTTAAAAGACGTATCGACCCCGCCCAACCCGGACTTAACCCCTGATTAACCCCATCCCACCAACCGGGTCCGGTTATGCCAGCGCGCCACCGATCCCCCACTGCCGCTCCGCGTGTAACCCAAACCGGACCCACGTTGTCCAGCACCCATCACCGGGCTACGATTCACCTATGAACTGGCAAGCACGATTCCAAGAAGAGGTCCACAGACGCCACCCCGGCGCAGGCGTCTGGGTCACCCGCGTCAGCCGACAGCCCAGCTGGGTCACCAAAACAGCACTGGTCCTGGCCATGCTCGTCGTGGTCGTGCCGATTGTCCTGCTCACACTCGCCGCCGTCGTTATCGGGCTGATCTGCTTCACCATCCTGGGCCTGATCGCCTCCGCCAGCCGTTTCATCTCCAACCTCTTTGGCGGATCACTGAGCCCTCCACGCCCACCCAAAGACGACGGCCGACGCAACGTTGAAGTCATCGACCGCCCCTGACACCTAACCCCCCGCCCCCAGGCGTTAGATTTCTTTCCCCTATTTCCAGCTTTCCAGCTTTCTAGTTCCCCCCTCCCCGCCAGCACAACCGGCATAACCCCTACAACCCGCACACCCCTCACAAACCGCCCCCACTCTACCGGGCGTTGCCGCGTGAGTCGTTTGCGTTACAGTAACCCGCTACCAATCAGCACCTCACCAGGCGACATCACATGCCCAAGCTATATAGATACCTGCTGGCCACCCTCCTGCTCTCCCTGACCACGCCCCAAATACTCTCCGCCCAAGACGCCCCCGCCACAAGCGACCCGGCCGCCATCAGCCAGACCTCGCTAGATCTGCCTGCATACAAACTCAGCCCACCGACCAACCCACGCGCCGCCATGCAAGGATTCCTGTTCTCAATGAACCGCATCGACAACGGTCACGACAGCTTCTGGCCTTCCGCACTGTTCTATATGGACTTCCCCCAAGACACTCCACTGAACACTCAAAAACAAACCGCCCGCATGCTCATGGACGTCCTCAACCGCATGGGCAGGATCGACCTGGATTCGTTACCCAACGACTTAGACCTCAAACCCACACCCGACGACATCCCCATCCTACGCCACCAGTTCTTCCCAGCACCAAAATACAGCTGGATGTGGGACCAACTCGCACCCCTGGGCCAGGCCCCCCTCGGCTCCATCGTCCTGCAAGCCGACGCCGACAACCAATGGAAGTTCTCACGCCAAACCACCCACGACATCCTCCCCCTCTACAACAGCACCACGCTCCTCCCACCCCGATACCACGACCAACAATCACGCATCGGCGAAAACCTCCTCATACTCGTCGGCCCAACCTTCCAACAAACTCCCTCGTGGGCATGGGCGTCCCTCCTGGGCGCAATCTTCATCGGCCTGCTCCTGGGCAAAATCGTCCAGGCCATGCTCCGCGCCGCCGCCAAACGATGGAACCAACGCGGCAAAGAAGTCACCGCCATCGCTTTCGATAACGCCGCCAGCCCCGCCAGCTTCGCACTCCTAAGCCTCGGGCTCGGCCTGGGCATCACACAGATCTACCGCGAACCCAAGCTCGCTACCTTCACCAACAACATCATCCAATTCCTCCTGATCCTCGCCGTCGGCTGGTTCCTCTTCAACCTCGTCGAAGTCATCGACGCAGGACTCCGCCGACTAAGCGAAAAAACCGAAAGCAAACTCGACGACCAGCTCGTCCCACTGGTACGCAAGGCACTCCGCCTCTTCCTCGTCGTCATCTTCACCCTCTTCGTCGCCCAAAACGTCTTCGGCCTGGACATCACGGGCTGGCTCGCAGGACTGGGCATCGCAGGACTCGCCGTCTCTCTCGCCGCGCAGGACTCCATCAAAAACCTCTTCGGCTCCGTCACCGTCCTCTTCGACAAACCCTTCACCGTCGGCGACTGGATCGTCACCGAAGGCATCGAAGGCACCGTCGAAGAAGTCGGCTTCCGCTCCACACGCATACGAACCTTCTACAACTCACTGATCACCCTCCCAAACGCCAACCTCATCAACGCCTCCGTCGACAACTACGGCCGACGACAGTTCCGACGCTGGAAAACACACATCGGTGTCCAATACGACACCACACCCGACCAGCTCACCGCCTTCACCGAAGGCATCCGCGAGCTCGTCCGCAGCCACCCCTACACGCGCAAAGACTACTTCCAGGTCTGGTGCCACGAGTTCGCAGCCTCCAGCCTAAATATCCTCATCTACATCTTCCACGAAGTCCCCGACTGGTCCACCGAACTGCGCGAACGCGAACGACTCTTCATCGACATCGTCCGCCTCGCCGACAGCCTGGGCGTTCAATTCGCCTTCCCAACACACACCGTGCATCTATATAAAGAAGATCACAAGCCCCACGAAACCCAGCACGAAAAACCCCAATCCATGACCGACCGCCGATCCATGATCCAAGGCATCCGAGCCGCACAAAACCTCATCAAAGACCAGCCCTGGCAATCCCAAACCCCAGGCCCCGTCACCTTCACAAAAGGCCCCACCGACCTGAAAATAGACGAACACGGCAACCCCATCATCGAAAAAGATAAAGAAGACTGACCGCCGCTCTTTCCCCCCGCCCCCACGCATCCCCGCCGCTCGCGGCTTCGCGCAGCGAGGGCATGCGCATCGTTCTACCGCCGCCGCAACAAACACACCCCGCCTACCCCAAGCAACACACCCGCCGCCGGTTCGGGGATCACCGTTACCTCACCCGTGGAATACAGGGCGGTTGTATCAAACCCAAGCCCCGCGCTTGTGAACGCCGGGTCAATCACGATCTGGTCAAACGCCCCATCAATCGTCACCCCGTTCCAATCGAACAACTGGAACGTACTGCCGAGCAGGTCTTGCACCGTCAGCCCAGCATCCAGAATCAGATCAAGCTCCAACACCCCACCAAGGAACGCGGTACCGACCGATGTGTCAAACCGGATCAGCGAACCCCAATCCAAATCAGAAAAGACCATCCGCAGCCTGCCGTCGGTTTCCAGCGACATCGCATCGTGGATCGTAATCGGTAGGGTGGTTGAGTCAGAAATACGCATGACTTCGCTCGCAACGAGCGTAAGGCCTCCCAGGACTGTCCCGTCTGGCCGGATCATGTTCCTTGTGCTGGCAATGGAGTTGATCTGTGTAGCAGATACACTCGAGTTGCGTGTGTCCGCGCCAGTCAAGTCAGCGCCCGTCAGTCTGCTGGCCGTATTGAACGTTGTGTCGGTCAGGTCCGCCCCCGCCAGGACCGCCGATGTCAGGTCGACCTGCGAAAGATTGACCCCAGCGAACATCGCACCTTCCATGTTAGAAGAGGTCATGTTGGCTCCAAACAAGTCGGTGGTGCGGAAGTCAACGCCGCCAAACTCCACCAGCACCATGCGCAAACCACGCAGGCTCGCACCCGCAAAGTCGGCGTCGATCAGCGTGGAGAAGCTCAGGTCCCCCTGAACAGTCAGGCCCGAGAAGTCCCACCCGGTCATATCGTTTCCTATCAGCCTGACAGAAAGGCCCCCCGCTTTGAAGCTGGCCGTGCTAGCCAATTGCTGATAGGTGAAGCCGAACAGCGTCGTTTGGCCGAAGTCCGCGCCCGTGATGTCGGCGTCGGTCAGGTCCGCGCCCGTCAATGTGGCGCCGAAAAACTTCGAGAATGTGAGGTTGGCCCCCACAAAATCCGCGCCCGCGGCTCGCCCGTTTGTCACATCCGCAAACATCAGATCGGCGCCGCTTAGATCAGCGTCGGCCAGCGTAACATTCAACATATGCGCCTGGGTCAGATCGGCACCGACAAATTTAGCATTGGTCAGGTTGGATTCACTGAGGTTGGCCCTGAACATAGTCTGGCCGGCGAAGTCCCAGCCAGTCATCTCATCCCTGACAAGACTTACTCCCGAGAGATCGCCCGCCTGGTAGCTGGCAGTGCTAGCCAGTTGAGACTGGGTCAAGCCCCTGACACTTCTAAGATCCGCACCCACGATAGAGGCGTTCGTCAGGTCCGCACCGTCCAACGCAGCGAAAACCAGTGTCGAGCCAGCCATGTCGGCACCGGACAGGTCCGAGCCGATAAGGTAGGCCATGGTCAGATCGAGGTTTCCAAGCAAGGCCCCCGGCTCCGCGTTGACCCCCACGCCATCGGGCACGGCTAACGAGGACTGCTGCATACCTAGCGATGGATCGCCCGGGTCGACAAATTCCCACTCGAAGATGTCCGCCGACACCGAACTAGTTGTCGCCAATACAGCCATCACAACCATGACGGCCCAACCGTACCAGGCCCCAGGATATAAGCGCATCGCGCACCCCCTCTTAATATCTAGACACCGGTACCTGTTCCGCCACCACGCTGATCGCGGACCTCCGTCAGACACAACAGGAAACCAGCACCACCAAGTTGCGAGGCTTCGGATAGCACTAGGAAAAGATTCTCCCGACTCCACGACGTACTCCCTCCCCTTGCCTGTCAAATAGCCCGGCAAGTTCCGACCACATAGCATACCACTATACACTCAATGAGTATATGAATATTCTCCCAAATAGCTATTTCCGTCAATATTTTTACTTGTAGAAGCGCCCGCAAAGACACAAACCTGCGATTTGCCCATCCGGCAGACCCAATAGAGACGCTTCATTACGCCTGCTCTGGCTTGCCATATCACACCGCCGGGCACCCCGGCTCTCGCCCTTCCAACACCGCCACCACATCACGCACCACCCAACTCATGTTGTCCAACGCCTGCTCCGTCCGCGACGCGATGTGTGGCAATAGACGCACGTTGGGCAGGCCATACAGGGGATAACTTCCGGGCGGTGGTGGCTCGGGATCATGCACATCCAACGCCACACCCGCCCGGGGGTTCGACTCCGCCCACCTGGCCAGCGCATCACCCTCCACCAGCATCCCCCGCGCCGCATTGATAAACAAACAATCATCACGCAGATGTTTCAACGCATCCCCATCAATCATGTGCCGATTACCCGCCCGCCCATCCACATGCAGGCTCACCACATCACAGCCCGCATACAGCGTTGCATGATCGACATACTCAAACGGATAATCCACCGCCTTGCGAAGCTCGACCTCGGGCAACAGATCGCACACCCACAGGTTCATCCCAATCGCGTGCGCCGCTTTACCTAGCCGCTTACCGATCCGCCCAAAACCCACAATCCCCAGCGTCAGTTGATCCAACTGCGTCCCAACCTCCGTCTTGCGCAGGTTATGAAACGCCTCCGCATCCGCACCCATTGGAATATCCGTCCTCGGCCGATACCGATCCAACATCAACGCCAACACATACTCCACCACCGCCTGCGTGTTCGCGTCCGGCGTATGCACCACGCGCACACCCCGCCGCTTGCACGCCTCCAGATCAATATTATCTAGCCCCACCCCCGCCCTGCCAATCACCCTCAGCTTCGGCGCACGATCCAAAAACCCCTCGTCAACGATCGTATACGTCCGTACCACGAGCCCCTGGGCCTCGCTAAGTTGCTCATCTAAACCCGCATCGTCATAAGCACACCACGCCACATCCGCACGCTCACCCAGCCAGTCGCTAGCGACCGCAGCAAGCGTCTCCGTTATCAAAACACGCGCGGGCATGGAAAAGCCGGGGCCGGGGGCCGGGTGTCAGGACTCAGGTGTCGTAAGGCAACGCAAGCCAATCGAATAACAACTCGAAGACTCCCGGGGGCCAGCGATCTCACTTAATCACCAACCACCAACAGCTCAAGGCCTTTAGCTAATGGCTAATAGCTAAAGGCGATCAGCCACCACCCAATCACCCCTCGAAATACGCCGCGTTCTTCTCGATATAGTCCTGCCACTCCTCGGGCAGGTCCTCCTCGGGGAAGATCGCTTTCACCGGGCACTCGTCCACGCACAGGCCGCAGTCGATGCAGGTGTCGTTATCAATAAACAGCATCTCCGCAGACTCGAACTCCGCCTCGTCCTTCGTCGGGTGGATGCAATCCACCGGGCAGACGTCCACGCAGGCCGTGTCCTTGGTTCCAATGCAGGGTTCGGTAATGATATGAGGCATAACAAGGCTCCAATTCTCTTCAAAGCGGGGCGCTCCCCGCAGGCATCCTAAGAGTATAAACGCACCCCCGGTTTCTGCAAAGCTAAATTAATCCGCCACTTGCGCCGCGCAAGCCCGAGCCGTATCTCACACACAAGACACACGCCCGTTTACCCAGATTGACACCTAGGAGACGCCATCTCAAAAACCATCGAATACTGGACAAAAATAGCTTGACATCTAAACCCAGCGCGGTAATTTGAACATCAATCCTAATTGGGGAGAAAGGCTGCGTTGTGGGACGCGTCCTTTTTCTTTCAGGCTGCCACTCACAACACAGCGCAGGGAAACGACGAGCCGAGGCGGTTGTCGTGGTGCCAGGGTGTTCCTTCGGCCCATGTTCGAAGGTGGACCCGGGGGGTTCTTTTCTTTTATCTGGAGACGAAATATGTTCAAGCAATTCTTGCAGACGAGCGTCCTGGCGATGGCCTCCGCCTTGTGGGTGTCCTCAGGCTCGGCGGCCATCCTCGACTTCGAAGACCTGGCGTTGGCAACTACCGCCAACGTCGGCGGGTCGATGACCACCGGCGGCGTGACGATTACCATGCAGAACTACATATGGCCTGCCGGCACCGTCTATTCCGGCGGGCACGCCGACATCACCCTCGGATTCACCGGCGTATCCTTCGGCACCAACCACGTGCTTTACCCCAACAACATCAACGCGCTCTTTGATTACGCCGGCACGATCGGCCAACAGGCCCTGGTCACCATCCCCTTCCACGATGGCGGAGGCAACGTCAACCTCCACGTCAACCCCGCCATGGGCGGAGCCATCGTCAACGCTCCCAATTTCATGGACCCCGCCATCAACGGCGCAACCATCAACGGCGTTTCCATCAATGTCACGGGCACCACCCAACAAGGCTTCATCAACCTCACCGGGCCGGTCAACCAGGTCCTGATCGGTGGCCAGGAAACGCTGATCGACAACGTCCGCTCCTCCATCCCGGAACCCACAAGCGCCGGGCTCTTTGCCTTGGCGGTTGTGCCGGCGATGATCCGACGCAGATCAGCGGCCAACTAAGCCAAACAGATCCCACGAAAACAGCCCGCATCAGCCACGCTCACCCCGTTTGCGCCCATCCTGCGCGCCTGTTACAATCGCGGTCTATGGCCCGAAAAACCGCAACCAAGCCCGACAAGACCCTCCCCCGCCAGACCATCGCCCAGGGCGACTGCCTCAAAACCATGGCCGCCTGGCCCAAAGACTCTGCCGACCTCATTTTCGCAGACCCCCCCTACAACATCGGCTTCAAGTACGACCACTACGACGACAACCGCGAACACGAAGACTACGTTAAGTGGACCCGCGACTGGATCGACGCCTGCGCCCGACTGCTCAAACCCACCGGCAGCCTCTACATCCTCATCGGCGATGAGTACGCCGCCGAAACCCGCCTGCACCTCCGCAAACTACAAGACAACAAACAACTCGTCTTCCGCAACTGGATCATCTGGCACTACACCTTCGGCCAAAACTGCAAACTCAAATTCAACCGCTCACACGCTCACCTCTTCTACTGCGTCGGCTCCGCCACCGCCAAAATAAAAGCCGCCGACAAGATCACCATCAACCCTCCCTTCACCTTCAACCGCCAGGCCATCGCCGTCCCAAGCGCCCGCCAAACAACCTACAACGACGCACGCGCCAACCCCAAAGGCAAACTCCCCGACGACACCTGGTACCTCCGCCCGCAGACCACCGAAGGCAACTACTTCCGTGAAGGCGAAGACACCTGGTACCAATCCCGGCTGGCTGGCACATTCAAGGAACGCCAGGGTTGGCACCCCTGCCAACTCCCCGAGGCACTGCTCGAACGCATCATCAACGTCAGTTCAAACAAAGGCGACCTCGTCTTCGACCCCTTCGCCGGCTCAGGCACCACGCTCGCCGCCGCCGCCAAACTCAAGCGCGACTGGCTCGGGTGCGAACTCAGCAAAGACTACGCCAAACGAGCCCTCCAACGCATCCAACACGTCCAAGACACCGGCCAAACCATGAAGGTCGATTGCGCCGACAAAGGCATCCAACGCGGCAAACCCAAAAAGAAAGCCGAACCCCACCGATCAAAAAAAGATGACGAAGGCAAGCTTCTCTGGAACTCCAAGTCCTAACGCCGCGTACAGGGACCAATATTGGAATACCGGACTCACACAAATACATCAGTCCCCGCTCAGCCCCCGGCTTTGCCGGGGGATTCCCCTCGCCACCATGTCCCTATGAAACGTCACGCACTCAAACAACTGCTGATGGGATGCGCATGTGCCCTAGCCCTGGGCATGATGCTGGCCTGCGGCGCGGCATGGTACTACTTTCCGTTTGGCCCTCTCTTCGAGGACGGCCCATTCCACGGCACACCCACCACCGCAATCGCCGACGGCCAACCCGACCAGTCCATGCAGATCTTCAACGGCTTCACGCTTGAGTCTTTCGATGCACTAACCGACGACACCTCTGCCATCGTTCAACTTCGCCAAAGCGACGGATCAATCCGATGGGCCATATACGCAGACGGATTTGAGCCCGGCGACGTCAGATCGGTAAGATTCAATTCGTATCGGTACGCCCTGATGCGATGCGGCAGAGTCTATGGGTCTGCCGATTGGACTTACGGGAACGAGGCCGCCTACTGGTTCATCACAGGCAACGGAGACCTTCGCGATTACTGGTATTCTTGGTAGCAACCCGAAGCTTTTCTGAAAGCCAACCCATGCGATCCCTCTTAATCCCCCTCACCCTCCTCTCCCTCGCCCTCCTAAGCTGCGGCGAATCCGAACCCCCGCCCTCGCTCACCGAGCTACGCGCCACCGCCCCGATCCTTAAAATCAAAGTCATGGCCGACGGCTCCATCCTCGCCGACGACCAGCCCGCCACACTCGAAGAACTCACCCCCCGCTTCACCGAACTCGCCCAGGCCAACGGCATGGTCTGGTACTACCGCCAAGACGCCGGCTCAGCCCCCCACCCCATCGCCCGGGACGTCATCAGCATGCTCGTCGACCACCAGCTCCCCATCAGCCTCTCCACCCAACCCGACTTCTCCGACATCATCAAAAAAACCGCCAACACCGACACAAACAGCGATCAGAATGAGCAGTGAAATGCCACCCCCGCGCCTACGTCTTACCCTGTGATGCTTATCTCCCTATTCCTGCCCCCGCTGACCCTCGGCCTACTCACCCTCGTCTTCGGCCTCCGAGGCAAACGACTGGACCACCACCCCGTCTGCCGACGCTGCCGATACGACCTGATTGGCTCACCCAAACCACGCCTGCAATGCTCGGAATGCGGTGCAGACTTACTAAGCACCCGGGCCATCCACATCGGCAACCGCCGCAAACGCCCCACCCCAATCGTGATCGGAACCCTCCTGATCCTCATCGCCACGGGGCTCGCAGGCGCTCAACTCTGGCAGGCAAACCTCAACCCCTACAAACCCTTCTGGCTCCTGCAACTGCAAGCCACCACACCCTCACAAGCATCCAATGGCGGCGAACTGGACGAACTGCTGACCCGCACAAAAAGCAGCTCGTTGTCAGCATCGCAACTTGATTCACTGATGGGATCGGTCTTGCACGCCCAGGCCGACACATCAACCCCCTGGAACGAAACCTGGGGCGACACCTTCGCCGAACTCTTCACCCAAGGCATCGGCACACAAGCCCAACACGAACAATTCGCCAAAAACGTTTACCGATTCGAACTCACCGCCCGCCCTCGCGTCCGACTCGGCGACCCGATCATCATCCAAACCCCCTACCGCCACCACCGCGGCCACGGCAAGCAAGCAAAACACTACCGAGTCCAGTCCGGCGAACGCTTCACCATCGGTAAACTTACCGACCAACGCGGCGGGTCAACCTCGGGATTTGCCGCAGGCTCCGGGAGCTCCGGCACAAGCATGAGCACAGACCGCCCCCCCTTCAATCAACTCACCCTGGGCCACCACGAACTCACCATGACACTCCCCGTCGAAATCCGACTCGGCAGCGGGAAGGGCCCACTAATCGGCCGATTCGTTCTGACCAAGTCCGCCCCACTAGAAATCATCCCCGCAGACACCCACGACGACATCCAGATGTTCAAAGACCCCCTCGCCGCCGCCGCCATGGAGGCCGGCACCTCAATCAATAACCACCAGATCAAGATACGCCCGCAACCTCGCCACCCCGAACGATTCACCGCCGACCTGCAAATAAATCTCCGCGGAACAACCGCCCCCTTCGGATACCAGATCATCGCAAGCTCCGACGGCCATGAATGGGACCTGGTGACCATCGCCAGCAACGCCCCCGTAAACGACTCCCGCAGCAGCTTCGGCACATCCTGGCCCCCAGAAATCACCGCCGATCACATCGACCTCATCTTCCGCCCATCCCCTATCGCCGCACGCAAAACCGCCGACGTCCACCTCATCCTCGACCACGAATTCGTCATCAAAGACGTCCAGGTCGTACGCCAGCCTTAAAGACTCACACCAGCATCCCCCCAAGATTCTCTAGCCCCACCCGCGCCGACGCCATCGGGCTTTCTTTCCAGTTACTGTCCTGCTCGACCACCAGATACTTCACCCCGCAGCCTTGGGCCGCATCCAGGATCGCACCGAAATCAATCGTCCCCGTCCCGACCTCCGCAAAACCCTTCTCCGCGGTGTCAGCCATATCCTTCATGTGCAGGATCGGCACACGCCCGCTTAGCTTCTTCATCCATTCAAGCGGATCGTCCCCCGCCTTCTTAACCCAGTACACATCCAGCTCGCTGTTCAGTTCTGTGCTTCCGGGGCCGAAGAACAGATGGTCGATCCCCCGTTTTCCATCGCCATCAACCTCCCATTCAAAATCGTGGTTGTGATAGCACAGCGTCAACCCCTGCCCGCTGAGCTTCTTCGCCGACTCCGCGATACGACCCGCCAGCTCGCCGTAACTATGCCTCTGGGTCTCATCCAGATAAGGAAACATCACATACGCATAACCCAGCGCCTCAGCACGCTCCACCACCGCAGGGATATTATTTAGTAGATCCTCGCCGTTCTCATGCGCCGCGATCGCCGTCAGCCCGTGCTTATCCAGCAACGCCCGGTACTCCGCCGGCGTCTTCCCGTACAACCCCGCCATCTCGACATACCGATACCCAATCGACGCAACCTCCCCCAGCGCCGCGTCAAGATCCTCAGTCATCACATCACGAACCGTATAAAGCTGCAATCCAATCGGCAGGGCCATAACAAACTCCAAGCTGAGTAAACGAAATAAACCGGTGTAATCCAACGGACAAACCGGGGCGTACTCCGGGGGAACCGGGGGAACCGGGGGAACCGGGGGTGTTCGGGGGCGATCCGAGGGAACCCGGAGGGCTATAAATTTAGCCACACAATAAAGACTAGGCAAGGCCTTTTGCCGATGTAACACATTTACATTTCATCCAACGATATCAACACGAAACACCATCGAGCGCATGGTCGATCAACACCCGCGCCGCCCGCTTGGCAGACGCCCCAGCACAACCCCCATCACCGTCCGGGCACACCTGCGTCAGCACAACCGCGCCCTCCATCAGCAAACACAACTGCATCGCCAACACCCCCGGCTCCGCCGCCCCCGCCTGCTCCGCCAACTCACGCACATACTTCTCCACCAGCCGCTTGTGCTCCGCCGACGCCGCATGGATCGGGTCACCATGGTCCGCGTACTCCGCCGAGGCATTGATAAACATGCACCCGCAAAACCCCTCCCCCGCAAACCACGCCCCCAACTCATCAAACATCGCCAAGAGTCGGCCACACGGGTCTTTCGCACGCTTCTCAACCCCCAGCATGAAACTGTTGCGCCAACGCTCATCCCGCAGCCGAAGCACCGCCAATATCAACTCCTCCTTCGAGCGGAAGTGCTTATACATCGTCATCTTAGCCACCCCCGCCGCCGCCAGGACCTTATCAATCCCCGTCGCGTGAAACCCTTCTTTATTAAATAGCTCCAAGGCCGCTTCCACCAATTGATCCCGCTTTTTAGACATCTCAGAGCCCTTTTAGCTAATCCAATACCCAAAACATACCGTATAGTACATTAAATTATCGCCTAAAATCCACTTTATTCAAGAAAAATACCCAATTTCGACGAATTAACACTTGACAGGAATAGACAGAACGGTATGTTTGTTATTAACGACGTGAGCGGGGCGGACTGCTCAAACAAACACACAGGCCCAACACCGGCCGGAACCACCACAGAAAGCAGGAGACAACACCATGAACCACCTCAAAACACTCATCCTCACCTCCCTGATCCAAGCCGCCTTCTGGGCCGGACCCTCCAGCACCGCCTTCGCAGACCAAGCCGGACAAACATCCCAAGCCCTCAACGCAGCCATCCAAGCACACGGCGGACTCGCCACCTGGCAATCCTACGCACGCCTTGACTACGCAACCCGCGACTTCCCCTTAGGCGCCAACGCACCGTTCAACTTCACACAGACCACCGACCTGCACAACCGCCACCACCTCACACAAGGCAACGGCTTCACCTCAGGGAAAAACCAGCACACCGCCTGGGCACTCCCCAACACCGAAGCTTTGGGCCTCCCCCCCGCCTTCTTCGAGTCAGGCAACTTCTACTTCATCGCCATGCCCTTCGTCTTCGCTGACCCCGGCGTCATCGCACGGGACCTGGGCACCAAGACCTTCATGGATCGCCAGTACGACCTCGTCGCCATCGCATACCCCGCTGGCATCGGCGAAACCCCCGAAGACGACTACATCCTCTACATCGATTCTCAAACACACCGCCTGCACATGATCGACTTCATCCCCACCAGTGCCGAAGTGAACGGCGACACACCGATCGAAGACCTCCCACGCAAAGCCCTGGTCTTCGACAACTGGCAACAGGCCGACGGCCTACTGGTCCCCAGCCAACTCACCTTCTACGGCTGGGCCGACGGCCAACTACAGGGCGACGGCAACACCTACTTCATCCACGACGTGTCCTTCTCAAAAACACCACCCAAGCCCTCCATCTTCGCCGCTGAAAACAGCCGCGTTATCAACGCAACCTCACACACAGACCCGTCCAACTAACAGTCTCCCTCCCACCGCCACGGGTGGCCAAACCACCGCCCGCTGGCTTTGCAGAACTTCAAACTCACACCCACGAACACAAGGATCAATACCATGACACACAACCCAGACACACAAACCGCCCTCATCACCGGCGCAGCCACCGGCATCGGCTACGCCGTCGCCCAAGCCTTCCTTAACCAGGGCGCCAACGTCGTACTCAACGGCCGAACCGAATCCAAGCTCCAACACGCCGCCAAACAACTCGGCCACCCCGACCGCGTAGCCACCATCGCAGGCGACATCACCCAGGCAGCAACCGCCGACAAGCTGGTCAACACCGCCGTCCAACGCTTCGGCGGCATCGACGTCCTCATCAACAACGCCGGCATCTTCAGCATGAAACCCTTCACCGATTACACCGTGGATGAAGTCGATAGCTTCCTGGGCTATGTCCGCGGGACATTTGTGCTGTCCCAGTCCGCCGTACGACGTTTCCGCGAACAAGGCAACGGCGGGTCCATCGTCAACATCAGCACCATCCTCGCACTCAACGGCGTAGCAGGCATCACCTCCAGCGCACCGATCGTCGCCAAGGGCGGCATCACCGCGATGACCAAGAACCTCTCCGCCGAACTCGCCGAAGATAACATCCGCATCAACGCCGTCGCACCCGGCATCGTTCCAACTCCGCTCTACGGCGACCTGACCGACGAACAACTCAACGCCCTGCACGACCTGCAACCCCTGGGCCGCTACGGCACCCCAAAGGACATCGCAGACGCCGTGCTTTACCTCGCCAACGCCCAATGGGTCACCGGCGTGATCCTCCCGGTAGACGGTGGCGTCGATGCCGGCGGTGACGGCACCACACGACGCAAAACCCCAGAACTGGAGCCCGCAACCGCATAACCCTCCCCACGAAGCGCCGCAACTTGTCGCGCCGCCATCGCCAACGCAACCCTACCGCATCACGCCCTCTACCCCTCAGCCCCCGGCTCTGCCGGGGGATCAGTTAACAGGCACCGCACAGAATCACCCAACCCGAAAGGAGCATCATCATGGCAGGTAAAAACACCCTCGAATTCAGCGAACAAAACTTCCAACAGCAGGTGATCGACCACCAAGGCACCGTCCTGGTCGACTTCTGGGCCGAGTGGTGTCCCCCCTGCAAGGCGATCGGTCCCATCGTCGATGCCTTGGCCGACGACTACGCAGGCGACATCCCCGTCGGCAAAGTCGATGTCGATGCCAACCCCAAGTTAGCCTCCAAGTACGACATCCGCTCCATCCCCGCACTGGTCGTCTTCCATGACGGCCAAGTCGTCAACCAACTAGCAGGCTACCAATCCAAGGACGTTCTCGCCGCGGCCATCGAAGCCGCACGCTCCGTCCCCACCACCTAACCCTCCCTCCAAGCCCGCCCGGGTCGGCCCACCAGCCGACCCGGGCTTTACCAAACGCAACCCACCCACAACTAAACCCAGAGCACAACCGTGACTTCACCCAAAGACATCAAGCCCCCGTTTGATCTCACCAAAGCACTCGCCAAAGTCCAAGCCGCCGAAGACGCATGGAACAGCCGAGACCCCAAACGGGTCGCCAAGGCCTACTCCATAGACAGCAAATGGCGCAACCGCGATGAATTTTTCCAGGGCCGTTCGCAGATCGAACAATTCCTCACCCGCAAATGGGTTGCCGAAAACGGGTACCGCTTGATGAAAGAACTGTGGGCCTACACCGACAACCGGATCAGCGTGCGTTTCGAATACGAATGGCACAACCAAGCCGGGCAATGGTTCCGCACACACGGCAACGAACACTGGGAGTTCGACGACAACGGCCTGATGAGCCGACGCGACATGAGCGCCAACGACGTCCCCATTGACGCTTCCGAGCTACGCTACGCCGATGCCAGTACCGCGATGTCAAAATGTTAAAAACACCACACAATCGACCTGACGGCACAACAAACAATCCACGGGGCTTCGGAGAACGCCGATGACCAACCCATTCCACCAAGGCGAACTCGCCGTCCAAGCCCGCGCCGACGTATCAACACAAGCGCAAAACGTCGGCCGAATCATCGCACCCAACCTCCCACACGATGCCGATCGCTTCCTCGCCACCCTCCCGATTCTTTTCCAAGGCGGGCTCGACACCCAAGGAAACGTCTGGGCCTCACCTCTCACCGGCAACCCCGGCTTCGTCCAAGCGATCGATGCGCAAACTGTCCAGATACACGCCAACCCCGTGTATACCGACCCGCTGCATCTAAGCACTATTCCGGATCTTCCGGGGGCCGCCGGCTTCCTCGCGATCGACATGGCCACCCGCCAACGCTTCCGATTCAATGGCGACGCCACTCGAACCAACAACACCCTCCGCATCAAGATCAACCAGGCCTACGGCAACTGCCCCAAGTACATCCAACGCCGCGAAGTCACCGCCCACAATGAGCCCCAGCAACCCAGCCCAACGACCACCGACACAGCCCTGTCCCAAGAAGACATTGACCTGATCCAACGAGCCGACACATTCTTCATCGCCACCACTTCCGGGGCCACCTCCGCGGGCACCTCCGGGGGCGGCACCGATGTCTCACACCGCGGAGGCACCCCCGGATTCGTCAGCGTCACCCCCCAAGGCGAACTCACCTTCAAAGACTACCCCGGCAACAACATGTTCCAGACCCTCGGCAACCTCACCGCCGATCCCCGAGCAGGCCTCCTGTTCATCGACTTCCAAACCGGCTCAACCCTCCAACTCTCCGGCCAAGCCGAGGTCCAATGGACCGCCCAACCCTCGCAGGACTACGACCAGACCGGCCGAGCCGTGACATTTAAACCCCAACTGGTCGTCCGCACCCCCCAAGCCATACCCCTGCGCTGGGTCTTCAGGGAGTACTCCCCCTACAACCCCGACGAAAAAACATCCTAAATCTCTCCGCCCTTTCATGATCGCCCTCTCGCATCCAATCCAATATCAATCGTAGACTTACCAGATCAACCCCCGGTTACACACAAATATCAGCTATCGACACCGCACCCTTCCGCCGGTACCTTTGACCCGGCGGGCGAGATCGGCGTGCAACACACACCGCTTCCTGTCTGCCCCACAGTCCGTTGACCTTAATCTATATATATCGAGGGCCAGCCAGGGATGGCGTCCAACAACAAAGATAAATCATTCGTCCACCTGCACGTACACAGCCAGTACTCCCTCCTGGACGGGGCCTGTAAAACCAAGGACCTGGTCAAACGTGCCAAGGAGCTCAACCAGAGCTCCATCGCCATCACTGACCACGGCTGCCTCTTCGGCGTCATCGACTTCTACTCCAAAGCGGTCGCCGCTGGCGTCAAACCCATCATCGGCATCGAAGCCTACATGGCCGCCGGCTCACGAACCAACCGCACCGCCACAGGCGTCAAAGACGGTGGGTATCACCTCCTCCTGCTCGCTCAAAACCACCAAGGATACAAGAACCTCCTCAAGCTCGGCTCCATCGCCTACACCGAGGGCTTCTACTACAAACCTCGCATCGACAAGGAAGTCCTCAAGCAATACAGCGACGGACTCATCTGCACCAGCGCATGCCTCGGCGGAGAAATACCCTCCGCACTCATGAAGGACGACCGCAAACGCGCCAAAGAGATCGCCGAGACCTACCTCGAACTCTTCGGCCCGGATCGCTTCTTCATCGAACTGCAAAAGCACATCCCCGAACAAGACCAAGTCAACCCCGCACTCATGGACCTCGCCGACCGCTTGGGCATCGGCACCGTCGCCACCAACGACGTCCACTTCCTTCTCGAAAACGACCACGGCCCGCACGATGCACTCTGCTGTATCTCCACCGGCAAACTCGTCAGCGACGAGAGCCGCATGAAGTACCCCACACAGCTCTACCTCAAGAGCGCCCAGCAGATGTACGCCGCCATGGACCACCCCAAGTGGACCCAGGCCTGCGAAAACACCAACCGCATCGCCGACATGTGCGAGTTGGAAATCGACTTCAAAACCAGCTACGCCCCCGTCGTCAAGATCGAACAGATCAAGAATGTTCGATCTGCCACCGGTGATGTGCAATCTTCGATCGAAGATCCCAGATCGAACATCGAAGCCCCCCCCCACCCCATCGGCTCCTCCGACTGGTACCAGGAATTCTGCGCAGGATTCGACCTCGAACCATTCGACGAGCTCAACGACAAAAACACCTCCAGCGAAGACCTCAAAGAGCAGTGCGACGACGCCCTCCGCAAACTCTGCGAGGCAGGCCTGTTCTGGCGCTACGGCGTGGACGGCGTCACCGACGAAATACGCGCACGCCTCGACCGCGAATTAAATATCCTCGCAGACAAGTTCATCTCGGCCTACTTCCTGATCGTGTGGGACTTCGTCAACGAAGCACGGAGGCGCGGCATCCCCGTCAACGCCCGTGGCTCCGCCGTCGGCACCATGGTCGGATACGTCCTGGGTATGTCCAACGCCTGCCCCGTCGAGTACGGCCTGCTCTTCGAACGATTCACCGACCCCGACCGCTCCGAATACCCCGACATCGATATCGATATCTGCCAAAACGGTCGGCAGGAAATCATCGACTACGTCCGCCAGAAATACGGCCACGTCGCGCAGATCATCACCTTCGGAACACTCAAAGCACGCGCCGCCATACGCGACGTCGGCCGAGTCTTGGACATCCCTCTTAGCGAAGTCAACAAGGTCTGCGAGCTTATCGGCGACGCCCTGGGGGTCACGCTCGAAAAAGCGCTCGCCAAAGAACCCGACCTAAGAAAACTCTACGACGACAATCCCACACACAAGCGCATGATCGACACCGCCATGCGCCTCGAAGGCCTCGCTCGACACGCAGGTGTACACGCCGCCGGCGTCGTCCTCGCCACACAACCCCTCGACAACATCATCCCCCTCTACCAGCCCCCAGGCACCGACCAACTCGTCACCCAATGGGACGGCCCAACCGTCGAAAAAATGGGCCTCCTCAAGATGGACTTCCTGGGCCTGCGCACCCTCTCCATCATCGAACGCGCAAAGAAACTCATCCGCCAGACCCTCGACGACGCGACGATTAAGAAAGCAGTTGCGGAGGGTCTAGGGTCTAGGGTTCAGGGTCTAGCCGAAAAGAAAACGCCCGACAACGAATCCGACCCCCCAGACCCCAGACCCCCCACCCCAGACCCCCTCGACCTCGACCGACTCGCCTACGACGACCCAAACGTACTCGCCCTCTTCCAACGCGGCGAAACCGCAGGCGTGTTCCAGTTCGAGTCAGGCGGCATGCGCAACCTCCTCATGGCCATGCGCCCCGACCGCCTCGAAGACCTCATCGCCGCCAACGCGCTGTACCGCCCGGGCCCCATGGAGCTCATCCCCAACTACAACGACCGCAAGCACGACCGCGAGGCCGTCCCCAAGGTCAACGAAATCGTCGATCGCCTGACCCAAGAGACCTACGGCATCATGGTCTACCAGGAACAGGTCATGCAGGTCGTCAACGAGCTCGGCGACATCCCCCTGCGATCCGCCTACTCCCTCATCAAAGCCATCAGCAAGAAAAAAATCGACGTCATCGACGCCAACCGCGCACAGTTCATCAAGGGCTCCGCGGAAAAAAACGTCTCCGAAAAACAAGCCAACGAACTCTTCGACCTCATCCTCAAGTTCGCCGGTTACGGCTTCAACAAGTCACACGCCACCGGCTACTCCATCGTCGCCTACCAGACCGCCTACCTCAAAACCTATTTTCCCATCCAGTACATGGCCGCCCTGCTGACCTTCGAGTCCGTCAGCACCGACAAGGTCGTCGAGTACATCGACGTCTGCAAACGCGTCATGCTTCCCAACGGCAAACGCGGCATCACCGTCGGACAGCCCGACATCAATCTCTCAGACACCGCATTCACCGTCGTCTTCGCCGACGACGAAACCCACACCCCACACCAAGGCCACATCCGCTTCGGACTCTCCGCTGTCAAAGGCGTCGGCGAAAAAGCCATGGACGCCATCATCAAGGCACGATCCAAAAAAGGCCCCTTCACCAGCCTCTACGACTTCTGCGAACGCGTCCCACTGGGCACCGTCAACAAAGCCACCATCGAAGCGCTCATCAAGTGCGGCGCTTTCGACGAGATCCACAGCATCGAAAACCGCGCCGCCATGGTCGCCGCTATGGAAGCCGCCATCCAGGCCGGGCAACGCGCTGCATCAGACCGCGACTCCGGCCAGATGAACTTCTTCGGCGGCGCGAACGCACCCACTGAAACCACCGAAACCCTGCCCGAAATCACACTCCCCAAAATCTCCCCCTGGCCTAAACAGGAACTCCTCAAACACGAAAAATCAGTCCTCGGCTTCTACGTCTCTAGCCACCCCATGGACGAGCACCGCGACACGCTGCAACGCTACTGCACCTGCACCATCGCAGACGTCGAACAACTCCGTGCCGAAACACAGGTCATCCTCGGCGGCATGCTCACCCGCGTCCGCCCCACCTTCACACGTGCCTCCGGCAAGAAGATGGCACACCTCACCCTCGAAGACAAAACAGGCCCCATCGACGCCGTCGTCTTCCCAAGAACCTACGACGTCGTCGCACCACTCCTGGAAAACGACCGCATCGTCTTCCTCAAAGGCAAGGTCGACCGCAAACGCGAAACACCCCAGCTCCTCGTCGATGAAGTCATCCCCATCGAACTCGCCCCCGAACAACTTACCCGCGCCGTCAAAATCGTCCTCCGCGACGACACAACCGTAGAGGGCAAACCGTTCAACGGCGAACTCACCCAACTCCGCGAAGTCATACGCATGGCCTCCAACCGCGGGCAACCACGCGCCGAAGTCCTCATCGAGCTGCACCAGCAAAATAAAATCGTCACACTCCGCCTCCCCTCAAGCATGCGCGTCTGCGTCGATGAACACCTCACACACGGCCTCACCGCCACCCTCGACCGCGCCAACAACGGCCAAGCCCACTGCGAACTCATCGGCCCACCCAAAATCAACCCCAACAACGCACCCAAAGAACTCCTCCAAAACGACGAACTCGACCAAGGCCCAACACTCGCCATGACCTCCAGCGTCCAAGGCGAAGAGGTCTGCGCCAGCATCGACCGCTACTGACCTCCGCACACCCCCCTCATAAATATCTCACGCGCCCCCAAAGCCCGGTCATGGCCCCTGGCCTTGGCCGGGGTCTCCACACAAAATCCCACACTTCCCCGCGCACCAAAGTTAACAGTGTTAAACAACACCGTACCTAAACGCTGCGAAGGCTCAGACCGCTCACATCCAACACCCACCTCAAATAACACGCACCCCCTTCCACTAACCAGCCTACCCGGATACAATGCCTCCTCGTTCTTCGCCCCACACGACCGCATCCTCTGCAAAGGGCACCGCCATGCTGCGTAAACTCATCTACCCCGTCCTCATCATCGTCATCCTCCTCTTAGGCGGCACACTCCTCTCCACCAAAATGGAAGACTGGAAAGCCAGCCAACAAGCCACCGCACCTCCCGAGCAGGTCACCATACACTTCGCCGTCACCGTCCCACCCGAAACCCCGAGATACCAGAAACTCTACCTCGCAGGCAGCGCCAAAGAACTCGGCGCCTGGCGTGCCGAAGGACTCGAACTCAAAAAAGACGACGACGGCAGATACGCCGCCACCGTCCAACTCGCCGGCGGCGTACCCATCGAATACAAAGTCACACGCGGATCTTGGAACTCTGTTGAACGCGGGCTCGATGGTATCGAAATCGACAACCGCACCCTCGATCCCAACAAAACAGAATCTATAAATCTCAACGTCGTTACATGGGTCGACCAGGGCAAAACAGAGCCCGGCAAGTCCACAGCCGCCGGCAACATACGCATGCACGTCGGCTTCCACTCCACACTCCTGAATAACGATCGCACACTCGCCGTCTACCTACCGCCCAACTACGACAAAAACCCCGACAAACGCTACCCCGTCCTATACATGCAGGACGGACAAAACCTCTTCGACACCGCCAGCAGCTTCGCAGGCGTCGAGTGGAACGCAGACGAAACCGCCGAAAAACTCATCAACGACGGTACCATCAACCCCGTCATCATCGTCGGCATCTACAACACCCCCGACCGCAC
>JAJDCX010000043.1 GCA_029260615.1 Phycisphaeraceae bacterium | reverse complement strand
TTCGGGCGGCTGGGGTTGGACCGGCGGTTTTGAGATCGGCAACGGGTTCGGTGGCCCGCCGATCCGTTCATTGGCCGAGTGGGCCACAGCCTTCGCCGCCTCTGATCCGACCGACTTTGCCACCGCTCGCGTGGTCGGCCTTTCGGTTGGCGTAGGTAGCTTCAATCAGGGGCAGGTCGGCTACTTCGACGAAGTCAGCATTACCGTCCCCGGCGGCGTTAACACGACCTATGACTTCGAGGTTCCTGAACCCGCGAGCCTGGCACTACTGGGCCTGGGTGGGTTGGCGATGCTTCGGCGTCATTGATCGGTCGGTTATCGATTTAAGATTCCATGAAGTAACGGCCAGCACCGCCTCGCAAGGGGCGGTGCTGTTTTGCGCATGGAGTAGGGGTGAATATAGAGGGCTTGGCCCCTTGGGCCAACGCGCGGATCTGCGATCCGCCGCTAAACGGCAAGCCTGTGTGCTGCGGTGGTCTTTGATCGGTATTAGGGACGTGGGTTTGGGGGAGGTGTTGGGGATATGTTGGGCCGGTGTGTTTACGCCGGCTTGCGGTTCTTCTTTTTCTTGATGACCTTGGTTCCGGGGGTGCCGGGTTTGGGTTTGCGGGGGCGGCTTGAGCTGGCCTTGATTTTGCCTACGTTGGGGGTGGCTTTAATCTCTTTGATCTTGTCGCGGAGGTGGGCGGCTTTCTCGAACTCCAGCGCCTCGGCGGCTTCGAGCATCTGCTTTTCGTATTCGGAAATCAGTTCGGCGAGGTCGTATTCCTTTTCACCATCTGGGCCTTCGCCGGCGAGGGCTTCGCGTGCGGTCTTGCGGGCACGGAGTTCCAGTTCCAAGCCCATACGGATGGCTTTCTTGACGGTTTTGGGTTCGATGCCGTGTTTCTGGTTGTAGGCGAGTTGTATTTCGCGTCGGCGGTTGGTTTCTTCGATGGCGGACTGCATGGCGGGGCTGACCACGTCGCCGTAGAGGATGACGGTGGCGTTGACGTTGCGAGCGGCCCGGCCGATCTGTTGGATGAGGCTGGTGGCGCTGCGGAGGAAGCCGGTCTTGTCGGCGTCCATGATGGCGACCAGGGAGACCTCGGGGAGGTCCAAGCCTTCACGCAAAAGATTGACGCCGACCAGGACGTCGAACTGGCCTTCGCGCAACTCGCGTAGGATCTGCACGCGGTCGAGTGTCTCAATGTCGCTGTGCAGGTACCGGCAGCTAATGCCCTGGGCGGTGAGGTAGCTGGCGAGGTCCTCGGCGAGGCGCTTGGTGAGCGTAGTGACGAGTGTGCGTTCCCCGGCGGCGGCGCGTTCTCTGGCGCGGACAAGTAAGTCGGGGACTTGGCCTTGTGCGGGGATGACTTCGATGGCGGGGTCGATCAGCCCGGTGGGGCGGATGATTTGTTCGACGACTTCGCCGTTGCATTTTTCCAGCTCGTACTTGCCGGGTGTCGCGGAGACGAAGACGACCTGGGGCCAGAGTTCTTCGATCTCATCGAATTTTAGTGGGCGGTTATCGAGAGCGGAGGGGAGTCGGAAGCCGAAGTTGACGAGTGTGTCTTTGCGGTGCTTGTCGCCGTGGTACATCGCGCCGAGTTGGGGGATGGTGACGTGGCTCTCGTCGATGATGAGTAGCCAGTCGTCCTTGGGGAAGTAGTCGAACAGGCAGAAGGGGCGTGAGCCGGCGGGGCGGTCGTCGAAGAAGCGTGAGTAGTTTTCGACCCCGGAGCAGTAGCCGACCTCCTGGATCATTTCCAGGTCGTATTTGGTGCGGGCTTCGAGGCGTTGGGCTTCCAGGAGTTTGCCCTGGCTGCGCAGGTGCATGAGTTGTGTGGCGAGTTCGTCCTTGATGCCTGCGACGGCGGACTCAAGGCGGTCTTCGGGCATGACGTAGTGGACGGCGGGGAAGACCATGAGCTCGTCTTCGTCTGCGAGCAGTTCGCCGGTCAGCGGGTCGATGAATTGCAGGCCTTCGATCTCGTCGCCGAAGAGCTCGACGCGGTAGGCGAATTCTTCGGCTGCGGGGTGCAACTCGATGACGTCGCCACGGACGCGGTAGCTGCCGCGTTTCAGTTCGTAGTCGTTACGCGTGTATTGCAGGTCGGTGAGCGTGCGGAGGAAGTCCTGGCGGTCGATCTGCTCGCCCTTGCGTAGGGTCAGGACGGCGGCCTTGTATTCGTTGGGTGAGCCCAGCCCGAAGATGGCGGAGACGGATGCGACGATGACGACGTCGCGGCGGCTGACCAGGTGGGTCGTTGCGGCAAGGCGGAGGCGGTCCAGGTCGTCGTTGCGCGAGGCGTCTTTCTCGATGTAGATGTCACGTTGGGGAATGTAGGCTTCGGGCTGGTAGTAGTCGTAGTAGCTGACGAAGTAGCTCACGGCGTTGTCGGGGTAGAGATCCTTGAACTCTTCGTAGAGCTGGGCGGCGAGGGTTTTGTTGTGGCTGATGACGAGGGTGGGCTTGTTGACCCGTGCGATGGTGTTGGCCATCGTGAAGGTCTTGCCCGTGCCGGTGGCGCCTAGGAGTGTCTGGTAGCGTTGCCCGGCCTGGATGGCGTCGGTGAGCTGGTCGATGGCCTGGGGCTGGTCACCCATGGGGGTGAAGTCGCTGACGAGTTGGAATCTTTGTTCGGGCATGGTGGTTTGAGGGTATTGTAGGGGCGGTTAAACAGGGGTGTTGGGGATCGAATAATTTTGAGGCTTGGTGGGTTGTATCCATGCCGCGTAGGTGGTCGATAGGGGTGGCAGCTAAGGGAAATAGGTGCAAGACTGGGGAGGGCTTACGGGGGCGTGAATGATCCGGGGCAGGGGTTTGGAACTTTATGCAACAGACGATCTCACCGACACACGATCACGTTCGAGGCGAGCATGGTCTGCATGTCTGGCTACGGCGGGTATCACTCCTGGCGATCGTGGCGGGGTTGCTGTTATTGATGAGCGTGCTGCCGATGCAGGAAGTTGGTCAGCGGCTGGGGGATTGGGTGGAGGGCCTGGGGGTGTGGGGCCCGGCGGTGTTCGTGGTGATTTATATCGCGGCGACGGTGCTGATGATCCCAGGCTCGGCGTTGACACTGGTGGCGGGGGCGGTGTTTGGGCTATGGATCGGGACGGTGGTGGTGTCGCTGGGTTCGACGATGGGCGCGGCGCTGACGTTTCTGATTGCAAGATACTTGGCGCGGGATCGTGTGGCTGGGATGGTGAAGACGTACCCGGTCTTTCATGCGATTGATGGTGCGCTGGGCCGGGGTGGGTGGAAGGTCGTTGCGTTGCTTCGGCTAAGCCCGGTGATCCCGTTTAACGTGCAGAATTATCTTTATGGCCTGTCGGCGATCCGGTTTTGGCCCGCGGTGCTGGCGAGTTGGGTTGCGATGCTGCCGGGGACATTCCTGTTTGTGTACCTGGGGTATGCCGGGCGGGAAGCGGCGGGGGCGGTGCAGGGCGGCGGGGCGGGGAGTACCGGGAAGGCTGTTCTCTTGGGGATCGGATTGGCGGCGACCCTTGCCGTCACACTCTATGTCACACGCCTGTCGGCCCGTGCTGTCAGGTCATACACGCAAGCACCCGAACTTATTGAGGAGTCTGATATGACCAAGGACGCGCAAGGTCAAAAGAAACGCCCCGGGAAGTGGGGCGTGATCGTGATGGCGGGGATCGCGGTGGTGGTGCTGAGTGCCGGGGCTTATGCCCGGATGAATCCGCAATGCATCCAAGGCTTTCTGGCTTCCCTGGCGGGCCCCCCGGCGGTGACGTTGGCGGAGGCGTATGACGAGCCGGCTGGGGACGAAGCGGATGTCTTCGATCACCATGTTTTCGATGCGTTGTTAAGCAGGCACGTCGATGCGGATGGCTGGGTGGATTACAAGGCCATGGCCGATGACCCGGCACCGCTGGACGCCTACATTGTCTCGCTGGCTGATGCGCCGTTCGATCGGTTTGGGCGTGATGAGAAGTTGGCTTACCTTATCAATGGGTATAACGCTTTCACGTTGCGATTGATTCTGGACCACTACCCGGTGGAGAGTATCAAGGACATCCCCGGGGCCAAGCGGTGGGACGCGGTGCGTTGGGAACTGGCGGCGGGGGTGTCTGGAGGGACATCCGGGAATGGGGTTTACAGTCTTAGTCAGATTGAGCACGAGTTGATCCGCCCGAAGTTTGTGGAGCCGAGGGTTCACTTCGCGTTGGTTTGTGCGGCGTATAGCTGCCCTAAGCTGCGTAACCAGGCGTATGTGGGCGAGCGTCTTGAGGAGCAGTTGGCGGATCAGACGGCCTACACCCACGGGCACGCCCGATGGTTCCGCTTCGATCAGGCGGGGGATACGGTTTACCTGACTGCGCTGTATAAATGGTACGGCAGCGACTTCGAGGCGGTGGCGGACGGCGTGTTAGACTATGTCGCAGGCCACGTCCCCGCGCTGCGCACGGCGATGGATTCGGGAAGTGAGCCGGAGGTCCGATGGCTGGATTACGATTGGAAACTCAATGATGTGCACAACGCACCGTGAGGCAGATCAGGGGGCAAAGCCGGGTGAGCCGAGCCTCTCGGTGATTGTGCCGACGTTGAATGAGGCGGGGGTGATCGGCCAAACCCTTGAGGCACTTAAAGCCTGCGCCGCAGGTTGTCCGTTGGAGTTGATTGTTGCCGACGGGTCCAGTGAAGACGATACGCGGGAGATTGCGCGGTCGATGGGCGCGGTGGTGGTGACGTGTGAGCCGGGGCGTGGTAAGCAGATGAATGCTGGGGCGGCGGTGGCGACCGGTGAATGGTTGCTGTTTATGCACGCCGACACATGGCCCCCCGCTGATTATCCAAAGCACATCCGCGAAACACTTGCCCAACGGGGCGTGGTGGCGGGGGCGTTTGAACTTCACATCGATGCTCCCAAGCGGTCGTTGCGGGCGATTGAATGGTTCGTGAATCTGCGCAGCCGATGGCTGTCGCTGCCGTATGGCGATCAAGGGTTGTTTATGCGTGCTGACACGTTTCGTGATCTTGGGGGATACGCAGACCTGCCGGCGATGGAAGACTACGAACTGGTTCGCCGGCTTGCCAAGTTGGGGCGGATACGGCTGGCACCGGTGAGTGTGAAGACCTCGGCGAGGCGTTGGCTTCATCAGGGGATCGTGTGTGCGACGATGGTGAATCAGGCGTGTATCATCGGGTATCACCTGGGTGTGAAGCCGTGCCGGTTAGCGGTGTGGCGTGACGGTCGGTGTATTCATTCCAAGCGTACAGATAGGCAGGACCACGATGCGGGTAGCAATCACGGGTGCGGGGGGGCTGATCGGGAAGGCTCTACGCAAGCGGCTGGCCGGTGATGGGCACGAGGTGATTTGTGTTGGCCGATATATGTCGGCCCATCCGCCGGACGTACGCTGGTCGATACCGCATGGCCAACTCAACGGCACTTCACTTGAAGGACTCGACGCGGTGGTTCACTTGGCGGGTGAGCCGATCGTTGGGAAATGGACACACGATAAGAAGCGAGCGATCCGTGACAGCCGGGTGGACGGGACACGGCTGCTCGCAGCCACACTGGCAAATCTGCAACACAAGCCGGCGATACTTATCAGCGCCTCGGCTGTTGGTTATTACGGGGACCGTGGCGATGAGGTGTTAGACGAGTCCAGCGGGCGTGGCGAAGGTTTTTTAGCTGGTGTATGTCAGGCTTGGGAGGCGGCGGCGCGGCCTGCGGTGGAGGCGGGTATCCGTGTGGTGCATGCGAGGCTTGGGGTGGTCGTTAGCGGTGACGGTGGAGCGTTGAAGCAGATGCTGCCGGCGTTTAGGTTGGGATTAGGTGGGCCGTTGGGTAGCGGCAGGCAGTGGATGAGTTGGATCGGGTTGGATGATGTGGTCGCAGCGGTGTTGCATCTGATTGCAGATAGTGCGGTATCGGGGCCGGTGAATCTTGTTTCGCCGCAGGCGGTGACTAACAGGCAGTTCACGCGGTCTTTGGCCAAAGTGCTACGCCGCCCCGCGGTGCTGGCTGTGCCGAGGTTCACGGCAAGGCTGGCGTTTGGAGCGCTGGCGGACGAGGCGTTGTTTGCGAGTCAGCGGGTTGAACCGGGGGTGCTTAAACACAGCGGGTACGGGTTTATTCAACCAGGTTTGGAGCAGGAGTTGCGTGCGGCGTTGGGGCGGTAGCGGTTTGTGATGGCGTCAATCGGGGAATTGGAAGTGATCTGCATCTCGGGTTCCCCGCAGGGCCCATAGAGCGAAGGCTGTACAGATGACCAGGAAAGGTGCGACGGTGGCGAGCATCGTGGTGGAGGTGTCGCCGGCCGAGCTAGAGAGGTAGATCGCGCCCAGCCCCATCGCCGGGCCGACTACCAGACCCGACCCGATCATGCCCTCGTGAGCGCCGCCTGCTTCGACGGCAGCGTTCTTCATGACCATCGCGTAATACAGAGCGGCGTAGTAGGTCAATCCGCTGGCGGCACCAAACACGGCTTCACCTATGAGGATCAGTGGCAGGTGGTCACTGGTCAGCATCAGCAGGAACCCGATGGGCATGAGTACGGCGGTCCAGATCAGCAGCGACGCTCGGCCGTGCCACCCGACGTAGCGCTGCAGGGCGACGAACGTGACGAACCGTGCCAGGTCGATCAGCGAGACCATCGCGGTGGCAGGTCCGGGGGTGAAGCCCAGCCGACGGAAGATGTAGGGGAGCAAGGGTGTGAGCAGGAAAAGAAGCGTGAAGCTGGCGAACATCAGCCAACGGCTGCATAGCAGCAGCGACTGGATGCGCACTTTCTGACAGTCGGTGGGTTGCAGTGGGTGGTCCGATGGCAGGTGGACCGGGCGGGCGGGCAGTCGCATGATCAGTGCGATCACGCCCAAGTTCAGGAGCGCCGGGAGCAGGAAGAGGCTGGGTGACCAGGACTCGATCAGGAGCCCGCCCAGGGCCACGGCCGGGACCACGGAAGACGACCAGGCGATGTTGAAGTGCCCGACCGACGCGGCGGCCTTGCGTGGGGTCTGTCCGGCGCTGACGTAGCTTTCAACGACCGGCCATTTCGAGCCCGACGAGGCACCCAGCAGGGTATTGAATATAAATACGGCTGGTGTGCTTGGGTCCATCGCCAGGCCCAGGTGCAGGACGATGTGCGCTACGATCAACAGGATCAGCCACCGCCGTTCACCGAAAAAATCTGCCGCACGGTGGCTGGATAGAGCGCCGGTCACATACGCAGCGCCGAACAGCAACGCCAGCGTGAGGGTCTGGGGCTGAGAAAACCCCAACTCGTGCTCGGCATAAAACGACACACCCCGCTCAACCATTGCGGTGACGAACGACTCGATAAAAGTGATGAGGATGATCAGGCGTAGCAAGGTGGGCGGGTCTTTATGGTTTACTAAGTCGCAGGCTATCGCGATGGGTTGGGTGTGTAAGGCGGTTCGGCGGTTGGGTCACATACGTTTTGACATGCTTCGGCGCATCTCGCGGTCGGCGTCGCGTTTTTTCATGTCCTGGCGTTTGTCGAAGGATTTTTTGCCGGTGCCCACGCCGATCTCGAGTTTTATTTTGCCGCGGACGAAGAACATCGCCAGGGGGACGAGCGTGACGCCCTTGCCGACGATCTTGTCGTGGATGACGCGGATCTCTCGCTTGCGTGCCAGGAGTTTGCGTTGTCGTTTGGGTTCGTGCTGGTGGTGTGGGCCGGCGTGGGTGTAGGGGGATATCTCGACATTGTGCAGCCAGAGTTCGAGGGTGGCTGATTCGACCATGGCGAAGCCCTCGGCCAGTGAGACCTGGCCGTTGCGGATCGACTTGACCTCGCTGCCTTTGAGGACGATGCCGACCTCGAACTTATCACCGATGTGATAGTCGTGGTACGCCCGGCGGTTGGCGATCCGCGGGCTGAGGTTCTTGGGCTGGTTGGACTTCTTCTTGGCCATGCTGGGGAGGATTGTAGTGGGGTTGGGGATTGGGGGTTGGGGATTAGGAGTTGGGGGGGCAACGACAGGTGAAGGGCATATTTCTAATCCCAAATCCGAACCCCCAATCCCCAACCCTTACTTCCCTACGCAGAAGGTGGCGAAGACTTTGCCGATGACGTCGTCGGGGGTGAGTTGACCGCCCAGGCGCGCCAGGTTGTTGAGGGCTTGGCGGAGGTGGTCGGCGATGAGTTCGACATCCTCGATGGCCCGGGCGGTTAGCCGGGTTGCGAGGAGGCCCCGGGCGTGTGTGAGTTGTGTCAAGGCGGAACGGAGGGCGTGTTCGTGCCGGGGCTGCAGGGCGAGCATGTCGGCGCTGATGCTCACGGGGAGGTCGCCTAGCCGGTCAGCGATGGTGTCTTTGAGCGTGTCTAGGTTTTGACCGGTGAGGGCGCTGACTTGAATGGTGTGACAGGCGTTGGGTGTTGGGGGTTGAGACAGATCGGCTTTGGTGTGTACGGTCAGCGTGGGCTTGTGGGTGATAGATGTGGGCGCATCGGTGATGGGGTCTAAGACGAGTACGATCAGGTCGGCCCGAGCGACGGCGTATTGAGCGGCGTCTTGGGCTTGTTTATCAAGGGGTGTGGCGGGGCTGGCTGTCGGGGCGTCGATCCCGGCGATATCGACGAGCATGAATTCTTGTTGCGTCCCATCGTTAGCGGTGATGGTCATGGGCTCGCAGAGGATGTCCCGGGTGGTGCCGGGGAGGGGGTCGATCACGGCGCGATCCCGGTTAAGCAGGGCGTTGAACAGCGTGCTTTTCCCAGCACTTGGAGCGCCCATCAAGACGACCCAGGGGAGGGCCTGGACTTCGCCCCACGATCGGCTGTTGGTGAGTAATTGGGTCAGTCGTGCTTCGATGCGGGAGAGGTGTGTATCCAGGTCGCCGGGGCTGATGGGGACGACGTCTTCCTGGTCGGTGAAGTCGATACCAGCTTCGACCAGTGCCAGGCGTGTACCCAGATCATCGACGAGTTCACGGGCGAAGCGGCCCAGTTCGCCGTTACATAGGTGTTGGGCGGCTTTGAGTTGGCCGTCGCTTGTGGCGTGGATGGTGGCGGCGACGCCTTCGGCCTGAGTAAGGTCGAGCTTGCCCGCGGTGTATGCACGGAACGTAAACTCGCCGGGCTCTGCGAGGCGTGCTCCGGCGTCGGTGGCGAGGTGCAGCAGGCGGTCCAGCAGGGCGGCGTTGCCGGGGACTTGAAGCTCGGCGGCGTCTTGCCCGGTGTAGCTCTCAGGGGCGTCGAACAGAGTTAGCAGGGCGGGCAGGTCAGGTGTGATGAGACGGACGGTTGCGAGTCGGCGTGGCGGCAGGTCGCTAACGGGGGTGCCGATCAGACCCGCGAGGATACGCCGTGTGTCTTGACCGCTGAGGCGGATCAGCCCACGCAGAGATCGACCCGGCGGCGAACTGACCGCGACGATGGTGTCAACGCTCTGGGCTGTCCCGGGGGTCATCGCTTCTTGCGGGGTTTACCGCCTTTGTGTTGTTTTTGCTTCTGAGTTATCTGTTGCTGCTTGGCTTCAACGGCCTTGGCGATGCGGTCACGGAACCCGCCGGTCTTGACAGGATTGGGTTTGAAAAGTTCGCCTGACTCTTCCTGCTGCTTGATGTGGCGTCGGACGATGGTGCTGTCGATGACACCCGCTGCGGTGGATGCGAGGATGTATAGGGTCAGCCCCGACGGTGCGGAGTAGAGGAAGATCGGGAACAGGAAGATGACGAACTTCATCATCTTCTGCTGCTGGGCGGCCTGCTCGTTGGCTGGCGGTGGGGTGGTTATTTTCTGTTGGAAGTAGAAGACAACGCCCATCAGCAGTGGCAGGATGTTGATGGCCTGGAACTCGGGATGGATGAAGATCAGGTTGAGCTTGACCGGGGTCTCGGAGATGCGGATGAAGTTGTCGGCCTGTGAGAGGTCGGCGAGGAAGCGCCATGATCCGCCGGAGACCCACTGGAAGAAGCCCCAGAACGCGGGCTGGTGGCGGAGCTCGATGGCGTAGTAGAGCATCGCGTAGAGTGCGATCCAGATCGGGGTCTGCAGGAACATCGGCAGACAGCCCAGGACGTTGGCGGGGTTGACGCCTTTCTCCTTGTAGAGCTTCATCATCTCGGCGTTGATTTTCTGCTGGTCGTCCTTGTATTTCTTCTTGAGTTTCTCGACGTCCGGGGCGATGGCCTGCATCATCTTGCCCATCTTCATCATGTTGATCTGGGCGCGCTTGGTGATCGGGTGGAGGATCAGGCGGACGACCAGGACCAGGAGGATGATGGAGAGTCCCCAGTCGTGGACCCCGATGCCGATGCCGCCCAGGACCAATACCTGGCCCTCGAAAAATTTGAGCAGCCAGAGCAGGCCGTGGGCGAGCCATTGGAACGTGCAGAAGGAACACGCGCCGCCGAGGCTGTAGACGATGGTCTGGTCCAGGTGCAGGGTCGAGTAGGGGACGGTGTCAAAAAGCTCGGGCTTGCGAGGCCCCGCGAAGATGCCCAGGTCCAGGTCCAACTGACTGTCGGGCTTTATCTCCAGCGTGTCGGTCGACGCGGTGATGACCACGACCTTCTGATCGTCTTTAGGCTCGATGAGGCGCCGGTCCCACTGGATCGACTGGTTGATGTGGGGGAATACCGCATGCAGCGGGGGGATGTCGGCGGTGACGGTGACCTTGTCATCAATGGCGGCGTGGGTGACGACGGCGAAGTAACGGTTCAGTGACGCAATCCAAGCGAGTTCTGCCTGTGGGTTCATCCCACGGGCGGGCCAGACGCTGGGGGTCGTGGCGTTGACCAATTTGGTCCGTGTGAGGTCTGCATCTTTGGTGTAGATGCGTTCGCGCTGGCTGTCCCACCAGAGGGCGAAGTACCCGGCGACGTACTGACGCCGGTCGCCGAGGTAGCCGGAGTCGTTGACCAGATCGCCCTGAAGGTTCTGCTCCCAGCGGACGGTCATCGGCTCGTCGGTGAGGTTGACCAGTTGCTGGTCCAGTGAAAGGTCGTAGCTGTCGGCCTTGACCGTGTATCGGCGGATAATCTTGAGGACCGGCTTGTCGTCGCCGTCGGCGATGGTTGCGGTGTATTGGACCGAGGAACGTTTGCGGGTGTTGACCACCTCATCGGCGAGCCAGGCCTTGTTGTTCTTAAGTGGGATGGTGGTGCCGTTGACGGTGATGGCCCGGGTGGCGTAGGCGTATTCGTAGGGGATCTGCTTGGTTGGGTCTGCGGAGTCCGGCAGAGTCAGGCGGTCGTGGACGACGTAGTGGTCTGGGCCCTGAACTTCCTTGAGGTAATCCGAGAGGGTGATTTTGTAGACCGCAGCGCCGAATCGGGTGAGTTCGACACGGAGCTTGAAGGGAGACCTTGGGTCTTCAAACCCGATCACCGCGGGCTTGGCCTGGTCAACAAGGACCGCGTGCAGGCCGGGGATCGTCGGCTGCTGGGGCGTGTCTGCAGCGGCGGGTGCGGGTGCGGTATCAGCACTGTCGGCAGGTGCTTGGGTGGTGGGCTGGTCGTCTTGGGTGGGGGGCTCAGCGACAGCCATGTCGGCGGGTTCGGCGCTGTCGGTTGCCTCGGTCAGTGCCTGGGCATCCACGACGGCGGGGGTGTTTTTGGGGGCGTTTGTCTTCTGGGCGTTACTCATCACGCCAAAGATGACAGCCAGACCGATTAGGATCGCGAAGATCGTGACCGCGAATTTCATAGAGATAAACCTCGGACGGATTTGGGGAAAGAGGGGCAGTATATGCCGGGGTGGGGGTGGGGGCGAGTGCCCCCGGTGGAGCTTTGGGGGGAGGTCGTCCGGGCTAAACGGCTCACCGGGTGAGGAAGACTTTGTGGGGTCAGATCTTGCCGATCACGAGGCTGACGTTATGGCCGCCGAAGCCGAAGGAGTTACTCATCGCGACCTTGACGGGCGTGTTGCGAGCGGTGTTGGGGACGTAATCCAGATCACACTCCGGGTCGGGGTTGTCCAGGTTGATCGTGGGGAGGATCGTGCCTGTCTGGAGGGTCTTGGCCGTGATGATGGCTTCGATGCCGCCGGAGGCACCCAGGAGGTGGCCGGTCATGCTCTTGGTGGAGCTGACAGCGAGCTTCTTGGCGTGGTCCTGGAAGAGGCGTTTCACGGCGTGGGTTTCGGCGATGTCGCCCAAGCCGGTGCTTGTGCCGTGTGCGTTGATGTAATCGATGTCTTCGAGATTGCGCCCGGCATCTTTGATGGCGATCTGCATGGCCATGGCTGCGCCGCGGCCCTGCTCGTCGGGGGCGGTGATGTGCGAGCTATCGGCGGTCTGACCAAAACCCAGCACCTCGGCGTAGATATTGGCACCACGGGCTTTGGCGTGCTCGTACTCTTCGAGGATGATGATCCCGGCTCCCTCGGCCAGTACGAAGCCGTCACGATCGACGTCGAATGGGCGAGACGCCTTGGTCGGGTCGTCGTTGCGTTTTGACAAGGCTTTGAGTGCGATGAAGGCGGCGACCCCAAGGGGCGTGACGGCCGCTTCGGACCCGCCGGTGACCATGATGTCGGAGATGCCGTGGCGGATGCTGTGAGCGGCCTCACCGATGGCGTGTGCGGCGGAGGCGCAGGCTGTGGCGATCGCGGAGTTTGGGCCCTTGAGTCCAAAACGGATCGAGACGTTGCCCGCGGCGGCGTTACACATCAGCTTGGGGATGGTGAACGGGCTGACCCGTTCGGGGCCTTTTTCCAGCAGCTTGCCCGAGCCGGTCTCAAACTCTTCGATCCCGCCGATGCCCGTGCCGATGATTGAGCCACAACGCCAAGGGTCTTCTTTCTCGAAGTCCAACCCCGAGTCGCTGACAGCGTTGATCGTTGCGCTCAGCGCGTAAGCGGTGAAACGATCGACCCGTTTGAGTTCGCGCTTCTCGATATGGTCCGGCTGCCAGTCTTTGGGGACCTGACCGCCTATCTTGGTGGTGAATCGTTCGGTGTCGAATCGGGTGATTGGACCGATACCGCTGGCACCTTCGGCCAGGCTGTTCCAGACCTGGTCCACGGAATCCCCGAAGCTGGTTACCCAACCCATCCCGGTGATTACAACTCGGCGGTCACTCATGACGTCAATCTCATCTTGCCGGCACAACCGGCCTTGGGGGCCCAAGCAAAGCGCGGGGCTTTATTTGGCGTTTTCCTTGATGAAATCGATCGCCTGACCCACGGTCTGGATCTTCTCGGCATCCTCGTCGGGGATCGAAGTCTCGAACTCGTCCTCAAATTCCATTACCAGCTCGACGGTGTCGAGGCTGTCGGCGTTGAGGTCGTTGACGAAGTTGGTCTCACGGTTGATCTCACCTTTATCAACGCCCATCTGCTCGGCGACGATCGAGATAACCTTTTCCTGAATTTCTTGTTCTTCCATATGACATCTCCTTATTACCTGCCCGTGGGCGGCGGTGGTGGGGGTTCTTGGCCTAGTTTCGGATGGTGGACTATATCGTTACCCGGCGGCGGTGCCAAACCGGTATGGGAGCGTTTTGTAAACCCAGCTAACACATGGTTTAGCACATGGTCATGCCGCCGTCCACAGCCAGGACCTGGCCGCTGACGTACCCGGCGTCCTCGCTGGCGAGGAAGGCGACCGCGGCGGCGATCTCTCTAGGCTGGCCGAACCGGGACAGCGGGATGGCTTTCTGGGCGGCGTCTTTGACCGCCTGAGGCAGCACGTCGGTCATATCGGTCTGGATAAACCCGGGTGCGACGACGTTGGCGGTGATGTTCTTGGCGGCCATTTCCTTGCCCAGCGACTTGGTGAAGCCAGACAGGGCGGCCTTCGCGGCGGCGTAGTTGGCTTGCCCCGCGTTTCCGACCAAGCCCGAGACCGAGCCGAGGTTGATGACTCGGCCCCACTTACCACGCATCATCGGACGCAACGCAGCCCGGCAGGCCACGAACACGCCGCGGAGGTTCACCTGGATCACGTCGTCGAATTCCTCGTCGCTCATCCGTAGCAGCAGGTTGTCGCGGGTGATCCCGGCATTGTTAACCAGGATGTCCAGTCGGCCGTGCTCCTTGGCAACCGATTCGATCATCTGGGTGATCGCATCGGTATTGCCCATGTCGCAGGTCTTCACGGAGGCCAGACCGCCGGCGTCCGTAATCGACTTGGCGACCGCTTCCAGCTTCTCGGCACCGCGTGCGACGCAGACGACGTGTCGGCCCTGCTGGGCCAGTGCGTGGGCGATCGCCTCACCAATACCCCGGCTTGCGCCGGTGACGACCGCGACTCTCAGTTCAGTTTTTTCAGCCATTGCGAACAATCCGTTTGAGTTTGATTCGGGGGGAGTCTAGGTGGGCTAGGCTATGGGTCAAGCCGGGGCCGCGCAGTTTTCGAGTTTTGTCTTCCGGTCGATCCGGCGCATCAGCCCGGACAGGACTTTGCCCGGGGCCAACTCGATCAGCCGGGCGTCCGCGCCCGGCAGGTTTTCCAAGAGGTATTGCATCGACTGGGACCACCGCACAGGTTGGGTGAGCTGATCGACCAGACGCTGCTTTATAGAAGCGATATCGCTTTCGTGAGGCTCGGCGGTCACGTTGGATAGCACCGGGACGGCCGGCAGATTCCAGTTGGCCTTATCCAACGCCTCGGCGAGACGGTCGGCGGCCGGCTGCATCAACGGCGAGTGGAACGCGCCGGCAACCGCGAGCTGTGTCGAGCGGATCCCCATCTTGTCGGCGACCGCCTCCGCACGCTCGCAGGCCTTGAGCGATCCACTAATCACGATCTGCCCGGGGCAGTTGAAGTTCGCGGGGACCAGCACCTCATCGCCTTGGTTCTCTAAGTCGTCAAGCGCTTCCTCGCACAGCGCAAGAGCCTGGGCCTCGTCGGCACCGATCAACGCGACCATGCTCGATTCCGTCAGCCCCGCGGCGTCCTGCATCGCTTGGCCGCGTAGTTTGACCAGTTCAAGGCCCGTCAAGAAATCAAATGCGCCCGCCAGGTGTAGTGCGGTGAACTCCCCGAGGCTCAGCCCGGCGGTGAGTTGCGCTTCACCAATGACACCTGATGCAACAAGGGCCTTGTGGCAGGCAACCGAAGCGGTGTAGATGGCGATCTGCGCCATGTCCGTGCGGTTGAGTGTCTCTTCTGGGCCCTCCAAGCAGAGCTTGGTCAGGTCGAAGCCCAATGCCTCGTCTGCCTGGGCGAAGACCTCCGCGGCCGCGGGGTGTTGCTCGTGCCAGGCCTTGGCCATGCCGACGTGCTGAGCGCCTTGGCCGGGACATAGCAGGACGATGGTGTTGGAGTTAGAAGGCATTTATGATTTGAGATTGATGAGTTATGATTTAAGAGCGTTCTTTAGCGGTCTTAATCGTGGCGGTTAGGATAGCTATGATTTCATCGCATTCTCGAATCAGGTCGTGGAGTCGTTCGGGGCCGATGGTATCGCTTTCTGAGAGCATTTCCAGCCAGTAAAGGGTTTCGTCCGCTTCTCGGACAGTGATTCCCAGGGTGGTCACAAAATGACGTTTGGAGGAGGCTCGTGTTGCTTCGCGGTAATTGGCCCCAATCGAGGTGCCCGATTTCAGCAGTTGTCTTCCAAGCACGTCTCCAACTCTGTTTTTAGGTAATGCGGCTGTCAGCTTTATGATGCGAAGCGCAAATGCTTTCGTGCGGTTACATAGGTCCTGATGATCCATGGGTTAGTCCCCGTTATAACTCATAAATCATCAATCTCAAATCATAAATTCTTACAGCCGCCAGAGGCTGGCACCCCAGGTCAGGCCGCCGCCCTGGGCGACGAAGATGACGTGGTCGCCTTCTTGGAGTCGGCCCTGCTCGGTCAGTTCGTGCATGCACAGGCCGATGCTCGCCGCCGAGGTGTTCCCGAAGCGGTCGATATTGATGTAGATCTTGTCCTCTGGGAAGCCCAGTTTCTTCCACGCACTCTTGAGCATGCGGATGTTGGATTGGTGGGGGACGACCATCTTGATGTCTTCGTGGCTAAGCCCGGTGTGGTCAAGCGCTTCACGGACGCATTCTTTCAGGGCGTTCACCGCGAACTTGAAGACCTCTCGGCCGTTCATCTGGAGGGTGTCGTATTTCCCGTTGAAGTTCTCGTGCCCGCCCTCGGGGATGTCTTGTTCGTTGCGGGGGACGTAGAGGGCTTCGCCCATGCTGCCGTCGGAGTTGAGCTTCTGGAACAGGCACTGCTGTTGGGGGTTGTCAGAGGCGCTGACGATCATGGCCCCAGCGGCATCGCCGAAGAGCACACAGGTCTTGCGGTCTTCCCAGTTGACGATCGTGCTGAGCCGGTCGGCACCGATGACCGCGACATTCTTATAAGCGCCGCTAGCGATGAAGTTGGAAGCGATCGAAAGCCCGGCGACAAGCCCGGTGCACGCCAGGTTCACATCCATTGCGCCGCAGGGCACGGCCCCAATTTTCTCGACGACCCGGCAGGCTGTGGCAGGGCAGATCATGTCAGGGGTCATGGTCGCGCAGACCAGCAGGTCCAGGTCCGTGGGTTTCAGGCCGGCGTTGGCGAGGGCCTGGGTGACGGCTTGGGCGGCGAGGTTGCTGGTGAGTTCGCCGTCGTCACTGAGGTGGCGGGTGACGATCCCCGTGCGTGGACGGATCCACTCATCTGAGGTGTCGATGATCTCAGCGAGGTCGTCATTGCTGACTTTACGAGGTGGGACCGCCATGCCTGTACCTGTGATACGGACACCTGCGGGGCGCGAGGTTTGGGTGGTCATGCCGTCACCTCGGCGGCGGTCGGATCAGACAGCGCCTCGATGATCCCCTCGTTCACTTCATGCTGTACATAGTTGATCGCCGCCTTGACCGAAGCCGTGATGGTCCGGGCTTCGCTCGAGCCGTGGCAGATCATGCAGACACCGTTGGCACCCAGCAGCGGGGCACCGCCGAACTCGTGGTAGTCGTGCTTGGCGTAGATCTGTTTAATGACCGGCTTAAACTGTGTGGCCATGTTGGGATCGATTTCGGCGATCTCACGCATGATGGTTTGGAATAGTCCGGCGGCCAGTCCCTCGGCCAACTTGATGACGACGTTCCCGGTGAAGCCTTCGGTGGCGACGACGTCGGCCTTGTTCGAGAAGAGGTCCCGGCCCTCGACATACCCAACGTAGTTCAGTGAGGCGTCGGCCTTCATGAGCTTATGTGATTCGCGGGTCAGGGCATTGCCCTTGCCCTCTTCGCCGCCAATGGACATCAGCGCAACACGCGGGCTTTCAACGCCCAGTACGCGGTGTGCGTAGACCCCGGCCATGTGTGCGTATTGGTGCAGGTGAGTGGGGCGGGGTTCGGGGTTGGCACCGACATCGCAGAGAACAATCGGGCCGTGGAACGTGGGTATTGGAACCGCGACGCCTGGGCGGTGTACACCCGGTAGTCTACGCATCGCCATCTGTGCCGAGGCGACACACGCGCCGGTGTTGCCAGCACTGATGACCACATCGCACCGCTTGTCCCCAGCCTTCTTGCTGCCCAGTTCGGCCATCCGTACCAGCGAGCTGTCGGGCTTGCTGCGCAGAGCGGCGACCGGGGGCTCGGCCATCTCGATGATCTGTGTGGTCTCGATGACCTCAAGCCGTTCATCGCCGCTTAAGCCGCGCTTGGATAACCCATCCCGGATCACCTGGCCGTCACCCACGAGGACAATCTGGTCGCCGCTTTGCAGCAGTTCGACCGAGTCCAGGGCACCAGCGAGGATCGCGTCGGGGGCGTGGTCGCCCCCCATGACGTCGATGGCGATGCGCACTAGATTAGTCTTCCTTGGACAGGTTTAGTGACAGTCCGGGGCGGACGTAACCGCACTTGTTGCACGCGGTGTGGGGCAGGCGGGGGTTGCCGCAGTTGGGGCAACTGGCGACATGCACGGACTTGTGGGCGTCGTGCGAACGGCGATTACGGCCCTGGGTTCGGGTCTGGCGTTGAACAGGTAACATCGCTTGGCATCCTCTGTATAGGTTCTGGCGTTGGGCCGGGCACATCAATCCACCGGCCGTCACGGGCTTGGCTTCTGGTATCCCGAATCGGAAAGATTAGTGGTCTTGTGCCCCGGCGTCAACTTTGCCCACCGGGTCGGGCGAGCGCTGTGTCGGCTTCAAGTTATTGTCATACAACGACTTGCCGGAATGTGACCGAGACTCGGCGGGCCCGGGGTCTTCGGCCGGCTGGGGTTCGGTCGGTCAGGCGGGCGGAGATGCCGTGCTTCCATTGATATCGGGCATGATCAGCCAGGGCTAGCAGCGAGCCGGGCTCCAGGTCAATCGATGACTTGCGGCCATTCCTCTGCTCGGTGAAATCCATCAACACCGGCGACCCAAGCGACAAACTCACGATTGTTTCACCAAAGCAAAGTTCGCAATCGACATGCGCGGCGATCCCTTGGCCGGGCAGGTATTCGTTGACGATGACCTGGTCCGGGGGACGGTCAAAGAAGCCTTGCACTGCTAAGTGATCGCACCACCACATGATCGGATCGGGGATCGGCCCCAGCTTCATATCCTGAGTAACCCGACGTGTGTGATAGTCATAACGCCAACCGTAGTGTTGTACCCGCCGTTTGAGGCTGGTCTGCCAAGGCTGCGAGTCGATCCAAGTTAGTAACTCGGTTTGCAATACGGTCGTGAGCGTATCTGGTTGATACGTCAGGCCCGGGATAACGGGGATACATGGTGGGGCCGGTTCGCATGATGTGAACATGTTGCCTGTCATTTGGATCCCCTTGATTATAGATCAAATATACATCATCTTTGACCTCCCCCTGAAAAATATCCACAAAACCCTTGACATCTATCGTACAACGATATATTGTTGTGCGATAGATAGTGCTGGGAGGTAATCAGCCATGAACGAGCGGTTTGAGCGAGAATTGATGCGGGGGAGCCTGGACCTGATGGTGCTGTCGGTTCTGGCGGACGGGGCGAACTATGGATACCTGATCCAGAAGCGGGTCCGGGATGTCGGGGGTGACATGATCAAGCTTCAGGCGGGGACGTTGTACCCGCTGCTGCACCGGCTAGAAGCAGATGGTGCCATCAGGAGCAAGTGGGACCACAGCACGGGGCGGAAGCGCAAGTGGTACGAACTGACCGCCGCCGGGCGGCGTCGCATCCGAACCCAGGCTGCCCAGTGGGACCGGTACACCGCGTGTATCCAGCAACTCCTGACGCCGGCCCTCGCGGCGCTGCCCGTGAAGTAGATAGATCGTTTATGCGATTACACAAGGGGTCACAATCATGTCCGAGCAAGAGTTCGAGGTCTACCTCAGGTTGATCGCCAAGCTGCTACGCCTCAGTGACGCCCAGCGGGAGGCGATCTCCGACGAGCTGCGCGACCACATGGAGTCCCGGCTCGATGAACTTTCTTCACAGGGGATTGAGAGTTCGGAAGCCATACATACAGCATTGTCGGAGTTCGGCGATGCCAACACGCTTGTTCGAAAACTGCTCGAAGTTAATCAATTGAAAACAAGGAGACGAATCATGCGAACAACAGTAGGAACTTTAGCGGCGTGTGCTGCCGTAACCTTTGTCGTAATGACGCTGACGCCAACGAACAAGGACGGTCAACCCACCCAGCAGTCGGCTATTGCACAGGGTGATGAGCATTCTCAAATCCTGGACGAATTAAAACAACTGCGAGAGGAGAATAATACACTTCGACAAAATCTTTCGATCATTACTGGCTCGCAAATGAAGGAATTGGCTGTTGCCATTGTCATCTGGTCTGAGGGCGAGGATCACGACTCGACTGAACTGAAAAAACCGTCAGACTTACGCGAAATGATCGGCTTCCAATCGTTCCTTGCACCGTACGATACAGCAGCATATTTAGAGTCGATGCAGATGTCAGATGACTTCGATGTCTGGGCGTGGACAGATGAGAATAGCTCGTACATTCTTCGTGGTGGGGCGTGTTATGACCCCGAATCGATCTTGCTGGAGCAGCGTAAAGAGTTCATCCCGGGCCATCGGTGGGTCGTTTACGGTGACGGCCACGCCGAGCTCGTAGCCTGGGAACCTGAAACCGAATGATTGCGCCTTGAGGCCAAAAATAGATGGCCGATTCCACGGATTCCTGCGGCGAAGACCTTTGGCAGTCAGTGCCCCGGAGCGGTTTCGATATCAAGGCCCGGGCCTGCACCTTCCGGCTCGCGGACGGAGTCGACCAGGTCCTTGATCTTCTGGCTGGGCGGCTTGCACAGCGGGGTCAGGGAAAGCGTGACTACGAAGTTCAACAGCATCCCGATCGTCCCGATGCCTTGGGCGTTGATCCCCAAGCACCACTTGTCGCGCAGCCAGTTGATTGAGCCGTCAGCGAGGTGCGTTGCACCCAGGATCGTGTTAGCCATGTCGGGGCCGACGATCTTGGGGGCGGTCTGTGTAAAGATATAGAAGGTGGTGAAGGTGATGCCGACGATCATGCCGGTGATGGCGGGGAGGGTCCCGACTCGCTTGGAGAAGATGCCCAGCACGATCGCGGGGAAGAAACTGGCGGCGGCGAGGCCGAAGGCGAAGGCGACGACTTCCCCTACAAAACCCGGGGGATTCACGCCGAAGTACCCAGCGACCACGACCGCAAAGCCGATGACGACGCGCCCAATGAACAACCGTTTCTGCTCGGTTGCTTTGGGGTTGACCATTTTGTAGTAGAGGTCATGCGCGACGCTCGATGAGATCACCAGCAGCAGACCCGACGCGGTGGACAGCGCCGCCGCTAACCCGCCAGCGGCGATCAAGGCGATCATCCAGTCCGCCAAGCCCGCCATCTCCGGGCTCGCCAGGACGATGATGTCTTTGTCGGGCTGATGCACGCCGCCTAGGTCCACCAGTTTCTGCCTCGCCGTTTCCCCGCCGTTGGCGATGACCCAGGCGTTGGGGTCCTCTTTGATGGCCTTGGATGCCTGGGCATCGCGTAGGCCGTCGATCTTGAACATCTCGTTGATCGAGGTGTCGTTGTGCATCTGGACCCGGCCGTCGCCGTTGAAGTCGAGCCATGTGATCAGACCGGACTTACTCCAACTGTGGTACCAGTTGGGGAGTTGCTCAGCGGTCTTGCCGTTTAAGCCCGCTGTGGTGTCGAGCATGTAATACCGAGCAAAAGCCGCCGTCGCCGGCGCGGTCAGGTACAGCAGGGCGATGAAGAACAGTGCCCAGAACGCACTCCACCGCGCGGCTTTGACTGTTTTTACCGTGTAAAAGCGGATTATGACGTGCGGCAGCCCCGCGGTCCCCGCCATCAGCGCAAGCGCGACGCAGAAGACGTTGAGTTTGTTCCACTTGGAACCGGTGAACGTGTCGGTGTAGCTGCTAAACCCAAAGTCGTGGTTGATCTGGTTGAGCTTGTCCAGCAGGTACGGCCGAGCGGAGTCGATTTCGGCAAGCACCTGGCTTCCCATCCCGATCTGCGGAATCGGTTGGCCGGTGAGCTTGATGCTGATGGCGATAGCCGGGATCAGGAACGCGGTGATGAGTACCCAGTACTGGGCGACCTGGGTCCATGTGATGCCTTTCATCCCCCCCAGCGTGGCGTAGATAAAAACGATCAGCATCCCGATCAGCACCCCGACCTCTAACGGCACCTCCAGGAATCGACTGAACACCACACCAACACCCTTCATCTGCCCAGCGACATAAGTAAACGACACGAAGATCGCGCAGATGATGGCGACCAGTCTTGCGAAGTTGGAGTCGTACCGATCGCCGATGAAGTCCGGGACCGTGAAGTGGCCGAACTTTCTTAGGTAGGGTGCCAGCAACAGGGCGAGCAGGACGTACCCGCCGGTCCACCCCATGAGGTAGACCCCGCCAGCGTAGCCCATCGTCGAGATCAGTCCAGCCATGGAGATAAAGGACGCGGCGCTCATCCAGTCCGCACCGGTCGCGATCCCGTTGGCGATCGCCGGCACACCCCGCCCAGCAACATAAAAACCCTTCGTGTCCTTCACCCGGCTGATCCATGCGATGAACAGGTACAGCCCAAAAGACAGGCCTACGAATATAAATGTCCAAGTCTGGATCGGGTCGTTGCCAAAAATACGCGGCATTATTCAGCCTCCCCGGAACTGTCCTCGACACGATCCTTGGCTTGGCCGTTGCGCAGCCGGGTCAGCTCGTCGTGGTGCTTCTTATCCAGATGGTTCATCGCCAGGGCGTATATAAGGATGATCAGGACAAACCCGATGATGCTGCCCTGCTGGGCGAACCAGAACCCTAGCGGGAACCCGGTGCCCGGGAGGGTGTAATGGTTGAGCCGGTCGGCAAACAAAATCCCACAGCCCAGCCCCACAACGGCCCAGCAGGCAAGCAGCACCGCCATCAGCGTGATGTTCGCCCGCCAGTAGCGTTTCAGGGATGCCTGGATCTGTGGATCGTGCGTGTCAGGCACAGCGCCTTGACCGCCCCCGCTAAGTGGTTCATTCATATGTCAGGCTCGCCCTGGGATGTGATTTCGCTTCAAGGACCTGCGGTTGCTAAGAGGTGATTAATGAAGTTTAGAGGGTGGTGTCTGGCCCGCCCGCCCATTCCCCCTGCCCAAATCATCAATCCCCAACCTCACAGCACAAATCCAACCAAAATGGAGCCGATGGGGATCGAACCCACAACCTCTGCATTGCGAACACAGCGCTCTCCCAATTGAGCTACGGCCCCGTAGCGAATGGCATTGTGGCGATAGGCGGGGGAGGGGTCAAATCGTAGGACATAGGGTAGGGATTGGCCGGCAGGGTGGTGGCGGGCACAGGCGTCACTCGCTGACTATAGTTTCCGCTTTCTGCTTGCTGGCTTCGATGCGGTCTTGGATATTGCGGGACAACTTTTGGGCTTCGGTGATCTGCTCGAGGGTCATCCGATCCTGAAGCGCCTCGATAGCTTCTTTAGCGTCCTTGTCACCTCCTGCACGGGCAACGGTGAACCAAGAGTAGGCTTGAACATCGTCCTGCTGTATTCGCTCGCCGTCACCGTACAACGCGCCAAGATTAAACTGAGCTTCCGTGTGTCCCTGCTCGGCGGCCTTTTGAATCCAACGGAATGCCTCGGTGTCATCTCGTAAAACACCCACGCCGTAGCTGTACATCAAAGCCAGCCTGTATTGGCTTTCTGAATGTCCCTGTTCCGCAGCCTTGCGAAACCACTTGAATGCTTCGGCGTTATTCTGTGGAAGGCTGGATCCGTTGTAGTACATTATCCCCAAGTTGCATTGCGCTTCGGCCAATCCATGCTCGGCGGCCTTGCGATACCACATAACCGCTTGGGCGTCGTCTTCGGGGACTCCATCTCCATAGTCGTACATCAAGCCCAGCGTGTACTGCGCCTCCGGTTCACCGGCTTCAGCCTTGGCCAGTGTTGCTGGGGGGATTCCCGGCGAGGGTTGCGACTCGCCACATGAGAGCAATATCACTGTTGAGAGCACGCCAAGTACGGCGGCTAGGAGTTGTAAATGTCGCATCACGTCCTCCGGGTGTTGGGATAGGCGGGTCTCATGCTAGCAGTTGGTCGCAGCCGCGGCGAAAGGGGTGGGCATTGATGATCTGAGACTGATGATTGATGATTTGGGGAGGCTGAACTGTCTGCCCCGGTTGATCGTAGAAACTGTGGGCATGGCGGGGGGTGAAGAAGTTGGGTCCGAGAAGCTAAAACGGGTAAAAATCCCTTGACCCGGGCTTGGGTAAAGGGTTAACATACTGTTGATGGATCGGCCTTTGGATTAGCCCTGCAACGCGGGGTGCCAGAGGCTGCGGGCCCGCAGGGCTCGACCCCCGGCCCCGGATAGACCCTATGGAATATCTGGCACCCGGGAATCCGCCGAATCATTCCTTATACCCAGGCGGGTCCATCGCGAAACGGATAGGTAAGACGCACTTCGTGAGGTTAGCTGAGAGTAGTTCTTGGGCCCAAACCCCCGGCGGCTGTGGCGCAGGTGGTTCGATAGATTCCGCAACCCATGGCGGCGAAGTCCGTTAAGATGGCCGACGATCCAAACCGTGGAGGTCCGCAATGGCGAAAAATAATGACAGTTGGGGCATCGAGGTCGGCACATACGCCATCAAGGCGGTTCACCTGACCCGCACCGGCGGGGCCAAGGGGAAGGTCCAGATGGTGGACCACGAGGTCTTGCCCTTTAAGAAGATCCTCACCACGCCGGACCTGAACATCAGCGAGGCGATCCAGGTCAACCTCGACCAGTTGATGGCCCGCCACAGCATGGCCAAGAGCACGGTATCGATCTCCGTGCCCGGGCACATGGCGTTTGCTCGCTTCGCCAAGCTCCCCCCCGTGCCGCCCAAGGAAGTGCCCAAGGTCGTGAAGTACGAGGCGGTTCAGCAGATCCCCTTCCCGATCGATCAGGTCGAATGGGATTACCAGGTGTTCCAGCAGGACGACGCCCCGGACGTAGAGGTGGGCATCTTCGCGATCACCAAAGAAAAGGTGATGAACTACCTGACCAATTACAACGCGGTGAACCTGTCGGTGGATTCGCTGACGCTGTCGCCTCTGGCGGTGTTCAATGCGTTTGTCTATGACACGGCCGACGACCCATCGGAAGAGGGCGTCATCTACATGGACATCGGCACGACCGCGACCGACGTCATCATCGTCGAAGAAGGCGGTATCTGGCTTCGGACGCTGCCGATCGGGGGCAACACGTTTACCGAAGCCTTGGTCAAGGCTTTTAAGCTCAGCTACAACAAAGCAGAGAAGCTCAAGCGGGAGGCCGCGACGAGCAAGTACGCCCGTCAGATCTTCCAGGCGATGCGGCCGGTCTTCGCGGACCTGGTGCAGGAGCTTCAGCGTTCGTTGGGTTATTACCAGAGCCTTAACCGTGACGCGAACCTGACTAAAATGGTCTGCGTGGGCTCGACATTCAAGCTCCCGGGCTTGCAGAAGTTCCTCAAGCAGCAGTTGCAGATGGATGTGCAACGCCCCGACGGGTTCCAGCGGATCAGCGTGGGCGACAAGCAGGCGTCGGAGTTTGCAGACCAGGCTTTGAACGTGGCAACCGCGTACGGGCTGGCGCTTCAGGGCCTTGGGCTGGAGACCGTGTCGGCGAACGTCCTGCCCAGCCACATCATCAAGCAACGCATGTGGAAGGCGAAGCAGCCGTGGATCGGCGCGGCCGCCGCGTGTTTCGTGGTGATGGCCGGCGTGGCGGCGGGGACGGCGATGAAAGCCTCCGGCCAATACAGCGGCGCGGTCGAGGATGCGCAGAAGATATTCCGGCCGGTGAATCAGAGAGCCAGTGCCCTCAAACAGGAATTCCAGCAGATCGACACCACGTCGGACCCCCGTCAGCGGATCGAGAATCTGCGGGGCGTGTTGCGCTCACGCGATATCTGGCCGGCGTTGCTGGAAGATATTACCGGCGCGTGCCTGGCGTTGGACCCTCAAGGGGAGCAGCCGGAAGTCTTGAGCAACGATTATAAAAAGATCGCGGCGAAGGCCCGGTCAGAGCGTAAGCGGATTTATATCCAGTCGGTCCGCACTACCTATGACGCGGGCGGTGCGGACGAGACAGAAGTCGCCAGCATGGATGGGATGCTGGATGGCACGGAGATGGATGGGACCAGGGGCTATGACCCTTATGGCGCGGGCGGGTCTGTCGATTCCTACGGCGGCGCCCAGAGCTACGACCCCTACGGCTCGATGGGCGGGCCAGGCGGTGGCGGCGCTGGTTCACTCGGCGAGACGCACACGATTGAGGATTTCTTCGGCGATGGCAAGACGGCTCCGCACTTCGTGGTCACGGTTCGGGGCACCACGCCCAACAGCGACGGCTCGAAGTTCCTCGAAGAGAATTTTGTGGGTTGGCTCAAGACCCACAAAGATCAGCCGGACCGACCCTATACGTTTATGATCGAAAAAGACGTGGTCAAGCAATTCGGACCGGTGATTGTCGAGTCTGCGGAGGGTGTGGGAGGCGGTGCTGGCGGGGGTTACAGTGCCGGTGCCTATGGCGCTGGCACGACAGCCAGTGCCTACGGCGGATCTCCAAGTGCTTACGGAGCCGGTGGTGGCGGTCATGCCGGCGGCGGTGCCGGTGCGACGGACTTGGCGTCCTTGCTGCCCAAGCGTCCACTTGCTGAAGAAGACCGCTCGGGGGACTTCCAATTCACGATTGAATGGAAGGTCGAACTCCGTAACCCCACAGCGGCGGTGGCCGAGTCGCCTGACCAGGCTGACCCCAGCGAAACACCTCTGGCACCGGGTGAAGAACCCACGCCCGAGGATGGGGCTGATGCAGATCAGACGGCCGTCTTACCCCAAACCGATGAAGATGAAAGGGGCCAGTCATGAAGAACGCTCTGGCTTGGATAAAGTCCAACCTCGTGACCGTGCTCAGTGCGGTGTTGATCCTGGCCTCGATCGGTGTGATCGCCTGGGCGGTTTCGCACGGCGGTGCCTCGGCCCAGGAGGCGTCGGCCGAAGTCAGCAAGATGGTTAAAACGCTCGATGGTTATGGCAATGTCTCCGTGCCGTTCCCGCCCGCAGACGTGGATGCGCCGCCGGAGGATATCACCGGCGTGACGATCAACCCGGCGACGCTCAAGCACCTCGGGGAGGTGTACGGAAAGATGAGCAGCGAGTACACGGAGACATTCAAGCCGTTCCTCCGGGTCAACAGCGAAGGTCACTACCTTCTGGTCCCCGGGGTACTCCCGACGACCGAGGCCAATCACCTCCGTCACGAGGCCCGGACCGCCTACCGTGGCGCGTTTGAGCAGATGTTTGAGCCCTACGAAGAGAGCCAGCCCGACGCGCCCCGGCTCAACGCCGCCGGCCCGTTGAACCCCGAAGAATTGCAGCAAGAGCTTGCTCGAGTGGAAGAGGGTTACCGCCCAAGCACCTACAACAATACCGGGGGGAGCGGTGGAAATCTTAGTGAATCCGACCGCAAGGCGATCCAGGGTCAGAAGGCCGAGCGCGCGGAGGAAATGCTCATCGAACGGGCCCGGCAGTACCACCTCTATGCCGACACGAACATCCTGAGCCCCGGCTTCCCTTTCCAGGTCGAAGGTTGGAGTTTGGCCACCGGCCTGCCTTTATTCAAGCAGATATGGGAAGGCCATCTGGAGTTGTGGGTCCAGCAAGACATCGTTCGGGCAATCGGAATCGCCAACCAGGTGGATCAACCCGATCGCAGCGTGATCGAGGCCCCCGTTAAGCGGTTGATTTCGATCGATGTCATCCCCGGGTACGTCGGCCTGGACACGATGGGGGGGATGGGGGTTGCCGGCAGTGACAAGGCCAGCGCAAGAGGTGGCGGAGCGGGTGTGTATGCCGGAGGTGGCGCCTCGTTTGCTGGTGGTGCGGCCGGTGCAGCAGCGACGGCCGTGATGAGCACGGGCAGCCCGGATGCCCCTTTGTCCGTGGACTACAACACCGGACCCAGCGCCCGGACCTCCAATGTGATCTACGACGTCAAACACGCACGCATGGTAGCCATCGTCGATTATCAGCAGTTGCCTAAGCTCTTCGACGCGATCAGCGAGGTCAACTTCATGACCGTGCTGGACTGCCAGATTAAGGACGTTGACGAATACGAAGCTCTGCTGGAAGGCTATGTCTACGGCTCGGGGGACGCGGTCCGGGTGGACATGTTGATCGAGACGATCTGGTTACGGGAATGGACCAGCCAACTCATGCCCGACAATGTTAAGACACAACTGGGTATCGCTGCTCCTGTGGCCGAGGAGCCCGAGGAAGACGCTAACTTCTAAACCGATGAAACGAACGTTGGCCCGCCGCACCGGTTAAAGGATGCGGCGGGAGAATGACACGGCGGCGACGCAGCCGCGACCCAAAGGGATGGCATCATGAACCCTAAAGACACCGGATTTTTCCTAAAGAACATCGAGAAGCTCGTCCTGGGGGCTTCCGTACTGTTGTTGTTGGTACTCGCGTGGTGGTTCCTGATGGGCAACCCCTTCACGTTCGAGATGAGAGGCCAGGACGTGGGTGCCGGCGAGATCAAGACCATGGTCGAGAGTAAGGCCAAACGTCTGGATGGACGTCTGAAAGCAGAGGAGAGTTCGCTGCCGGACCGTCCGACCCCCGCCTACTCCAAAGCAATCATCCAGGAGATGGCCCAGAAGCCAACGTCCTTGCAGTCGCTGGCTCCGCTGGCGTTGGCCGGACTGAGTTCAGCACTGATTCCTGATGAGGGCGACGGCCCGCTTGCTTACAACCTCCCCCGCCCCCCCGTCGCTACGAGCATCCTGACCCGCAAGGGCCACGCAGTGCTCAGCGACAATATCCGCACCCGTGAGATGCAAGGGTTCATCAGGCTGATCGGGAACCGCGAGCCCAGAGACTTCCCCTACGTCAGTGTCGCCGCGACCTTTGATATGGACGAATGGGTCCAGCGGCTTCAATCCGGCTCGAAGGATACCCGAGTCCCGCCTAGGTGGTGGAACAGCATGCTGGGCCTCACCGGGGTCATGCTCCAACGCCAGGAGCTGGATGAAGTGACCGGCCAGTGGGGCAACGAGGTATTGATCGACCCGATCCCCGGGCAGTTGGCGTTCAAGCCCGCGGTGGCGTTCAAAGCCACCACCAATAAGCACGCCAACGAAACGGTCCAACTCGTGCGAGCCAGCCAGGAGCAGATCGCTCGGTCGGACTTCCCCCAGACCCAAGGCAACATCCTCTGGAGCCCGCCCAACGAAGACGCCCAGGAACTTGATGCCGATGGCCAACGCAAGCTCGCCAAGCTCAATGGCAAGATTGTGAAGCTCAAAGAACAGATCCAGCGGCTTCAGGAGCAAATGCTCAAGGCCCGCGAAACCTCCAGTCCCACGGGCCGATCAACCCCGGACCGCGGCAGACAGCCAAGCGGTACCCGAGGCAGAACACCAGACCCCAGCGGTCGAGCAGCACCTCGCGGCAGAGGAACGACGGGGCGTGATCCCGCTGGGCGTACAGACGCCCCGCAGACCCCCCAGGAGCGGGTCGCTCTCCTACAGGAGCAACTGATCGATACCAAGCTGCAGCGTAATGAATTGCTCGGGATCGAGTCCGATGTCCTAAGTAAGCAGAATTACGCAGGCGAATACGGCGGCGGTACCGAGTCCGGTGGTTTTGGTGGGCCAGATGGTTTTAACGCTCCATCGGGTGGTTACGGGGCTCCCGGCGGTTATGGCGCTCCCGGCGGCTACGGCCAAAAAAATGTTTACGGCGGTGCCCCCGGCGCATACGGTGCGGGTTTGGACCCAAACCAACCGGCAGAGCCCGAGTCGCGCAAGATCAAGGTTTGGGCGCACGACCTGTCGATCAAGGCGGGCAAGACGTACCGTTACCGCGTGGTCGTCTCGGTACTCAACCCGCTGTATCGTCAGAAGCGTGTAGAAAAAGAACAGCAGAAAGAGCACTACGACATGATCGCCCTGGGCCCCGATTCCCAGGAGCTAGCCGCCTCACCTTGGTCCGAGCCCGTGCGGGTCGATAGCGATCATTACTTCTTCATGGTCAAAGGCTCGGCGAAGGCCCAGACGGCCACCGTTGAGATATGGGAAGTCCACAACGGCCGATGGGTCAACAAAGAGTTCGATGTCCGCCCGGGTGATCCGATCGGGCAGATCGTTGACATGCAGCTGCACACAGGTAACAGCCTGGAGTTGGACATGAACGTCGGGCTTGTCGTGGTGGACTTGGTGAAGGCTGCAGCCGGTGGGCTTGGCGGTGGTGGTACCCGCATGCTCTACTTGGACCCGGTGAGCAACCGCATCTCCGCCCGGACCGTCGAGGCCGACCGTAACGACCCGGACCGCATCCGGTTGCAGAACGAGTTGGCACTGGAGTCTGAACTGGCGTTAGCCCCGGGCGATCAGGTGTCACCGGGTTATTAGTAAGCCCGGCTTATTTAGATATCACAAACCCCATTGAAAACAATAGAACCCAGGTTGACGCAGCCGCGTTGCCTGGGTTCTTTTATGTATGGGTATGAGTCGGTTGCAAGGTATACCTGACTCGCTTAGCGAAGTCATACCAATCCCATTGAGTCCTCATGCCTCTTTCCTTCCCCCTCAGCCCCCGGCTTTGCCGGGGGATTCCCCGCATAATCAAACGACGACGCACAAGTAATAAATGGGATTGCTGTCAGTATTAGCCGGTCGCAAGGTGTACCCGACTCGCTTAGCGAAGTCAGTACCCAAGCGTCGCATCCCCAATCAGTCGGCAGCCTTTCTTCGCGTCATAGCTGCGGATGTATATCCGCAGACATGAAACACGTCCCGGCGAAAGAACACGATCAGGATGGCCCCACCAGCCGTAAGATGTCGTTGTAGGTCACGAACAGGAACACGCACCCCAGCAGTGCCAGCCCCACCAGAGTCGCCGCGGTCTGCACCTTCACGCTGACCGGCGAGCCCTTGACCTTCTCGGCGGCAAGGAACACCGCCTGACCCCCGTCGGTAATCGGGATCGGCAGGAAGTTAATCACCGCCAGGTTGATGCTGATCAGCCCCAGGAAGTAAAGCAGGTATTCCCACCCGCGCTCGGCGATGATCGTGCCCTGATGGACAATCCCCACCGGCCCCGAGAGCTTGTCCGCCGGGACCGTTCCCTGGGTCAGCCGGACCAGTGTCATGTAGGTCTGTGTGATGAACTGGTGCGTCTTGGTTAGCCCTAACGCCATCGCTTCCACAGGGTCGTCACCGACAACAGACTCCTGAAGGGTCATCATCGGCATCCCATCGGGTAGCGGTGCGATCCACCCCGCATTAGCAATCTGCTCGATGTCCTCGGCCGTGAGTCGGATCGTGGCTTGTTCGCGGGGACTGTCCGCAAGGTTCAACTCGTAGTCGAGTACGAGTTCTGCCCCGCCGTCGACAGCGTTAAGCCCACCAAGGATACGCTGCAGGTCGCCCCACGAATCGATGGCTTCCCCGTTTGCCGAGATGAGTCTGGAACCCCGGACGATCGGAGAATTGCCTTGGGCAGGGGAGTCTGCCAAAGCATGGCTAACGAATGGCGAATCGGTTGCCGACGCAATGGCCACCCCGATACGACCCTTCTTAGGGGTGACCGCTTCGAGCGTGACTTCCTCCCCGCCGCGCAACACAGTCAGAGATATCGCCTTATCTTGAGCGTCCTTCACCGCCTGTTGAAAGGCCGCCAAGTCCGGCCAGGTCAAACCCTCTACAGAGACCACGACATCACCCGGCTCGACCCCCGCGTCTTGAGCAGGGCTTTTATCCATCACCGCGGCGATCTGCACCGGTGGGACCAGCCCCATCAGGTTATCCGGGTTGTCTGGGGTGTCATCCTGTCGTATCAACTTGGGGATCGCCGAGACATTCACATCCACAGCGTCGCCCGATTTCAGATCGGTGAACGTGACCACCACCTCCCGGCCCTGTGCCTCGGCAACCGCCCGGCTGTACTTGCCAAACGTGCCCACCGCCTGTTCGTTGACCGCGGTGATGAACATCCCCTTGCGGACCCCCGCCGTGTCGATCTCGCTATCTTCGAAGACCTTGCCCACCTCCAGGCTGGTCGGGACATCGATGCCGATCCACAGCAGCCCGTGATCGTTATTCTCTTCAGGCTCGATCAGATAGGTCAACGGCCGGGCCTCATCTTCTCGCTCGACAGACAGCTCAAGAGCCGATCCACCCCGTGCCAGGATGGTCGCGTACTTGATGTCCATCATGTCGTCGATTTCTTTGCCATCGATATGCGTGATCCGGTCATCGACCCGCAACCCCAGGTAAGCCGGGTCGTCCCCGTGGCCCTGGGCGTAGGACGTAGCAGCGGGGGAGCCCGGCGCAATGGCACCCACAATCGCCGGGGGGAATTTCACACCTGACATGAAAGCGATCACGAAGAAGATCATCCCGAAGATGACGTTCATAATGACGCCTGCGGAGATCACCGCGAAGCGTGCGGAGATGGACTTGTTATTGAATGCGCGTGGGTCGCTGCTTTGGGCCGTGGGGTCCATGTCCTCCTGCCCGAGCATCTTGACGTACCCGCCCAAGGGGATGTAGTTCAGCCGGTACTCGGTCTCACCCAGCGTCGCGGGGTCGGCCCCCTCCGCCAGCAGCTTCTCATACTCCGGCTCGGTCGTCCCGGAACGGAACCCCAGGCCCTTACGCCAGGTCAGCAGCGAATGCCCAAACCCGATCGCAAATTGCGTGGTCTTGATCCCCACCATCTTGGCGACCAGGAAGTGCCCCAGTTCGTGGACGAAAATCAGGAAGCCAAAGCCGATCACGATCAGCACGAAGGAGAAGAAGGGGTTGCTCATCAGGTCCATGGTCGTATCCGTTGTCTAGTGATTCGTTTCGGTTTAGTCGGGGGCGACCCGGTGGCAATTCCGGGGCAATCCGGGGGCCTCGGGGTTATGACCTCGCGGGGGTCATGCTTTGTTCAGCCAATCTATTTTCAACCCATTCACGGGCCTGTCGATCAGCCTCCGTGACGGCTTCCAGGCCATCCAACGGCTGCACAGGTATCTGTGACAGCGCCTCGTCCGCCAGTTCTACGATACGCCCAAAGGGTATCCGTCGTTCGAGGAAAGCCTTGACCGCCACCTCGTTCGCGGCATTGAGCACCGCCCCCGCAGTCCCCCCAGCCTCAATCACACGGTAAGCCAGCTTAGGGGCCTTAAAGCGGGTGAAATCCACCGGCTCGAAGCTCAACCCCCTTAATGTCGACCAATCCATCGCGTCGCTGCAGCCCCCCACACGGTTGGGGTACGTCAGGGCGTACTGGATCGGCGTCCGCATGTCCGGCGGGCCTAGCTGCGCCAAAGTCGAGTTGTCCGTGAACTCCACGAAACTGTGGACCACCGATTCGGGGTGGACCAGCAAGTCGATCTTCTCACCCGGCAGGTCAAACAACCAGTGCGCTTCGACGACCTCCAAAGTCTTATTCATCATCGTGGCGGAATCGATCGAGACCTTCGGGCCCATGCTCCACGTCGGGTGACGCAGCGCCTGATCGACGGTCGCGTTATCCATGGTCTGCTTGTCGGTGGCCCGAAACGGCCCGCCCGAGGCGGTGAGTACGATGCGTTTGATTGGGGGGCGAGTTTGTGAAGTTTCGCCGCTTCGGTGGGCGTTCAGACACTGGAAGATCGCCGAGTGTTCGGAATCCACAGGGATGATAGTTGCGCCGGAGGCTTGCAGCATCGGCCGCACCAGTTCACCAGCCGCGACGAGCGTTTCTTTATTCGACAGGCTTATCGTCAGGCCCAGCCGGATCGCTCCGAGTGTGGACGCCAGCCCCGCGGCCCCGACGATGGCGGCGGCGCAGTCGGTGGCCTCGACTTCCTTAACCAGTTTCAACGCCGAATCGGGCCCCGCAAAAACCGTGCAGTCGGGCAAGGCCTCACGGACGGCCTGTGATTGCGCAGCGTCGGCGATCGCGACGTGCTTCACCTTAAACCAACGGGCCTGCTCGATCAGGGTCTTGGCATTGCGCCCGGCAGCGAGCCCGACGACCTGGATCGATGCGGCCGCGGTGCGGTTTAGGTGGTCCACAACATTGAGCGTGTTCGTGCCGATCGAACCGGTCGAGCCCAACACAATGAGCCTGCGAGCTTTCGCTGGCTTAGCGGTCATGACGGCTCCTGGACCGGCTCTGTGCGCTCGATGACATGATTTGTGTAACCGCCGCGTTTGACTTTCACGGTGACCGCCTTGGGAGCAGGCTCTTTGGGGCTGTCTTGTGGCGTGCTGTCCGATTCGGTCGTGGCTTCATCGGCCGTACTGGCTTTGCCACCCCGGCGCCTGCGGCGGCGAGGGCGTTTGCTCTTGGTTTCATCTGAATCATCCGCACTCGTCCAGTCTTTAGATTCCGACCCGGCGTCAGTGGCTTTGCCTTCGGCAGTCTCGTCTTTTACCGCAGGCTCGTTTGTGGCAATGTCTTGTGGTTCACCCTCGGCCGTGGCCTTTTTCTTCCTGCTGCGGCTACGTCGTTTCTTCTTGGCAGGTGCGGGCTCGTCGTCGCCGTCTTGAGTTGATGATTCCTTAGCCTGCACAGAGTCTTGCTTGGTCGATGAGTGGTCTTCATCCGCCGCAGCCTCGCTGGGGGACTCCGCCTGGGTATCGTCGTCACCCGCTGGCTTTCTTCGGCCACGTCCACCACGGCGTCGCCGGCGTGACTTCTTCTTGACGCCGGAGTCTTCCCCATCGGCGTTTTCGTCGGTGCCTTGTGTCGATAAGCTGTCCGGCTGCTCGCTTTCGTCGGCGGCTGCGGTATCCGATTCTTCGACCGGACCCTGTGTGGCCTCGGTTTGATTTTCTGGCTGCGTGTCGGCATCTTCTTCGCTTCGGCTGCCCCGGCCGCGTCGGCGTCTACGCCGCTTGCGTTTGGCGGGCTGATCAGAGCTGTCTCGCTCTTCGTCAGGGGAAGCGGATTCTTCCGGGCCGGGGTATCCGGCCATGGGGATAGGTTGTTCGTCAGCTTCTTCCTCAAACTCCAAGCCGTCGAGTTCGGGCAGCTCGTCCCCCTTCATTTCAAGGAACGTGGTCTCCGTCGGCTTGGCAATAGCCCTGATGTCGCTCAGTGAGTCGAACTCCATCTGCCCGCCGCGCTCGTCGAACAGCCGGATCTCGACATAGCTCACGGACGTCCCGCCAACGCGGACCGTGACGGGCTTGCCGTAGCGTCTTTCAAGCTCGACTAGTTGCGACCGCTTGCGGTTAAGCAGTTGGAACGCGGCATCGGGGCTGATGATGAGCTCGGCACGGACCACCATGTCGCGGTGCAGCACCAGCGCCAGGCGGCGCATGACATCCAGAACAATGGACTCGGGGCTTTTGACGTGTCCGTTGCCTTCACACGCGACACAGGTGGACGACTGGGACGATTCAAGTGACGGCCGCATCCGTTGGCGCGTCATCTCCAGGAGGCCGAACTGGCTGATCGACCCGACACGGGTTCTTGCCCGGTCGTTCTTGAGGTTGTTTCTAAAGCGTGTTTCGACCTGCTTGCGGCGCTTAAGGTCGCGCATGTCGATCAAGTCGTTGACGATCACGCCCCCGAGGTCACGCAGCCTTAGTTGTCGGCAGATCTCATCGACCGCTTCCATGTTGGTGTTGAACGCATTGGTCTCGGCATCGCGTGCGCTACGGCTCTTGCCCGAGTTGACGTCGATCGCAACTAGGGCCTCGGTCTGGTCAAACACCAGCGAACCGCCGGACTTCAGCGGGGCTTCGCGTGCCTTGATGCTTTCGATCTGGCTCTCGATGTCGAATCGGTGGAAGAGCGGAACGGGGTCGTGGTAGTAGGCGACCTTCGGGCGTGACCGGGGGCTGGCGATCGCCAGGAAGTCGTGCGCCCGGCGGGCCGCCTGAGGATTGTCGATCACGACCCGGGTGATGTCATTGGTGAAGACGTCACGGATCGTGCGGATAATCAGGTCCTGCTCGGTGTAGAGTTCGCCCACGCCTCGGAGCTCTTTCTTTCGGCGTTCAATGCTCTTCCATAGGCGGACCAGGTACGCCAAGTCGCGCTTAAGATCGGCCTTAGTCTGCCCTATCCCAGCGGTGCGAACGATAAAACCAAACCCATCGGGCGGCTTAAGCTCGGACAAAATCTTGCGCATCGCACGCCGGGCATCGTCGTCTTCAACCTTTCGGGAAACACCCAGGCGTTGCATCTGCGGCATCATCACCAGGAACCGCCCGGGGATCGACAGGTAGCTTGTGAGGGTTGGGCCCTTGGTGCCGATGCCTTCCTTAAGGATCTGCACGAGGATGTCCTGCCCGCGCTTGAGGCACTTCTGGATCAACGGCCGTTCGTGCCGGGGCGTCTTGCTCCCGACCTGCTCGGTCTCTTCGCGGTGCTTGGCGGAAAAATAACTTGGGTGCAGGTCGGTGATATGCAGGAAGCCGTTACGTCCCTCGCCGAAGTCGATGAAGGCGGCTTGAATAGAGGGCTCGACGTTAGTGACCTTGCCCTTGTAGATATTCCCGACGTGTGAACCGGCGCTTGCACGCTCTTGATAAAACTCTTCAAGGCTACCGTCCACAACGATAGCGATGCGGCACTCTTCGCCGGGGACGTAGTTAATCAACATTTCTGATTTTGACATGGGGGGTTAGGCGTAAGTCATACGCGGAGGGCTAAAAACCGCAGGCAAAAAGCGTCCTGCCCACAGACGGAATCCCGTCTTGGGCTTTGAACTTTTGTCCTTGGATTTTCAACCTGGAACGATTGACTCACAACTACTTTCATTCTGGTGCGGTGTTTGCGCTCAAGCGGGTGTTCTCACACCGGCGAGCGTTCCGGCCGCGGATTTCTTTTCCGGCGTCAGTAACCGATGGAACGTCCATCGAACACGCCGGGGATTGCTTTACTCAACTGGTCGCGTAAATAATTGGCGACCTCTCTGTCCGAATCGAACGTGGTGGCCTTGCGGGCAACACGTCTACATTGGTCGATCGATACCGCACGGATGATCTGCTTGACCTCCGGCAGGGCGGGGGGGGTGATCGAAAGCGACCTAAGCCCTAACCCCATCAACAGCATTGTATACTCTGGCACGCTGGCCATCTCCCCGCACAGGCTCACGTCCACACCCGCCTTATCAGCCGCCCTGACAACGTCCCGGATCAGCATAATCACCGCCGGGTGGGCCCCCGAGTACAAACTGGCGATCCGCTCGTTGCCCCGGTCTACCGCCACCGTGTACTGGATCAGGTCGTTGGTCCCGATGGACATAAAGTCCACCTCCCGGCAGAAAGTCTTGGCCTGGATCGCCACCGAAGGGACCTCGACCATAATCCCCACCGGGATGTTTTCGCCGTAGGCGATCCCCTGATCTTCCAGGTCTTCCATCACGTCGCCCAGGATCATCTTGGACTGCAGCAGTTCCATGATGTTGCTGATAAGCGGGAACATGATCCGCACCGGCCCAGCGGTCGAGGCTCGGAGGATCGCACGCAACTGCGTCTTAAACATCGGCAGGTTTTGCAGACACAGCCGGATGGATCGGCACCCCAGGAACGGGTTGCGCTCGCTGGAGTCGTTGCCGGTGTTGTGCCTCTTGTCCATCTTGTCAGCCCCCAGATCCAGGGTGCGGACAGTCAGGGGTTTGCCATCGAGGTTGTTGATCGCTTCCAGGTAGGTCTGGTACTGCTCCTCCTCGGTCGGCTCGGTCTTAGACGCCAGGTAAAGAAACTCCGTGCGGTACAGCCCGATCCCTTTGGCACCGTTGTTCAGCGCCTGGCCGATCTCGTTGGGGAATTCGATATTGGCCTGGAGGTTGATCTCCGTGCCGTCTTTGGTTTCTGCCGGCAGGTCTCGTATCTCACCCAGCAGGTCCCCCAGCGCAACCATCCGGTCAGCCTCTTTGCGGGATTGCATCAACTGCCCGGCATCCGGGTCGATGGTGACCACGCCGCGTTGCCCGTCGATGACGACCATGTCGCCGGTGTTGACCTGGCCGGTGATGTCTTCGAGCCCGACGATCGCCGGGATACCCAAAGCATGGGCGAGGATCGCGGTATGGCTGGTCAACCCACCGGCGTCCGTGGCGATGCCCTTGATCTTGCTCCGGTCCAGCGACGCAGTCTGGCTGGGTGTGAGATCGTGTGCGATGACCACAGCGTTGTGATCGAGGTGCGCCAACTCATCGCGTGCCTTGCCGATCAGGTGCCGAAGGATCCGCCTCTCCAGGTCCCAGACATCCGAGACACGCTCACGCATGTACCGGGACTCGGCCTGCAGGAACTTCTTGCCCATCGCCTTGAGCACGGAGTACACCGCGAACTCGGCAGTGACACGCTGGTTTTCAATCGCAGATCGGATCTCGCCCACAAGTGACTTATCCGCCAGCATGCCCAGGTGAAAGCCAAAGATCGCCGCGAGCTCCGGCCCGACCCGTGCAGTAGTCTTGTCTTTGAGTTCCTGGACCTCGGCGCTGGAGGCGGCCAAAGCGTCATCCAGCCGTTGAAGCTCATGGGGAACTTGGGTCGGCGCAACGGTACGGCGCGGGATCGGTTGATCTTCACCGTCCAGCACCATCGCCGGCGCGATCGCGATGCCTGGGGATACCGGGATGCCTTTTTTTGTCTGCATAGGTCCGCGTGGGAGGGAACGTAGTCGTGGTACGCTGCGACCAACCCTGCGGGTCTCCTAATTGGTAATCCCACCGCTTTATCGGCGAGATGTCCTACCTCGCTGCCGGGGTCAGAGCCCCGCGGCCTTTTTCAGCCGGGCAGCGCGGTCGGTCTTTTCCCAAGAGAAGCTGCCGTCGGCCCCGGGCTTACGCCCGAAGTGCCCGTGGGCAGCCGTCTTTAGATAGATCGGCTTGCGCAGCCCCAGATGTTTGATGATACCCATCGGTGTCAGCGGGAAGTGTTCTCGGACGAGTCGGCTGATCGTGGATTCGTCGATCTTACCGGTCTCAAAAGTTTCAATATGGACGCTCGTGGGCTGGGCGACCCCGATCGCGTAAGACAACTGGACTTCGCATATCTCCGCCAGCCCGGCAGCGACGATATTCTTGGCGATATATCGGCCCATGTATGCAGCTGATCGGTCAACCTTCGACGGGTCTTTACCCGAGAACGCGCCACCGCCGTGACGACCCCGCCCGCCGTAGGTATCCACGATGATCTTCCGCCCGGTCAGGCCGACGTCGCCGTGAGGCCCGCCGATCTCAAACTGGCCCGTGGGGTTGACGTGGATCGTGACACTCTTGGAGTTGTAGAGCTTCTTGGGCATACAAGGCTCAATGATGTGCTTGATGATCGCCTTCTTGAGCTGCGCCTGCTTGGCCTTGCCGTTCCACATCGCGGCGTGCTGGGTCGATAGCACGACCGTGTCGATCCGCACCGGCTTGTGGTTCTCGTCGTACTCGACGGTGACCTGGCTCTTAGCATCGGGACGCAGGCCCTTGATCTTGTTGGCCTGACGGATCTTGGCGTGGCGTGCGACCAGCTTGTGAGATAGGTCAATGGTCAACGGCATCAGGCTGGCGGTTTCGCTGCAGGCATAGCCGAACATCAGCCCCTGGTCCCCAGCACCCTGCTCCTTGTGCAGGCCCTTGCCAGCCGTCACGCCCTGGCTGATGTCCGTCGATTGCGAGTGCATGGTCCGCATCACCCCACAAGAGTCAGCATCAAATTTCATCCCCAGATCGCCGGTGTATCCGATGTCCCGGATCGTATCCCGGACCGTGAACTCCGCGTTATTCAGGACCTCGACCGCCTTCTGGTTGTGGACGGTGATCTCCCCGCCGACCACCACTAGGCCCGTGGTGCAGAAAGTCTCACAAGCCACCCGGGCGTTGGGGTCCACCGCCAGCAGGCTGTCCAGGATCGCATCGGAAACCTGGTCAGACACCTTGTCGGGGTGGCCCATCGAGACGGATTCGCTGGTGAATAGGTAGTGACCACTGTTTTTACGCTTCGCCATCTTGTTATGTCCTAATGATTTGGATCGATTATGGGCCCGAAGTCTGTCGGCGGCGTGTTCGCCAAAGCCGGGTCGGGCCAGGGTGGGTAGGTTTCAATCAGGCCCTAAGGCCCGAAGATACGACGTTATTGGATGCAGTTTGTAGCCGGATACCTATAATATGGCAAACCCGAGGGCATCCAGGCACGGCTAGAGTCTGCTACGTTATAATATAAATAAGTACTTTAATACCAGTTATTTATGCTGTCGTCGAGCCCAGTTTTAGCCGCCTCAAAAGCCCCGGCATCGTCAGGCCCTGCACGACGATCGAAAACACCACGACAGCATAGGTCATAAAGAGGATCGCCTGATAGCTCTGCGGTGCCTCTCGCCCCAGGGTTTCTTTAAGCGACAGCGCCAACGCCACCGATATCCCACCACGCAGCCCGCCCCAGGTCAGCACCTTCACCGCGTGGGGGGTGAATTCGTGGAAACGCTTGAGCATCGACATCGGCAAACTCACCGCGATAAGCCGAGCCAGCAGCACCATCGGGATCGCCAGCAGCCCGGCCTCAAGGTTCACCTCGTCAAACGTCAACACCAGCACCTCCAGCCCGATCAGCACAAACAGCACCGCGTTAAGCACCTCGTCGATCAACTCCCAGAACGTGTCCAGGTTTTGACGTGTGATGTCGGACATCGCATGTGCCCGGCCGTGGTTCCCAATTAATAGCCCGCACACCACCATCGCGATCGGCCCAGACAACCCCAACGCCGCCGCCAGCGCATACCCACCCGCGACCAACGCCAAAGAAATCAGCACCTCGACCTGGTAGTTGTCCACGCTACGTAGCATCACGAACGCAAGGACCCCAATCGCCAGGCCGAACACCGCGCCGCCTAGGGTTTCTTTCCCAAATAGCACCGCCACCTCGCCCAGGTTCACGCCGCCCAGGTGCTTTGATTCCCCTGTTATTTCAGCCTCCGCGTGTGCCGGTAGGGCGGTGTGATCGACAACATCCGTATCAGCGACTTGCACCTGTGTAGGGTTAGCCAAGACGTCGGCCTTAGGCTCATGGCCGTGCCCGCCAAACCCCGCGACTCCCATCAGCGCGATGAACACCACCACCCCCACGCCGTCGTTGAATAGCGACTCACCCGCGATCTTGGTCTCCAGGTTCTTCGGCACCCCCAGGGTCTTAAGTATCGCCAGCACCGCGATCGGGTCCGTCGGCGAGATCAATGCCCCGAATAAAAGACAGTAGATGATTGGCATGTCCTGACCCAGCACCCGGAACACACACCACGTCATCCCCGCCACCAGCACCGTCGAGACCACCACACCCAGGGTAGCCAGCAGCGCGACCGGCCACTTCTGCGACCACAGCCGACCCATGTCCACATGCAACGCCCCAGCAAACAACATAAACCCCAGCATCCCGTTCAGCAGCGCCGCATCAAAATCAATCTGATCCAGTACCTGCCTCGCACGTTCCACCACACCCGGTGCCACCAGGCTCAGTCCGATAAGCGCAAGCGAAAACCCCAACGCCAACACCATCAACCCGATCGTCTGGGGCAGACGCAAGCATTTGTAGTTCACATAAGCCATCAACGCGGTCAGCGTCAGCAGCAACGCGATGATCTGGAACAGCCCCAAGGTGCGACCTTTCTATTTAGCGTAGTTTCAACACAAACGGACCTTCGCAGTGTAACCCCACCCCCTTACACACCGCCACCGGCCAGCGCATCCGATAACTCCACCCGCCCCATGGTTTCTACCCGATCGGGTCACTTCGCCGATGATCGTCAAGCCGGTCCTCCCGTGGATCGCAATGGATTTGTCTGCACCAGTCAGTTTGAGGAGAGCCCACGTGAGTGAGGATTACAACCAAGGCCAACCCTTCCCCGCCGGCCAGCCCTACGGCACACAAGGCGCCGCCGCCGAACTCCAATCGGTCCTCGACCGAGTCAAGGACGAAAGGCTTCGGCTGCTACGACTTCTCAAAGACTGCGAGACACGCTTCGGCACCATGGGCATCGTCCCCCCAGCCGAAGAAATCGCCCGGCTCACCGGCAAGGTCCGCGCCATCGACGACGCCGTACGCAACCGCTACACACAACTCCGCCACGACGAAACCATCCTTGATAAGCGTTCTTATCAGGTAGACCAGCTCCGAGAGGGTGTCCAGGAGCTTGCCGATCAACTCAACGTCCAGATCGAGCAGGCCCGCACATTCAAGCCCGAACTCGCCGCCGCCAAGCAGGCCGTAAAAGCCGCCATGGAGCAGATCGTTCAGGACGCCCGCACCCAGCTAAACCAGTTGGGCGACAACGTGGCCGACCACCTCGGCGAATTCCGTCACGCCCAAACCACCGGCCAGGAACAACTCAGCGATACACGCCGGGACATCCAGACCGCATTCACCGACATCGACAACCGACTCGCCGCCGCCGCAGGCCTTGCCCGTGACGAGGCGCAGAAGCTGATCGACCCGATCTTCGGGCAGTTGGAAAACCACGCCACCGAGTGTGGCCAGCGCATCCATCAGATCATCGAGGCCGCCGACAACACCGTCCGCGAAACACTCGAGTCCCTCCCAGCCCAGGCCCAGAAAACCCTCGAACCCGCCAGGGAAACACTCAACGCCGTTATCGAAGACGCCCGCACACAGGTCGGCTCGGTCAACGACGCGCTGCAGGTACTCGACAGCCGTATGCTTGGCTTGTCCGATGAGGCCGAGAACGTCATCCAGCAGCAGCTCGACGCCCTCACCCAACGGGCCGACCGGGCACTGGAAGCACAACTCGATCAGCACGACCAGAAACTGACCCACAGGATCGATGAATTGATGACCCGCAAGCAGGCCGAGCTGATCGTCGAGCTGGACGAACGCAGCAAGGCCATGGCCGATCAACTGATCGCCAAGCAGAGAGAACATCTCGACCAGGAAGCAGCGTCTCTGGACGACAAGCTCCAGGCCCTCCAGGAAAAGACCGGCAAGGCCAGAGAATCCCTCACCGATATTTGGGAAAGCAAGGCAAGCCAGGCATCCGCCCAGGCCAAGGACGCCGCCGACTCATTGCTCAACGAAGTCACCAAGCGTGTGGACAAGGCGCTCGAGGGTGCAGGCGACCGTGCCGCCGAGATCGGCCAACAGATCCACGGCCAACTCACCGCGTCGCTGGACCAGAGCCACGCCGAAGCCATCCAAGCGACTCGTAAAATCGAAGCCGAGGCAAACAACCTTTCACACAAGGCCGATCAACAGGCCGCCAGGGTAGCCCAGGCCATTGAACGCAGCCTCCGCGAGCACGTCGTCGAAGCGATGAGCCGTGCCGACGCCATCACCGACCCATTCAAGGTACGTCTGGAAGACGCCCTGTCCAGCCACCGCCAACTCTCCGACGAGTATTCCAAGACCGCCGAGGCCGAGCTCTCGGGCAAAGCCAAGGCCCACTGGGACGCCTTCCGCCGCGACACCCAGGCCGCTCTGGACAAGCAGAAGCAGGCCTTGGAAGCCCAGGCGCAAGCCACCATCCAAGATACCCAACAGACCATGCGCCAACGCGTGCAGGAACTGTGCGTCTCCTCCCAGAGCATGGTCGATCTGATCGAACAGCAACTCACACGCAAGCTCAAGGGCGTCGAGCCCCAGGCACAGCAGGCCATGGAGAACATCGAAAAGCAGACAGGCGAACGGCTAAGCCAACTGCGCGAAAATTCCCAGGCCATGGTCCAACTCATCGAAGACCAAATAGGCAAACGTGTCGCCGAGCTTCGGCCAAACGCCGTCTCCGCCGCCCGTGACGCCGAACACGAACTCACCGAACACATGGACCGGGTCCGCCAGGAAGTCGAGAACATCATCGTCCCCCTGCGCCGCCAGGCCATCGAAGAACTCAGCCAGATCGCCGACGTCGGCAAGAGTGTCCGCGGCGCCATCAAACGTGACCAGGGGGCCCAAGCCGCTCCCACCGAGAAGCCCGTCGTCGATGCCAGCAAGCTCACCGCTCCGCTCCAGGAAATGGCCAGCCGTATGGGCAAGAAGGCCACCCACCTCGTGAACGCCCACGGCGAAGCCCAGCCCAAGAACGAGTCGGCCAAGGACACCACCGAAGACGACCGCAAAGCCGCCTGACACCGCCAAGTAGTGGTTGATATTACAAACGCCCCCCCCATGCCCCGGGTACCAACCCGGGGTTTTTCTTGCGCCGATAGCCGATCACGTTGCACGTCGGCCCGATTCGTGTAGAGTCCGGTACGTCCGATGATGGACGTAATTAGGACCCACACCATGACCGCCGCACCCGCCGAAAAAACCCGGATCGAAAAAGACTCCATGGGCGAAATGCCCGTCCCCGCCGACGCCCTCTACGGTGCTTCCACCGCCCGGGCCGTCGCCAACTTCCCCATCGCCAACCGCCCGCTCCCCCCAGCCGTCATCCACGCATTTGGCCACCTAAAAGCCGCCTGCGCCCAAGCCAACAAAGACTTGGGAAAACTTCCGGGGGAACTCGCCGACGCCATCATCGCCGCCTCCGATGAGGTCGCCCAAGGCAAGCACGACGCCCACTTCCCCGTCGACATCTACCAGACCGGCTCGGGCACCAGCACCAACATGAACGCCAACGAGGTCATCGCCAACCTCGCCACCAGCCGCTTGCGGCTTAGCGATCCCGACGCCAGCGTCCACCCCAACGACCACGTCAACATGGGCCAGTCCTCCAACGACACCTTCCCCACCGCGATGCATATCGCAGCGGCTCTAGCGTTAGACCAAGCTCTGATTCCTGCTCTTAGAGGATTGCATGCATCTCTCTCGCAATTGGGTGATGAGTGGGATTCGATCGTAAAGATTGGCCGAACTCACTTGATGGACGCTACACCAATCCGTGTCGGCCAGTTATTCGCTGGTTATGCGAGACAAATCGATCTTGCATCGCAGGCTGGGGACATGGCTAAGAAATGTATGGCGTACAACATGCCTATTGGCGGTACAGCAGTGGGTACAGGAATCAATACACATCCTGAGTTTGCTAAGCGAGTGTGCGAGCAGTTGTGTGGTATTAGCAGGACCGTTGAATTTCTTGAAGCGGTGGATCATTGCGAAGCCCAAGCCGCCAAAGATTCCTTCGTCTCCGCCCACGGCCACCTGAAAACCATCGCCGTCTCACTCTCCAAAATCGCCAACGACATCCGCCACCTCGGCTCCGGCCCACGCTGCGGCATCGGTGAACTCAACCTCCCCGCCATCCAACCCGGCTCATCCATCATGCCGGGCAAGGTCAACCCCGTGATGTGCGAATCCGTCATGCAGGTCGCCTGCCGAGTCATCGGCAACGATGCGACCGTCACCATGGCCGGCATGGGCGGCGTCGGCTCACTCTTCGAGCTTAACGTCGCCATGCCCGTGATGATCGACGCCTTCCTCGAATCCGTCTCACTCCTGGCAAACGTCAGCAACGTCTTCATCGACAAGCTGCTGGTCGACTTGGAAGTCAACGAGGCCCGCTGCACAGAGCTGCTCGAATCCTCCCTGATGACCATCACCGCGCTCGCCCCCGAGATCGGCTACGACAAGTGTTCAGCCCTCGCCAAGCAGGCCCACAAAGAAGGCAAGACCATCAAGCAGATCGTCAGCGAGCAAAACCTCATGCCCGCCGAACGTCTCGACGAACTGATGGACTACGACAGCATGACCCGCCCGGGGTGATCCGCGTCGCCGCTTGCGGCTTAGCGGGGTGGGGCGGTAGGGGGGCATCGCCTGCTATAATGCCCCGCTTATGCCCAACGGCTGTGATTACAACCTGATCGTCATCGGCGGCGGCCACGCCGGCGCGGAAGCGGCCTGGGCGGCGGCGAATAGGCTGCACCCCGAGTTCGACGGCAGTGGGGGGGCTGCATCTGGGGGGGCTGCATCTGGGGGGGCTACATCCGGGGGGGGCCGTGTTGCTCTGGTCACGATGGACCCCTCCAAGATCGGCGCCATGAGTTGTAACCCAGCCATCGGCGGGCTCGCCAAGGGGCAGATGGTCCGGGAGATCGACGCGATGGGCGGCCTCATGGGCCTGGCCGCCGACGCCACCGGGATCCAGTTCCGCATCCTCAATATCAGTAAAGGCCCAGCCGTCCGCGGCCCGCGCTGCCAGAGCGACAAGTACGCCTACGCCCGTGAAGTCCAACGCCTCCTGGCGACCCGCCGCAACCTCGACATCCTCACCGGGGCCGTCGAAGACTTCATCATCGAAGACGGCCAATGCATGGGCATCGTCTTCAATCCTAACCCCCAATCCCCAACCCCCAACCCCCAACCTCTCCGCGCTAACGCCACCATCCTCACCACCGGCACATTCATGCGCGGCCTGATGCACACCGGCCCATCGCAAACCCCAGGCGGCCGAGTCGGTGAAGCACCCGCCGTCGGGATCAGTGCCGCGTTAACCAAGCTCGGCTTCGAGCTGGGCCGACTCAAGACCGGCACACCCCCACGACTCGCCGCCGAATCAATCGATTTCAGCAACCTTGAACTACAACCCGGCGACGATGACCCAACCCCGTTCAGCGAGATGACACTTCGCAAGCCTGCAGGTTCATTCCCCGCAACCGAACAACGTCCCTGCTGGATCACGCACACCACACAGGCAGGCCACGACCTCATCCGTGCCAACCTCGATCGCGCCCCGATGTACAACGGCCAAATAGAAACCGCCGGCCCACGCTACTGCCCATCCATCGAAGACAAAGTCGTTCGCTTCGCCGACCGCAACTCCCATCACGTCTTCCTCGAGCCCGAATCGCTTGAAACCAACGAGATCTACTGCAACGGGATCAGCACCTCGCTGCCCGCCGACGTGCAGGAACAACTCGTCCGCATGATGCCCGGCTGCGAAAACGCCGTCATCCTCCGCCACGGCTACGCCGTCGAATACGACATGGTCTGGCCCCACCAGATCGACGCGACCTGCATGACCAAGCAAGTCCCCGGCTTATTCCTCGCCGGT
>JAJDCX010000042.1 GCA_029260615.1 Phycisphaeraceae bacterium | reverse complement strand
CGGGGGCGGGGGAGCCCTCGAGTCCCGGTCCTTTTAATCTTTGGATGCTCGGGGTAGCTGACGATCGCCGTCGTGAGGTTGTCGGCAGGCGCCCCCCCCGGAAATAGGTCCAAGGGAAAAAATGACGTCTCCACTAATGGGAGATGCGTCAGGTTTGTGCGCACAAAGGCGGTACATCAGGTGTTGGTAGGTTTGCTAATCACTTGCGACCAAGGGGTTTGACTAAATTGGTAGAAAGCCGGATTTTTGTGTGATTTCAGGTCGGTTTTGTGCGCCGGTCACGTCATCAAAAGATCAGGTGACGGGTCGTGACCTGTGACGCAATGATCCGGCCAAAGTGAATCGTAATCCCACCACGCGCACCGACTTAGGTTCATTTACTTGAACAGATGTGCGTTCCTTGCCGCTTCGGAATTGAATCTGCCAGGTAAAAAAAACATGAAAATATACTATATGACCGGAATATCTACTTGCGTTTCTGTGCAGTGCCGGTTAGTTTGATGTCGTCAGCCGAGTCAGCCGAGTCAGCCGAGTCGGGCGGGTCGGGGATAGGGGAAAACCGATCACATCTTTACCCGGCGAAGCGTCGGGCCCCGCGGCCAGGGAGAAGCTACACACACGTGTTTGAACGGAGGGAAAGGATGAGGCAACATCACACTGTATTGCGCGCGGTTACGACGGCCCTGGTGGTTGTAGGCGGCTTTGTTGGCGCGGCCCATGCACAATCAGAGGTTGAAGCAGGATTTGACCTGTTCGAGAGTACTGAGGACACCCTGTTTGGCGGATTCCTCTGGGAAGGCGTGCCGTTGCACACGTTTGATTTTGGAGACGGCAACGGCCCTGTCTCTGTCGGCACGACCGACACGATTGTCGAACGACTTAGTCCGGCAAACTTTCCAGGTCTCGGATTACAGACCGTCGATATCGAACTTGTAGCTCTGCAACTTAGAAGCACCACGCCGATCGATCTCGGCGGGGGGCTTGATTTCCACTTCATTACGTTGGACGATATCTCGTCGAGTCTCGGGGAGATGATCATCACGTTGGAGTCTCTGTTTGACGGGATCTTCGATTCGTTCATCGATGTGGATTTTGATATCCGCATCGGATCGCTCACCGGCCCGATCGTCTTTTCCGATGTCCTCCGACTCTCTTCTACGGGCACCCCTTGGGATCGTACCGCGCCGCCGGGCTCGATCCTGATCCCGGGTGTGAACGATCTTCTCAACGGCGTGGACAACGCCACGGATTTCCACCCCGGGTTTATTGATCCCATCACCGGCATCAAGTCCTTCACGGAGGTCCACCCCTCCGGTGCGAAACATTCCGTACAAACCGCAACCCCCGAGCCAGGCACGTTGGCACTATTCGCCTTGGGCGGGCTGATGCTCGTGAGGCGGCGGAGGTGAGACAAGGTTGCCGTCAAAACCAGTTTATTGACTCAGAGAGGAGCTTTGTATGAAGCAATAAACGAGCAGAGGTGCGGGAATGATTCCTGACATTTTAATTCTGCTCTTGGGAGATAGGTGGGGTGGTGATGTGATGCTGTGGGGCAAACAATGTTGTTCGTGGCCGGTTCACTTTCACCTAAAGGACCCCAAGATGATCTCGAAGAAATTATTTAGCACGCTTCGTTGGATTACTTTCGCGTCGTTCCTGCTTGCCGGTGTGATGGCCCAAGCTGCCGCCATACCGGGTCTTACCGGCCCGAAGTACTTCGTTAATGTTGAGCTCGCGGCAGGAGGTGACGTCCTTCCGCCTGGCGCAACCTCGCAGAAGAAGAAATTTCAATGGGACACCGGAGCCAACGCCACTACTCTAAGCCGAGCGGACGCCAAGATGCTCGGGATTGTAGATGCCGCAGGTGATCCTGTAGCAGCATTCGATCTGGGAAAGATGGTAGGGGCGAAGAACGCAAATAACACGTCCAACGGCTTCCAAGTCTCCAAAGACTTTAAGTTCTCAGTCAAGGGGCGAAAAAAGACTGGTGCGGAGGTGGGAGCGACAAAGATGGCGGCTGCCAAGAAGCTCATCTTTCCAAAGAAGAACGGCAAGGATATCTCATCACTGCTGGGGACAAACGTCATGTCGATGCTCGGTATGACTCCGAAGCTCAGCCCCAACGGGGATCTGGAGTTTTCGGCGCCTGTTGTGTCGACCAAGATGATCACGATCGACCCGAACCCTGGCAACACCGAGGATGAAACGGGACAACCCGAGGCTGACTCCACGATCGTCGGTCCAGCATATACTGTGCCGGCTGCTGTCAACGGAGGGGCCCAGACTCCGTTTGCAATTGTTATGGGTTCTCCCTATACGATTCTTACACAGAGCCTTGCGGCTAGTTTGGGGATCGTGCCAGTTGATACGTTTGACATCTTCACATCAGACTTCGAATCGCATCAGATCCTCGAACACGACGGATTTTTTGGAGACGCCGATTTTTCACCTTTAGATGTTGGCATCGTCTCGATACTCAGCCTCACGGCCCAAGATGGGAGCCAGGTTGACGTTCAAAACTTACCGGTACTGATAGGCCCCTCGTCTATGGGAACCAGTGTGCTCGGTACAAGTTTCATTTCAGGTCTGGGTGTGCCGATTGAGGTGGATGTTGAGAACAATAAGATCAATATCTCGCCCGAGCCAGCGAGCGTGATGCTGTTTGGGGCCGGCGGTCTGCTGTTGGCAAGGCGGAGCCAGCGTATTGCCTAGACGCCCATCACAAATTAAGAGCGGGACTGAAAGGGTAAACGCCGGCCTCTCGAGGGGGAGGCCGGCGTAGCTGTTTTGAAGGCCTGGAATTTGGTTGGACACGGCGGATCACTCAGATCATCTTCGCCGGCTAAACATCGCGAGGGCGGAGAGGGCGAGCAGACTCAGGGTTGCGGGTTCGGGGGCGGTTGATCCGGTTGCGGGTGGAGTGCCGGCGTTCCAGTTGCCTAGGACGGCGTTGAGGTCTTCGATGCCGACGAAGCCGTCGTTTGTGAGGTCGCCTTGGAGCCAATCGTTGGGTGTGACGTTTTGATTCCAGTTGGTGAGGATGAGGTTGAGGTCTTCGATGCCGACGAAGCCGTCGCCGGTGGGGTCGCCTGTGAGGGGTGAGCCGACGAGTGCGGTGAGTATGTCTTTGATCTGTGCGCGCCAGTTGCCCCATGAGTGGCCTTCGCTGGCGGTGGTTCTTGTGACGTTGTAGCCGTTGCTGGAGAGGATGTTGTTGAGATTGGGGCCGCCGGAGCCGTCGCCGATGGTGCCGTGGGTGATGAAGAAGTCCAGATCGTCTTGGAGGGATGCGGAGGCGAACTGGTTGTAGATGCTAGTGAAGTTGGAGGGTGAGAGGGGGGCGATATTCTGGAAGGCGTCTGGCCGTGTGAGGCCGAAGTAGGCTGAGTTCACGCCGCCGAGGGATGTGCCGAGGATGGTTCTTCCGGGTGCGGTGGGGTCGGTGCGGAATCCAGCGTCGACTTGAGCGGTGAGTTCGTCGGCGACGAAGTTGGCGAAGTTAATGTTACCGGTGTATTCGCTGGCCCGTTTGTTGGTTCCGGTGTTGGGGTCGCGTGGGTCGATGAAGACGGCGATGGTGGGCCGGAGGTCGTGAGAGTTGATGAGGTTGTCGAGTGTGACGACGACGGAGCCGAGGTGGTCTGCGGCGAACTCGTGGCCGTCGGTGATGTAGACGACGGGGAGGTTGGTGAGCGCGGCCTGGTCGTAGCCAGCGGGTGTGTAGACGCGGTAGTTGACGTCGTAGCCGAGGTTGGTGCTGGTGGTTCGGATGTTGGGAGTGAGTGTGCCGAAGGGGACGCCGGGGTGGCGGACGGTTTCCTGGGGGAAGGTGTAGTCGGGCATGCGCAGTTCGTTGTTGGGCCCGAAGCCGCCCCACATCTGCAGGGGGTTTTTAGGATCGAGTATCCACGAGCCATTGGCGACGACTTTGTAGTCAAGTCGCGCATCTGTGGGGAAGGAGAGCTCTTTGATCCAGACGTCGGTGGTGCCCAGGCGTGAGGCAACGGCTGAACTGGATGACGAGCTCCAGCCGGTGTGGTCGCCGGGGAAGGCAACGCTGGTTGCGGCGGGGTTGCGGTATAGGAATGCGGTTTGGCCGCCCTGTGCGTAGGGGACCTGGCCCGCTGATTGGAGTGTGTTGAAGAAGGTGTCGAAGGCGGTGTCTTGCGCGGTGCCGGTGGGCATGGCGGCGATGTTGTTGAGGTCTGTTTTGAAATCGTTGTAGCTGGCGTAAATGTTTCCGCGGACGTAGTTGGCGTCGGGTGGGGACTGGGCGAATGCGGTTACGGACACCATCATCAGTAGCAGCATGGAAAGGATAGGTAGGTGGTGGAACTGCAAGGGGTGAGGGCTCATCGTTTGTGTCCAAATATGCGGTGGTTATACAACTACTATCATCATACGACGTTATCGTAAGATGTCACGGGAGATGGCATGGTTTGGGATGTTTTTTTACAGGTTAATTGTGGTTAACAGACAACCGGGGCCGGTGGATCAGGGGGGGTGCTGTGGGGGGTGTAAAAATGGGTGTGGTGTTGGACTCGCGGATCAGTGATCCGCCGCTAAACCGCAGGCGTGTGGGTGTGCCCGCAGGTTGCGCTGAAGTGATTTTAATTTGCTAGCAGGTTGGCGTGCGGTCGGTGTTGAAGCCGCAATCGGCCTGGTGTCATGCGGGGAGCATGGCGGCTTCTTGGGCTTCGGTGGGTTCGGTGATCAGCTTTTGTAGGTATTCCGGTTCGCTACGGGTGACCCAGCTCTGGAAGGTTTCGTCCGTATCGACGCGCTCGGTTTTGAAGGTGTCGATGAGGTTTTTGATGGAGAGATGGATGAGGTCGCCTGGGATCTTCTTGGCGATGAGTTCGTTGAACTTGGGGTCCAGGCCGAGTCCTGCGCCGAGGAGGACTTTGAAGCCATCGACCTTGGGGGGCTTGCCGTCGGGGCCTTTCTGGTCGCGTAGTACGACGGGTATGCCGGTGAGTCCGATGTCAGCGATCTGGTATTGGGCGCAGGCGTTTGGGCAGCCGGTGAAGCTGATGAACAGTGGGAAGTCGATGTCGACGTTTTGTTCGAGCCATTGGAGGACCCGGCCTGCGCGTGCCTTGGTTTCTACGACGGCGAGGTTGCAGAACTCGCTGCCGGTGCAGGAGATCAGGCTGGTGCGAAGGGAGTGTGCGACCGGTGGGAGGCCACGGTCGGTGAGGTCTTTTTCCAGAGCGGGGACGTTGGCCTCTGGGATATCCAGGAGGATGACGTTTTGTTTGCTGGTGGTGCGGATGCGTTTGTTGCCGGCGGCGTATTTTTCTGCAAGCTCGGCGATGTCGGCCATGTTTTGCGCGGTCCAGCGGCCTCTGCCGATGGGGACGCCGATGTAGAAGTTGCCGTCTTTTTGTTTGCCGATGCCCAGGTGGTCGCTGTGGATGGCGGGTGGGTGCAATAGTGTGTCATCGTGTTCGAGTTGGTAGCCGAGGACTTTTTCGATCTGGTCGCGCATCCATGCCCAGCCCTTGTCGGCGACGAGGAACTTGAGGCGTGCGCGGGTTCGCTTTTCGCGGTAGCCGTGGTCACGGAAGACGGCGGCGATGGCGTGGCAGACATCGACGACCTGGTCGGGTTTGATGAAGACGCGCAGGGGTTGTGCGTAGTGCGGTGTGGAGGAGAGCCCACCGCCGACCAGTAGGCCGTAGCCGGTTTTGCCGTCGGGCCGTTTGACGCCATAGAGTCCGATGTCGTTGATCTGTGGTTGGTGGCAGTGCAGGGGGCATCCGCCGACGGCGGTCTTGAACTTGCGTGGGAGGTTGGAGAACTCTTTGCCGGCATCGATAAAGTGTGTGTCGATGTCGCGGGCGTGTTGGGAGGAGTCGAGTATCTCGTCCTCGAGTACGCCTGCCAGTGGGCAGCCGATGACGTTGCGTGGGACGTCGCCGCAGGCGAACTGGCTGGTCATGCCGATGTCCCAGAGTTTTTGGAAGATGGGCTTGAGGTCGGCGGTGGTGAGCCAGTGGAGTTGGATGGTTTGGCGCGTGGTGATGTCGCCGAAGCCTCGGCCGTACTGGTGGGTGAGGTCGGCGATGGTTTTGAGTTGTCGTGGAGAGAGCTGCCCGCCTGGGATGCGGATGCGGATCATGAAGTGGCCGGTGTTTGGTTTCTGGGGGTAGATGCCGAACCACTTGAAGCGCTGTGCGGCGTCGTCCTCGGGGATGGCGGCGTAGTCGCCGGCCTCGGAGTAACGTAGGAGGTCTTGGAGGACATCGAAGCCGTCTTTGGCTTTCTTGAGTTCTTCGGTTTTGTTGACGCGGGTAGTCATGGTTTGGTTATCGGGTATGTGGGTGATCGGGGGTCGGGTGTCACGGGGCTACCGGGGGGCGTGCCCTTGGGTGGGACACTATAGTGACCGTGTGGCGGGTGGACCACTTTACGGGTTTGTGATCCGATGCAATCCTGCCTATTGGCGGGTTTTATAGTGTATTTTCTCCGCTGCTGCGGATCGGCGGGGAGTGTGGGCTTTGGGTATACTGACCCTTGGTTTCTGTCGATATCCAGTGAACCAGGCCCGATTTGCAGGCCTAAGACGTTATTATCAGAGCTTGAGAAGGTGGATTTACGATGCGTATCACGATGGTCGGAACGGGCTATGTCGGACTTGTCACGGGGACCTGCCTGGCGAACACGGGCAATGATGTCACCTGCCTGGATGTAGACCAGGCGAAGATAGACAAGCTGAATAACGGGATCAGCCCGATCTACGAGCCGGGGCTGGATGAGGTGATCCAGCGCAACGCCGAGGCGGGTAGGCTGACATTTACGACGGACAAGGTCAAGGCTTATCAGTCTGCCGAGATCGTCTTCATCTGTGTGGGTACCCCCAGCGACGAGCGTGGGCACGCGGACCTGAAGTATGTCCTGGCGGCGTCTGCTGATATCGGCAAGGCTATCGAAGCCGCGGCGGGGTCGACCGGTGGCGAGCCCGACGAACGACGGGCGAAGATTGTTGTGGTGAAGTCGACCGTGCCGGTGGGTACGAATGAAAAGGTCCGTGCCGAGATCAGCGCACACACGGGCAAGATTTTTCACATGGCATCGAACCCCGAGTTCCTCAAAGAGGGCGCCGCTATCAACGACTTTAACAAGCCCGATCGGGTTGTTATTGGTATCAGTGATAAGGGCACCGGCGACCGGATGCGAGACCTCTACGAGCCATTCGTCCGGCAGGGCAACCCCATCTTCATCATGGACATCCCTTCCGCGGAGATGGTGAAGTACGCTTCGAATGCGATGCTTGCGACGAAGATTTCATTTATCAACGAGATCGCCAACCTTTGCGAGTCTTATGGTGCGGATATTGATGAGGTCCGCCGGGGGATGTGTTCGGACAAGCGAATTGGTAATCAGTTTCTATATCCGGGGCTGGGTTACGGCGGGTCGTGCTTCCCCAAGGACGTACTCGCCTGCATCTCGATGGGTGAACTCAGCGACACCCCGGCGAGGCTTCTGGAGGCTGTCCACGAGGTCAACCAGCGTCAGCGCGATGCGTTCATGGCCAAGATCGATACGCACTTCGATGGTGCCGCAGGTTTAAGCGGCAAGAAGATCGCTGTGTGGGGGATCGCGTTTAAGCCCGGGACCGACGATGTCCGTGAGGCGCCGTCGATTACTTTGATGCGGCATCTACTTGATCGTGGTGCGGCTGTGGTGGCTTACGACCCGGTTGCCGAGGAGACCTGCCGAGAGTTTTTGGCGGACAAGATCGGTTACGCCAAGGATGCGGCGGCAGCGTTGGCGGGTGCGGATGCATTGGTTGTTTGCACGGACTGGGACGAGTTCAAGTTCCCGGACTTCGATGCGGCGAAAGCGGCGATGAAGTCTGCGGTTATTTTTGATGGCCGGAACCTCTATCGGCCTGAGATGATGCGTGAGTTGGGTTTTGTGTATCACTCGGTGGGCCGTCGGCCTGTGGTGGGCGAGGCGGTCGGGCAGGGGGGGTGAGGTTTATCTAAATAACAGGATGTTTCCTTTGCCGACAATACGAAGTCGGGTTGTTGTGCTGCGCTGATTTCGTTTGTAGGCTGGACTTGGTGGTGGGCTATCGTACTTATGTCACTACATCTGATCTACGACTTCTGGTAAGGAAACATCTAATGATTAAGAGCAGCGTCGTCGCGGCCGTCCTATTTTGTACTTTCACATTGTGCCAGGCTGCCGATCCGCAAGTGGGCGTTGCAAAGATCGATATGAGTGAACTTGAACCACTTTTGTTGGAGCAGGCGTTCGCTAAACCGGAGAACTATGAAATCAGAGATCGGTATGTCGCGTCCCAAGAGCGGGAGCGTGCCTTCATGTCCGGCGATGAAGAGGCTCGGAAGGCTGCGCGAAGTTTCGGATTTGATCAATTCGAGATCAAGCCAATCGTTGAAGATCTCGCCAAGGCCGAGTTGATCGTTCTGATCGAAGATATGTTTGGCGACCGCTACCAACTTATCATTAATGATGGCTATGGCGGTGGGATACTTTATACCTCTATAGCGATTCCGGATATCACGCCTAATATCAGGCAACGCTTGTTGAAAGATCGTTTGGCTAGCCAGGTGCAGCCACAGGAAACACCGGAGCAGGATACGCCCACGGACTGATTCCGTCGGTATGAGCGTGCCGCGATTCACTGATGATTGATCCTCGTAGCTCCAGACTCGCAGTTGTGGGCCTGTAAAAGGTGCGTTATTGGGGCGGCGGGATTCAGTCTTGCGCCTCCCGGTGACCGATGAAGTCTCTATGGCTCATGCTAGTACCACCATCTCATTAGCGCAGGCTGCCCCCCGTGGGCAGGTCGAGTTGATCACGAACGAGGCGCATCTACAACGTGTGGTGATTGGCGGGATGCTCAAGGCATCGGTGAGCCTGGATATTATGACGGCGGACTTTAAGGCGATGCTGGTGCCGCCCGGGGGTTTTGGTGGGAGTGGTCGACTCAGTGCACCTTCGATTGTGCATCATCTGGTGAAGCTGGCGCAGAAGGGGGTGGAGGTGCGGTTGTTGCATGCGGGGGTGCCTAGTGGGCCGGCGTTGCGTGAGTTGAAGAAGCTGTTGCCGAAGCTCAAGGGGCAGGGTGGGTCGTTTGTGATTCGGCGGTGTCCGAGGCTTCACTCCAAGACGGTGATTGTGGATTCGTGTGCGATGTACCTGGGGTCGGCGAATCTGACGGGGGCGGGGTTGGGCGCGAAATCGGCTCGGCGGCGGAACTTTGAGATGGGGATATGGACGCACGGGTCCGCGTTGATCGATTCGGTGCTGCAGGAGTTCAACGGGCTTTGGGAAGGTCAGCGGTGCGACGATTGTCAGCGGAAGGATTTTTGCCCTGTACCGTTGGAGGAGCCGAGGCTGTGAGTGATACTTTTGATCGGCAGGCAGGGGCGGGGCATACTCGCATTAGTGGCGCAATTCAATCAGTATCAAACACTTGTCGTAGCAACGGGAGGGTATACCAAGGATTTGTTGAGGGATTCTTTTTGGAAAATGCTTGGGGGGATTCCCGGCTGGCTATATAATGGGCGCGATCGGTTCATTTGAACGGTCATGGGTTGCAGGCACTGTCATTTTGTTTGGCCTGTAAAGATCGGAGAGGGAACAACAGGGAGGAGAGAAAGAGATGAAATCAAAGCGCGCATGGGTTATGGCTTCGGCCTGTACGTTTACGTTGACGGCAGGCGGCGTGTTGAACGCACAGGACGTCCGGTTTGCCACGTTCAACGCATCATTGAACCGAAACGCCGCGGGGCAACTGGCCACCGAGTTGTCGGCGCCGGGCAGTGCCCAGCCCAACACCATTGCGGAGATCATTCAGAGAAACAACCCGGACGTATTGCTGATCAACGAGTTTGATTACGACGTCGGGGGTGTTGCCGCCGCCAACTTCCAGACAAACTATCTCGGTGTAAGCCAGAACGGTGCCGCACCGGTGAACTACCCCTTCGTGTACTTGGCCCCCTCGAATACCGGTGTCGCCTCCGGGTTCGATCTGGATAATAATAACTTTGTCGGCGGGGGGAACGACGCGTTCGGTTTTGGAAACTTCGAGGGTCAGTTCGGGATGGTTGTATATTCTAAGTTCCCGATCTTGACCGGTCAGGTCAGGACGTTCCAGAACTTCCTTTGGCGGGACATGCCCGGTGCGCTGCTGCCAGGCGATCCGGGGAACGTGAGCCCCGACAACCCGGATTGGTTCAGCCCCGCTGAACTGGATGTGGTCAGGCTCTCATCGAAGAGCCACTGGGATGTTCCGGTCAATGTCAACGGTGAGACCGTACATGTGCTAGCGTCCCACCCGACACCCCCGGTCTTCGATGGTGCCGAGGACCGCAACGGCCGACGAAACAGCGACGAGATCCGTTTCTGGTCCGACTACGTCACACCCGGCGCGACCAGTTCGTATATCTACGATGATGTCGAGACGGTGGCTTCACCTTCCGGCGGTCTGGCGGCGGGTGATAAGTTTGTCGTGATGGGCGACTTGAACTCCGACCCGTTCGATGGTGACAGCCTCCCGGGTTCAGCCAATCAGTTGCTGAACAACCCGCTGGTTAACACCAGCCTCACGCCAGACAGCCTCGGTGCCCCCGAAGATGCGCTGGCGGAAGGTGGCGCCAACTTCGGACAGATCGGCGACCCGAGGTTCGATACCGCCGACTTCAACCCGGCCAACCCCGGCAACATCAGAGTGGATTACGTCTTGCCTTCTGCGAACATGACGATGGCAGATGCGGGCGTGTTCTGGCCCGTCCAGGCGGACCCACTTTCGGCGCTGACCGGGAACTTCCCCTTCCCAAGCTCGGACCACAGGCTTACTTTTGCGGACATCATTGTGCCCGAGCCGGCGAGCCTGGCCCTGCTTGGCATGGGCGTACTGGCGTTGACCACACGGACCCGTCGACGCTGACTCGGCATCGGATCTTATACGACAAGCCTGGTGTGAGATGTCTCACACCAGGCTTGTTTGTATGACAGAGATTGTCATAGCGCTATGCTCTCAACCGCGCTGGCGTCGCATCGCGAAGGCTCCGCCAAGGACTATCAGCGCGATCGTGGTGGGTTCAGGGACGAGGGTGAATTCGGCTTCGCCGAAGAAGAACGAGCCGGAGAGGTCGTCGTCGTTGGGGGGTGCTAATTGTGCAAAGGCGGTAGCGGAGAAGTCCACGAGGAGGTCTGCGGTGGTGCCCCCGGCTTGGAAGATGACGGAGAGGGTGTCGGTGACGTTGACGGCACCGGGCAGGAGTGGTTGCTGGTCGCTATCGAGGTCTTGTGAGAAGACGGGCTGGTTAACGCCGTCGATGGTGAAGTTCATCTGGCCGGAGGCGGATTCGGGATCCTCGAAGGCCGATTCGTGGTCGGTGACGGCTTGGCCCTCGTAGTGGTAATCGACCTGGAGTGTGTAGAACGCGCCGGGGTTGAGGCCTGTGAGTGTTGCGGCGATGAGCGTGCCGGCGTTGGCGGTGGCCAGGCCGAAGAAGCCGTCGATGGGTGGTTCGGAGTCGTTGAGTGTGTTAGCGGACCATCGTACTTGGAGGGTGTTACTGAGTTCGCCGTCGGCGGTGACGAATGCGTTGGCGGAGCTTGTGATCATGCCGTCGTTTGCGACGCTGGTGACGGCGTTGCCGAAGTCGAAGGTGCCTGCGGGTGCGACGAAGCCCGGGTTCAGGGCGAGTGCCTGGTCGGCATCCTGAACGAAGCCGGGGGTGATGAAGTCGTCGGCTTCGGCGCTGGTGCCGATCTGTATCGTCGAGTTGGGCAGATCGATGTTCCACAACTGGGCGTGGGCTGACGGGGTCACGAACACTAGAATCGCCAGGACGAAGCCTGTCGCTTGGCTCATACGGGATACTTTCATCCTCCACCTCCTGATAGTCTTAATAGATATGCGTTTGTGAGACTATATAAATGGTAACCGAGCCGAGGCTGCATTGGAAGAGGATTGTGTATTGCGATGGGCAAGCGGTTTTATTTGGGTCGCTGGGAGCGGTGGTAGAGGTGCCTGGCTCGGCTGTGTGACTCAACTGTATGTGTTTTGGTGGCTTACGCAGTATGAGAGTGGGTTCGGGGCGGCAGATGGGTGGGCTTTGAAACTTGACACTGAGTCTCAATTAGATATTCTCGTGCCTGATACTAACCCCTAGAGGAGCGAGTGATGCGGTCTCACTATTTTCGAGCGAGTCATCTTGTCTACTGCCTGATCGTGTTGGCGCTGAGCTTTGGTGGGGGGAGCGTCGGTGCTGCGCAGGCGGAGTCGCTGGTGCTGTATTCGGGGCGGGGCAAGGCGTTGGTTGAGCCGATCGTTGGGAGGTTCACCGAGGAAACCGGGATCGAGGTGCGGGTGAAGTATGGGAAGACGGCGCAGCTGGCGGTGGCTTTGCAGGAAGAGGGGGAGCAGAGCCCGGCGGATGTGTTCTGGTCACAGGATGCGGGGGCGCTGGGGGCGTTGGTGGGTGCGGAGATGTTCTTGCCTTTAAGTGAGGGGACGCTGGGGCTGGTGCCTGAGGTCTATCGGGGGGCGGATGGTTTGTGGGTTGCGACGTCGGGGCGTGCGCGTGTGCTGGCGTATTCTTCGGTGCGGGTGGGTGGGGGCAATCTGCCGGGGAGCGTGTTTGATCTGACGGATGCGACTTATCGAGGGCGGGTTGGTTGGGCGCCGACGAACGCGTCGTTTCAGGCGTTTGTCACGGCGATGCGCAAGACGCATGGGCAGGATGCGGCGAAGGCGTGGCTTGTTGGGATGATCGAAAATGATGCGCAGGTGTATCCAAAGAACACGGCGATTATCCAGGCGATCGCTGCGGGTGAGGTGGACTACGGGCTGCCGAACCATTACTACCTGCTGCGATTCAAGACGGCGGACAAGCATTACCCGGTCGAGCAGACATCATTCGCGGCGGGAGATATCGGGAACCTGGTGAATGTGGCGGGGGTGGGTGTTTTAAAGACCAGTGAACATGTGGAGGCGGCGCAGGCGTTTGTGGCGTACTTGCTGTCGTCCAAGGCTCAGCAGTATTTTGCGAGTGAGACGTTTGAATACCCGGTGGTGGGGGATGTGATCCCGAGTCCCAGGCTTCAGCCGTTAGAGTTATTGCGTGGAGAGGCGCCGGCGGTTGATCTGGACACGCTGGAGGACCTTAAGGGTACGCTGGAATTGCTTGCCGAGGTGGGTCTGCGATAAGGGCGGCACAAGACACAAGCCGACGCCCGCCTTGGTACTTGGCTGCTCCTGCGCTGGTGTGTGCGGTGGCGGTGTTGCTGCCGTTGGGGTACCTGGTTGTCCGCTCGTTGGGGGCGGATGCGGGTGAGGTCGGTCGGGTGGTGTTTCGTTGGCAGAGTGTTGTGCAGTTGAGCAACACGCTATTGCTGTGTGCGGGGGTGGTGGTGGTGACGACGGTGACGGCGTTGCCTGCGGCGTGGTTGACGAGCCGAACCGATCTGCCGATGAAGCGGTTTTTTGCGATTGCGTTGGTGTTGCCTTTGGCGATCCCGGGTTACCTTATGGCGTACACGTTGTTGTCGCTGGGGGGCGACTACGGGGCGGCGTTTCATATCACGGGGGTGAGTGTGCCGAGGCTTGGGGGGTATGTGGGGTCGTTGGTGGCGTTGAGTGTTTATAATTTCCCGTACATGTTGCTGAATCTGCGGGCGGGTTTGGGTGCGTATGACACGTCGTTGGAGGAGGTGGCGAGGTCGTTGGGGCACCGGCCTGGGCGGGTATTTTTTTCGGTGGTACTGCCGCAGCTTAGGCCGGCGATCCTTGCGGGTACCCTGCTGGTGAGTCTGCATGTGATTAGCGACTTTGGTGTGGTGAGCCTGATGCGGTACGAGACGTTCAGCTATGCGTTGTACCAGGCGTACCAGGGCGCGTATGGGACGCGGGGAGCGGCACCGATCGCGTTGATTATGATGGCGTTGGCGGGTGTTTTTATCGTGGCGGAATTAATGATGCTGCGTCGGGTGGTGTTGACCCGGGCGGGTGCTGGTCAGGCGCGTGTGCGTCGGCCGTTGCGTTTGCGTCGGTGGGCTTGGCCGGCGCTGGTGTTTGTGAGTGTGTTGGTGTTGGTGGGGGTGGTGTTGCCGGTGCTGACGATCGTGTACGGGGCGTGGGGCGTGGAGATGGGGTCCCAGTGGCGGTCGTTGCGTGGGGCGGTGGTGGATTCGTTGTCGGTAAGTGCGCCGGCTGCGGTGGTGGCGACGGGGTTGGCGTTGCCGATCGCCTACATGGCGAGGCGTTATCCTTCGCGGTGGTCTGCTGGGTTGGAGCGGTTGGGTTTTTTAGGTTATGCGACGCCGCCGTTGGCTTTTGCGCTGGGGTTGCTGGTGATTACGTTGCGTGTGGTGCCGGGGCTGTATCAGACGGCGTTTGTGCTGGTGTATGCGTATAGTTTGCATTTTTTGGCGGAGGCTGTTGGGCCGATCCGTGCGGGTTTGTTTGCGGCGAATCCGAGGCTGGAGGAGGCTTCGCGGGCGTTGGGGTATGGGCCGATGTCGACGTTTGCGCGGGTGACGTTACCCTTGCTTCGGCCGGGGCTGATTGTGAGTCTGTCGCTGGTGTTTTTATCGTCGATGAAGGAGTTGCCGTTGTCGATGTTGCTTGCTCCGCCTGGCTTTGAGACTCTGTCGATGAATATCTGGCAGTACACGGAGGACGCGATGTACGCCAGCGCGGCGCCGTATGCGTTGGTGGTGCTGGGTGTGTCGGGGTTGTTCGTGGGTGTGTTGGTATTTAATGAGCGGAGGATCTCATGAAAGACCCGCTTCTTTGTGTCCATAATCTGACCAAGACGTTTTCTGGGTGCGGTTCGCCGGTGATCCGAGACGTTTCGTTTTGCGTGTACCCCGGGGAGGTGCTGACGCTGGTGGGGCCATCGGGTTGCGGCAAGACGACGACGCTGCGCACGATCATGGGTTTCGAGCACGCGGATCGTGGGGAGGTGAAGCACGGGGATGAGGTCTTGCAGAGCGGGGTGAAGTTTGTTCCGCCGGAGCAGCGGAAGATCGGTTTTGTGTTTCAGGATTACGCATTGTTTCCGCACTTGTCGGTGCTGCAAAACGTGATGTTTGGGATCCGTGGTGTGCCCAGGGCGAGGAAGCGGGCGATTGCTACGGAGGTTTTGTGGATGATCGGGTTGGCTGGGTTGGAGGATCGTCGGCCGCATGATTTGTCGGGAGGGCAGCAGCAGCGAGTTGCGTTGGCGCGTGCGATTGCGCCGGGTTCGCGGGTGGTGTTGTTGGATGAGCCTTTTAGTAGCCTGGACCCGGACACACGGCATACGATCCGGGGTGAGGTCCGTATGTTGGCGGAGCGGGCGAAGATGGCGGTGGTGCTGGTGACGCACGACCAGGAGGAGGCGCTGTCGACGGCGGATCGTTTGGCGGTGATGCGTGACGGTGTGATCGAGCAGATTGGTCCGCCGGAGTTTGTTTATAACCATCCGGCGAATCGTTTTGTTGCGCAGTTTTTGGGGCGGACGAATCTGATTGAGTGTCGGGCTGAGGGCGGGGTGGGTGACACACCGCTTGGGAAGATTGATCTGGGGCGTGAGGTTGATGGGGCGGTGACGTTGTCGCTGCGTCCCGAGCATCTGGAGCTGCACAAGCCGATTGAAGGTCGCCCGGTGGGTAAGGTGATCGCACGGGAATTTAAGGGGCACGACATGACTTATCATGTGCGGCTGGGTTCGGCGGAGTATCTTGTGCAGACAGATGCGGGTTGCGGGTTTAAGGTCGGGGATGAGGCTACGCTTTGCCCGCGTATGCCGGCGGCGATTGTGGATGACAGCGGGGCGGGGCCGGTGAAAAACGTTCGGCTGCCGTTGGCGTGAGATGGAAATGCGGAGGGTGAGGAGCGGGGATGGAGAGATGAAACAGGGGCTCTGAGAATAACCCGCGAGATACCCCACCGAAGCACCGGGGCGGTGCATCAGTGGGCTTTGTTGAGAGTATTTCTAAGTGATCGCAGGGATGAACGCAGATAAACGACGGTGGGGACGGGAAAACAAGAGCGGTTAGAGTTTTAGTTTCCAGAATCGGTGGGGGGTGTTGTTGTCGTGGAAGCCGTAGGCGGCGTAGAGTTTTTGCGCTGCGGGGTTGTCGTCGCGGACTTCGAGTGTGATGGCGCAGCAGTCGAGGGATTTAGCTTTTGCGGTGACGGCGTCAAGGAGTTTTCGGCCGACGCCGGTGCGTCGGGCGGTGGGGACGACGGCGAGGTCGTGGATGTTGATGAGTGGTTTGGCTGCGAAAGTAGAGAAACCCATGAAGCAGTTTGCGATCCCGACGGGTTGGGGGTCGTTGGTGTTGTCACGGTATGCCAGGAAGATGAAGGCTGCGCGGTGCGCCTTTAGGCCTGGGATCAGTCGTTCCTTGACGTCTTGGGCCATGGGTTCGCCGCCGCCCATGGGGTCTTGTGCGTAGGCGTCGAGGGTGGCGATGATGTCTGTCTGGTGGCGGGGGTTGTCCAGGTCGGCGAGGATGATCCGGGTTGATGGCAAAAGGCACCTGTGGGTATTCTGTTTCGTTTGGTATCACCCGTGGCGATTGGGTGTGCCTGGCTATCATAGTCGAGTTGTCGCGGGGTCTGATAATCAAATAGTCGGCTTAACCGGCTCGCCAGAACGTCCGATTGATCTTCCAGCGGGCCACTGTGTAGGTCCGGGAGCAGGAGGATTTGGCCATCGGTGGAACACTGCGACAGCTTCGGTTAAGCCTGTTGATTCTCGTGGGGATCACACTCCTGGGTACCGCGGGGATGATGGTAGCGGGCGACCGCAGCCCGCTGGAGGCTTTGTATTTCACGGTCATCATCCTCACCACGGTGGGGATGGAGGGCCCGGTATCGGACGCGGAGCGGTGGTGGTCGTTGCTGCTGATGGTCGGTGGTATCGGCACGATGCTGTACGCCACGGGGCACATGGTTTCGTTCGTGGTCGAGGGGCACCTCAAGCAATTGATCGGGAGGCGAAAAGTGACTGAGCGGATCCATAAACTAAATGGGCATTTCATCGTGGTCGGCTTCGGGCGGATGGGCCAGGCGTTGTGTTCGACGCTGGCGTACCGGGGGCAGGCTTTTGTCCTGATCGAGGTCGATGAACGCAGGCTTCGAGATGCGGAGGAGCTGGATTATCTTTGCATCGAAGGCAACGCGATGCAGGACGCGATTCTGGAGGAGGCGGGGGTGAGCCGGGCGAAGGGCCTGGTGACGTGTCTGCCTGATGACGCGGATAATGTTTTGATTTCGTTGACGGCACGCGGGATGAAGCCGGATCTGAATATCACGGCCCGTTGTGATGAGGCGGGGACCGAGCCGAAGCTGCGTCGTGCGGGTGCGGATCGTGTGATCTGTCCTGCGGTGATCGGAGCGGCACGGGCGTCGGATCAACTGTTGAACCCGCAGGTCGATGACATGCTCGAGTTGGATGGGCATTGGCCTGACCTGGAGTTGTCACGGGTCAGCCTGTCGCGATTTCCGGGGTTCAAGGCGGGCACGGTGGGTGATCTGAACGGGTTGATCGGGGTGCGCACGATTGTTGTTTCGCTGATCCGTAGCGACGGCACGCGGGTGCTGCATCCAGAGGCAGCGACCGACATCTGCAGGGACGATCAGATCGTTATCATCGGTGGCACGGGGTGTGTCAACGAGTTGGTCTCGTCTTTGGGTAAATCTCGGGCGGCCTGAGGCGATAACTGGATCGTGCCCGTATCTGAGGATCGTGCCCGGGCGGTTGTCAGGCATCAATCCGGGTATCCCCTATTCCGAGCCGATCGGCTAATATAGTGCTGCCCAGTGGGGCTGTGACCGGTCTTGCATGCCGTCGGGAGCCTGTGTTTTGTCTTACATTGTTGCTGCGATTTATAAGTTCGCCGATCTTGAGCCACACGAGGCGTTGCGTGAACCGCTGCTGGAGGTGATGCGCGTTCAGGGGGTGCGGGGCTCTATCCTGCTTGCGGGTGAAGGCATCAACGGGACGATAGCTGGGACTCGCGAGGGGATCGATCAGGTGGTGGCGCATATTGAATCGGACCCTCGTCTGACTGGTCTGAGTCTTAAAGAGTCTGTTTGCGAGAAGATCCCTTTCAACAGGACCAAGGTCAGGCTGAAAAAAGAGATCGTCACGATGGGCGTGGGTGGGATCGATCCCAACCAGCTTGTCGGGACGTATGTGAAGCCGGGCGATTGGAACGCACTGATTTCAGACCCCGGGGTGACGGTTGTCGATACCCGCAACGCCTACGAGGTAGACTTGGGCACGTTCGAGAACGCGGTGAGCCCGGATACGGAGAGCTTCCGCGAGTTTCCCCAGTTTGTCGATGACCAACTGGATCCTGCCAAGCACAAGCGGGTTGCGATGTTCTGCACGGGTGGGATCCGTTGTGAAAAATCGACGGCGTACCTCAAGGCCCGTGGTTTTGAGGAGGTCTACCACTTGCAGGGGGGGATACTGAAGTACCTTGAAGAGGTGCCGGAGGCCGAGTCGTTGTGGCGGGGTGAGTGTTTTGTGTTTGATGGGCGGGTTTCGGTTGACCACGATCTTAAGCCCGGCAAGTACGGGCTGTGCTATGCGTGTCGGCAGCCGATCAGCGAGGCGGACAAAGAGCAAGACACCTATGAGAAGGGGGTCAGTTGTCCGCGTTGTTTTGGCCAGACCTCCGATGAGCAACGCAAGCGGTTCCGGGACCGTCAGAAGCAGGTCGAACTCGCTGCGGCACGGGGCGAGGGGCATATCGGCGATGAGAGTTTGCGTGTCGGGTGTTCTCCCGCACGTCCATAAACGTACCCTCAGATTGAAGACGGGGATTCAACCAATCCTGATCGGTGGGTTTGTGAATGGGCGATGAGGGACTCGAACCCACGACTTCTTCGGTGTAAACGAAGCGCTCTAGCCAACTGAGCTAATCGCCCGACGGAGGGATTATAGCGGCTGAGGGGTGTTGTGCGAGTGTGATGATTGCTGGGGTTAATCCCCTCGGAGCCGCTGGTAGTGGTGGAATGTGAAGGCGTGGGCGTGGCGGTCGTCGGGTTCGTGGCGGATCTGGTCCAGTAGTTTCCAGCAGAAGACGGATGGGTCGGGGAAGTGGGCGTCGCCTTGGAATTCTGCGTGGACGATTGTCAGGTAGAGGTTGTCGGCGAGCAGCAATCCGTCGCGGTAGACCTGCTCTCCGCCACAGATGAACGCCTCGTCTGCGGGTCCGAGCAATCCAAGTGCATTGCCAAGGGCGGGCGCTACTTCAACTTCTTTGCTGGCGTAGTTGGTGTTACGGGAGAGGACGATGTTGCGTCGGTTGGGGAGGGGTTTGCAGCCGATGGACTCGAAGGTTTTTCGGCCCATGATGACGGTGTGGCCGGTGGTGAGTCGGACGAAGTGTTTCATTTCGTCGGGGAGTCGCCAGGGGAGTTGGCCGAGGTTGCCGATGACGCGGTTCTCGGCCATGGCGGCGATGATGTTGATGGTGGCGCGTTGAGGGGTCATGTGAATAGTCAGTTTCGCAAAGTAGTCAATTCACCGCGAAGGCGCGAAGAGCGCGAAGAAGACTGGGGCAGGGAGGAAAGCAGATGGGCGTGGATAGATTCGGGGGAATGATAGGTGTTTGTGATACGCGGCGTGGTGTTGGGTGTGGTCATGTTTTGGATGTTGAGTTATGCGATCTTCGTGTCTTTGCGTTGAACTATATTTTTACACGGAAATCGCGGCTTTGATGTGGGGGTGGGGGTTGTAGTTTTGGAGTTCGAAGTCATCGAAGGTGAAGCCGAAGATGTCGTTGACGTCGGGGTTGAGCTTCATGGTGGGTAGTGGGCGTGGGTCGCGTGTGAGTTGTTCGCGGGCCTGGTCGATGTGGTTGTTGTAGAGGTGTGCGTCGCCGAGAGTATGGATGAATTCGCCGGGCTTTAGGCCTGTGACTTGGGCGACCATGAGTGTGAGCAGCGCGTAGCTTGCGATGTTGAAGGGGACGCCCAGGAAGATGTCTGCGCTGCGTTGGTAGAGCTGGCAGGAGAGTCGGCCGTCGGCGACGTAGAACTGGAAGAGGCAGTGGCAGGGTGGCAGGGCCATCTTGTCGATCTGTGCGACGTTCCAGGCGCTGACGACCATGCGGCGTGAGTCGGGCGCGTGCTTGATCTGGTCGATGACCTGTGTGATCTGGTCGATGTGTTTGCCGCCGGGCGCGGGCCAGCTTCGCCATTGGTAGCCGTAGATGGGTCCGAGTTCGCCGTCGTCGTCTGCCCATTCGTCCCAGATGCTGACGTGGTTCTCTTGCAGGTAGCGTGTGTGGGTGTCGCCACGGAGGAACCAGAGCAGTTCGTAGTTGATGGAGCGTAGGTGTAGTTTTTTTGTGGTGAGCAGGGGGAAGCCACCGCCGGTGCTTTCATCGAGGTTGAATCGCATCTGGTGGCCGAAGACGCTGCGTGTGCCGGTGCCGGTGCGGTCGTCCTTGAGGTGGCCGTGGTCTAGGACGTGCTGCATGAGGTCGAGGTATTGGCGCATGGGGCTATTGTAATCGGGTTTGGGGGTTTGGGTATCGGAAAGAGGGTGGGGTGGTGGGGGAGGTGTGGTTGGCTGGGGCTGATGTTTATCCGAGTCAAGCACCCCGGCCAAGGCCCTGCGGTCCATGATCGGGCGTTGGGGGTGAGGTGATATTCGGGCTCCAGTAAGACATACAAGATAATATTTAGTCTAAATATTATCTTGTAGATGGTGTGGAGGCTGCTCTTGTGTGTGTGGGGGGTGATGAGGGTTGTGAAGTGAGTGGTGAGGTGAGTGGTGAGGTGGGTGAATGGTATGGACGGAGGGGCCAGCGGCGTATTATTTTGTGATAGACGATGCTCTGGCTGCGGGGTGGTCATTTGAGGTGGGGTGGGGGTGGGTTGCCCGGCGTGGTTGGGTGGGTAAACTGTCGGGCTATGAGCGAACTGATGCCCCTGACAACTCTGGCAGATTCGGACATAAACCAGTATGCGGCTCTGGGCGTGCTGTTGTTGATGGCGATCACCTTTGGGGTGGCGAACCTGGTGATTACGACCTACCTGGGGCCCAGCCGTAAGGGCGAGGTGAAGGGGACCGTGTATGAATCGGGGATGAACCCGATCGGGAGCGCGCGTCGGCGGTTCAACGTGCGGTTTTTCGTGGTGGCGATGACGTTTCTGCTTTTTGATATCGAGATTGTGTTTCTTTACCCTTGGGCGTTGACGTTCCCGAGTCTGGCTGGGGTCGAGGGGGATGCACTGGCGCCGCTGTTCCTGGCGAGGATGTTGTTCTTCGTGTTGACTACGTTGATCGCGTTGATCTACGCATGGCGTAAGGGCGTGTTCCGCTACGACTAAATCGAGTCGCAGGCAGGGCAAGCAGATTCACGGTTGATTCATAGTTGTATTTTTTGGGCAAGCCCGGGCTGGTGGGTGGTGCGCGGTGGGTTTGTCGGCACCGGGTGGGTTGGCGCGACAAGCCGCGGGGTTTGGTGAGTGGGGGGCGGTTGAGCGTTGTCCGCCGGTGTGAGATTCGGGTTAAACATAAACCGCTCAACAGTGTTCTCAATCCAATCGTAGCGAGATGCGGTATGGGTCGAGTTTGGACATTTCTGGTGGCCGCCGCATGACACGCGGGCCGGTGCCCACGGCTATGAAAGACCGCTGCGATTGGATTGCGAATGCTCTCGTGATGAAGTGCTAGGGGGTAGCGAGGGGGTCGATGGCGGCCTGTTCGGCGTGGGTGGTGGGCATGTTGGGGATCAGGTTGTATGTCCCATCGAACCGTTCGGCGATGCTTTTCAGGATCTGCTTGGGATCGCGTGTGAAGAATTGGATCACATGGATTTGTGTGACCTGTCCGTCGATGAGGCTTGCGATGTCATCGAGCAGTGTGTCGATCTTTTCGGGGGAAGCTTGTTGGCCGATGAGGTTGTCGGAGAGGACAACGATCTCGTCTGCGTCGTAGCCTACGGCGAGTTGCATTGCTTGGAGGAAGTCGCCGCGTCCCCACGCGGTGACGTTGCCGTGGGCGGGGTCGATCCAGCGGTGTGCTTGGCGGATGGTTTGGCGGTCAGCCCATTTCAATCCTGCCGGTGGCAGCTCGATGATGCCGTCGGAGCCGAAGAAGATGGCGGTGAAAACCTGGTCTTCCGGGAGGGAAGAGAGGGTCCGGTTTAATTCGTTCAGGACGTGGGGGAAGCTATCGACCAGGGATCCGGAGGCGTCGATGAGATAGACGATTCGGCGGGCACCGGCGAAGGCGGCCTGGTCCGAGACGCGGTTGCCGGGGGGGTGCTGGGCATCGACGATGCCAGCCAAGAGATTTAGTTGAGATTGGTCGGTGCTGGCTGGGGTGGTCGCATCTGTGTTCAGTGGGTTGTGGGCCGCGTCGGTGGTTGGGGTAGGCTCGGTGCTTATCTGCGTGTTGATCGCTGTGTGCGTGTCTTGCGCAGTGGTGGTCTGGTGTGAGGGGGTTGTGGCTGCGCTGATGGGTCGAGTGGGCTCTTGGGTTTTTTGTGGGTCGGAAGTAGCCGAGGCAACGGGGGCATCCGGGGTGGTTGGTGTGGCGGGTTGATCGAGTTGAGGGGGTGTCGCATCGGGCGGTGTTGGTGTCGGGGTTGGATCGGTCACGGTTGTGGTGACGTCGGCAAACGGGTCGGCGATGCTCACGCGGGTTGGCGGTGGTGGGGCGGCCTGTTGGGGCGTTGGTTTCAGTATGACAGGGGCGGTGGTATCGGGGGGTGGTGGTGCGGGCGTCTTGGTTTCTGCGGCCGGGTCGCTGTGTTCGGGTTGGAGGTCTTGCGGGGGTGTGTCGTGGGTGGGTTTTTGTGGTGTCTGTGGGGCAGTGGTTTGGGCTGCGCTGGTTGGGGGATCGGTTTGGCGGTCGAGGGTGCTAATGGGGCTGGTGTCGTTAGCTGTGTGGGGTGGCGTGGATTCGTCTTGTTTGGAGGGCAGTGAGTTGGCGTCGGCGTGGTTGGTGAAGCGGTCGAAGGCGTACCAGCCGGCGATGCCCAGCGTCGTGACGATCAGGGCTAGAGTCACCAGGGTTTTTAGTCTGGATCGTTTGTAGCCTTGGACGGCCTGTGTCTGCTCGTCGGGTGAGAGCAGCAGGGCACGCTCGGAGTTGTCTAATTCATCTTCCAATTCTTCGGTCAAATCGTCGGCTTGGTCATCAACTTGATCGGCTGGGACGACATCGCCGAGTTCGTCTTGCTCGTTTGCATCACCGGGCTCGTCGTGTGGAGCTTGTGTGGGTGGGGTCTGGGATTCATCGGTGGTCGGTGCGGTGATCGGGGCGTCTTGGTTGTCCGTATCCTCGTCGAGGTCCGCGCCTGTGTCTGCGCTATCAAGGATGTCGGAGTCATCGGTGCCGGCACCGCTGTCTTTCAGGGCGTCGTCGGCTGGCTGGGTGTCGGTGATGGTGGGGGGGGCTTCTTGGTCTTCCTGTGGGGCTGGGGGGGATTGGTCCCAGGAATCGGTGGGCTTGGCAGCGGCGAGGATATCAAAGTCGATGAGGCCATCGGAGGGCTCGCCGGAGATGTCGGGGCTTGATGTATCCTGCTCCGCCTCCGCTTCTCGGTCCAGCTCGGGCTCGGATTCAACCTTGGGCTCGTGGTCGTCGGTTAATTCTTCGAGCAGGGCGTCGATATCTTCGATTGGATCTTCGGCGTGATCGCTGCTGTTGTCAGGTGCTGTGGCGGGCTGTTTGTCGGTGATTTCAGGGGGATGTTCTGCGTCCGAGACGGGGGCGTCTACGCTTGGGGTGGCTTGGTCCTGGTCGGGTACCACTTCGTCGGGTGTGTCTAAGCTGTGAATAGTTTCCGGGGCAGAAGGTGGGGGCGTTGAATCTTTGGGTTCGTCAAGTTTGAGCATCTCGTCGAGGTCAAAATCCTCGTCTGCATGTTCGGTGGTGCTATCTGCTTGGGGTGTTTTAGTGGGAACGTCGTCGGGGGCTAGTATGTCCTGTGGCGTCGGGGTTGAAGCGGGGGGCTGTTCGGCCTCATTCAGCAACTCATCGAGGTCGATGACGCCTTGCTCGGCTTGGTTAGCGGGGGGCGAGTGATCGTCGGCGTCGAGGTTATCTTCGCCGGTGGTGTCGGCGGACGTGGCTGGGGGTTCTTCGGATGGGGGTTCTTGAAGCAGGGCATCCAGATCGATGATGCCGTCTTGATCGTCGGGTGCGGTGTCGGGCTGTTGGGTTTGGTCTGGGGTAACCGGGGTCGGCTCGGTTACCGGGGGAGCTTTGTCTTGGTCGGCTGCTTCATCGGGAGATGATTCGTCGGGGAAGTTGGGTAGTTCCAGGTCTTCCTCTTCGAGGATGTCCGCGGAGAGGCTTTCGGCGAGGTCCACCCCCATGGTGGCGAGCTCTTCGTTTCCGATGATGGGCTCGGGGGGCGACGCCAGGGGCTGGGGGTTCGGGGCGGGGATGTTGTCGATGACGCTGACACGGAATTGGTGCCTGCCGATGACGATGCGGTCGCCTGCTTCGAGTTCGGTGATTTGTAAGATCTTTTGGCCGTTGACCCAGGTCCCGTTTGTGGAGTTGAGGTCACGGATCAGCCAGGTGTTGTTTTCGAGGAGGATTTCGGCGTGTTTACGGGAGGTCTGTGCGTCGGTGAGTTTGATAATGCTCGCCTGACGGCCCAACAACTCGGGCTGTGCGCCGGTAAGCTGAAACACTCGGCCTTTCTCTTGGCCGTTTAGCGAGAGTAGCGTCAGCAATGGTATGCGGTCCTCTAGGCACAAAAATGAACGATCCGGCCCCCACAGGCCTTAGTCGATAAATGGTACCCCAATCCCGGGCTGGAGACCAGAATTATGTGAGATCGGGGTTGAGGGGCGGTTATGCACGATAGCCCCGGAATCACCCCGGGTTAGATGGGAATAAGCCATCGGATTTAGCCCCTGAGTCGGGGCCCCGAGTCAATCGCGGGTGTTGGACGAACAGGTGCGTTGAGGTCGGGATGAGGGCCGCGTTTGCCAGCCCGTGGTCACACGCTAGAATGCCTCCCGCATCGCTTTTACAAGCGGCGTTGGCCCCTTCGTCTAGTCTGGTCTAGGACACTAGGTTTTCATCCTAGTAACACGGGTTCAAATCCCGTAGGGGTCATTCACGGAGCCTCGGCTCCGTTTTTTTATGGGGCTAGGTTTGCCGACCAAGGGTGGATATGGTGGCCGAGTAGAGAAATCGACCGCTATATTTGCTTATGCACTTGAGCATCGTCTCGGCGGCGGGGTGGACGCTGACGTATTGGATGAAGCGGCTTTTATGGTTGGGTACGTCAGGTACAAGTTCAATCAGAACGTTGTCGGTCTGGTGGGCTACCGCCACCTGTTTGCGGGTAGCTACGTCGAGGACACGGGTGCTGGTCAAGAGGATATCCAGCGCTTGTATGTGCGGTTGCAATATACGTTCTGAGAGGAACTCCCCGCGCGGTCAGGTTTTCGTGCCTTAGGCCAGGTGCGTGAACCGGTCTGTTGTCGGCATAACACCAGACCGCACGGCAGGGGTATGCCGTGGTCTTGGGTCGGTGGGATTGCGCGCGAGCGTGTGTTGCCTTGGTTCAGGGTTGACTGCGCGTTTCGGCCTGTCCAAGTATGAGATCAACTAATTTAGTTTGAACTTACATCCGGCCCTGCTCGCGGGCGGCCTTGCGTTCGGCTTTGCCTGCGAGGCGTTCGGCGGCGAGTTTCTTGAGCGCGTCGAGTCGTGCCAATAGTTCGATCACAGCCTTGATCTTGGTTTCGGGCAGGGGGTCGACTGCTTTGAGGCGGTCGAGCTTTGCGCCGACGCGGACCTCCTCTTCCTCAAGCATGGCGATCTTCTCGGTCAGCTTGGCCATGTTCATGGTGTTGATTTTGGCGAGTGAGGGGGAGGGCTCGCCCATGAGGATCGGGGGCTCTTCCTTGCCGCCTCGACGGCCGCGCGGGGGGCCGCCGCGCTGGGGCCTGTTGGATCGGAAGGGTCGGTTTGAGCGGGGTGGTCGTCGGTTTTCCATGTCGGGTGGGTTCTGTCAGGGGTGTCTAAAGGCGGCATCGCGGGTCGAGCCACAACACATATTGTGACGGATTGAACGTAAAGGGCAAGCCGAGAGGGAACGGTTTTCCCACCCACTTTATTTCAGCACCATGGGCTTGGTGCACCGGTAGGCCATCTACGGGCTTGACAGGGGGTATCCGCTAAGATCTAGGTTAAGAGGAAAGTTATGTATTGATTTGTATGAGGCGTGCGAGCCGGGAGTAGATAAAATATGAATTGGTCCGGATTTAGATTGCGACAGGCCCGAATGCTTGTTATAGTCTTATTTCCATGGGTTCTTCCGGTCCCCTCTAAGTGATGGCCGGGAAATGCTTGGGCACGGAGGGGACACCTGCTTTCCGGCGGGGTCCCAATTAAGAGTGAGTTTGCCGTTGAGAAAGGCGGCGATCGGTATGTTTTCTGCTGCGACATCGTCGCGGTGGGCGGTTGATGTTGTGTTCATACGGTCAATGGGCCGCTTGTTTCGGGATCGGTAACCCTAATCTGGAGTGGAGAGACATGAAGAAAAGTACACGGAAGTTTGTAGTCACGGCGGCTGGGAGTCTGGCGGCTTTTTCCTTGGTGTCCTCGGTTCAGGCGGCCACGGTGGTCGTGAACCAGTTCGAAGCCATGGTCCCCGCGCCCCTAGTCGATGTGTGGTATCTCAGCGATGTCCGTGCTAACGGGACCGCTTCGATCGCCGACTTGACCGGGCTCGGCGGAGACCTTGAAACTAACCAGCCTCTACCTACCGGTGCCGCCTTGCTGACGACCGGCCTGAGCAATGATGATAAGGCCGAGGTCGGCACGTTCCAGGACTTCGGAGACGCCACGACGTTGTTCAACTCTATTCAACTCAGCTATGACTACTACAAGCAGACGGTGGCCTCGGGGAACGTCTCCGCCGCGCCCACGCTCAAGCTGCACATATTCGCGAGTGGCGGGACGGGTGATAACTTTGGCCAGTTGATCTTCGAGCCCACGTGGAACCAGCCCGGCGGGGGTTCGCAGGCGCCGCCGGCCGACGCATGGCAACCGGTCTCCATCGACAGCACAACCGGCGGGGGTGACGGCGACGGTTCGGGCGGCTGGGGTTGGACCGGCGGTTTTGAGATCGGCAACGGGTTCGGTGGCCCGCCGATCCGTTCATTGGCCGAGTGGGCCACAGCCTTCGCCGCCTCTGATCCGACCGACTTTGCCACCGCTCGCGTGGTCGGCCT
>JAJDCX010000041.1 GCA_029260615.1 Phycisphaeraceae bacterium | reverse complement strand
TCCAACGCCCACCACCTCCCCGTGTTGGGACCACGGCGGAAATCGTCACCTCAAAGCGAACGGATGAAACTTCATCCATGCTTCCGGGGGGACGGGGGCCTTGGTAGCGGATCGCCCCGGCCAGATAACGGATCACAGGACGCGGGCTCGACCCGGTCCCGCTGACCCCGCGCCTGCCGTTACCGCCGGCGAATCGTGAGGCTTTTAGATTGATGATGTGTGATTGATGATGGATGATTTCAAGAACAAGAAGGTTTAGCCACAGAGGCACAAAGACACAGAGAAGATCAAGACAAAGATACAATCCGCCCCACGAAGCGCCGCGACTTGTCGCGTCCCCTTCTTAATCTATGTCATCTGCGCAATCTGCGGATACCTCCCCCTCTGCGCTGAAACCTCCCCCGCCTTCTCTTCTCCCCGTATCCCTCCGCGCCCTCACCGGCGAAATCTATGCTTCAACAACACCACAGCACCCAACCCCATCACCGCCGCCGCCGCAGGCTCGGGGATGTTGCTGGCATCACTCGGCGGAGCCCCCGCGTTCCAGTTACCCAGGATCAGGTTCAGGTCTTCGATCCCGACAAACCCATCCCCCGACGCATCACCCGCCAGCAGGTCGCCCGTGGTGACGTTTTGATTCCACGCACCCAGGACGATATTCAAATCAGCGATCCCCACAAACCCGTCCCCATCAAGGTCGCCCGCCAGAGGCCCGTTGACCAGGTAACGCAGCAGGTCTCCGCCCGCGCCGGCTTCGCCAGCGTTGGGGTAGTAGTCGTCCGTCGTAGAGTTATCCCCGAACAGAACGAAATCAAACCCGTCGGGGTTGCCGATCAGAGAGCGGGGGATAAGTGTTTCAATGTCGGTCGTGGGGAAGTCGTCGAAGGGCTCGCTGCCCAAGAAGTTCCAGTCCCAAGTGGTCGGGGTCGCCCCGGCGAAAGAAAAGACGCTGGAGCCTTGCAGAAGGTACTCCGCCCCGATCGAGAGCTGGTCGCCACTGCCGTTAAACCCGGTGGTGCGGTCGTGATCGACGTCGATGAAGACGTTGTGCCGGAAATTTAAGAACCCCGAGGTATCCAGTTGGAATCGGAAGTAGAAGTTGTCATCGTCGTGCGCGACCTGCACCTGCCGGTAATCCACCTCGGGCCCGGCCGTGTCCGCGCCATCGACATCATACGCAGGAACACCCGCCCAGTCGCTGCGGTCGTTGCCTGTTACTACGATCGAGCCGTTAACCACCGGGTTGCTTATCGTCTGCGGACCGGCTGGCGGCGGCGCGTTATTGATCTCTTCGATCCGTGTCACCTCCGCGTCCCAAAACGTCGGCAGCGTGTCCCATGGATTATTCAACACGTCATCCGTGATATACACCTGACCGGCGTTGCGCTGCACCGCCAGGTCCAGAAAGTTGAGCATGTCACCTTCGCTAGCGGTTGTGTGTACCAGGTGCCCGATCTTGCTGGGGTCGTGATTAAAGTTCCAACTCGAAGGCACATTCCCCGGGTAATTCGTTGCAAAACTCTCGAAGACAATCAGGCTGTCCGCCGCCGGCCGGGTCAGGTACGACTCGGTCGTTGTCGTCCCGGGGTTGCCCATCACTTCCCACGCCGGGTTGATCGCCTTGACGTAATCGTAAAGACCCTGGTAGTGGTTGAGCGTGGGGGTCGTGCCGGTGTTGGTCATCTCATCGAAGAAGATGCCATCGACGTTGTACCAGTTGACGTACTTGTCGATGTCGGCCTTAACGTCCGCCGCCGAACGTGCGCCCCAAGACGTCGAGACATACCCGATGACCTTCCCGCCTGCCGTCCGCAGGTCGTTCACCGCGTTGACATAATTACTGTCTTGGAAGTTCCCCGGCCCACTGCCGGGATTCATGATCGCCGTCACCGGGATGCGCGAAGCCGCGGCGTTCAGGTCGTCCCAGGGGCTGTTATTAGAAGGGTAAAAATAGGCAGGGACGATCGCGGTCAGCGCAGCCTGGGCACCCGTTGCCGCAAGCAAGAGGGTCGTGGTGATGATGCCGGTCAAGTGAACGGCGAGTCTTATACGCACGTTGAACTCCTTGGTCATTCGATCGTGAGGCGTGTGAACGTTGGCGTGTCCCGCCTAAATAAAATAATCCCCGGCAGCGCACACCCGCGTCTATTTTACCCGATATTCCCCCGGAAAAACCCGGAAAAAGGCGGGCCGCCCGCCGTTAAGCGGGCGCCCGCGAGGTCGTGTCACCGCGGAGGTGACGATGATTCATGCACGCCGACGCAGCAGGGCCGCGCCACCCAGGCCAAGCAGTGCAAGCGAAGCCGGCTCGGGCACGACACCGGGGGCCGACTGGCTTCCGGCGTTCCAGTTGCCCAGGACAACATTCAAGTCGGCGATCCCGATGAAACCGGTGCCGTCATCCTGTGCATCACCCGCCAGCAGGTCACCAGGCGTGACGGTCTGGTTCCAGTTGCCCAGCACGCGGTTAAGGTCTGCGATCCCGACAAACCCGTCACCGTCGAGGTCGCCGTCAAGCGAGACGGCCACGGTGCTGTAGGTGAAGTAGTCGCCCGTCACGCCGGCGGAAGCCAGGTCGGGGTAGTAGTCTTCCAGCACGGTGTTCGAGCCGTTGATGACGAAGTCGAACGCGGTCGGGTTGCCCATCGCCGCCGCCGGGATCAATGTCTCAATGTCTTCGTTCGGGAAGTCATCCCACGCGATATTCCCGAAGGGGAAAGCTTGATCGATCTGGGCCCAACTGAACGCCTCCTGGTTGGCGCCGCCGGCGAAGCTGAACAGGCTCGTACCTTGCATGAGGAAGTCGGCACCGATGGAGAGGAAGCCGGTGGTGGCGGCGGGGTCTCCGTCGTCACCGATGAACCCGGTCGATCGGTCCTGGTCTACATCAATGAAAAGGTTGTGACGGAACCCGAAGAACTGCGGGGGCGCCGCAGACGGCGCCAGGAGTTGGTGGATATAAAAATTTGTGGCGTCGTGTGCGATCTGGATACCGGTGAAGTCCAATTCAACCGATGCGTCACCGGATGGGTCGGCCTGGTAACTGGGGATCGGGATCCAATCGCTCCGGTCGTTGGGGTTTGTGGCGTCTAACTGGCCGATCAGGATGTCGCCGGGGTTCACCGGGTTGTTCTGGGTCTCCAGTGATCCCGCTAAGGCACTCGGTCCGGCAACGCCGATTGCGAGTACGAGTGAGGCCGTGAGGCGTGAGGGGTTTAACATGTCAGAGATTCCTTTTTTTACACGTTGATCGTTTATATCTCGTTCAATTATGAAGAGCCGACTAGTCAAAATCATGACCGACAATTATAGCGCAGAGGCACCGAGGCCCCTATGTTTGCGCTGCTTATTCTTCGGCGGCGGCCGGTATGGCGCCGCCTTCACCCTCCGGGTTTGGTTAACGCTGTTTGCGCCGTGTGATCGCGAACACGCCCAGGCCCATCAGTGCGAGGCTCGCCGGTTCGGGCACGATGGTGTAGCGGAAGAAGTCGCCACCCGCGCCGGCGGTTGCCCCGTTGGGGTAATAATCTTCGGGGTTGGTTGCGGCGTTCTGGATCAAGTCAAATGCGTTGGGGTTCCCGATCACGGCACGCGGTATTTTTAATTCGATATCGGTGGTTGGGAAGTCGTCAAAAGCCAAGCCACCAAGGAAGTTCCATGCGAATGCGTCCTGGGTTCCACCGGCGAAGCTGAAGTAGCTGGAGCCTTGAATCAGGAAGTCGGCCCCCGTGGAGAGGAAGCCGCCGCCGCCGAAGTAACCGGTGCTGCGGTCCAGGTCGGTATCCAGGAACAGGTTGTGCATGAACCCGAAGAACTGCGGGGATGCCTGCGGTGCCAGCAGGAAGTGTAAGTATACGTTGTCGTCGTCGTGGGCAATCTGGACCTGTTCGTAGTCGATGGCCGCCGCATCACCAGTCGGGTCGGCCTGATAGAACGGGATGCCGTTCCAGTCGGACCTGTCGTTGTTGCCTGGCGCGACGGTGATCGCACCGTTAGCGACAGGGTTGCTCTGGTTTTCCAGCATCCCGGCGTTCACGGGTGCGGCCGCAGTCATGATCGCTCCCGCGAGTGCGAATCCCAATGTCTTTCTCATCGTATTTCCCTCCATTGTTTCTCCTCCTTCTATATCGTTCCTGCGCGAGGTCGATTAGCCCCGCCTGAATGCATCAACGCTTCACAAGCGTTGGTTGTAGACATATCTGCATATTCATCGCGACCGCGTTGCCAGCCCGTTTCTGGACTTGGCCGGCCTGGATCACGGCCTGCTCACCGAGCTGACCGAACGGCAGCGCGACCGCTGACAGCGGCGGGTCGGATCGATCCGCCAAGGTGTTATCGATGCTGACAAAACGGATGTCGTTGGGGATCGCAAGCCCGGCTTCTTGTGCCGCGGCAATCGCGCCCATGGCTTTGGCGTCACTGGCTCCGACCACGCCGTCAGGCTTGGCGTTTGTGTTCACGAGGTCGCGGAACATCGCCCGGCCAGCCTCGCTGTCGATCGCGTGGTGGCCCTGGCGGAGCAGCGCATCGTCAAGATTCAGGCCGGCCTCTTTGATCGCCCGAAGGTAGCCTTGTTGGCGTGCCTCAAAACCCCAGTACGTATCCAGTCGGCCGTTGAGTATCGCGATACGTTTGCAGCCTTTATCCAGAAGGTATTTGGTTGCGATGTAGCCGGCCGCATCCTGGTCAATGAAGACGCTGTTGCATCCCGGGCACGGCTCGTTGAGCGCCCAGGTGTTCCAGCCCCGGTCCTGCAGCTCACTAATCAATGCCGGGTTAAACGACGGTTCGATGACCAGGGCCATGCCCGGAGGTGTCTGGTCGAGGAACCACTTGGTGGCCTGGTCGATCGTATTGGGCTCGGCTTGGCGTACCGCCATCGTCGGCCTGCTTTGGCCTAGCGCTGATTGGATGCCATTAATCATCCGAAGCTGAACCTCGCGCGCATCACCGCTGAGTTCCGCCGCCTCATTAGAGATGAACACGGCCACGGTTTCGCTGCGTGCCTTCTTGCTTAGGTCGGCGACAAACGTGCCTCGGCCTTGTTCTCTGTAGAGATACCCGTCGCGCACCATTTCCTGTAGCGAACGGATCAGCGTTGGCCGACTGACTTTGTAACGCTGAAGCAACTGGCTCTCGGATGGGAAGGGGCTTCCGGGCGACCAGCGGCCTGTCTGGATCTCTTTGACCAGGCTGCGTTTGACTTGCTCGTATTTTGGGACATCTGTCACTGACATGCTCTCCAATTTAGCGGGGCAGGTTGTATTGTCAAGTGTAATTTTTACTAAAATCAAAAAATAGGCTTTATTTCTGTGTTTATCCCTGTTACGATGCCAAGTCGTATTGACAAGTTGATCTTGTTGGATAAACAAGCTGAGTGGCGGATCTAGAACCCGCAGGCATAGGATATAAGAGCCATGGCACACCATCGAGTCGGCAAACAGGCTTTCACACTCATCGAATTACTGGTGGTGATCTCGATCATCGCGCTGTTGGTGGGGATCTTGCTGCCTGCTCTGGGGGCGGCGAGGCGGACCGCCCAGCGGATCAGTTGTGCTTCCAATATGCGGCAATTGGGCCTGGCTTTCCAGATTTATGCCCTGGAAAACAAGGACCATTACACCTACGCATACTACCGAGACCCGACTACCAACGAGGTCACTTATTGGTGGCAGCGGATGATGATGGACGGCATGGCGGTCGGCAGCAGCGATGGCGGCGGCAGCAATCTGGTCTGCCCGTCCGATGCGAATCCCTATGACAGCGATCTAGCCGACCCAGACAACCCCTTGTCCAGCTACGGCGTCAACAGCTACACCGCGATGACTGATGGACTGTCAGGCACCCCGGATAATGTGGACGACTGGCACGGTTCGGGCTGGATGAAGACGGGAGAGATGGTGTCGCCGACTAGTCTGATGGTCATGACCGAAGTATGGCACGGCCACATTATCGAGCGGTTCGAGCCCAACGCTCTGCCTCTCCCGGTGGTATTTGGTTTACCCAACCCTGACACTTTCTTGTTCAACCGGATCGAGTGGTCGCGGCACGGGACGGATCTGGTCGATCCTTCGGGGCCGGTCAACGTGACCTACGGTGACGGCCACGTTGCGTCTGCCACTCGTGAAAGTGAGATCGAGGGTTTGTCTGAAGGGGGCGGCACGCCAGAAAATCCAACGGAACTTGCCAAACGCACCTACTGGCCACGGCATGAAGCACCTGCGTTGATCAATTAAAATATGATTTTGTATGGGCTTTGGCCTTGGTTGTGTGGTATGGACCCTTGGCCGGTATAGTGCCCCGTGTGACGGCGGTCGGTGTTTTTTAGATTCAGCAATAGTTTTTGGGTGAAACATGATCCGTTTAGCAGTGATAGGTTCTGGGTTTCGTGCGGCCGCACTGGTGAAGCTGGCGCAGGAGATGGACCCCGGGGTTCGTCTGGCGGCGGTGGCGGACCCGGATGGGGATAACGCCAAGTCTCATCTGCGTGACGAGGGCGTGGCGTTTGAGGGTACACGTTTTTATGATTCGGCCGACGAGTTGATCGACCAGGCTGGCGGGTTTGATGCGCTGATGCTGGGGACGCGTTGTGACTTGCACACGCCGATCGCGGTGAAGCTGGCGGCGCTTGGGTTGCCTTTGTTTTTGGAGAAGCCCGTCTCGATCACGTTTGAGCAGCTCGCGGCGCTTTCGGCTGCGTTTGCGGGGCGTGATAAGAAGGTGGTGGTATCGTTCCCGCTGCGGATGACGCCGTTGTGTCAGCGGGTCAATGAGATCGTGCAGTCTGGTCGGCTGGGGGTGATTAATCAGGTCGTCGCTTTTAACGACGTGCCCTACGGCGGGGTTTACTTTGGGCAGTGGTACCGCGACCACCAGACCACCGGCGGGCTGTGGTTGCAGAAAGCGACCCACGACTTTGATTACATTAATCACCTGTTGGATGCGACGCCTCTGGCGGTTGCTGCGACCAGTACGCGCAGGGTTTACGGTGGCAGCGAGCCGGCGGACCTGCGCTGCTCGACGTGTACCAAGACCGAGCTGTGCCCGGAGAGCCCGGCGAATATTCTTAAGCGCGGGGACGATGGGGGGATGGGCAAGGAAGACCACGCCTGTGCGTTCTCCAGCTCGATTGAGAATCAGGATGCCGGCAGCGCGATGGTGATGTACGACGACGCGACACAGTTGAGTTACACGCAGAACTTTGTCTCGCGCAGGAGTGCTGCGCGAAGGGGTGCACGGATCACCGGCTACTACGCCACGCTCGACTTTGACTGGTTCACCGAGAAGATCCGTGTCACCGAGCACCACGGGCAGGCGGTCGATGACATCCACGTCCCGGTTGTGGAGGGGCACCACGGCGGCGACAGCGTGCTAATCAAAAACTTCCTACATGTGATCCGTGGGCAGGCGGCGAGCAAGTCAACGCTCGAGGATGGTTTGCTTAGCGCTGCGATGTGTCTGGCGGCTCGCGAGTCGGCGTTGACCGGATCGTTCCAGCAAATCAGTGTGCCGGGGCGGGCAAGTGAGCTTCGTCCTGCGACGCATTGATGTGATTGGTGCGTCGGGTAGTGCATAATCCCTGTTGCATACCTCTGTATTTACACGGTTAGGCTTAACCCACGCACATCGCGGGGGGGCCGGGGTGTGTGGTGATGAACACGGCTTCCTTGGCTTGCTCCGGGAATACCTTTTGATAAGCATCGGACCAGTCGGCGATGAGTTTTTCTGCGTGGTCCTCACTCGCCAGTGCCCAGACGCTCCCGCCGAAGCCGGCACCGAATGCGCTTGCCGCGATTGCGCCCAGTTCGCGGGCGCTCTTGGCAAGAAAAACGGTTTGCGGTACCTGGTTGCCTAGCTTTGTTTCGGCCCCGTGTTGTGATCGGTCGGTCAATTCGCCGAAGGTTGTGAGGTCTGCGTCGGCGAGTGCGTCGCAGGCCTTGGGGACGATTTGGTAAGTCTCATCGAGGAACTGCTCGACGCGGTTTCGTAAGAGAGCGGGGGAGGTCTTGATGATCTCGCGGAGTTGGCGGATCGCGTCGGGGGATGAATCCGCGGCGGCGGCGAGGTGTGGGTCGGCTCGGTCGGTCTTGCTGCGCCAAAGCGAGGCGGCTTCGCTGGCTAATGAGGAGGCGCGGTTGTATTGGTCTTTTGCGTTGCCGGCTTTCTGGGCGTGGACGCCGCTGTTTCCTATCGCGAAGACGTGGCCTGGTGGGGGCTTGATGCGGGATTCCAGTTTGACCGGGCGGTAGGAGAATCGGCCAAGGGTGTTGGCTTGGGCGCAGAGTATGGCGGTGTGGTCCTGGCTCCCGCCGAGTGTGCCTACGCCGCGGTCGCCTTGCAGTGAGCCGTAACTCAAGCCGTTTTCGACGGCGCCCAGGTAGCCGGCGAGGTCGAGGTTTGATCTGATCTGTGCGGTGTATGCGGGGTGTTGATGCAGGTTGTTGACATCTGCGATCGCCAGGAAGATCGCTACGATCATGGCGCTGGAACTGCTGAGCCCTGCGGCTTGGGGGAGGTCGCTGGTGAAGGCGATATCGACGCCGTGGAGCCTGCCGTTGGAATACTTGGGGAAGTTCCTTGCGATGCGTCGGCAGACGTTCATCGGGTAATTGGTCCAGTCTTTTGTCCACGGCTCGAGTTGCGGGTCCAGGGGGAAGGAGGCTTCGAGTTGGCGCTTTGGCTCGATGATACGCACCCGCCAATCGTCTCTGGGCGAAACAGCCATGCAGAACCCTTGCTCGGTGGCGCAGGTGAGGCTGCGTCCGCCGGCGTAGTCGACGTGTTTGCCCAATACCTCGATCCGGCCGGGGATGAAGTATGTCTTGGGTTTGCGGCCCCCTCCCATTTGCGAAACCGTGTGGGTCAGCTCGGCGAGAAGTTTGGACTTGCGCTGGGCCTGGGGCTTACTCATGCCCGCCTGGATCAATGTTTGGGCCGCGTTATTTTGGTTAGCGCTCTTTGTGGCCGTCAAAACGAGACCTCCGTGCCGGCCAATAGCTTGGTGACCGGTGCGACGTCCTGGCGTGAAGACAGGTCCAGCACCGGCGAGTCTGATTTGATTACACGGAATTGTTCGCCTAGGTGGTCGATGCAGTATTGCGCGGCGTCGGTGACTTCATATTCGTCGCGCGTTGAGGGGGCGATCTGTCGGCAGGCTTGGAAGATGTTGGGTGTGAACCGCCAGCAGTTCATGCTCAGGTATACGTCGTTGCCGAGGGCTGCAATTTGTTGCTCGGTAGGCTTTTCGATAACGCGGTGCAGGTGGCCGGTGCTGTTGATCTCGGCGGCTGCGAATTTCAGCACGCGGTCGGCGGGGATGTTGCTTTTTTCAATCAGTGCTCGGCGTTCGAAGCCCGCGAGTCCTGGGCCGTCGATCTGGCGCAGGGCGTGGACCGCATCCAGCGGGTAGTGGTTGTCGCTGTTGAGCATGAGGAAGTGGTCGTCTGCGGCGAACGACTCGGCGGCGGCGACCGCGTTGGCGGTGCCCAGGGGCTTGGCTTGTACGGCGTACTTGATGGAGATGCGATTGGCGGGGGCCTGGTTGTTGTAGTAATCGCGGACGTGGTCGTGGTCGGGGCCGATGACCAGGCAGACTTGCTTGTACCCGGCGTCGGCGAGGACGGTGAGGACGTAGTCCAGGAACGGCCGATCGATGGGGATCATCGCCTTGACCCCGGTGCTGGCGACGGCGGTCTGGTCTTCGGTCAGGTCGGCGGCCTGGTCCTGCTTACGCATCCGAGTGCCCATGCCGCCCGCGAGTATGACCGCTTTGTCCATTGCGAGGCCCTTTATGGCGGCAGACGCTAAACTTAATATTACTATACATAAAAAGTCTGTATAATCAATCAAAATACTCTCATATTTGGCATTATACTTGAATTTGTAGATATTATTTGATATTAATAGAGTTATGAAGACGACTGATGAACACCGTTCGTTGCTTCGGGAGCTATGGCATCACGGGGCGCAGAGCCGGTCTGATTTGCATGAATTGACGAGGATCGGGCCGAACCGGGTGGGTGTGGTGGCATCGGGTTTGATAGAGGAGGGTGTTGTTCGGGAGTGCCAGGCGAGGGCGAGCGGCGGGGGGCGGCCGAGGGTTCCGTTGGAGATCGATCCGGGGCAGCGGCACATGCTTGGGCTGACGATTTGGCCGGGGGCGGTGAGTGTTGCCCGGGTCAATCTTTGTGGTCAATTGATTGGCAAGCCGGTGGCGCGAGTGGTTGCCGGGGGGCCGGATCGGCTGGTTGCGGCTGCTGCGGCGGTGTTGGGTAAGGCGATCAACGGGCAGACGATGGGAGTGGGGGTGAGTGTGCCGGGGTTTTACGATGCTGAATCAAGGCGGGTTTTGTCGGGGATGGTGGTAGCGGGTCAGGACCCGGTGAGCCTGGGGCCGGTGTTTGATCGGGCGGGGGGTCTTGCGGTGGTGGTCGAGAATGATATGCACGCGCTGGCGGCGCGTTGGCAGTTGACTCACCGCGCTGATGTGGGGCACGACGTATTGCTGGTGAACATCGGTGATGGTGTGTTGGGTGCGGCGATGTTGATCGGGGGTCGGCCGAACCGGGGTTGTGTCAGTAGTGCTAACGAGCTGGGGCACATGCGTTATTTTGTTGACACGGAGCGGTGTTACTGCGGGCAGAGTGGTTGTCTTGAACGGATTTTCAGCAGTGCGTACCTGAGGCGTATCGGGGGTGGGGGGGGAGCTGAGGGTGAAGCGGGAGGTGGGTTATTGATGGAAAGGTCGGCGGCGTATGAGTCGGGTGATGAATCGTTGGAAACGTTGTATGGCTACCTGGCGAACGGGATTGTGAATGTGGTGAACTTCATCCGCCCGCACCGGCTTGTGCTGGTGAGTGAGTTGACGCGGTGTCCTGATGTGTGCGATCTGTTGACTCGGTCGATCCGTTCGCGGTTGTTGGGTGAGTTGGTTGATCGTGTGCGGATTGATTTGTGGGACCAGCCGGTGGCGCATCAGGCGGAGACGGCGGGGTGGTTGGCTTTGGCGGGGCTGTATTGTGATGGTTGGCAGGGTCGGTAGTTTGGTTCCGGTGGAATTTGCCGCAAAATGAGTGCAGATGAACGCGGATAGGGCTAGGCCTCTATTTAGAGATGCGAAGGCCTGTCATTTGCGTTTATTCGCGTTCATTTGTGATTAACTTCGTGTTGTATTTTACATGATAGGTTGAGAGAATTATTCGGTGATCTGGATGGTGATGCCCAGGTCGTGTTGGCCGGTGCTTGGGTTCCATAGGTCTGGGTTGGCGAGGCGGATGGCGTACTGGGGGCGTTGGGCGAGGGTGGGTTCGGGGTCGGGGAGGGCGAGCAATAGCCTGTAATTGCCGGGGTTTGCGTCTTGGGGGATGTTTAAAGAAGTGTTGATATGGAGGGTGTTGCTAGGGAGCCAAGTGCGGGGATCGTCGGGGAGGGTTGTTGTGTATTGGGCTGAGCCGTCTTCTGCGGCGAGGGTCAACTGGACTAGTCGGGGGTTGTAGGGGGCTGCGAAGCCTGTGTTTGAAAGGGAGATGGAGAGGGGTAGTGCTTTGCCTGCGGCGGCCGAGGTTTCGTATTGGATAGAGTTGAGTGAGAGGCGGTAACCCAGTCGGCGTTTGACTTCATCGAGGTAGCCGTTGTCGCGCCAGGCGTTGATGACGTCGGGGTGGTAGCCGAGGTTTAGGTAGCTGAAGTGCAGGCGTTGCATTTCATCGCGTGCGTTGTTTGGTTCGGAGAACGCTGCTTTTGCGCAGGTTTCTCCGCCCATGGGGACGAAGCGTGTTTCGGCATGCAGGTATGTTTTTTCTGCTTCGATGTTGTCGTAGGTGCCTACGTCGGTATCGCTTGAGAGGAAGCAGTCGTTGTGGTGGCCGATCCTTGCGGCGGGGGTGTTGGCGAAGGCGGTGTTGGCAATGAGGGGCGTCTGGTTTTCCAGGATCATCCATTTTTGTCGTGGCGTGCGTAGCTGAACGGTTCTTTGCGGGGGGAGGGTGTCGAGCCATTTGAATACGATCTGTCGGGCATTTTCGGGCTCGGCGAGGTTGTTGGTGGAGGCGTGCCATTCCCCCCATGCGCCGATGAATCCTGTCTGGACGGTGGCGATGACGTCGGCGTTCTCACGGAGTATGGGTGCGAGTTGGTCCATGTGATTCAGGACGATGTTGATCGGTGCGTCGGGCTCGCCGATGCCCTGGCTGTAGGCGAAGCGTAAGACGCACTTGGCCCCTGCCTGGCGGATGATGGTGAAGTCGTTGCGGATCAGGTCGAGTTGGGCTTCGCTAAGGGACTGATCGCGGAATGTTTTGAGGTAGTACATCCGTAGCAGCAGGGAGATGTTGTCATCGCGAAGTGCCCGGAGGTCCTGGAGGGCCAGTGGGTCTGACTCGGCCTGCGAGGTGAATTGTGTGTAGAGGCCTCGCTCGGGGTTGGCGAAGTTTTGTTGGTCATCGGGGGCGAATGTTTTTTCTGCTGAGAGGGCGCTGCAGGACGTGAGCAGTAGCAGGGATATCTGGGCGAGCAGGGTCCATGTGGTATTTGGGCGGGTCCGTTGCATGGCGGGCTCCAGGGCTGGTGTTGTCCGCCAGTCTATATAGAAGGCGGGGTGGCGGGGCGGCTCCGCCTTCAACTTGTTAATACAAGAGGTGCGATGATACACGATGCGTGGTATCAGCGTCAAGGCTGATAAATAAGATTATTGCGGCCCGAATAAACTTTATCGGCCAAGCTTGACAATACAAGTCTATGTGCTAATTTAGTTTGTCTTTGCGTCCAGGGAGGGGTATTGGCCGGTGGGTTGAGAGCGGGCGAGGCCCTGCGGTTTTTATTTGCGGGTATCTTTGCCGTGGGTTGGCAGGTTGATAGTTTCTTTTTCATATTTGAGATGACAGGACACCTCACATGACATGGATCGACTGGTTGATTGTTGGTTTGTATGTCGTGGTTGCGATGGTATTGGGCGTGGTGTTTTCGCGCAAGGCGGCGAGGACGACGACGGACTTTTTTGTTGCTGGGCGATCGTTGCCTTGGTGGATCGCGGGTACGTCTCTGGTGGCGACGACCTTTTCGACGGACACGCCGTTGTTTGTTGCGGGGTTGGCGCGGAACGATGGGATCCACGGTAATTGGATCTGGTGGTCGGCGGCGATCGGTCAGACGGCAACGGTGTTCTTTTTCGCCAAGCTGTGGCGGCGAACGAAGGTGCTGACGGATGTTGAGTTTATCCAGTGCCGGTACGACGCTTCGTCTCAGCGTTCGGTGCTGCGTGTGTTCAAGGTGTTGTTCGACGGGGTGTATGCGAACTGCGTGGTGATGGCATTGGTGACGATCGCGGCGACGAAGGTTGTGCAGGCGGTGATGGGGCTGGACTCGGACCCGGTGTTTTCACTGATTTTGTCGGAAGGTGCGGAGCCGTTGTTCACGATCACGGAGACGGGGGCGGTGCTGTTGGTGCTGGGTTTCTGTGCGATGGTGTATTCGATGGCGTCGGGTTTGTATGGCGTGGTGTACACGGACCTGGTGCAGTTCGCGTTGGCGATGGTGGGGACGATCTGGCTGGCGGTGGTGTCGTTTAGTCGGGTGACGGAGAAGGGGGGGTTTGCCGAGCAGATCGAAGCCACTGTGGCGTACAACCCGGATAAGCACTTGTTGGATTTCTTCCCGGACATGGGTTCGATGGACTTGATTGCGTTCACTTTTCTGACGTATGTATTTGTCGTGTCTTGGCAGACGGCGCCGGGGACGGGGTACCTGGTGCAGCGGCTGCTGGCGACGAAGTCGGAGAAGGACTCGATGCTGGCGTTTCTCTGGTACAACTTTTGTCATTATGTATTGAGGCCTTGGCCTTGGATCGTGGTGGGGTTGGCGTCGATGGTGTTCTTTCCGGAGTTGACCGGGCCGGAGGCCGAGACGGCGTTCCCCAAGATGATCAACCTGATGCTTGGCACGGGGATCAAGGGCGTGATGGTGGCGGCGATGCTGGCTGCCTACATGAGTACGCTGGATACGCACTTGAACTGGGGTGCGTCGTATCTGGTGAACGATCTTTATCAGCCGTTCGTTCGGCCCGAGGCGAAGACCAGGGAGTTGGTATTTGTTTCACGTTTGGCGATGGTGTTGCTTACCGTGATGGCGCTGGTGTTGTCGACCACGTTCACGGGCATACTTGATGGGTATAAATATCTGGCCGTTATCATCGGCGGTCTGGGGACGGTGCTGATCCTGCGGTGGTACTGGTGGCGTGTCTCGGCGTGGTCGGAGATTGCAGCGATCGTTGGTGCGCTGTTGATCGGCAACGCGACGGAGTTTTGGCTGGCAAATCCCAAGGACGCGCTGGGCGGTCCGTTGCAGGACGCACTTGGTCGGCCGATCGATTACTTCGCGTATCGGATGATTGTCACGACGGTTGGAACGGGGATTGTTTGGGTCGGCGTGACGTTGCTGACATCTTTGAAGCCTACGGCAAGTGCGGTGAAATTCTGCCGGGATATTCGCCCGGCGGGTCCGGGTTGGGGGTTGGTGCGGAAGCAGGAAGGCATCCCCAAGGAGCCGGGCGAGTTTGGTCGCAGCACGATCGGTTGGCTGGCGTCGATCGGGTTTATCTACTCGATGCTGCTTGGGATCGGCTCGGCGATCTTTTCGCGTTGGTGGGGGGTAGTGATTTGTGCTGTGATTGCAATCATCTCGGCGTTGGTATTGAAGTGGGTGCTTAAGCGTTCGCTGTTTGGGGATGTGGTCAAGGACGCTGAGGCCGAGGGGGTTTAAGGTGGCGCAGCCGGTAGCGGTCAATTCGCAGCCGACGGGGCGTTTGTTGTCGCTGGATGTGTATCGTGGTTTGGTGATGACGTTGCTTATTGCCGAGGGTGCAGGGGTGTATGAGGGGCTGCGTGGGTTGGGGGTGTCCTGGCTGGACCCGATCGCGGATCAGTTTTTTCATCCGGCTTACGAGGGTTTTACGTTTTGGGATCTGGTTCAGCCGGCGTTCATGTTTATTGTGGGCGTGTCGATGGTTTTTTCGATGCGCAAGCGGGCGGAGCGTGGGGATCGTTGGGGCAGGAGGTTTGCACATATTGTCAGGCGGTGCGTGATTCTTTTCCTCTTGGGTACGGGTTTGCACTGCGTGTATGCGGGCGAGATGGTGTGGGAGTTATGGAATGTCTTGACGCAGTTGTCGGTGACGATCCTGATTGCGTTTTTGATTATGCGGTGGCCGACGGTGGCGCAGGTGTTTGTTTCGTTGGTGTTGATTGGTGCGACGGGCTTGGCGTATCGGTTTATCCATGTGGTGCCGTATGACCAGACGTTTGCGGCTGGGGCTAACTTTGGCGCTTACATCGATACGCTGTTGATGAATAAGATCAACACGGATCACTGGGTGGCGATCAACTGTATCCCCACGGCTGCACACACGATCTGGGGCGTGGTGGCGGGTAAGGTTCTGATCGGTGGGGGGGGTGTCCGTCAGAAAGCGATGAAGATTGCGTTGTGGGGCGGCGCCGCGGTGGTGGTGGGTTATGGGTTGGGTTGGATGGGTGTTGCGCCGATGATAAAGCGCGTCTGCACCGGGCCGTATGTGATTGCGTCGGGTGGTTGGTGCCTGCTGGCGCTGGCGATTTTCTACTGGGTCATCGACGGGTTGGGGTTTAAGCGTGGCGGGTGGGTCGTCGCGGTGGTGGGGACGAACTCGATCCTGATCTACATGATTACGGAATCGTTGGCTTACTCGTGGCTGAACCCGAAGGTGGGGGTGTTTGTTGAGGGCGGTTTGCGGATGGTGAGCGTGTCGGGCCCGGTGGCGGCGCTGGTCAACGCGGTGGTTGTGTGGGCGCTTCTGTGGGGGCTGTGCTACTGGCTGTTCGTTAAGCGTGCCTTTGTGAAGATATGATCTTGGAGTCGTGCGGGCAGTGGCGGGTTGTTGTGGAGAAGGGTTCTTGAACTGAGTCAGGCGGTCCAGAGCCACGGTCGTGGGATCTTTCCATAAATTCTGGACAGGTTTTCAGGGGGCAGGTCAGTATTGTCGGAGCGCCACGGTTGTTGCAGATCCGTAGCGTCTTCTACGCAACGGGTCGCAACAAGGCCACTTCCGAGAGGTCCTCGTCCGGCGGTGCCACGCCATCCGATATGGGTGGAGCCGGCAGCGGCAGGCTGTCTTGAGTATCGGTATCAACCGTGGGCATCAAACAAGGTCTCCGTGTGGCCTAGGGTTCTTATCTGGCCCGGACCTTGTCGTGGTATTCAACCCCGCCCCAGCCCCGGTTGTCCAGTATCAACACGCCGACTATTCTGACCACTCACCTAAAACCCGGTGCGACTCCCCGACCAGCCTATGGTATTCAGCTCCTACACCTTCATCCTCGCATTCCTGCCGGTCGTGCTGATCGGCTTCGCGCTGCTGGGTCGTGTCGAACAGCGGCGGGCGCGGTTTGCCTGGCTGGTCCTGGGTTCACTGGTTTACTGCGGCTGGTGGCGATTGCCGGACCTGCTGCCTCTGGCGGTGTCGATCGTGATGAACTACCGGCTTGGCCGGTGGCTGGAGGCCGGGGGCCTCATTCAAAAAAAATGGCTGTTGGCATTGGGTGTCACAGCAAACCTCGCACTGCTGGGCTACTTCAAATACGCCGGGTTCCTGCTGACCACGGTCAACGCCATGGCCGGCACAGAATGGGACGCCCCGCCGATCATCCTGCCGATCGCCATCTCGTTCTACACGTTCCAACAAATCGCCTACATCAGCGACGCCTACCGTGGCCGAACACGGGAGCACAGCTTCCTGGACTATTGCTTGTTTGTCTCGTTCTTCCCGCAATTGATCGCCGGCCCGATCGTCCACCACGCTCAGGTGCTCCCGCAGTTCTACCGCCGACGGTTACGCTTCGATTCGGCCGACTTGAGCGTGGGGATCAGTCTGTTCGTATTCGGGTTGGCTAAGAAGGTGCTGATTGCCGACGAGCTCTCGCCGATCGTTGCCCAGGTCTTCAACAATGACCCGGGCACACCCTTGACGTTCGGGCTGGCGTGGGTCGGGGTGACCGCATACGCACTACAGATCTACTTCGATTTCAGCGGGTACTCGGACATGGCGCTGGGGCTGGGCCGACTATTCGGGATACGCCTGCCGTTGAACTTCAACTCGCCCTACCGCGCGACCAGCGTGATCGACTTCTGGAAGCGCTGGCACATCACGCTGTCTGAATTTCTGCGTGAGTACCTATACATCCCGCTGGGCGGCAACCGCAAGGGAACAACACGCCGATATGTCAATCTGATGCTGACAATGCTGCTGGGCGGGCTATGGCACGGAGCGAGCTGGTCGTTCGTCCTCTGGGGAGGACTCCATGGGTTGTACCTGATGATTAATCATGCCTGGCGATCGGTGACCGGAAAAGGTAGCTCTGGTCAGCCCGCGACGCGCGGTTTGCTCGTCACGGGGCTGTCGCGTGTCCTGACTTTCGTGGTCGTCTTGATCGCATGGGTCCCCTTCCGCGCCGAGGGGTTGCCACAGGTCAAACGCTTCTACAACGCGATGTTCGGCCTGTCTGGCATCGATCTGAATCTCGGCGAGATAGACAACAACAAGGCCCTGGTCATCCTTGGCTGCCTGCTGTTGGTTTGGCTGGTGCCCAACGCACCCACCGTGATGCGCCGCTACCGCCCCACGTTCGGCAAACGCCTGACTTGGGACGGGTGGAAGCCGCTGGCCGGGTGGGTCTGGCGACCCGAACCGTTCTGGGCGATCGTCACCTCACTACTCGCCATCGCCTGCCTGATGCAGATGTCACGGGCCGGGGAGTTTATCTACTACCGTTTCTAGGAACCGAACGTTGCGTCGACACACCCGACATTTTGTCCGCTTGTACCTGACCTGGCTGGGGTGTCTACTCGCTGGCCTAGTCCTGTTCAACATGCTGGCCGACCCGTACAACACTTACCCGGCGGTACACCTTGACGCCCTGATGCCGCACAAGCCCAACAACGATCACCGCCGTGCCAAGGCGGGGTTGGTCCGGCAAGAGCCCGGCTGGGACACCGTCATTCTGGGTAGCTCCTACGCCGTCGTCGGCATGGACGCGACACACACGGCGCTCGGCGAAGGTCGCGCTTTCAATCTCGGGCTCAACGGAGGCAAACTGGAAGAGCAACTCGGCGCGCTTCACTACGTCTGGCGCTACGGTCACCCGATCAAGCGTATCATCCTCGTCTACGACAACCAGTGGTTCATCCAGGCCGCAAGCCCGAGTATCGACTACCTCCAGAGCCCGTTCAACACCGACTATTCCTATATCGAATACCAGGGCAGCAATCTCCTGGGGATGCAGGCCACCGAACACGCCTGGCACGCGGTACGGCAGTGGTGGCAAGACGGACCCGCCACCGACGACCCCTTCGGCCGTCGGCTCACCCCGCTGATCCCCACAGGCAAGCCGCAACGGCTGATCTTCGACGACTACCTCTCCACGCCCGACCTTAGCCGACCAACCGATGGAGACGCGGCCAACCTGGAGTTGTTTAAAAAATTCGCTCGGTTCTGTCTTGAGCGTGAAATTGCCTTGACTGTTCTGATCGCCCCGGCCCACGTCAGTCTGCTCGAAAAGTTCGACGCCTCGGGCTACTGGCCAGACTGGCTCGCCGGTCAACGACGTCTGGTGGAGCTTGCCGAGACACTGAATCTTCAACACCCCGACGCCCTCCCGGTCATGATCTGGAGTTTCAACGGCATCACGGCCTACACCAACGAGCCCATACCCTCGTTGGATGACACGACCACTCGTCTAAAATGGTTCTGGGATCCCGGGCACTTTAGAAAAGAATTGGGCGACCTGATGCTTCAACGAACGTTTGGCGCCGAGGATCAGACCGAAGCTCTATTCGGTGTACGGCTCGCCCCGGAATCAATCGAGCGGTATCTGTCTGATCTGCGCGACGACTATGAAAAGTATGCCCAAAGCCAGTCGCGATGAATGATCGGATAAGAGGCATTTAGCTCATTCCAAACAAAGCCCCGTCTAACATAACTGGCTTGGGCAAGAACGCCGAGTTTGGAGGGCCCCAGCGTTCCAGTTGCTCAAACCGTGTTCAGATCATGGATACCCAGGAGCCCGCCACCCAGACCGGCTTCTTGCGGCCGGGGACGGCCTTCTGGTTAACCGTGATCCTGCCGGTGATCTCCTGTAGCACCGGTGCCGGTCAGGCCTTCATCCATGTACTTGATAGCAATCGTTCGCTTCTGGCTGTCGTAGCCGCGATTACGAATCTTGCGGATAACTTGGGTATTAAGACCGTCGCCGAGGGTATTGAATCGGAAGACATCATAGGCGCTCTGCAATCGATCGATTGCACCTGGGGGCAGGGGTATTACTTCGTCAAACCAATGACCGCTATAGACGCCGAGGCGTACATCCTGGGCTTAGGTGAGAGCCAGCGATCCGCGTAGAAGGGAGCATCGGAAGAGACTTGCCGATCATTGCACATCGCATCACTAACTACACCACCGGACGAGAGTGAATCTGGAGGGTCCACATATAAGTAACAAAGCCCTCTGCAACCGGTTGGTTGAAAGGGCTTTGCAAAAGCGGGTGAAGGGACTCGAACCCTCAACATTCAGCTTGGAAGGCTGACACTCTACCATTGAGTTACACCCGCGAGGTGTGTTGCAGATTGTAGCATCAGGTCGCATTGACTCGCAAGAAGCCGTGTTATTGCTGGACTTACGTCCGTGGGTCTGTGCGTGGTCGTCGCCCGGTTGGCTGCGTCGGTTCGCACCTGTCCGCACGGTTTCGCGCTCCCGTTGCTGACCGTACTGTTGTAGGCTCCCGATGGGTGTGGGGTCGTCCGTGCCGGTCGCCTTGGCGGACTCGCCAGCGGGTCGGCCGATGCTGGTCAGTTCCCCAATGGCCTTAGCTGTGTCAGTCAGGCCTAGCACTGTGTAATGCTTGAGCGTGGTCTTGTAGTCGCTATGCCGCATGATCCGCTGGGCGATCTGTGGTGCGACGCCGGCGCGGGCCAGATTGGTGCCTAGCGTCGTCCTCATGGCGTGCAGGTCGATCACCCGACCCTCGGCATCCTCGGCCACGATCCGCGTCCTGGGCCGCTTACGTTTGCCCTTGCCGACCATGACGGGCTTGCCGTCGTCACCCATCACCACGACCTCACGGGCCAACTCTGCCCGCAGGAAATCTTTGAGGCGGGTCAGGTCGGTTACGGTCTGTGGGAATACCTTGGCCCTTGGCGTGGCCATAGAATCATCCCGCCGTCGGCTCAATTCGTCGGCAAGCTGGGTGTGCATCGGGATCACGTCCGTCCGCTTGGCCTTGCCGTGGCTGATCGTGATGGTCTGCTCATCGAAGCTAATATCACACCACCGCAGCCGTTGCAGGTCGCCTTTGCGTAGCCCTGCCAACACCGCCGTCAGATACCACGCCTTGCGTCCGCGATCCTCAGCCACATCCAGCAGCCGGGCCAACTCATCATCGCTCAATGGACGCCGGACCCGTCGCCGGTCGCGTTGCTCGTCCAGCTTCGGGACCACGTTCAGGGGGTTGGATTCAAGCCGCCCGGTCTTGACGCACCAGGACGCGAAGGCCACCGCGATCTGCCGGGCGAAGTTCGCCGTTCGGGCGCTAAGGCCATTATCCAACTGCGCCCGCATGTACCGCTCGATCCCGTCGGCGGTCAGGTCGTTTAACCGGCTCGCCTCGACCAGCTTAATCAGCCGGTCCAGGTGGGTTTGTTTCTGGTCAACGTGACGGGGTGCCTGCCCGACGTGGCGACAATGGCCGATGTAGTCCGCGATATGCTCGGTCAGGGGTTTACGTCCCTCGACCGAGAAACGATCCTTGCGGGCGTCGATCACGCCGCCACGTCGTAGGGCTACACCCTCAACCCGCTTGGCTAGGATGCGTTGCGCCGCAGCCTTGTCGGTCGTGCCGCTTGATGCTGTGTGGCGTTTGTCGATGTGGTCATACCAACTCATATACCACACGACACGTTCTTTACGTTTGTACAGAGTCCCTTGACCGTTGCCGCGTTGCCGATTCCTGCTCTGTTTTCGATCAGCCATAGTCTTATCTGCCTTTCTGCCGACGTTTGGGCTTGATCGTGATTTCAAGTCCAAGGTACTCGGCTAGGATTTCCACCGACTCCACACTCAATCCGCATTCCCCAGTCATCAGACGTGATAGCTGGCCCTGTGTGACGCCCGTGTCTTTCGCGATGCGGTAGCGGGTCTTGCCGCTGGCGGTGATCGCCTTCTTGATGGTGTCCACCAATGTGCTCATGCCAATACTATACCCCAATACTTGTTTGATAACAACTACTTTGTGCCATTGGGTGTGAAATTGCATCCTTGGGATGGTCACGACGCTATCTCCGTAATTGCTCAAGTAGGCCTTGGATGGCCACTGACAAAGCTGACAAAACCTATTTTGTCGGTTTTGTCGGTAGGTGTGTTGGGCGTTTCGTTTGAGCAGTGGGGTTGATCTCATACCGTGCAGCCGTGGGCCTTCCACCTCTTGGCGGTGATGGGTTCGTGGTCCATTGCTCCACAAGATGGCCGTGATCGACCAGCAGATCCAGACTCGACTTGACCATCTCGGGGTCCGTCAGACCCGTCCAGCCTTTCCGGTATACCTTGCGTGCGTCGAACCCGTCGGGCAGTTCCCCAGCCTCAATCCTACGCCAGATCGACCGGGCGGCGACTACCTCGGCGGCTGTGGCTGCGCTGTAGACTCGCCGGGCGTGGCTTTCGAGGTACTCGGCCCACAGCATGGCCAGCGCTACGGACTCAGCACCGACCGGCCCCCCCTCGTACTCGGCTAGGTGGAAGATCAAGGCCAGGGAAGGTGCTAAGCTCCGGTACTTACCAAGATGGGCCTCAACCGCCGGATGATCCTTCCCGGATCGGAGTTGTCGCTCTAACGCCTCTCGCCAGCAGTCACATAATTCTTGTGCGGGCTCATCGAATCTCAAAAACGGGGTGCGATCATCGTTGCTTTCATCTACCTCTGCGCCCTGGGATAGCCAGTCTGTTGTAACCAGCCTATTGACGATCATATAAACGCGACGGCGGGCCTCAGTGTCGGGCAAGCGATCGACGTTCTTCCAGTTTTTGGGCGTGTCAGGCCAGACCAATAATTGAAAGCGTTGCAAGAGCCCGTCGTCACCGGTCCCGCCATTCACCGCGCCCCGTATGTATGGAGCCAATCTGCCCGGCTGAATGCCGCCGAACACCGTTATTACCGCAGAGTCGATTTCCACCGTACCACGTCCGATCCGGTCGTAAGTGAAACTGCTAGAGCCGTCCCACGCCTCTAGGTAGAACGCCCTCGCTCCCTGCTGGTTATCTTTTTCCAAGCCGTGAAATAGGCCCACCAGTTCGTCTCGGAATACCATCACACCCGCAGGGTTGACGGCGAGGATCTCCCCGAGTTTTTCTACTGTCGCATCGTTCGTCTTGAACCGTATCCGGGTTGGCTCGGTCGGTTTGCAACTATCGAGATCTGCGACCACCGCTGACGGGTCTTCGTCACCTCTAATGGCCGCGCGAATACGCCGTTCGGTATCTTTCTTGCGGACCTCGGCGATCATTGACTTTATACCGTACTCGGCCATCTCCGCTTCGTAGTGTTCGCGGGCGTCGGCTTCCAAGGAATCAAGAAACGACATCGGCCCCTTGATTGCGGGGCTTTTCAGTAACGATGGACGACCGATCACACCACCCCATAGATTGGGGATTACGATCCAGTTGTCTAGGCGCTTGGGCCGGATGCCGCAACGACGACCTATCACCGTACCGAGCACTGACAAAACTGACACGGCTACGAAATCGGGCGGGCATTGCAGACGATCGGCAACGTCGTCAACGTAGGCCTGTAGCGCCCGTGGAAGCATATCGGCCCGATAGGCTTGAACACCCGGCAGTTCAGCGGGTAACGGCCTAACATCTGGCCATGTGCGGCCGTCATAAAAATCGCTTCCCCGGATCGCCGCTAGCACCTCATCCTTATCCGCGTTGTGTTCAACAACCCATACTCGCAAGTCTTTGACCCCCTCGGGCGGGAAGATCACCTTCACAGACGCGCATACCGGGACTAAAGCATCGGCAATCTTGTACGCCCCTGTGTGCCCCACACCATCGTCATGCTCACCAACGATAACGACGTGCCTGCCCTTGAGCAGAGCCGCCAGGTGGTCTGCTCCGCCCGTGGCGCTAGGCCGACCGACCGTGGTCAGACCTATAGACATACCAGCGGCTGTATCGGTCATACCTTCTACCACGATGATCGGGTCTTCGGCAGAAGTACCAGCGTATGGGTGGAGTGGCCACGCAAGGGTAAGCCCACGGTGACCACCTGATACAAATCCCTTCTTGCCGTCGTCAAAGCGACGCGCCTTTCCGATTATTTTACCGTCGGCGTTTCGCTCAGATATGAGCCAGCCTGAGTCGTCGCGGGTTACGCCGAGTTTTTCAAGTGATTCCAGATCGACGCCAATCTCTGTGGCGAGTTGTTGCAGGTTGGGCGTCATAGCTCACCCCGCTTTCCGTGAGCGTCCGTTTCCTCGGCGAGCAAGCGTTCTAGCTCGGCTACGGGGTACAGCACGGTCCTGCCAAGTTTCAGGTGTGGGATTCGTCCAGAGTTGGTCAGTGACCACAACAACCGCACACCTATTCCGAGTGCTTTGGCCGCTTCTTTGGGCCTCAGTGCCAGACGAGGCACGATGTCTGCCTTGGGGGGGGGATTGGGTAGGGGATTAGCGGCCATCATTCACCCCCTCACGCCGGGCATCGATGGCATTCAACTCGTGACGTATACGGGCTACTGCGGCACGGTTGAAGAGCCTCAACCTGCCTGCAAAGGCCGACGGCACAATTTGGCGCGACTTCAAAACATACTGAACACGGTGGACAGGGACGCCCAGCTTGGCCGCAACCCGGCCGGACGTGTCGAGAAATGGGGGGTGACTGGTCATCATAAGTCTTCCTACCGGCGTTATTGCCGTATTGTGGAAGACCTAAAATTGCAGTGCTGCACCCTGTAATCGCCTTGCTATAAAGTGCATCGCACTGCACAAGGGTGCAGCGTTGCACACCCGCTGCATACCAGTCAACGATTAAATTTTTGGGCAATGGCTTGCCGCTCATCCCGGCTCATTTCAACCTCCTGTGCCTTGATGAGGGCTTCTAGTTCTGACGGATCGCCTTCGGTGGTCTGTGCCGTCGCATCCTGCACAACGTCTGCCAGAGGAACTTCATGGCCCCATTTCTTAGCCTGTGCCTGACGAGCCTTCAGATACCTAGAATTGCTGATCGCCTTATCTATCGTGGGACGTGAACAACCCAAAATCTCCGCCAACTTCTTGACACTGGGAAAAGCGCCTCCGTGAGCTTTGACATGTTTTTCGGCACGCGGCATCGCGTCGCGCCAACTCATGCCTTCACGAGTCAGCTTAGCACCGTCAACAAGCAGAAGATCGATGAGGTAAATCGACGCTCGAATCGGGCTGATCGGTAGGAGGACGTAATAGCAATGGTCCCCGAACTTCCGCGCCACCTCGTTTACCGTACGAGTAGCCGAAAGCGTCGTATCCGGCCGCCTCTCAAGTGCCGTAGTGACTACCGTATAGAACCAGAGATCGGCACACGGCTTTGGCCCTCTAGTAATCCATCTTGGACGAGGCTCAGCCGTAGCATCGTCAGCAAGCAGATCACCAGCTTCCCCAGCAAGATCGATCGCGCGGCGGACATGAACATCATCGCCTGCCAGCGCGAGATCGAAATAGAGGTCTTGACCGTTGCTAAACGCGAAGGGCATCGATGAATCCCAGTCATCTGACCCCATTAACCAGCGTGTTTCTTCGATCAACTTTGCTCGCAGGGCAGCAACTTCGTGAGCAGTAGCCCCCATCGACATGCCGAGCCGAACGTCCGTGCACTGTTGGTCCGCAATCTCGAATGTTTTGCGGAGCCGAGTCCACAGTTCGACCTTTCCTGTGCTCATGCTTCACCCTTTCGTGAGCTGAGAGACCTGTCACCGGTAGAGCCAAACTACCATCGTCCCCGATCCGCCCCACATCGATGGTATCGCCTGAATCGCAGGGGAATAAGCACGCCATCGCGTGCTTATCCGACATTTCCCATATGACTCCGCCCGACAACAGCGTCGGGCTTCTTGGCGGCTAGTTTAACGCCGCGACTATGGGGAACACAAGACTTCGTGGTCAAATTAACGACCTGCACCCGGACCTCAAGGCCGACTACATCCTCTACAACCCCCCGTTTAATGCCTCCGACTGGGGCGGCGGCGCCGGGGGAAGGCCAAATGGGAAATGTCGGTATAGGATATAACCTCTTGACTTCTATATACCGACAAGTGAGAATCATAGGTAACCATCATGATTGCTCATCTTGACTAGGGGAACATATCAATGCGTACTAATTCAAGTAACTCATGTCGAATGATGTCGTTATTTCGCAGGTTCTTTACCATACTTGCAGTGATCGTCATCTTACCTATCCAAACGGCAAGAGCAGAGGTCTCTGCTGCTGATCTCTATGAAATGATGAGCCCCTCGGTGGTACGCATCTTTCAGTTAGATGACGAGGGCAACATCACCTCGCAAGGCTCAGGCTTCTTCATTGAGGGTGGTTTAGTTGCCACTAACCATCATGTAGTTGATGTAAAGGATGCGAAATACATCGTCGAGACTTACGGGGGGAAGGTCATCCCCGTGGTGGGAATTCTGGGGGAAGACCGGGCAAATGACTTAGCGATTCTACTTGTAGGCTCTAACCGCGAGCAGCCGATTCTTCTCCGGCCTCATGAAAAGCTACGGATAGGTTCTAATGTCTATGTGCTTGGCAGTCCTCTTGGTTTACAAAATACGATTAGCGACGGTCTGTTGAGCGGGATTCGTGAACACGATGGCAAGACCCAACTCCAACTAACAGCCCCAATTAGCCCGGGATCGAGCGGTGGGCCAGTTTTCAACGAAGAAGCGGAGTTGATAGGGGTCGTAGTTTCACTGATCGAGGACGGACAAAACATAAATTTTGCAATACCGCTTGATGTGCTCAACTCGTTAATCGCATCTATATCTAACCGGACACCAACCGAGGCAAACACCTTTACTAGGATCGAGGATCTCGACAAGAAGGCATTTATTAATCTACGGGTTGTAAAGCTGTTAGCCGAAGCGCGCTTTCAAGCAAAAGCTAAGGACAATCGGACACAGGCATTCAGGATGATTGCGGCGGCTATGCGTCTTGATCCGGAAAGTAAGGATCCTCCACATGTAATGCGTTCATTACTCAAAGAAGGTGAGTATACCTACGCAGAATTTGCCGGTACAAATAATAATAATAGTAACTCGACTGCGATTTTAAACCATATCGACTCTGTATTACCTGATGCAAGCCTAAGTACTTCAGGACCATTTGATACATTAAACTCACTACAGGTCGTATTGCCCAACATTGAAGTCACCATAATAGACATTGCCATTGGTGTACGTTCTCATCCCGGCGGATTGACTGAGATTCTATTTGATGGATATGAAATACCAAGATTAGCAGACAAGATACTTATTGATTCACGATCATCCGATAGAACCGCAAAGGATGTACTGGAACGCACGGGTTATAATACGGCAGAATTTTCTTCATCTGTCGATAGAACCGCAAAGGGTGTACTGGAACGCATGGGTTATACGGCAGAATTATCTTCATCTATTACGCGGAATTTCCCTTCTGATCCCGAATCCTATTTGTCCGGACAGATTATTCTTATCAAAGGTAATCCTCGCATTATGAGCCTTGGATACTACACAGGCAAGGCGCGAGTGGGGACGAATGCGAAAGGGATGGTAGTTCGTTGTGTCATTGAAAACGTATCTGCTATAGAGGTGCTGTCACAAGAATGAATCGTTGCGTGTCACGTTAAGATGTATGTGGATTATCTAAACTCAATATTATGAGGCTATATTAGATATAAATATGAGCGTCAAGCATGAACGTACCGAAGAAACAGCATTTCGTTCCCAAATCCTATCTCGGGGGATTCACAAACCCTGAGAAAGAAGATCGCCTTTGGGTCTTCGATAAACAAGGTAAGCCGCCCCGCCTTTCTACGCCTATGAATGAGGGGTATGAACGCTACACCTACCAAGTTGAACAGCATGACGGCTCAGTTGATAAATTCAGTCTTAATGCTCCGAGTAGTACTGAGCTTCCGCGTCGTCCAGAAGGTGAAATTGAACTTAGGATACTCGACTTCGACTACATCACTGAGTGATGCCTCGAACACATCAGGCATGGCCAGGCAGGGCTGTTAGCAGCGGCACCGGGCCGTCCTCGATGACGAGGTGTAGGCCACCACGAGGGGAAGGGCAGTGCTCGCAATGGGGCCAGTCCGGTTTCTCACAGGGGCCTGTCATGGTGAACACTAGAGCCTGATCCCGTCCACAGGCCTTGCAGGTGTAAGGGCCAGCGGGGTCACTGTCCGTGATGGTTCGTTCCAGTTTGCCTAGCCTAGTTTTGATACTCATCGTGCTCGCTTCCCTTCCAGCAGGTGAGTGACCCGCTCGTCTAATTCATCGAGACGGGCCAATACATCCAGAGCATCGATCGGGCCTAGCAGGCGGTCTAGCAGGAGCTTGGTAGCGGGTACGTCCCCCTCCTGAGCCTTCTTCACTAGCGCCTTGACGACGGCCAGCAGGTCATCGGTTGATATGGCCGACAGCAGGGCCGAGCGTAGTTCGGCTACCCGCCGGGCATGAGGATTGCCGGGACCGCCGGGATTGCCCTTGGCGAAACGTCCCCCAGCATCACGGCCGTTAGGACCGTTTGATGACGGTGTATCACTCATCGCTTCCCCCTTCGTTGGAATTCTGGTCAGGTGCGATCATTCCGACCATTGCCGTGATTGCATTGCGAATTGCAAGAGGCAGGTGAGGCCATGCGTCGATCAGATGGCGCAGGTCGTCGTCTTGGGGTGGTTCTGTGGGGCTACTGCTGACCGTACTGCTGTCATCAGCAATAGCGCTATCGGAAGTGTTTAGTTTGTCGTTGTTTGTGTCGGCAGTTGCCAGCTTGGAAGGCTGACACTCTACCATTGAGTTACACCCGCGATCGAGGGTTGGTACTACAAAAATGCTGGGTCAGGTACAACTATATCTGATTAGTCATCTGCCCCGCAGGCAGCATCAAGCGTCACATCTCATCTTAGCACGAGCCGAGTGTCATGGCCAAACACATGCGTCGTCAGTTGACCAAGCTGAGCTACCCCGAGAGCCAAAACATCGGGTATTGCGCCAGTTTCCGCGACCCCTTTAGGAGTCCCCCGCGACGTAAGCGGTTCGGCATAATTTCAGAGACGGACGTCTGGACGCAGTACGCTCGGCGGCTGTCAGATCATATGTCGGGCTTTGAGTGCCACGAAACCTAAGCGATCTACTTCTCCAAGACCGCAGCCCGATCATTCATCGGCTCAATCGGTTGTGCTTGCTCCGCCGTCATCCCCGCCTTGATATGCACCTCGATCGCCCGTAGCTTCCCGATGATCTGCTCCGGTGTGTGTTGCTTCCTGGCCATGACTTGCCCTTTCCTGAATGCGTCCGTGACCACGGGATCTTCCCATAAATCCTGGGCTGGTTTTCAGGGGGCGGGTCAGGGCAGGTCACAGATCCCCTGGCCTCGTGGATTTACAACCATTTTACAACTTGACCCCATCGGGTTCTTTGCACAGTTCTGTGAGAGAGTTGAGTTAGGCTCGGTCCGATGTGTCGGGGGAGGGATCGCGGCTTGTTAGGCTGGGGTCTGGGCGGGGTCGTGCTCTTGCATGTTCTTGGGGATGTCCAATTCGTCGAGCTTGCGGTAGAGGCTTGAGACACCGATGTCCAAGTGCCTGGCGGTCTCGGCCTTGTCGTAGTCATGACGGCGGAGGCAGTAGACGATGTGGTGCCGTTCGAATTGCCGCATGGCTTCCTTCAGAGACTCGCTGTCGTCGTGCTCCAGGCCCGGGATAGCAAACGGCATATCTTCCGTCTCGATGTGCCTGCCCTCCGCGAAGATCACCGCCCGTTCGATCACGTTCTCCAATTCCCGGATATTACCCCGCCACTCGTGGGCAAGTATCGCACGCATCGCGTCATTGCTCACACCCAGGACGTGCTTGTTCATCTGCTCGGTGTACTTCTTGAGGAAGTGGTGGACCAGCGCGGGGATGTCTTCCTTGCGTTGCCGTAGCGGTGGTAGCTCGAGTTTGACCACATCCAGCCGGTAGAGCAGGTCCTCGCGGAACTCGCCATTTTCAACCATCTTCCAGAGGTCCTGGTTGCTGGCGGCCACGACACGCAGATCGACACTCCGAGGCTGGGTGTCGCCGACGGGAACCACCACCCGCTGTTCGAGCGCACGCAGCAACGAACTCTGAACGCTCAACGGGAGAGTGGAAATCTCATCGAGGAATAGTGTGCCGTGGTGCGCCGCCTCGAAGTAGCCCTTCTTGTCACGGATCGCACCGGTAAAAGCCCCCCGGCGGTAGCCGAACAACTCCGACTCGATCAGGCTGTCGGGGATCGCGCCACAGTTCACCGCAATAAAAGGCTTGTCGCGTGTGACCCCGTTGTAGTGAACCGCCCGCGCGAACAATTCCTTGCCCGTCCCGGACTCCCCGACGATTAACACACTGGTCTTAACAGTCGCCAGCTTCTTAACCACCTCAAAGAGCTTGGTCATATTCTGGGCTTCGCCAACCAGGTCGTGAAAAGTGCTTCCCGACGCGAGCTGCTCGGTGATGACCTGCCGGGTCTGGACCAGGTCGCCGAACTCAATAGCGCGTTCGATCTTAAGCAACACATCGTCGAAGTTGACGGGCTTAAGCAGGTAGTCGTAGGCGCCGCAACGCATGGCCGCGACCGCGCTCTCGACCGTGCCGTAGGCTGTCAGGATGATGACCGGGGTCTGCGGCGCGGTTTGCTGGAGCTTGGCCAGCAACTCGGTTCCGTCCATCTGTGGCATGCGGATGTCCGACAGGATCAGATCCACCGGCCGCTTGAGGATAAAATCGTAGGCCTCCTTGCCGTCACCCGCCTGATGGACCTCGTAGCCCTCATCGGTGAGCAACTCGGCAAGGCTTTGCCGCAGCACCTCTTCGTCTTCGACAATCAGGATCGATTTGGACATGGTCAGCTCAGTGTGTGGGTTCCGCAACGGGGGCAGGGGCCCGGCTCTCATTATCGGGAATTTCAATGGGTTCGCCAGCAATCTCTTTGTCAGTCAGGTAGCAATACGGGTCTGACGCCCAGGCATCGCCGGTCATCGACTCGGCCCGTGCACGCAGGCCACCGCCACAGGCGTTCTTGAACCGGCAGTTGGCGCATCGGCCCTTTAACAAAGGCAACCGGTCTTTCAGCCCCGCCATGATCGGGTCGCTGGTGTCCTGCCAGATCTCAGAGAACTTGCGTTCCTTAACATTCCCAAACGTCCGGTACATCGAGAACTGGTCCGCGTGGACGTTGCCATAGAAATCGATGTTGGCGATCCCCACCCCGCTGGAGTTTCTTGCCCCCCCGTTCCAGGTAATCATCTCAAGCACCTGCTGCGCGCGGGGGTGGCCTTCCTTGAGCATCTTCAAATACAACGCCGGCCCGTCGCAGTGGTTGTCCACCATCAAAATCTCCACACGCTTGCCACGCTCATTCATCTCAAGGGTGCGGTCGAAGATCTTCTCAACAACCTCCCGAGTCTCCTTCTGAGTCAGGCTCATCAGGTTGTTGCCTCGGCCGGCCGGACAAAGATGATAGAAACAAGCACGGTTAATACCTTCACGCTCGATCAGGTCGAAGATATCGTCGAGGTCTTTTGCAGTCTGCCGCGTTAGCGTAAGTCTTAGACCAACCTTCTGCCCAGCTTCAACGCAGTGGTGGAACCCACGCAACGTCTTGTCGAATGCCCCTTCCTTGCCGCGGAACTCGTCGTGGACCGCGGGGTTGGCGCTATCCAGGCTGATCCCGATGTAGGCGAACTTCAACTCGACGAAACGTTTCGCCTTCGCCGCATCGATCAGCGTCCCGTTGGTCGAAAGCACCACGTGCAGGCCCAGTGACCGCGCGTAATCCGCCAATTCCAAAACGTCCGGCCGACTCAATGGCTCACCACCCGAGAACAGCACCGCAGGAACCTCATACTCCGCCAGGTCATCAAGCACAGCCTTGCACTGCTCGGTCGATAGCTCGTTGGGGTAACGCTTCGCCTCCGAGTCGGTGTAGCAATGCACGCACTTGAGGTTGCAGGTGCGTGTAATATTCCACACCACGATCGGACGACGCTCCGCGGCACTCTTCGCCACCGCCATCTTCTGATGCTCCGGCGGATCGATCTGCGTAATCGCACGACCATAACGGTGGGGGGTGCTTGGTGTTTCTAACCCGCTGTATAGAACGCTCACATCGATCATGGCCGGAGCTCCTTCTGAGACATCTGTCTGTGTTCCATCGCGGGTTCTACTAGGCCCGCCCTGTTTTATCACTACAAACCGCGTGCCGAACGCATCTGCGTTCCGGCTTTCTTAACCAATCTTCAATCACGCAGCCGAACCGGCGTGTACCCACAGTTCGGCTCGGTCGCCAGGTAACTCCCCGTATCCGCAAACGCTCGGGCTCGGCAGCCCATGCACACCTTCTTGTATTCGCAGCACCCGCACTTGCCGGTGATATTCGAGTCGTCACGAAGCTCCGCGAATATCTGACTGTCACGCCAGATCTCCGGGAACGGCGTGTCCTTGACGTTCCCAGAACTCACCGGCAGATACCCGCAGGGGAAAACCTCACCCGTATGCGAAACAAAACACACCGCCTGACCCGCAAGACAACCCTTGGTCATCGCACTCATGTTCCCGCTCTCGTCCCCGGGTTGACCGCCCGGATGACTTCCAGGATGACCCATCGAGGGCATCGCCTCCGCATCCTCTGCCATCCCCTTGTGCGGGTGCGCCGCTTGGGGCATCGGCCGCCCCTCAGCCTTGGCACGCTGACGCATCACTCGGAAGTAGTGCGGGGCACAGGTCGCCTTAAGATGCAGTTTCTCCTCCAACGATTTGTCATAAATCCAGTTCAACGCGGTTTCGTATTCCTTATCATCGAGCTTGACATCTTCGCTTAGCTCCATCCCGCAGCCGACCGGCACCAGCATGAAGATGTGCAGCGCATCGGCACCCAGATCAACCGCGAGCTGGTACATCTTGTCCCGCTGATGGAAGTTGTGCTTGGTGATCGTGGTATTGATCTGCATCGACATCCCCAGCTTACGCAGAGCCTTAAACCCACGGATCGAATCTTCAAATGCCCCGTCGATCCCGCGGAACTTGTCGTGCGTGTCGGGGCCGGGCCCGTCAAAGCTGATCGAGACACGGCGGAACCCGGTATCGACGATGCGCTTGGCCACCTTGTCATCGACCGGGGTGCCGTTAGTCGCCAGTGCCGTGGGCAGACCGATCTCTTTAGCGCGTTGAGCCAGTTCAAAAATGTCCGGGCGCATCAGCGGTTCGCCGCCAGAAAAAACCACGATCGGCTTGCCTGTCCCCGGCAGGCTCTCGATAAATCTCATCGCCTGCTGATGATCCAGATCACCCCGGCTAAGCTCACGCGAAACCTCCAGACGCCGACAGTGAACACACTCCAGATTGCACCCAGCCGTTGATTCCCAGAAAACCAGCCGAAGCGGCGGCGCAGCTACCGGAGGCCTGCTCTCCCCAGCCGATACACGCAGGTGGGTCATCATGGGCGAGCCGTTGTTCGGCAGGGTGGGCTGGTTCATGGCTGGTATCCGATCCGCTTACACACAGGGATTCTCAAATATGGTAATTCACGGCTCCAACTGTCTCAATTCAGGTCAAAAAAGCAGGTGCAACAGGTAGTCCACCCGCCCTCGCATCACCAGTTTTCGCCCGGAATACTTCATGACTTCCTGGATTTTTTGGCGGTAGTTGGGGTGGTAGCAGTGCTTGGGGCAGTGCTTGCACTGGGGCTTAGGGTCCATCGGGCAGACGGTCCGCTTGACCAGGGCGTGTGCCAACAGCTTCTGGCAATCGGGGCACAGCCGAGGAGTTCTTCCTGTAAGTTCCTGTAAATTATGGGTCTTTAAATCAGTGCCTTCGCGGTCGGCATCGTCGTGCTGCCCCTCACAATAGACCTCGATGAACTTCACCAGGGTCTTAAGGTCACCGATCACCTTGGGATCGTCGTTCTTCTCCGGGCAGAATTGAATAATCATGGGAGCCGCCTCTTCCCTTGTTGAGGTCCATCCATTCTATAACGGACCATGTTATCCGAATTGCAAATATGATGCCACGGATAACCGCATATTTCACTAGAATGACACGGATGGTCTGCATCTATAACGGCAGATATATAGATGCAATTCGACCTCCTTTTGGCGAAGTTTCTGTGGGAAACATTTGCGCAGGGGATGGGGCGTACCGGTGCTCAGGGCCGTAATTGCAACGGGTTTGCCGTCGAGTGGGCTGGTTTTTGATCTGCTCGGCTGTGCCTTAGAATGTAGCGCCTGGAGTTTAATTGGAGATCACAGCGTATGGCCGGTCACAGTAAATGGGCGAATATCAAGCATCGCAAAGGGCGTCAGGACGCCAGGCGGAGCAAGATCTGGAGCAAGTGCTCACGGGCGATCATCGTGGCTGCCAAGCAGGGCGGGCCCGACCCGGAAACCAATCTGACGCTGCGCTACGCCATTGATGAGGCCAAGAGCGAGAACATGCCCAAGGACACGATCGAGAAAGCGGTCGCCAAGGGCTCGGGCAAGCAGGACGGGGTGAATTACGAATCGATTATCTACGAGGGTTACGGCGCGGCTGGGGTCGCGGTCTTGCTGGATTGTTTGACGGACAATAAGAACCGCACCGTGCCGGAGGTCCGTAAGATCTTTGAGAAGTTCGGCGGGAATCTGGGCGCGTCGGGCTGTGTGGCGTACAACTTCAAGAGCAAGGGGCAGATCTTTATCGCCAAGGCGGAGGCGGATGAAGAGTCTGTGATGAACACGGCGCTGGAGGCGGGGGCTGAGGATTTCCAGGACGCCGGTGAGGGTTGGGAAGTTGTCTGCGAGCCTACCGATTACATTGCTGTCCGTACCGCATTAGAAACGGGGGGGTTCGGAATCGAGTCTGCCAGCGTCACGATGATCCCCGAAACCACGATCGAATGCACCGGCAAAGACGCGAGGAAAATCTTCAACCTGATCGAAGCGCTGGAGGACCACGACGACGTCCAGAAAGTCCACGCGAACTTTGAGATATCTGACGAAGAGATGGAGGCGCTGCAGGAGCAGTAGCCAAAGAGTTCATAGCAACCCGGAGGTTTAAAATGAAGACGGTCTTGTTACATGCATCGATCAAGGTATTGATGGCGTTTGGTGTCCTGTGCCTGCTGACGGCACAACCGCTGCTGGCGGCCAGGCCGACGGTGGTCAAGGCGACACCCGACAATGGTGACAAGCAAGTCGATCCCACCCTGCGCCGGATCACGATCGAGTTTGACCAGGACATGGATACCCGGGGCGGGCGTTCGATCTGTGGAGGCGGGGAGATCTTCCCGAAGATTATTGGCAACCCGCGTTGGGCGAGTAAGCGGACGTTTATTATTACGGTCCGCCTTCGGCCGAACCACGAGTACGGGTTTAGTATCAACTGCCCGGCGGCGCTGAACTTCCGCAGCGCAGCTGGCGAATCTGTTGTGCCGTACTCGATCAGATTCACGACCGGCGACGGGGGGCTTGGTGATGATGCCAAGGACATCCCGGTGTCTGAGCTTAATGATGCGGCGTTCGAGATTCTGCGAGAGATGATTGATGAGCGGTATTCTTATCGCGACCGGCTGGGGCTGGATTGGAAAGGCCTGTTCGACAGCCATCGGCAGATGCTGCTGGATACGAAGACACCCAAGCGGTTTGCGCAGATCGCTGGGGTGTTGCTCGCCCACGCGCAAGACAAACACATCTGGCTTAACGCGGACGGCGAACGTCTATCGGCATTCATCCGGCCGATGACGCCCAACGCCAACGCGCAGTTGTTGCCCAATCTCGTCCCCGGCTGGCGGCAACACAATGGCACCGTCTACACGGGACTGTTCGATGACGGGATCATTTATATCCGCATCGATTCGTGGTCGTTGCAAAACCCCAGGGCTTACGAGGGGTTGTACCGTCTTATCGGTGAGTACCCTGATGCGCGGGGCATCATTATTGATGTAAGGTTTAATGGCGGGGGCAGCGAAACACTGGCGGCGGACCTCGCGGGTTGTTTCATTGATGATCCTGTTGTTTACGCCAAGAATGTTTACCGTGACCCCAGTGCCGACAGCGGGTTTACCGAGGTGTTGGAGCGCGTACTGGAGCCCAACCTCGGGCGGCCGAAGTATCGCGGGAAGATCGCTGTGCTTAGTGGGCCGGTGGTGATGAGTAGCTGTGAGGCGTTTGTGTTGATGATGAAGCAGGTCCCGGGCGCTACTGTGTTTGGTGAGATAACTCAGGGCAGTTCCGGCAATCCCAGGGGCTATGACCTGGGCAACGGCGTGAAGGTGTACCTACCTTCGTGGAAGACGATGTTGCCCGATGGCACGGAGTTTGAGGGCGTCGGTGTTGAGCCCGATGTCAGAATTGTTGCCGAACCGAGCGATTTTGTGGAGGGCGACCCGGTCCTTGATGCCGGGCTTGAGTATCTTCGGGAATGAAAACCAGGGGGCGCATGAGTCAATCGATGGTCCGTATCACCGCCTGCTTCTTCGGCCGGGTCCAGGGGGTCGGGTTTCGGTACACGACTACGAAGATCGCGCAGCGGTTTGCCGTCGGCGGGTATGTGATGAATCTTCCCGACGGCCGGGTCGAATTGGTAGCCGAGGGAGACTTGAAGGAAACTCACGCCTTCATTGCTGCGGTGAAAGAAGACATGGGCCGATACCTCACCGATACCAAGCTGGACACGGGCTCGGCGAGCGGCGAGTTTGGTAACCCGTCTGATGCCCGGTCATTTTCAGTGAGGTACTAACCGGTCGCGTTCCCATTAAACGCATGGGCTTATTAGATTAGAACTACTGATCCATCTCGATCAGGATCTGATCGATGCGCTTGGCCAGGGGGTGGGGTGGGCTTCGGACTAGGAAGCATAGTGCTCGGGCAGGCGCTAAAAACGCAGGTCTGGTGATGAGCGTAGACGTGGCCGTGGGTGTAGGCGGTGTTGACGATGCGATCTTCATTGCTGGTGGGTTTAGGGGTCAATAGCGGGGGCATCATTTGGGGAGTTGGAGATGCCGATTTTGGCCTGAAATCGGCTTAATAGCCGCAATTTTGTCAGTTTTCGTAATGCCATCAAACGCGTAAGTGTTTGGTGTGTTGTAGGTTACCGCATGTCACCGCTGTTTGCCCTGACACGCTCATTCAACCCCTACTTTGGCCGCCTAAGCCGGGCGTCCCGACCTCGGAGGGGGCGGGTCGGATGGCGACGGCATGGACCGGGTTTTCGGTGCTTTGCATTAACATGGCGGGGTACAAATAGATTGTCTCTGCCGGGCCCATATCGAGTTACGAGTAAAAGCTTCAATCATGCCGACCCGCTTCATCAACCCGTTGCTCCCTGCGTCGAGTAGAATGGCCTTCGATACTCACGACGCTGTCATTTCTATCAGGACGACAGTCATGTCTATTGCATATGGTCGAATCGCGAGCTTCGTCACGCTGGTTCTGTTGCTGCCAGGTATCGCCTATCCCCAACAGGTCGATGTCCACACGCTCATCGACGACGCGGTCGTTGCCGGCCAGTGGCAGCAGGTCATCGAGCTATTGGAGCCGCGTCTGGCCGAGGCCCCGGACGAAGCCGTCAGCTACTGGTACGGCGTTGCCAGGTACGAGTCAGGCGACCCGGGTGGTGCCGTCGGCCACCTGAATCGCGCGTTAGAACTGAATCCGGACTCGATCCCCACCGTCAGGTATCTGTCCCGGTGCGCCGCGGACCTGGCGGACAGCGACACGGCGGTGGCGTTGGCCAAGCGGTTCCCGACCGACGCGCAGATAACATTCGGCGCGGGCAAGGCCTTGATGCAGGAGTACTACCGAACGAGCATACGTGACCGTAGCGGGTTGCCCTTTCACCAAATGGACGCGGTCAAATGGTTCAGGACATCGACTTTAATTGATGGCGAGTCCGCGGAGACCTACCGGTGGTTGGCATTCGCGTACAAGGATGGATACGCCTGGGCGCGCGCTCTGGCGAGCATCAATCAGGCGATCGCCCTTGGCCCGGCGGGCTGGGAGGCGCACTCGCTTGCCGGGGAGTGTTACGGGAAGCTTGATGCTCACGAGCAGGCGGCCCAGGCGTACCTGCGTGCCAGCGAGCTTGCCCCGCAACCCCATCGGGCCGACCTGTTATTTAAGCAAGGCGAGATGCTGAACAATGCGGGCCTGTACCGCGAGGCCATCGAAGCGTACAAGCGTGTGATGGTGTTGGACTTCGGTCACCGCGTGGTCCGGTACCGGCTGGGTGAAGCGGCACTGAACGCCAAGGACTATTACCTGGCGTTGTGGTCGTTCAAGGAGAGCCGGGAGGTCGACGGCAATATTGATTCGTTGTTCGGGGTCGGTCGGTGTCAGTATGAACTTGGTAACCACGAAGACGCTGAGCGGTTGATCTCGCAAGCGATCGAGGAGACCAAGTCTCATGGCTTATCCAACCCAGTGAAGTGGCGCCACTATCTCGGCCGAGCGCAGTTAAGATTGGGCAAGTTTCAAGAGGCGAACGAGGCGCTGGTCAAAGCCTTCAACGCGCGTCCGGGCGACCTGATCTATGCGCGTTGGGCGTTCAAGTCTTACATGATGACGGACGACCCGTACGGCGCGATTGAGGTCTGCGAAAAGATCGCCGATCAGGGCTACCCGGACGTGGCGATGGAGGGGATCAAGCATGTGATGAAGACCTGGCCCAGGCCTAGATTCCGGGACCTGCGGGCCGGGCAGCGTCGACCGCACACCGATGTGGCTGCGATGGTGATGGCGAAGATCGCCTACCGGGCGCAGCGGTTCCGCGCGGCGGTGGGGATGTACCGTATGCTGGGCCGGCTCGAAGGCAGGCGCCCCCACCTCGACGCGGGGTGGGCCAGGCTCGCCGCCGACGATATGGATGGCGCATTGATCTCGTTCCGGGATTTTAGCCAACACACCAAACCGGAATGGCGTGATTACGGGTACCTGGGCGGCGCGACCACGCTCATCCTCCAAGGCAAAGCAGAGGATGCGGACAAGGCCCTTTCGATGATCGAGCATCCGTTTCTTAAGCAGGCCCGTGCAGTCTGCAAACTGTGGGGATACGCTGCGACCGGCCGGGAGGTGAAGCGGGGGCAGGCGGACCCGTTCACGATGCTGGGTATCGTGGGGTGGGAGTTCGTTGATCGTCAGGGCGACACAGGGTTGGAAATCCGCGCGATCCTGCCGGGCTCACTGCTGGACCAAAGCCCGGTCAAGGTCCGCCCGATGGACGTGCTGACCCGGGTCTACTACCACAAGGTTGACAGCTTCCAGAGGCTGTACGACCTGCGGAAAGAATCCCTGCTGGATAGGCCGGTGATGGTTACGATTCGCCGCGGCTCACGGGAGTTTGAGGTCGAGGTCGACTTCGCTGACGCGCTGACGAAACTGATTCAACCTGATAAGTCTGATGATCCCGACGCGGTGGAGCAAGGGGGGGACGACTGATGAGACACAACCGCCAGAACTTGCTCTGGGCCTTGGCCGCCGCCGCGATCGTGGCCCCGCTGGTGACCGCGCCTTGCCTGGCCGACGACGAACCCAAGAAGGAAAGACGTGGCATGGTCGGCGTTCTTTCCGACAAGGAATACGACGATATGAGCCCGGAAGAGCTTGACGCGATGCGCCGATCGCGCCGAAGCGATGCGCCGGACCGGCGTGACATCAACATCGGTGCGCTGCCAGAATTCGATCTTGACCTTGAAGGTCGGCGTGAGGAAGTGGAAAGGCTCAGCGGGGTTGACTTTTCGGAGGCCACGCCTGTTACGGAACGGGACGCGGCGTTGGCGGATATGGAGCGGCTTCGGGCACGCCGCGCCGAGTTGGCCGACGACCTGGACCGGGCCGACCGGGCGGCGGACCGTGACAGCGCCCGGCGGGGTGAGGCGTTCAACGACCGGTGGCGTCCAGCGTCTGAAGCGGTCAAGGACGGCGCCGATTCGGGTAATCTGCGTAAAGCGGTGAACGGCGCATTGAAAGACGGCGCATCCCCGGAAAATCGTCCGTTGGGCCAGCCCGGCCGTGTCGATCCGCCGCGTGGGTCCGCCCTGCGTGACGAGGTGCTAGAAGCCGCCGGGTTAAACACCGATCGAGACCACGGCAAGGGACCCAATCACTCACCCACAAAGACCCCGACGGGAAGGATGTCTGACGAGATCGCAGCTTTGGCGGATAAGATCGCCAAGGGGGAGCAGCCCTCTGGGATCAGCGAGGTCGACTGGGCGAGGTTGGGCGACACGTTCGACCGTGACCGTGCCGATCTTGCTGCATCTGATGCCGAGAGCGTAGGTGATCGAAGAAGCCGTCGATCCATGCGGCTGAGCCCAATGGATGAGGCCCTGCATCGGGCCAAAGAATTCGTCGATCGGCTCGCCGAGACCGACGACACGCTAAGCGAAGAAGACCGGCGGTTCATCGAGAAGACGGTCGCCTGGCGTCTTCACCAGGAGCGTCTGGCCGCGGAACGTCGCCGTCTGAAAAAAGCCGAGGCGTTGGAGCGAGAACGCAACGGCGAAGTGACCGGGCGCATGGACGACGTGATCGGCAAGGGGCTCAGTGGGGGGTACGACAAGGCGCGCAAAGCGATTGATAATGTCTCACGTCAGATGGACCTGGGGGGTCACGGCCAGCCCCCCGAGTCACCTGCGCTCTATGAAGATGGACTTAAGTTTCCGGAGTGGACCGGGACCCTGGGTTACAAGGACCGGATCGAAGCCAAGCTGCGTTACCTTCGGGCGGAATTGTCGCGGTTGGAGGCCAAGGTCGAAAAGGCGGAGCGGTCCGTCCAACGGCGAGACGCCCTGAGGCTACGGATGCGCCAGTTCGAGTTAGAGTCCGCGGACCGGCTGCGTCTGCGCCTGAGCGACCCGTCGGCCACCGAGCTGCGCCGCAAGAAGCTCTTGGAGTTGGCTAAAGAACTTCTGGACTCAAGGCCAGATCGGATCGGCGAACTTACGGACAAATATCGACCACGGATCGAGTATCTGCGCGTTCAGGTTGCCGACGAGATGAAGCGCCTAAGCGAGATCGAGCCGGACCCGGTCGATCCACCAGCCGAAGAACCCGGGCCGGTTGATGCCGAAAGCCCGTAGGGATTGTCGGCCGCGGCCTCCGTGATAACTCGAACGTTGACTTGATGTATGAGGTAAGGCCCCGTGACCGAACACACCCAGCGAACAACCCGGCGCTACCACGACTCCGCGCAGGCCTGCGTGTGGGTGGTGGCGGCCTTGTTCCTTTTGGCGACCGGGGCTTATCACGCCGACGCTCAACCGGCGCCGCCCGGTGCGACCCATCCGCCGATTGGGTCCGACCTCGAGCACGTCACCCAAAGCGCCCGCGATGGTGACACGATCGTTCTCCTGGCGGGGGAATACCTCGGCCCGATCGTTGTCCGCCAGGGCCGCGTTACGATTCTGGGTGATCCTCAAGGCGGGACGACCGTCCTAGGCCCCGCGAAAGCGCGCAGCGCGATCGTACAAGTGGCTGATGGCGGCGAGCTGGTCTTGCGCGATGTGCAATTCAAGTTCAACGCGAAGGATCAGGTCGGTGTGTATGTCAGCGCCGCCCGCGCGGACCTGACCGACTGCACATTCGCATCGCCCACAGGTTACGCCTGCTACGCCAAATCGCAGGCGGCGTTATCGCTCACCGGATGCCGATTTACCGATCTTCAGCAGACGGGAATCGTTGCCTCCAAGGGCGCCGACGTCCAACTCACCGGGTGCGTCTTCCAGCGATGCTCGCAAAGCGCCGTCCACCTGCAGGAGGCCGAGGGCTTGTCAGTGCACGACTGCCGATTCATCGACATCAAGCAGAATACCATCGCCGCGTCCGGGGTCGGGACGATCGACATACAGCAGTCCGAATTCCAAAACTGCGAGCAAGACGCCATCGCCATGCAATCGGTTGGGTCGGTCCTGGTGAAAGACAGTGTCTTTCGTGGCTGCCGCAGCGCGATTCATGTCGTTGAGGCGAATGGCCCGGTCACGGTCGCTGGCAACATGATTTACGACGTGCCCACAGAGGGGCAAGGCGTTATGGTGGATGGTGGGGACTCCGTGTCAATCAACGATAACACGGTGGTCGGCGGGTCGACGGGGGTCTCCGTGAGCGGAGGCGGCTCATCCCAGGTGGAACTTGCCCGCAACCGGTTGGTGAACACCACCAAGAACGGCATGTACATCAGCCGGGCGACCCTCGACGGGGCCGCGCCGGCACGCCTGTCATCAAACGCGGTTTTTACACTCACCGGCGACGGCCTGGTGGTCGACGGCGCGACCCACGTTACGATGGATGCCAACACGATCCTCTCGGCGGATGCCTCGGCCGTGTCGATCCAGGATGGGGCCCGGGCCGAACTGACCGGCAACCTGCTTGGTGGGTTAAGCGCCAGTCTCAATCTTTTTAATACCACCGAAAGCGACACGGTATTGCACGGGGAATGGCTTCTGGACCCGGTCTCGGTCGGGGTCGGCCAACCGACACCGCTGGACGGGGGATCGCGCGACACCGTGTTGTTACTGACACGCAGCGGGGCCCATCTTCACGAGGCGTCGTCGGCCGTTCTTAACCAGCTCGCCTCATTGCAAATCGACACCCGGTCTGCGTTGGACGAGCCGATCGGATCGCTCCGTGATGCCGTCCGCAAGGCCGAGGAAGAGTTGGCCGGGTTCACAGCGACACGGCTGTCATTTGAAGACTCGCTTGGCCGGTCGATCGCATCCCCCTTCGAGGTCTACGACGGGACGAGCCCGACGGTTGGGTCGATCACCTACTGGTCGGGCGACCTGAAAGACGCGCGCGGCCTGCTTGACAGCCTGCAAGGCCGTTCGACCGCGCTGGGTTCGCATCTTATGGAGTCTGCGTCTGAAGAAAAGCGCACACAGATCGATCAGGCGGCTCCTTCCGGGCCCGTGGGTAATGAAGTACGCCGGTCGATTGCGAAAGAGCTGAACCGCCTGATAGAAGGCCCGTTGCTTTTTGATGAGGCACGTTTCACGGGGATCAAGCTCGATGATGAAACCCTGGCGATGGTCGAGCGGGTGTCGTCGCTCTCGCAGGCCGACCTGAATAGCTCGCGCAATGCAAGGCAGCTTCATCTGGTGAATCGCCTGCTGATCGAGGGGGTCTACCCGTATCAGCTAGCCCGGTCTCGGGCGATCACGGAGGTTGTCGATCCCGAGGGTTGGGCGCAACTCCCGCCGGGTAAGTACTGTCTGGTTGCGTCTTCGGACCCATCACAACGACAGGTCGTCACACTTGAACGGGGGGAGAAGTCCGAGGTGAGCACTGTTGTCGAGAGGTCTGTTTGGGTCCCGGCCCGTATGAGATCGGATCTGCCCGAGACGTGGTTCTTGTTTTCAGCACGGCCAACTGACGAGATGCGCCGGGCATTGATGTGGATCCGTCGGCCCGATGAAAACTGGAGCAGCTTCGCCCTATTGCGTCCCGGCACGTCGCAGGACGACTTGGCCGAGGCACGTCGGCTGGCGTTGGCGACGTTGTCTCAAGCCGACGACGTTCATCCGGGTAGTGCGCTTAAACACGGTGCCGTGGAAGACTATGCGATGCGCATCCTTGCCGTGGCGGGGGAGTCAGAAGACAGGCAAGCGATCCTCGACGCTTGTCAGCCGGTGGCATCGACGCTCAGCGAGAAGATCAGTTGGGCGGGGCTGATCGGTGAGATCGAGGCCCGGCTGGGGCGTCTTGAAAACGGCACACTCACGGGGCTGCTAACCCAGCCGGATCATGCATGGGCCCTCGCCGCCGCGATCCAACTGCACTGTCATGGCCTGTCCGATGGCGACGACCTACTCCGGGCTCAGCTGCGAGATAGCGCCGACCTGTCTTCTACGATCGCCCCGGCGTTCATGCTGCTGGACTCATCGGATCAAGACACGCTCGACGCGATGCGGGTGGCGCTGGATCGTGTTCTGGAGGCGCAAGCAGACGACGCCACATCGGTGCCAACCTCCGCGTCGATCGCGCCGGCGATGTACCTGTTGGCTTACGGCTCATTGGACGATTGGCGGCGCGTTGCCGAAGTTAAGTTTGGGCCGAGCCACTTGTTTTATCTTTCGCACCTGTGTCGGGATCCTTTGTCGGTGGCAAAGGTTTTGATCCCGCACGCCGGCGGGCTGAATCGAAACGGTTCGCTGGAACTTGGCTTGGGATTTCTTGATCGGCCCGGGGATGAGGCTGACGCCCTGTACGTCCGGCTGCTCCGCGCGGTTGCTGCACACAGCGCCTCCAGACGAAGACGATCAGGCAATCATCTGGGCAGGCCGTTCCAGAACTCGCTCAACACCAGCAATCTATTTTGTTCCTTCTTTATGCCGAATCAGACCGCGGTCCGCTTCTACGGCCGGTTCGGTAGGGTCACGCCGTTCGAGCCGGAACTCGACGACCGCGGGCAGATGCCCAACCTCTTTGCGCAGACGCCTTGGTTTGTAGAGACCCGGTTCCTTGAGCGATACACCGATTGGTGGTCGCGGGGCATCCGATCTTTCGAGCAACAACTTGACTATGTCGATCACGGACAAATCGCCCAAAGCGTGGAAGCGCGAGGCGGCGACAAGCCCCACGCGTATGACCTGTTCATGGCGGCCCACCGGATCAGCACCCGGGCTTACACCAATCAGCACGACCACTACCCGATGGGCCTGCAGCGCCGGGCGTATGTGCTGCGCCACCACGGTGACAGCAACGGCGGCATCAGCGGGGTCGCTGAGATGTTTTACGACCGAAGCGGCGATCTGATCGACATCAAGCTACGGCTTCGACAGGCGGCGCTGTATCACGCCACGTCGTTTATCGATGTCTCGTCACCTGAGCAATACGAGCACCACCGCTACATGATCGACGGCGGGCGGGCGCTGATTGATAGTATCAACCTGCACCGGCCCGGGCAGACGGTTTCCGTGCCGATCACGGAAACCCAGCCGGACGATGAGGGGTTCCTGGTTTTCAAGGCGGCGTTGCCCAATGCCGACCCCGCAGGTTGGTACCTTGATGTTAACATGCGTTTCATGGATCAGGCGTTTACCCTCACCTACAGGCTATTCTCCGGTGAGAGTGCCCGCAGGCTGCACAAGGCCAATCCGTAAACGAGAAGAGGCGACGTTTGGGTTCGATCGACAAGAGACATCCTTACTTATAAGGAGCCACCCGGTGCGTGATCTTAATGAAGAGATAGCGTTAGGCCGCACGAGAAGACGGGCTTTTGTAGCAGCCGTTTTAGTGTTGGCGTCTTCGATCGCCTGGGTATCGGGGCCGCTTGCGGTGTGGGCCAAAGACACCCCCGACCAAGCCGAGGGGGATACGCAGGCAACCACCAACGCGCCACAGGTCTTGCTTGTTTACACCGAAGACGTAGAGCCGCCGGATTTTTACCGCGGCGGAGGGATGATCGGCGTGATCAACAGCATCTTCGCCGGCGAAACCGCGGCGCCGCTGACCGCCTTCTTCCGGGTTCCGGTATCCGCCAAGATCCAGACCCCAGAGGACGCGCCCTGGCGGGTCAGCCTTGCCCTTGGCGAACCCGAGGAACACATCGGCAACGACATCAAGCAGGCACCGAACCTCAGCGCCGAGGCCCATTTCATGGTGTCGCTGCTTGAAGATTGGCATAAAGACCTTTCCAAGGAAGACGTCGAGGCGCTAAGAGAATCCGGATCGCTGGAAATCACGGTCGACGGGCCGATGGACGCCTTACAGACATGGATCGGCCCGGATGCACTCACGATCACGGTGCAACACGAAGAGACCGGGCGGGTCCGCGATATACGGTTCATGCGTAAGACCGAAGACTCGGGGTTTGTCCCGATACGCTTGGTGCTTCTATATGAAGCGTTCTACGTCGAAGCCCGATTTAAAACTCCGCCCAAGGCTGGGGAAGAATCGGTAACGGTCGGCGCAAAACAAGTCGTGGTCCGACAGACCGACGAAGACCCAAAGATATACCGAAGCGGTGAACTGTATCTCTCGCCGCCCCCCAAAGAAATCAGCGACGGACCTACGGATCAGTAAAACAGCGGCGCGCAGCCAAGATCAAAACATTTCACGAGGCAACACGACGATGCGATACACACCGATACGCCACGCCCCGCACAGAACGCTGATCCACATTCTCCCAGCCGTCTTCATGCTGCTGAGTTTGTTCGCCGGGACGGCGCGTGCCGAGGATGAGGATCCCGTCGATCTGTCCTGGATGCATGGGAACTGGAGCGTCTCCTACCATGATCGGTTGCTGGGTGATGTCGAAGGATACGCGGTCGTGACCGTCTACCCCGGCCAGCAAGAGCCCAGGCTTCACTACTACGTCGTCACCGACCCGAGGACCGGCAAGCAGTACGAACTAGGTGGAACTTCGGTCAAGATCGAAGGCAACGATCTGGTGATCAAGCTGTTTGGTATTTCGCCAAGTGCCGCGGTCACCCCGGACGGTGAACCGGCGGGCCATACACCCCCGGGTGTCCAGATCATCCAGGCCACCCCGGGCGTGCCGTTGAAAGCGGAGCTGCGGACAGCCAGCGCCCAGGCCGAGGTCGGCGATACACAACCTTCTTCGGTCACACACACGATCCGCTTCCCGATGAATCCCGCGCACCCGTTGACGGATTACCTGGACGGCCGCTGGGAGGTCGAAAAAGACTGGCGCAGCGGGTTCCAGGGGCTTCGAAGCGGCATCAACTTTGACAAGCGCGTCGACCGCGGCGCAATTCACAAGCAAGTCCACGTCATGCGGGACGACGAGGTGTGGTCACGCAAGGGCCCGAGGATCGACCGGGTCACGATCGCGTGGATGAAACCGTTTGGGGTTTTGCAAAGCGGCCGAGACACCCGGGATCACAGCGAGCCGTTGACCAAGGCCGTCTGGCTTCGGATCGAGGGCAAAGAACTCCCGGTACATGAAGGCGAGAAAGTCGTCAGCGTGGTCTTCGACGATAAGAACATTCAATGGCTCGGCCAAGGCGGCGTCCGCCCCGACCCCGACGATCCCGAGGCGCTACAGATCCAGGTGTCGCTGGCGTTTGACATGCAGCCGGGGCGCAAGCCGTTCACGCTCAACGGGGCCAAGGGCATCTGGGAGTTCGACTTCCCCGGGCTTGAGCCCAAAGCCATCCGGTACATGCGAAAAATCCGTGAAGGTCAGTTCGAGCAAACGGGCAAGCTGTACCCCGGCGAGGTGTATTACCTAGAGGTCGAGTTCCCCTCTCGGCCGTTCTACACCGATCGGTATTTCCAAACCACCGGGCAGATTAACGAGCCGGTCGTTTTTAAGATCGAAAAACTTGAGTCCGATCCGTTTGTTTTTAGGTCCAAGCCGTTTGTGTTGCTGGATGAAGATGAGCCGGTGATTAAAGAGGACGGGCCGGTCGACCGTCTGTGGGATCCAAAAGACCCCGACAGCCTCCACCCCGGGATTCAAGCGGAGCTACACGTCAAGGAAGGGGGCGTTCTTAAATCCACCGCCGCCGATGCGCAGCGGCCCGATGGCGATCGCATATGGGGCGAGGTGGAAATCGCCGCGCTGCCATGGGAACGGTACAAGGTCGCGCTTGAGCAGGCCACGAGTTTGCGTAAACGTTACCCCGATCGGGAGCGGTATGAGGCCGAACGCTGGCTTTTGGTCACGACCCGTAGCACCTATATCACCGTGCAAGACCACGCCGCGTTGATCCTTTTGCACCAGGAGCTAAGCGGCCAGATTAAAGATTACCTGGACAACGCGACCCGGTCGCTGGCCCCGGACCTCCTGCCCGGCGGTGAAAACCACGCGAAATACCAAGGAAGACTCAAGGCCTTCGCTAAGGGGTTGGTTAAGCTCGCTGACGACAGCGAGGACCACGTCCTGTTTCTTTATGACGTAAGCAGTCCGGACGGATCGGAATCGATGCCGTTGGATGAAGCGTTGTGGAAGTACCCCCCGGAGTCGTTCGCCGGCGAAACCGACGAAGCCAAACAGCAGGCGTATGAGGCGTATCTCCTTTCGACCGTGGCGTCGGCCCAGGGCCAGGCCATCGACAAGGCCGGGCAGTCGTATGCTGACCTGCTGGGGATGGACATCTCTGAGCCGACCGGACTGTTGAAGGAGTTGGGCCTGGGCTACGAGCGAGTCGCGGCGAATCTACTTTATGATCTGATCCGTGTTTCCAGGCCCGCCGAGGGTGAGCCGTTCTACCCGCGCTGGGTGCCCGACAAGGCCGGACGCGCAGCGGTCGAGGGTATCCGCGAGTTGGCGCTGGCGGTGAAGGCGGATGAGTCCTACGGCAGCGCGGTGAGGCTGTACACGGTCATCGTATCACTGCCGGCGCTTTACCTTGTAGCGCCTATCGCCGGGGCCGAAGCGGCCGCCGGGACGTGGGGGGCCGCGCGGACGGCGTTGACCGCACTGGAGTTAGCCAACATGGGGCTGGTCGCCCACGACATGCTCGAGTGGGAGCGGGGCAGCGCGCAGGCCGAGTTGGCCCGTGGCCACGCGGTGGTTTCCGGGACAGATGCCTACCGGCAGAAAAAGGCCGAGGCCGACGCCGCGCTGCTGTCGGCGCTGATGAACGGTGGGATCGCGGTGGGCACTCCATTTTTCATGAAGGCGGTGGAATACGGCTTGAGGCCGTCCATGGAGGCGATGGAGGAAGCGGTGGAGATTGCCAGCCGGCGGGGTACTCAAAATCTGCGTGAGGGGACGCGCACTTCGTTTGAGTATCTACGGGGCAAGGCCGAGTACCGAGCAATGAAGGAGGGATTCGACTCACTGACGGACCTGGAGCGTCGCGCGCTGGCGGCGGCGTACCCAGACGGGTTCCCGCCTGAGGTCGCGACGCGGTTGGGGGTCGGCTCAGCCACCAGCAAACTGCCGGTGAGGGACACCACCGTCGGCTTGCCGGTGCTAAGCGATCAGGCCGAGCGCGCCGCGCTATCGACGGTCGATGATTTTGTGATCGACGTGCGCCACGCGGCGCCGGAGCAATCGTCCAACCCGGTCATGCGTCGGTGGTACGAGGGTCTTGAAGGGTCTTCCTCGGCGGCGGCACGGGCTAAGCAGGAATCGCTCGAAGCGGCCGAAGAGATGTTCCTGAAGCTGACTCCGGCCGAGCAGGGCAGGGCGCGCGAAGCGATGGAGATACTGGACCGTCTTCGTAAGACGAATCCGAAGCTCGCAAACATGGACGAGGGCGCTGCGGCTCGGATGATCGCGCTTCAGGCGAAGGCCGAGCGCGAGACAGCGGCGGGTCTGTCCGAGGCGATCGACGCCGAGGAACTGGCGATGCGTATCGCCCAATGGAACCGTGCGGACATCAGCCCGGCCGAATTGGCGGCGGCGGCGAACATCTCCGAACTCAACGCGCAGGCGGCGCTGGGCCGTTCCAAAGGATGGGCCAGCCGGTTTGAGGGCCGTCCTCGCGGCGGCTCGGACACAACACTGCCGATGTCTACCAATGAGCCGCCTGTCACGACGATGATCGATCCCACCGACGTCACCCACAGCACACACACCAGCCAGGAGCGCATCGCCGCGGTCCTGCGTGGAATGGACATGGAAGCTTCGCAGGCACACATGGCCGCAGCCGTGCCCGCCGCCGCGGGGGTGACGCCCCGTGACGCCGCCGCAGGGGTCGCGATGAGCAAAGGGATCTCCCCCGCCAAAGTGATGGAAAGTCTTGGGATGACACAAGACGAACTTCGCGCAGCGCTTGGCAGGTACCACAAGCGCGTCCGCTGGGAGCCCAACCGCGTCCGCCGGGGGGAGATCATTGACGACTACTTAAAGAGTGAAGCCATAGAGACCCAGATCGGTGGCACCGGGAACACGACACTGCCACCGCCCACGCCTCGGACCCACCGGGCCACTTACGGCGGGCTGGACGGGCCGGCGCCGGCGCGCCAAGCGGTTAAAGACGAGGTCGTTGACGCCTTGGAGAAGATGGGGATCGACCGGGGCACGGCCGAGTCGTTGCGATTAGATGACGTGATCGACCGTGTCGGGATGAACCCCCGAGCGGTGGCGGCCGGCACCGCCAGGGAGTTGGGTATTGAGCCGGGTCGGGTGGCCAGCGCATTGGATGCGTCGCCGAAGACTCTGGCCGCCGAACTGGATCGATACGGAGAGGCGATGCTCCCGTTCATGCCGGCCGGCCGACGGGCGCGTGAGTTGGCGGGATACTTAGGCGGGGGCGCCGATGAAGTGCCGATTTCACGGGTGTTCAATGCACGCGCCGAACGCGCCGATCAGGCACTGCGCGACTTGGGAGTGACCCGGACCCGACCCGAGCTTGTGTGGGACGGCTTGGAGGTCGAGGCCGCTGTCGTTGGCACGGCGATGGACGACTCTGTCAGCGCTACACAGTTGATGGCCCGGCGTGGGCTGAACTCGGACCAGTTGCGTCGTCATGTCGATGATTATCTTCACTATGGGCAAGGCGTCACCGACCCGGCGAAGCGTGCCGAGATCGCGGATCAGTTCATAGAAGGTTCGTACCGGCCGCCCGACGCGGCGTGGCGTATCCCCCGCTCAGGCTCCGCGGCCGTTGCCAACGAAGATGACATCGCCAAGGCGCTACAGCGGATGAACGTCGACCCGGCGTCGGCCCGATCGCGCGCCAGGTCGGTTAAAGACATCGCCGCCAACGACGCCCACGCCGCGCTCGCCGGCGCCGCGATGCACAGCGATGTGCCGCCGACGGAGCTTGGCCGAGCCTTCGGGCTCAGCGACGATCAGATCGCCGCGAAGCTTGATATCTATCTGCGTGACTCGATCCACATGAAAGACCCGGCCCGACGCGCCGACTACATCGCGAATTATTATTTCGGCAAGCACAACGGTCCCAAGCCCTCACCTGATGAGGTGCGGGGCATGATCGGGCGTGCGTCACCCGATCCGCCGGCGTTTCGACCCAGATCGACAACGACGGCGTCTGACCCGGCGCTACGCGCACGACCGACCGTCGAACCGCCTCGCCAACCGGTGGCCTCACAGAATCTAAACGACCGCTTCGGCGGCCTCCAGGAGCCAACCTACATCAAACCCTTCGAGCGTGTGGGGAGTCAGGGCGAAGCCCCAGTTATTCAGAATCCAAAACTCGTGGAGGTCACACCCGGCAGCATGCCGGAGGTCCATCCTCAAGCACCGTACATCTGGAGCGTGGACGAGCATGGCCGACTGCTGTTGGGGGTTGAGACCCCGGTGAACGTGCTGCAAGGCGAACCGCTTCGGCTGGGCCACCCGACGCTTACCGGCGGCCGGCCGTCACGGATCTCCGGGGAATTGAAATGGGATCAGAACAAAGGCCGATGGGTGATCAACAACCTGTCCGGGCGCTACAACGTCGGCCACGCCGATCGGGGCTATGAGCAGATGCGAAACGTCGCCGACCTGTTTGAACAATCCGGCCTCCCCGTCAACGTAGACTACTACCCACTTAGGTAAAGCACAGGTGTTATGACAACCGACGCACGCATTTTTGATCGGCTCCGCGAGCGGGGACTCGTTATCGACGCGCGGATGAAACCTGTGAAGGTCGGGCAAGTGGTTGCCGATTGGCTTTCGGGTTTCGGAGGCGATACTGTGATAGATTGGGACCCGATCGAAACCGCGGGGTTGCTGATTGCTCAGACACAACCGCATGGTTTGGACCGGGGCGTTGCGGAATGGATTCGGTCGTCCGGCAACCGGCACGGTCCTGAAATCGCCTGTGTGTTCCTCGCCGGGTACTGGTCCACTGGGCAGGCCGACGAATCAGCGATCGGACACATCCTGGCATTGACCGAAGCTCAAGACATCGGGGACCAAGCTTTGGCTGCCTCGGCGTCGGCGCTGTCCTGGCTGATCGAGCCGGGGCGGGCGGAGGTACCAGAGCAGTTGAACCGACGGGTGCGGGCCTCACTTGAGACGGTCCTGCCCGCGTTACGAGACGCAGGACAGTGCCCTGGTGTGGTAAAACGAACCCAGGATTGGCTTGAAACGTATCGACTCCAAGCCCCGGATAACACGGGCGGGGCGTGATGACATCGTGATGATAAAAGGGTGGGCCCGAATCCAGACCGCTAACACAGGGAACAAATCATGCACAACGCGCTACTGAAACAATCTCACCGCATGACACGGATCGCCTCAGGCGTGGGTTTGGTTTGCATGTTGGTGTTTGGCTTGCAGTCACAGGCGGAGGAGCCGCAGACACAGCCTCAAACGCAACCGCAGACACAGCCGGAAACTCAACCACAAACACAACCACAAACACAACCGGAACACACATGGATCCACGCCCCGGCCCCGGAAGGACCGATCTCGGCCAGGCTCGAACTTGAACCGGGCACGCAACTGATCGCCGGGCTGTTCGCAGATCACGTCAAGGTGGTTGTAAGGAATCACAGTGAAGACCGGGCCGTCGCGGTGAGAGGTTTGAAGTGGTGGGAAGGCGGGATCGAATCGATGAAGTGGCATGGCCTGATCCCGGGCTCCTCCAAGTTGGCGGAGAAAGGCGAGATCGAAGTCTCCCTGAACCGCACCGCGCAATCGCTTAGCTCCCTCGCTTTCGAGAAGGGTCTGCTGCTGCCCGGCGAACAGATCACGGTCCGCATGCCGTTCACCCCGCAGCGGTATCCCAACAACACGCTGCAGGTCGATTACATCGCGGTCGGCGGCGACGGCGCAGACTGGGGGGATCACGTCTTGATCGAAGGCCCGCCCCCCGCTTACATGGGATCGACCTTCGTTCGGCCCGATGACAACTCGTTACAGAAACGACAAGGCCGTGGCGGCCTGGGGTTGCTTCGGTCGACCATGTTATTGGGTCAGGAACAAAACCCGCAGGTTCATATGTCGCACTTCGATGTGCCGATCCCGATCGAGAAGGAATACGACCTTGCGTTGACCGGCGGGCTGACCCGGATGGAAGCCGCGGGGCGGGCCGGTGCCACGATCGAAGAGATGAACCACATGGGCTATTACCTCCCTAAGATGAAGACATGGTTCTTCATCCGCGGTGATGGCGACGCCCGATACCTGCGCCTTGAAGACGGCAAGTGGGTGTTCGACTTCATGATCAACATGCCGGCGTTCGCGCCGGAGCTGTTCGGCCGGGGCGAGAACAAGACACCGATCCTGCTGAACCCCGACGTATTCGAGGGGATCGTTCATGTGAGTACACCTACACAGGGCATGTACTACAACCCGGGCATCACGATGCTCGACGCCGATGAGTTGTGGCAGGTACTCCAGCACGCGGGGAAGAAAAAAGGCGCCTTGATGGACGCCGTCGTGATTGACCCCAACGGGCTTGGCAGACACTGGGTGTTGACACTGGCGGTCCGTGTCGATGCCTCGGGACGTTGGGAGCACCCAAAGATCGAGCCGGCCCAGTCGATTGGTGACGCCGGTCTTGAGAGTGGGCCCGAATAATCGGCCCACTTTAATGTGCAGCGGATCGGCCCACCTTTACTTTCAATTCGATCAACTACCGCCGTGCGCCGGCGCGGCCAGTTTGTCTATTAGCATGCGCTGATTCTCATATTCACATATGTTTCGGATGATATTCAATTTTTATTATGCGCCCCTTCACCATCTTGTTCAGGGCGCGACCGGAGCTTGAGCGGCAAGGGCCTGGTCGATATAGGACAGCACGTGGTCGATCGTGGGGATGGTGGGGTTGGGGCCGATTTCGGCTTGGCGTTGGCGTAGGCGGTCAATCTGGCGGAGGGCTTCCTGCGAAGATCGTTGGACACGCCGGACCATGTGTGGGGGGAGGTCTTGGTCTGATGCGGGGGGCGTAACGATGAGAGCCAGTGTTGCGGCACGCTGTTGAAGCTTACGTTTGTACAACGGCACGAGTCCGTTGGGATCGGGCTGGCCGTCGCTAAAATCATTAAAAAGCTCGGTGGCATAGCTGGACATGTTATCCAGCAGGGATTCAACGATCTTGCGAGTTTCACCGCGCTCACCCCAACCCACGCGCGAAAGGACCTCTTGGGCGGCGCTGATGACTGTGGGGTTATCGTCTTTACGCAGGTAAGGGTGCAGCAGGGCGCGGTACTCCATGGCGTCCTGCGACGGGCGCTCGCCCGGCTCGGGCGGCGGGTCGGTGCAGAGGTAGACCAGTGCTTGAATCGCGCCTTTGCGGATATCTTCCGGAGGGGTATACGTTCGCTCCGGTTGGTTGTCGTTATCTCGGAAAAGGGTGGTCTGGGCAGCATAAATGAGTCTTCTGACTAACAGCTCTGAGTATTGCCTTGGACGGTAGCCGGTGTCTGAGAGGACGATTTCGGGGCGGACCAACAGGGCCGAGAGGTCAAGGATCTGGATTTCGCCGTGTTCGGTGACGGGGGCGCTGTAGGCCTCGCCCTGATTGGAGCGGCCCTGAAAGCGGAGTAGCGAGGGCTCGCTAAGGATGATGCGGATGCAGGCGCGGGTTTTGTCGTCCGAATTAGTGAAGCGGCCGCGTTGAGCGTAGGGGCTATCAGGTTCGGGGTAGAGAGAATACTCAAAAGGGCCCAGACTCTCACTCAGGCACTCAGCAGCTTCATCACCCAGGGCACGCAAGCGTGTGGCGCGGGCCTGGGCTTCGGGGGGAGCCTGCTGGGGGTCGATGTGAGAGAGAGTAAGTAGCCAGCCGAACAGTGCGGTGGTTTCTTTATCGAAGCCGGGGTCGGACGCCTGGGGGTAGCGGATCGCCATCGCCAGGCCATCGATCATTTTGTAGAGGGGATGGGAGTAACTGGGGTGACCGAAGTCGCGCTGGCTGCCAGGTGAGAACATCACCGGGTCATATGGCGACCGCATTGCCAGTTCCATGCGCTGTTGTTCATTTAGCGGGCCAAACAGCATGTCGTGGGTGAGCATGCCTTCTATAAAAGCCCCCTCCGGCACGGGGGGCGTCTCGCCTTTTGACAAGCCGATAGCCCCGTCGGGGTCGAGCGTGTCGTTAAGCAGTCGGCGGTGTCCGGGGCTGCCGGGGACGAGCCGGGTCAATTCGTGACGGTTGGAAAAGTAGTAACGGTGGTCCAGGGCGGCGTCGTAGTCGAAGTGTCTGACGTCGGCCCATGTGCCGGGTATCCACTTTGGCTCGCCGTGGAAACGGCCGTCGACTATTGGTCGTGCGTAGAAGGAAATGCGATCAAGGTAGTTCGGGACGTTGTCATCTTTGACCTTGATGTCGAGTATCTGAACGTGGTAGCTGCGGTTGCCGCTGCCGTCGCGGTGCTGTGGTGGGAAGCCGAACATGAGCTCGAGGTGTTTGGCGTGGGTTTCCTTGTTCCTGAATGCTGTCACGATGTCGGCACGCGTGGTGGCGGCGGGCAGGACGCCTAGCAGGAAGGCGCAGGCGGTGGCGAAGTAGTATTTTTGCTGTGCCATGGGCATGGAGTCTCTCGGGGGGAGGTGGTGAGAACACTCAGACAGTAAATCATACGGGCTGTCGCAGTGGAGTGTAAAATGGCAGGTGTTTGGGAAAGGGTTGCGTAGGGCGTCATTTCGAATCCGCGTGGTTGGGTAGCGTGGGACTATTGGAAGGATAAAGCGTATGGGCTGTGGGTACACAGTACGAAGATTTGGGCGCACACCTCTGGTGGTGCTGTTGATGCTTCTGTTTTTGCCGCGCGCCGTGAGCGCTCAGGAGGCGGCCCTGGATGAACGTGTTCAGGCGCTTGATGCGTCGCTACAGCGGCAGCTCTATGAGGCGTCCCGGACGGTGCACCTGCACAGGCTGGAGGACGACCGACCGGAGGCGGCGAAGGTCGCGGCCGAGCGTGTGGCGCTAGCCGAAAAGAAGTTGCGTGCGCTCATGGTCTTTCAGGCCAAGCGTCAAAACGTAAATGGCGCGTTTGATCCGGCGAGACAACCGCGAGACGCAACTGCCCAACGAGATTCTTGGGGGCGTGGGCTGGATGTGAACTACGCCAACCAGTTGCGGCAGGGGGCCGGGCCTCAGGCACAGGCCGATCTGATGGCACGGCTGGAGATGAAACTGCGCGTCCTGATGGCCAAAGAAGCGGCGGCGTGGGATATGGCATCGGCGGTGCGGCCTGCGATGGACGACACCGACCCGGAGGTTCAGGCAGGGCGGGCGACCGAGGGGATGAGCCGGACCGTGTTTCGGATGCGTCAACTCGGGGAGGCGCTGGCTGCGGTCGAAACGCACTACCCCACGATCGAACACACGCTTCACCACGACTGGTTTGTGTACGCTGCAAAGCTGCGCGGGGAACTCTTACTGCGTGAGTACAAGCACAATGCCTCGGTCGGGCTGATCCTCGATCCGCGCACCGGCTCACCGGCGGCCGGGCGTGTGCGGCGCGAAATGGCGGGCAACGCGATGTTGAACCTGGCCGACCAGTTGGGCTCGGTCAACGCCGGGCGTCTGCCATTGTTTAAACTTTTATGGCCGCAAGATTCTCAGCGTGAATTCGCGGCACAGATCGAGTCAGAGGTGGCGCGGTGGCTGGACTATCAGGCGCTAGCATATCTGGACGCAGGGATGGAGCCGTCTCCCGAAATGGCCTTCCTTGCGATGGCGCAGGTGATGCGGGCCCAGGCTCAGCAGATGGAGCACTGGTATTCAAACGAATACCTATCGACCGAAACGCCCCGTGAAATAGCCGAGCGGATCAAAGATCCGATCTTGCGGGCCGAGGCGTTGGGGAAGATCGAACTGGAATGGCCCAAGTCATTTTACACCAGCCTTGACCAGTTACTGCGGGCCAACGGCTTCGACACCGCGACCGACGGCAGCGCCGCACCGGCGGTGCGTCAGCGGGTGGACTGGTTTATCCGTGAGACCGACGCCGCGGCGGGGGCATTTGTTGCCGCTGCAGATTCACTTAAACCACAGGATGGTAAGCCGCTAGGGCCCAAGCGACTGGGCCCCAAGCATCTCTCGCTGCTCAAGCAGTTTGGCTACATCGCAACGGCCCCCGATGGAGCGATGCGATACGTGATCGACTCCGATGCACGCGGCGTGCAGATGCGGCTGGACAGGGTCCGTGGGCGGATGGACCTGCCGGGCTCGTCGTGGCTGTCGGTCATCACACCCAAGACGGTTGCGACCACGGCGGTGTCAGTGATCGTGCCGGAACTGACGGTGGGACCACTGATGGCTGCAGCCGCCACGGCCGAGTTCTCGGCGGTGACGATGATGGGGCTCAGGCTGGCACTGGACACCACGGTCGGCGCGGGCGTGGCGGTTGGGCTGGACGCGGTGGAGCACGGGATGGACAACGTGGATCTGGGGGCGGTGTTCCGCGACACGTTTCTGCTGGGCGTCCCTCTGATGGCGGTGGGGGAGATCAGCCAGGCGGCGGTGAAGGCAACGCTCAAGCGCATGGCCGCTGCCGAGCGAGGCAGCATCATGCACCGGCTGCTCACGAGTAATGGCCGCTACCGCATGAATGTAGAGCAGTATCTGGTGGAATCGATGGACATGGCTAGTGAGACCGTGGCAACTGCGGCGCTTCAGAATTACATCAACAACGAGGAGGTCGACGGGAACTCGGTCATGTCGATCCTGCTGCAGGGCGCGATGTCGCGGGCTGTGTCGACGGCCTACCACGAAACCACGCAGCTGAGCTTCGATGACTTCAAGGCGCTGGTGCCCGAGCGGCTCCGGCCACAAGGGGATGATGCCGAGCCGGTGATGCGGTACCTGCATCAGAAGGTCGTGGAGCGTCTGGCTGCGGAGGCCGCTGCCAAGGCGCGGTTCGACAGCGCTACTGGCGACAACAGTTCGAATGCGGGTCGTCTGTTTATGGGGCTTGCCAAAGGGGATGTGAGTTGGACGGACCTCAAACGTGTCTACGCCACAGACCAGGGCTTGATGCATCCCGTGATGGTCAAGATCGCCAAGATGCGCGAATACTACTTCGAACGGTTCATGGGCGACGCCATGCGCCTGGCGCGGCAGGACCTGGTCCACGATTACGAAAAGCAATTCGAGATGCTGGAGAAGAATGGCGCACCGCCCGAGGTGATGAGCGCGTTGATGGACCGATTCCTTGCCGAGGAGGCGGCGGTGATGAAGCTGCCGATCGCACCTGGCTCAGACAACCCGATCAGCGATATCGACCGCTCGTCGTCTAGCCCGTGGCTGCGTCGGCGTCTTCGACAACTCTATGAGGGTCACGTCTCGTGGTTCAAGGAGGGGGTGATCCCCACGTCAGCGAGCGCGTTCGATGCGAACGAGTACATCAACGGCTTCCCGCACATCGCCGAGAACCGTCAGTACGCGATGGCGATGGGCATGGTCCCAATCAGCGACGGGCCCGGCGCGGGGATGGTCCACAGCGAGGCGATGGAAGCGCTTAGCATGGCTGCGGCGATGCTAAGCGCGAACTCGGGCCAGCGCACCCTCTACCAGGTCAATGCAAGGGGGGATCTTGCCATGCGGATCAAGGAGGCGGGGATCGAGCCGGCGCGGGCGCAGGAGATGAAGCGGCTTATGGAGATGCAGTTGGCACACGCCAAGGAGCAGTTGCGGGTGTCTCGGGATGAAGTTGCGGCGATGAGGGACACGGTCCTCAAAGAAAAGGGCTTAGAGCCGGGCGCGATGGACGCGGCGGAGCTTGATCTGCTTGCCCGGGACGCGCTTTATGACAAGCGGATGTCCGCCGTGAATGAGAAGCTGTTAGACCTCCGCGGGATGAAAAATCAGAACGATCCGGAGGCGATTGCGCTGCGGGCCGAGATCGATCGGATGGTCAGCCAAGCAATGCGCGACGGCGTGGAGACCTACAGCCAGCCGTCGGGGCTGGATATCGTGGTGCTGATGGTGCAGATGGCCAAGAAGCCCAACGGCAAGAAGATGAAGGTGGCCGACCGACTGAACGACGACAACTTCACACTCAAGGGCGAACTCAAAAACGTCTACACCGAGCGGGAAGTCAACGCGGTAATCAACGACCAGATCATGTTCCTGGTTGAGCATGTCAACGGCTTCTACAGCGGCCACGAGACGGCTTATGAGGCGGGCCGTGCAATGGGTAAGTACCTCGAGCGTGCTTTTCTGGCGATGAAGATCAAGGGGCTGGACATTAACGCGGTCAGAGCACGCGATGCGTCCGATCCAACGCGGCGCTTGTTGGAGTTTTCACAGGAGCTGGTGAAGAACAAGGAGAGCCCCGCTGCGGTTTCGATAGTGCTGGAGAAGTATGCCTCGGCGGTGGGCGGGGGGGCTTCGCCCGAACACGGGCTTTATGAGCTGTTCCGGCTGATGGACCAGGTGATGCCGGGGATGAAGGGCATGACCGACCCAGGCCTGGTCCACGGCTCGGCGCGGCTGTCGCCCGATGGATTGCAAAGCGATAGTGCGTGGACATCTCGTTCGTCACAGGCGGTCGCGCTGGCGCGTGGGAAGCAGGCCCAGAAACTATTGGAAGTCTCCGGCGGTGCGGCCGTGGCGATGCGGCACCTCAACGGTGAAGCCGCAACCCTGGCACAAACGTTGCAGCGGCTTCGGGCTAAGGTGGCGGACATTGAGCGTTGGGCGCGGCGCTACCAGCACAAGGACTGGGACAAGGTGGCGATCTTGGAAGATCGCCTGGCCGGGGCCGAGCTGATGTTTGCGTCGCTACCCTGGGCTGGGCAGCCGCGCAGCCCGATCGCCAACAAGCTGCGCGCAAGTGTGACATCAATGAAGTCTCAACTCGATGAACTCGGGCGGGGGATCGACACGTCTACTGAGTTGGATAAAGATGCGCTGAAACGGGATTCACGCCCCTACGCCCAGGCTGTTAACCGTCTGCGCGCCGCCGAGGCGTTGCTGGCTTGGACACAGCGACAGCGGCGTGCGCTGGCACCCCTTGTGGCGTATCAAGCGCACATGCAACGGTTTTCGGTGGCCGGCAAGTGGGTCGAGGGAGAGCAAGACCCGTCGCCCGGCGGCTGGCAGATCCAGGCAGATCACGCAGGTGATCTGGTCGCGCTACACATCACCAACCCCAAGTGGTCGCGGCCCGGGCCCCACATGCGGGTGATTGGGCGCTACCGCTTCGGTCGCCTCGAAGGGCAGTGGGAAGCGCTTGGGGTTCCGATGATTGTGGTGCGCCCAGGTGAGTATAGCGCTCCGCCACGAGGCTTCTTTGAGGCCCAGTTATCGCGAGACGGGCGTGTGCTAACGTTTACCAAGACCAGTAGCACGCAGGCCAACCGCGAATCCGGATGGGGTACGGGCGCGGTGGTGTGGGCGGGACGTTCATTTAGACATGAGGGACCCGTGCTACGCCAGCCGCAGGACGGTTTTCTCACGCAACGGCGGGTGGTGGTGCCGCGCAAGCCTTCTCCACCTGCAAAGGTCGACGACAAAAACCTGAACCCAGCCGATGCTCGCCTGCTGGTGCGCCAACACGGCGCGGCAGGTGAGCAACTCAGCGCGGGGGTGATCCTCTTGGATTCGCGGGACCAGAGCTATGAGGACAACTGTGGGACTAACCGCCCGTTTGATACCGCGCCGGGCACATATGACTTGGATGTCCACGGATCGCGGGTGTCGGGGGTACAACTGGTAGCGGGTAAGGTGACGGTGGTACAGATGCCGGCCTGGGGACGTGTTGCGCTGAAGATCAGTGATCCCGACGGCAAACCGGTTCAGGGGGTCCATGTTCAGGTCTACCAAGATGGGAAACCCTTTGGCATCACAACCGACCGCGACCGCTCCGGGCGGTACGTCAAGCAGGTACCCAACGGTCGCTTCGAGCTGGGCTTCACTATGGGCGGGCGATCCTACAAACGTGTGGTTAACGTCGTTCAAGGGCAGGAGTCATTAGTGCAGGTACAAGCGGGGGGGCTGCGGTTCCGAGTCACCAGTCCCCAGGGGCAACCACTGGGCAAACCGAGCCTCGCCGAAGCCGACCGGCCCGGCGCTACATCGGTGCGCCGCTTCGGCAGCGGGCCCCTTGCCGTGGCACCGGGTGTCTACCGGGTAACCTGGGACCTTGGGAACTCACCGTACAAGATTGTTCGCCAGGTCGCGGTGGGAGCCGGGCGGTGGAAGACGGTGCAGGCCCAGGCCGCGGAGCTACGCTTCTCACCCACCTCGCATACGCGGAACTTGCAAGTGAAGGTAGATGACGGGCCGTGGCATCGCCTTGCAAACAATACCCAGTCGATTGGGATCCCACCGGGTAAGGTCACGGTGAAGTGGGACCATCAGGGCAAGACGCATGAGTCGACGGTTGAGATCCCGGCGGGCGAGTTTCAGCGTGTGTTACTGAACCCGTGAGGTCAATTCGAGTTTTGATCGTGGCTTTAGGGGTTAATAGCGGGGGCATCATATGGGGAGTTGGAGGTGCTGATTATGGCTTAAAACGTGCTAATTGCTGGAAAATCTGTCAGTTTCCGGGACGCCATCAAGCGTGTAAGTGTTTGGTGTGTTGTTGGTTACCGCGTGTCACCCCACTTGACCTTGACACGCTGATTCTGTCCCTACTTTGGCCGCTTAAGCCAGCCGGCCATACCTCGAAGAGGGCAGATCAGATGGCTGCATGCGCCAGTTTTGCCGCGGGATATTCCATTGCCAACACACAATACACAGCCCCCAGCATCGTGCCTGGGGGCTGCGTAGTACAAGAGACTTAAGTGGGTCTTTAGAACAGCACTTGGAACTGGGTGCGAACTGCTAGCTCGTCTTCGGTGCCGGTGATCAGGCCCAGGCCGCTGCTGCTTGCACTGGCGCCGAACGGGTTGGAGGACGGAAGCATATCGTTAAGCCAGATCACATCCGTGGTGAGCTTGGTCTTGTGGCCGTTGATGTAGTAGTTGAACCCGACGACGCAGCCGTCGAACTCGTCTTCACCCGCGACGTCTCCGTCGATGTAGAACCACTGGCCAAAGACCTCGACCTTGTCGGGCACAACGTGGATGCCGCCCTGAACGACGAAACCGGCCATGTCACGGTCGCTGGAACCGGACGAGTCGGGGTCGATCGTCGCGCCTATGTAGGCGGCGAACAGGTTCAGCGGGCCGTTCTCCCAATGCGCGTCGATGGTGTGCGCGTGGTAGTTATCCGTCCCGCCGTTTCGGCCGTCGCCGTATTCCAGGTGGTAGGCACCGCCGATGTTCAGGAACTGCTCCTCACCGCTCCAGCCGGTAAAGTCTTTGCCCTGGCTCCGCTCGCCCTGGACCAGGTAGTCGATGCGGCCGGTCAGTGCGATCTCGGATTCGTCGTCGTCGAAGTCGGAGCGCTCGGAGTTGGCACCGTCGCTAATCATGAAGTTGATCAGGATCGGCCCATCGTCGTAACGCAGGCGGACGCCCTCGGCACGGTTGAGGGTGAAGTACTCGTTAGTGGGGGTACGCTCCACGGCGAGCAGCTGACTGGAACTTGTCAGTTCCTCGGTGAGGAACGGCAGTTTCATCAGACCGGCAGCAACATTGATGTTGTCGTTGACCTGGTGGGCGACTTCGTACGCTTCCAGGAATGCGTTGCCGTCACCCCGATCGGTAGCCAACGTCACTTTGTACTTGATCTTCGGGCTGGAGATGTGACCGCTGGCCTTGAGCTTCAGCCGCCGGGTCTGGAAACCGCCCTCGTCCTCATCGCCGGTGCTGCTGTCTTGCTGGTTCCAGATATAGCGGAGGTCGATCTGCCCACCGAGGTACAGCGCGAAGGTCCCGTCGGCGCTACTGATGAAGAAATGTTTGCCGTCGTGCCCCGCGAGTACACCGTCGTTTAGCAGCGAAGCGCGTGTGTCAGCATCCGACAGCACCTCCATGATCAAGCCCTTGACCTCTTCGGCACGGCGTTCGTTCAGCCAGTTGTCCCCCTGCTCGGCTTCTAACTGCGACAGTTTCGCGCTCATGACATCCATCTGTGCCTGCATGTCGGCGATCTGATCGCCCTGTGCCGGGGTCAGCAGACCCAAACCAGCAATCGTAAACACGGCGGCCTTCCAGTTTTTCCGTAGCATAATCGATAAGCTCCATGAATAGAGAAATAGAACAATTACTCCGACTTCAGTCATCCCCCGATGTGTGTCATCACCACGAATCCCTGCTGAGGGTGCTCCGCCGCTTTTGCATTCAAGCTCTCCAAGAGTGCTCGATCGAGGCATACTGGATCGTACCGTGGGCGTAAGGCCGGTAGGATCGATCCGCTTGGCTGACCCATCAGGCATGGGTACAACATGCCGTCGGCCGCGATGCGGATACGGCTGCATGCGGAGCAGAAGTTGCAACTCATCGGCGTGATGAATCCGACCCCGACCTCGCGGCCGTCTCGTAAGAGGGCGGTGTAGGGTTTAGCCGAGTCGGAGCTCTGATGGCGGGGCAGCCAACGAACCACCGCGGTTTGTAGGCGGTGGCGCATCTGATCGGCTGAGATGTAACGATCGGCCCACTGCTCGGCCAAGGGGCCCATCGGCATCAGCTCGATGAACCTGATCTCTATACCCCGGTCTGCCGCGAACTGGACCAGAGGGTTGAGCTGTGTTTCGTTTTCATCCCGCAGGACGACGGTGTTGATCTTAAGCGGCGTCAAGCCGCTCGCAATGGCGGTATCGATGCCTGCGATTACATGCCTCAGCCCATCAACACCCGTAATCTGTGCGAACTGTTCACGATCCAGTGAATCGAGGCTGACATTGACTCGACTAAGCCCGGCCTTGGCGTAGCGTTCGGCCATCCGCTTGAGCGTCAAGCCATTCGTGGTCATGGCCAGGTCGCACAGGCCGTCGATCGCGGCGAGGCGTTCGATGATCTCGACGAGGTCCGCCCTTGTCGTGGGGTCGCCGCCGGTGAGTCGGACCTTGGTTACGCCGTGTTCGGTCACGAGGTGGCGAACAAGCGTCTCGATCTCGGCCGCCGTCATCATGTTGCTTTTTGTGTTTCGATCATAATTCGGACGGCAGTAAGTGCAGCGCATGTGACACGCACCTGTCAGTGACAGGCGGAGGTAGTGGATTGTTCGGCCGTGGTTGTCGTGCATCATTCTCAAACAGGATTGGGAGGAGTTCTCCGAGTTCAAAATAGAAAGATCAGGTCAACTTGAACCGGATTATTCATAATAAGTCGTGGGTTCAGTACTTGAAGATCAAGTTCAGCTTCAGCGTGTAGGTGGGTTTGCCGTTATCAAACGGCTGCGAGACCCAACTCTCCACCGCCAGGTTGTCTTGCAGGAAGTAGATGAACCCGGCGCTACCCAACCATTGCGACTCATCCTGTATCTGGATCGCATCGGTGCGCAACATCAGGGCGCGGTCGAACAATGTCACAGTCTTGTCGAGCCCGAAGAACGCCGCGTTGTTATTCTGCTGAAACCCGTAGCCCGCGTGACCTCGAAGCCAGCCGAAGTCCTGCGTAAGGACCAGGAACTTGAACGGCTGGCCGACCTTGTCGCGATCGCTGGGCGTGACAGCCATGTTAGCGGCCCCGACCGCTACGGTTGGCAGGGTCTCCCAAGGCTGGACGGCGTACTTGGCTTGGAAGACCGCAACCCTCGGGTCGTTATCTCCCAGACGTGTGTCCAAGCCCCACTCAAAGCGGTGTTCTGAAGAATGGAGCCCGGTCTTGAAACCCGCAAATTGGTCGTCGGACTTCTCGTCGGTCAGGTTGACGAATCCCTGGAATACTACCTCACGGTGCCCGGGCGTGTCGGCGGTGGGGATGTTGTTCAGGCCAGTGGAGGTCGCCAACGCCAACGCTGGCGACAGAGCTATGACGACCACGATTGCTGCACGAGCACGCATCTGTATACTCCGGAACGGGGTCTGTGTGTCGTTAAAGGTCATATTTCCGCCACCGGTTCCAAGTCTTCAAGTACGGCCGTCAACATCTCGGCCACGGCACCGTAAAAGGTGTGCTCATTTGCTTGCGCGATCACCTTGGCAAGTGATGGCATCCAGAGATTGAGATGGGTTGAGAGAAATTGCTGACGCTGCTCGATCCAGCGCTCGTCGCCGGTTTCGAGATACTGATACGTCAGGAAATACATGAACTCCCATTCCACGGCGACGTGGTCGGGTGCCTCGCGCGGGCCGGGGCCGGGGGCGAGGCCGCATGCTGCATAGGTCTGTGCCACCGCTTGACTGACCTCGCCCATCAGGCGTTGATCGGGCTCCAGATAAAACGAGGCGTAGGGCGAAGCGAGGATCTCAAACGGTCCCAAAAAAAGCCGCGCATAGGCAAGCGCCATCGCCTCGGGGTCCTCCAGCGCGTCTTCCCAGGCTTTGGCCAAGGCACGCCCCGGGCTCTGCAGAACGGGTCCCAGATCAGCAACCGCCGAACGCAACTGCACGGGGTGCTGCGGCTCCATTTCCAGGGGCGAAGAGAAACACTTGGCCAGCAAGTGGTAGAGATTGGCCCGTACTACCTCGTGGGATGAATCCAACTGTGGCTCCAAGGGCTGCCCTGCCGGTACGGGATCAGAACTCGCGGATGTAGAGGACATTGGGTCGCGTTCCTTTTTCTGGTCGTAGCACGCTGGGTGCATGTTTGTCCAGTGCCTTGCGTGGGTCGCTTTGTGGATCGTTCATATCACCGAAGATACGCGCCCCCGCTGGACATGCCTCGACGCAGGCCGGCATATCTCCCTTGGCCAAGCGGTGGTCGCACATCGTGCACTTCTCCGCCACACCTTTCGGCCGAACGCCGGGGATGGTCTCGGCTCGCGCGGGGTTGTAGTACGGCAAAGGCACCCCCGTCTTTGCGCGAACCTCCTCGAGCGTGGCTGTGCATCCCGGGATAACGGGCGCCTTATCCGCGGGGGTGTCCTGGTGCGGCTCGTGCTCGTTGAAGTAAATGACACCGTACGGGCACGCCAACTGGCAGGCCCGACAGCCGATGCACTTGTCCGCGTCGAGCATCGTCAGCCCGTCCTCGGTTTTGTGCATGGCCGTCGTCGGACAATTCGCCACGCACGGCGCATTCGAGCAATGATTACACATCGTCGGTATGTGACGGTACTTCACATTGGGGAAGGTGCCTTCCGTCTGAATGATGTGATTGGACCAGGCGAAGTCGGCGGGCACATTGTTTTCACGCTTGCAGGCGATGTCACAGGCCGCGCACCCTACACAGGCATGCAGGTCGATCACCATGGAGTATTGTTTCTTAGCCATCATGGTATCCTTTTCCGGTTAAGCTTTTTCAATCTTCACCCGGGCCACGCCACCGTGCCGCGCGGTCGAACCACTGAGCCGGTCATACTCCGGCGGTAGGATCACGTTGTTGTTGCCGCCGCGCGGTATGCGCTTCTGGTAGTCCAGAGCGGCGACGTGACCGTAGGCCCAGTGACCCTGGCCGTAGCACTTGGCCACGGTCCCGGGTCTTACGCCCTCCCATAGTTTCAGATTAACCGTGATGCTGCCGATGGGTGAGGTAACCTTGACCACTTCACCGTTTTTCAGACCGAGTTTCGTTGCGTCCACCGGGTTCATCTTCAGAACATCGTCCCAGTTCTCATCGCCGGGGTCGGCATTTTTGTGCGCCTGGTACCACGAGCAATTGGCCGAGCGGCCCTCACGGTTCAGCCGGCTGCGGTGCTCAAAGAATATGAGCGGATATTCCTTCTCATCTCCCCAGCGCAGGGCCGGCTCGAAGTGGGGGATAAACGCCAGCTCACCCCGTGCCGTGTAGTTGGTTGCCTTGAGAACCTCGTCCACGGTGGTGGCGTGCTTCTCCGCGTGGCCTGCCAGCGCCTTCTTGAGCGTTTCACTGTAGAACTCGAACTTACCGGTGGCTGTCTTGAACTTGCCCCGCACCCCGCCAGCTTTGAATCGGTGCGAGTTCCAGACGCCTTTATCAACGTAATCCGCCCAACCATTCAGCTTATCACCGTATTTGCCGTAGTCGCCGTGCGTGGCGTCCCAGTGGGACCGTGTGAACTTCTTGACGGCAGCCAGCGCGAACTCCTCGCTGTTGGTCGGAGTCTTGCCGGTTTCCGGATCGGGGAACTGCTCTTTGAAGTATTTGTGGAGATTATCGAAACCCTTCTCCGCCAACTTCTCGGCGAGCATCCAGGGGATCTCCGTCTCGTCCTGCCGCACATCCCACATCGGTTGTACCACCCGCTCGGTCAGAGAGGCATACCCGTAGAGGTTCTGTTTGCTCTTGACGAAGCTCCACTTCTCGAACATGTGGTGAGCGGCCGGCAGCACCACGTCCGCAAAGTGGGACATTTCCGAGGCATGGGTGGTGATGTGGGCGAAGAACGGGAGTTTGGTCAGCGCCTCTTCCCAACGATCCGTGCCTGAACAGGAGAAAGCGAAGTTCGCCCAGTAGGCGATCGCCACCTTGATTTCGTAGGGGTCCTTGTTCAGCATCGCGTCCGCGGCATTGTTGGTGACCACACCTCCGCCGCTCTTGCCTGACTTCAACGCCGGGAAAGCCAGCGTACCGCGCTGGTCGATTTTTTTCTGATGAGAATTATGCTCGGCCATTTCATCCTGATAGGCGGCATAGTCCGGGATCGAGTCGGCGGGCACCTTGGTTTTTTGAAGCACGCCGCCTAGGTGATCGGTGGATCCGACCAGCCCGTTCAGCGCGTGTGTCGCCATGGCCGCGTAGCCACCACGTGCCTGCATGCAGGCCCCGGGTGACAACCAACTGATCGCACGCGGCGCCGCTTTGGCGAAACCGATCGCGACACGCCGGATCTGCTCTGCGGGGATCCCGCATTGCTCAGCGGCCCATTCCGGGGTGCGGTCCTTCAGTTCCAGATTCCACCAGCGGACCACGCCGTTGGTGCGGTTCTCTTCGAAGACCAATTCGTCCACCGTTGCGCCCGGCACGAACAGGTTCTGGCCTTCCGTAAAGTCGCCGACAAAGTCGCGGCTCCACAGGCCTTCGGTCAGGATTACATGCGCCATAGCCACCGCCAGCGCCCCGTCTTCACCAGGCAAGACCGGCAGCCACTCATTTGCCTTGGCCGCGGTGGCGGATAGACGAGGATCGACGACAGCAATCTGGGCCTGGTCTTGCACCTTGCCCCAAACGCTGATCGCGTGAGGGACTTGGCGATTGGAAGACAACGGATCAGCGCCCCAGCACAGGACGTAGCGGGCGTTTTCCAGATCATAATCCCGATAATCCCAGAAGCCCTCGGTGTAGTAGGGCCCGAACTTCTCCGCTTCGGCGCAGATCGCCGAGTGGCTGATCCCGTTAGGCGAACCAAATATCTTCGGTACCGCGGAATAGATGATGTCTCGCATGTAGCTATAGCGACCACGGAACAAAACAAACTTGTGAGTTTCGTCGTTGGTTCGCAGCTCCATCATCTTGTCTGCGATCATGCCCATGGCTTCATCCCAGCTAATGGGGACGAACTTCGGGTCTTCGTTTCGCCCCTTCTTGGGATTGGTGCGTTTCATCGGCACCTTAATACGGTCCGGGTCGTACACTTGCTGAAGTGCCAGGTGAGGCCGCGGACAGATCTTGCCGTGATTGGCCTTGCTGTGGGGATTGCCGCGCACGCTGATGGCTCGTCCGTCACGGATGTGAACCTGCACGGGGCACCACGTCGTACAGCCCTGGCAGGTCGACGCGACCCACTTGCCCGCTACGGCATTCTTACTGTCTGTGGTTGCGGCCACAGCCATGAAGTTCAGCAGCGGGCCGCCGCCAAACGCGGCCAACAGACCGGTTCCACCCGCCGCCTTGAGGAAGGTACGCCGGGTAGAAGATCTGTTCACGCTTTCCCAAATGGGATTTTTGGTGCTAGTTGTCATCGCTGTATGTCCCTAAAAGGTGATGTTTACGGGTAGATCTTCCTGGCCGCCCAGCAGCACGGCTAGCCGGAAGAAGAATCCGCCCAGGAGTATCAATGAGCATGTCAGCCCGATCACGCCGACCTGCAGACGCCGATGAGCTGCCTCGCCGAGCCACACCGCGATAGCCCCGAGAACAAGCGGCAGGATGAGCCCAACGCCGATGCCCAGCCACCAGAACATCGGGCCGGATATCTCATTGGCCACCGCGAGTGCCTGCTGATCCTGCAGGGCGCCGAATTTCAAACTCAGCCACCAGAGGAAAAACGTGCCCAGTTGCAGCAACAGAACCGCGACGAGGATGTTCCGGACCACCAGCATGTCATCGAGGAAGTGGGCCACGTGACCCTCGTCCGCCAGGCGGCCGGCCAATTTCATACGGATCAGATGCACAAGCATGACGACCGCGATACCGGTGGATGCAAATCCGAGCATGGCCGCCACCACTGTCGGCCCCGTATTCCAAAGCGGCCTCGCCACGATGACCGACAACAGCATGCCGTGGTAGGCACCAACGATTACTGCCAATGGCACCAGTAATCGTCCGAGCCAGGTGCGGCCGGCATCCTGGGCATGGTCACCTCGCCACTTCATCGCATACACGAATGCCCCGACCAGCATCAGAGGCTGAAATACACCGCCCCACCACAGTGGTGAGGCAGGATTGAAGTTCGTATATGCAAGAAACAGGTGGAATGGCCGACCCATCTTCAGCATCACCAGCAGCAAGCCGGATCCCACAAGCAGGGGCGCCAGCCAAGCCGCTGTACGACAGATGCGCTGGTATTTGCCCTTGAATCTTTCATCAAGCAGCACCGCGAAGAGCAGGGCTCCGACTCCGGCGCCGCCGAGGAAAAGGTCAAGCGCCACACGCCAGTCCCAGTATGGACCGGACTGAATCTCGTAGATGATCTCAGTATTCATGGTGTGATCCCTAAATAGTTGTTGTATGCATGCCTGTTTGTGTAGACCGGCGGCTCCAGCCAAATCCGTGCTGGCTTTGACGATTTAGCATCGGTTTGCACCCATTAGGTTGCTCCTCAAACGTGTGAATCCTCAAACGCAACTTCGTAACTTGCCATGAGGCGATGGATCGGCTGGGCGAGCCAGCGTGAACCCACCTTCGTAAACGCGATTCGCATGAATCAAGCCCGCCCCCCACAACGACTGCAGGATCTTCGACAAGTAAGCTTGCGGCATGCCTGTGCATTCCGAGATGTTTTTGACAGGGATCCGCCGGCCATTGCATGGACTATCCATGCAACTCAAAGCTAGAGCGGCGTATCCGGTTGTCCTAGAAAAGCTGGGCACGTTTGGCTCCTTCATCGCAGACAGATGTCAGGCTGCACTAAAAAGATCTTTTTGTCAAGTGTTGTCAGCCCATTGCAATTCATTTTGACGGGTACAAAACGGGGGGTGGGGGGGCGGCACCCACCGCACAGCCGGAAAAGTGCGAGAGTCGAACTCAGTTCCCGTCATCCGCGAGGGTCGCTTCAGGTTCCGGAAACATAATGATCAAGGCCGCCTGGAAGTATTTGCTTGCTTTGTCGGTCTCGCCGCGCTGGTCGTAGATCCGGCCAAGTTCGTACCGGGTGCGGATGGCGATGGAGCGGTGCTCGAGCAGAGATAGCAGGAGCTGTTCTGCGTCCGCGGTGCTGCCGGTTCGGGACAGGACTGCGGCCCTCCCAAGCAGGGCCAGGGCCAGTGTGGGCTGCTGGGCCAGGGCGAATTCGAATTGACTGCCCGCCTCATCCCATTTGCCGGCTTCGAATTTCAAAAAGCCGAGGGCACACCTTGATTCAACCAGGGTCGGGTATTGGGTCAGGGACCGCTCGAAGAGCCCGATTGCCTTATCGGTTTCTCCGCCGGCCTGTGCCTTCTTGCCCAGGTTGTACATGCGCCACGCCGCGGCTCGGTCGTGTTCGACGGTCAGCAGGGTCGGGTTGACCTCCTGGTTCATCTGATCCTCGTCGATGTCACCGACAAGGTAGCGTGCGCGGGCGCTGATCACCCGGGCGTACTGCGGTGGACGGGTCGGCATGGCGAATCGGAGTACACCTTCCGCGTCGAACATCAGCGTCGTCGGGGCGACGATCACACCGACTTCGCCGTACAGCACCCGCTCGGCGTCGAGTAAGATGGGGAACGTCAGCTCCAACTTGTCCATCGCTGCGACCACGTCCTCGGCGGGGGACTGCGCGGTGTCTACCGCGACCACCTTCAACCGCGAGGCCCCCACATCGCGCAGGATCTGTTGGAGATCGGTGATGGCCTCGCTCGACAGCTCCTGGCCCGGCCGCCAGAAGATTATGATGGACGGCTTCCCGAGCAGGTCTTTCGACGTGAACTGCTTGCGGGGGTTGTCTGCGCGGGGCAGGGAGAATCCCGGCAGGTGTTCGCCGACCCGCAGCTTTTCGTTTGCCGCTGCGGAGGAGGTGCCAAACGTTGCGGTGGCTAATACCGATAGTATGAGGCAGAGTGTGACGCGTATCATGCGCAGTGTGTTCATGAATCCAACTCCTATAGTGGGGCCTCATTTCTGGACGATTTCTTCTCGTCGGTCGTACCTGCGTGGGACGTGGCACCCGGGCGCGCAGCCCCCGCCGTTCTCGTTCTTCTCGTAATTAAGCGGGTATTTCCAGTCTCCGAACGGCACGAAGTCCTTGATCCGCTTCGGTTTGGTCCCCGCGTGTATCTCGTGGCAGGCCCGGCAGGTACGCCCCTTCTCCTGGTTGACGTGGGCGAAGTGCAGGTTCTTGTCGCCGTTACGGAACCCGGTGAGCGTGGTGGTGCGTTTGTCGAGCACAAGCGTTTTTTCGTGGCACCCGAAACACAACGCGTAGATCTCCAGCTCGAACGGCTTGTAGAACTCGGCTGGGAATGTCCGCTTGAGGATGCGGAAGTTCTTAGACCCGTGCGGCTGGTGGCAAGCCGTGCAGAGCTTCAGGCGGATCGGGCCGTGCCGTTCGGGGTTGTTTTCGATCCAGGACTTCATGTCGATGATGGTCCCCGTCGGCGTATCCATCGGCTCGTTGTGACAACTGAGGCAGAGGTCCATCTCGACATTGCGGAGTATCCGGGGGACGTTGCTGCCGTGTGGGTTGTGGCAGTTGACGCATTTCTTCTTGATCTCGACCGCCCCGTGGGGCGTTGTGGCTTCTTCCACGAGGGCTTCGATCTGCGGGTGGCAGTTCAGGCACAGATCGGGGACGGCGTCCTTGAGCTGGAACTTGTGGTCCTCCCGGTGCGGGCTGTGGCACTCCGTGCAGCCGTATTCTACGACGGCGCCGTGCTGCACCTGGGCGCTGTTGACATGCTTGCCCATTTCCGTGTGGCACGTGAAGCACAGGTCCTGCCCGTCCTTTCGCAGCATCAAACGCTCCGGCCCGCTGTGCGGGTTGTGGCAGGCGGTGCACATGCCCAGGGCCACGGGGCCGTGCAGGAACTCGGCATCCGGGGGTTCACCGTGGCATTGGTAACACAGGTCCGGTTGCTCTTTAGTAAGTTCGAATCGGTGTGCGTCGGCATCCACTGTTTTATGACAGGCCTGGCACAGACCCACGGCTGTGGGGCCGTGCACCTTGTAGTCTGCGATCATTTCCGTGTGACATCCGCGGGTCGTGCATCCTGCCTGGGCATCAAACTGTATGGGAGATGAAGCAAGGTTAGACGATGACATTTCACCGAGTGACCGAACTGGCGTCACGATATGGTCGGATTCGGGACCGGGCGGCGACAGGTCCTGTCTGGGCTCCACTTGGATGACTGCCCGACCGTGTGTGATGGCCGGCTCTTCATCCGTGATCACCGTGTGCATCGCTGATGATTCTGTCTTGGCTGTTGTCTTGCCTCCGTCTATTTCATCCTCTATGGAATCTTGGTTGTTTACGGACACGTTTTCGGACGAAGCGGCGGGAACATCCTCAGCGTTGACCGGTGTTACGGGTAGTGCCGACTCGGTTTGTGGTGTTGCCTGTTCACTTGGTGTCACGATTCTCGGTGCGCTACTGATTACGGCGTCGGGCGGATCGGGCGTCTCTTGAAGGAGTTGGGGGACGGATACGATGACCTTTGAAAGCTCGCCTTCGGTGGCGGGCGACTCGAACTTGGCGGTCGGTGTCGTGGGTTGGTCCGGGTTGCGCGGTGGGAGTTGGCGGTAGTAGTCGGCGTGTGTTCCCACGGGGACGTGCGGGTTGTGGCATCGGGCGCAGACGAGCTTGGACTGTGGGTTGATGCGGATCATCTTCTTGTGTTCGTCCGCGCGACCGCGCAAGACGAGCTTGACTGCTTCCTTCCCGGGCCCGTGACAGGCTTCACAGGCGACCCCCTCCTCGATGTAGTGTCCGGTTTCGGGGTTGTACCCGGTCGTGTGGCAGGGCAGGCAGTTGTCCTTCACCGGTTCGTCCTTGATGCGCTGGAATGTTGTGGCCATTCGCGACTGCCGCCACCCGTTTACGGCGTCGGGGTGGGTTCCCTTGTGACAACTGATGCAGAACTTGCTGCCGACGAAGTCTTCCAGTGCCAACGGGTCCAGGTCGTCGCCGGCGGGTGCCTGGTCTGCCTGTGTGTTCGGGATGGATAGCAGGTCCATCGGGACCGGTGGGCCGGTCAGCCCCATCACCAGGACGGTCAATTGGTTTGCCTCTTGGTCGGTCAGGTTGAGGTTGGGCATCTCGGAGGTCGCCACCACGGACTTGGGGTCCTTGAAGTGTTTGAAGTGCCATTCGGCGTCATTGATCTCCCCGGCACGGTCCAGTGCCGGGCCGACGTTCCCGCCCTTGCCTCGGATCCTGTGACATGAGAAGCAGGCCTTTTCGTAGACCAGCTCCATGGCTGTATTGTATTCGTCCGATCCGGCAAGGGACCGATCGGTGTGGCAGCGGATGCAGGCCTGGAAGATCTCTTCCGGCGCTACCATCGGGTCGAGCCAATGCGGTACATGCCCGTGTGCATCGTCTTGTTCGGTGGCGCGGCCTTGCCCCCGGTGGCAGACCGTGCACCCGAACCGCTCCTTGGGGTGGTCGGTCATGAAGTCGCCGGGGTGTGATGTCAGCGGTTGGGGTGCGTCGGCCATGGCGGGGTTGTCGACGGCGACGTGACAGGTCACGCAACGATCAACGCGGTTCAGGTCCGACAAGAAGATCTGCTTTTGCCCGATGTCGTACCGCTTGGCCGCGAGCCGGGCGCGGTCATCGTCGGCCTTGAGGGTCAACTGCTGCTTATATTCTTTCTGGTAGATGTACCAGTCTGCGGCGAGGTTCTCGTCATACGCAGAATAGACCAGCAACGCGAACGCCAGCGTGCTGCTGATCAGTAAGGCGGCGGTTGTTAATTTTTCGTGCATATCTCGTTGTGTCACTGTTTCAATGTTGTACGGTGGGCCAGTCGGCATGCGACCAGAAGAAGTCCCAGTTGGGGCCGCGGTGGACCATGGCGAAGTAGGTCAGGATCACGAAGCAGACCAGGAAACAGGTAAAGAGCCCGATCGCGGCCATGCGTGTGGAGTTGGTAACGCGCAGCAGGATGATCGACCAAAGCGCGCAGGCCAGGACGAACACGGTACCCGGGTTGATGACGATGATGATGAACTGCGGGATCTCGGGGAACCAATTCCGAAGCCACCCGAATTGGACCGTAAAAGCGAGGATACTGACCGAAATCACGATGCTGTATACAGCACTAATGAGCGCAACCCATCGTCCCCGCCTGCCGCTGAACCAGACGCCGATGTCTTCCTCCTCGCGGTCCAGGTAGGGGATCAGGCACAGGCCCACCACGACGATCCCGGGGATCACCATGCCGCCCATGAATGCAGAGTAGGAGACCAGCTCTTGAAGCCCCAGAAAGTACCAGGGCGCTTTGGCGGGATTTTCTGGAACTTCCGGGTTGGCCATTTCTTTCAGTGGGGCATCGAACGCCAGCGAGAGCAGCACCAGGACGATCAGTACCAGCATCAGCAGTATGGCCTCGATGCGGAACACGCGAGGCCAGGAGGGCACCGTGTTGTCGATCTCCTGGTCCGTGGCGGGTGTTCGGTCTGCGATGACCGCCATCAGACCGAATGTCTTGGTCGGTGAGGCGGCGGCCGTGATGTCGGCCTGAACCGGCAGTGGGTCTGCGCTGGCGGGGCGTGCCAGGCCACCGTCCTTCCGGATCCGCCACATGTGTACGCCGAGGATCGCGCACAGCAAGATCGGCAGGACCACGATGTGCAACAGGTAGAATCGGATCAGAGCCTCCTCGCCGATGAAGTGGGCTCCGAGCATCACCTCTTTGATCTGACCGCCCGGATCGAAGTATTGAGTTACGCTGACGGCGTCGGTTAGCTCGGTGGGCGACGCGGCGATGGCGGACCCGATCGTGACCGCCCAGTAGGCCAGCTGATCCCAGGGCAGCAGGTATCCGGTGAAGCTCAGGCCCAGTGTCACGACGAAAAGCATCATGCCCAAGACCCAGTTGAACTCACGTGACCGTTTGTACGCCCCGGTGTAAAAAACCCTGGCCATGTGCAACATGAGCAGGATGACCATGCCGTGTGCCGCCCAGCGGTGGACGTTCCGCATGATGCGGCCGGTGGGTACGACGTATTGGATGTCCTTGATGCTGTCGTAGGCGCTTGCCACGGACGGTTTGTAGTACACCATCAGCAAGGTGCCGGTGAAGCACAAGATGATGAACATCGCCAGGGTCATCACCCCCAAGCCCATGGTGGTGAGCGATTTGAGAGAATGTTTGTGGATCCGGGACGAGTGGATGTGCAGGAAGAAGTTCTGCACGACGGTTTGTGTTTGCGCCCGGTCCGATGTCGGCTTGCCGTGCCGGATGAAAGAATCGAAAAAGGTGGCCGGCAGAGCCTTGAGGTTACGGATAAATTGGCGCGATGCGCTGTAAGCCATTGCTTGTCCCTATACGAGAATACGCGTGCCCCGATCGACTTCTTTGCCGCTGTCTACGATCAGGCGTCCATCCGGGCCCAGGGATACGTCAAGCCAGACCAGGCCCCGCGGAGCCGGGCCACTGACATTCTTACCGGTCGCGTCAAACCGCGACCCGTGACACGGACAGGTGTAGTTGCCGTTGTCTTCGCGCCCCACCAGGCATCCCAGATGCGGACACACCGTCGACACGGCGGCGATTCCACCCGTATCTGAAAACACCCACACACGGCGCCGGGGGATGTGGATCACACTCCCGTCCGGGAAATCCTCGGGTTTCCCGATGGGAAACCTGCTGTCGGACTCCGGGAAGACCGCGGGCATCGGAAGCCTCAGCGCGCCGAGCAGCGCCGCACCAATCGTCCCGAAGAACGACCATGCCGCCAGCATGCCGAGGAAGTTCCGGCGTTGGATTGGTTTCTCGAACCGGGGCCCGCCTAACGCGCCATTCATGCCAGCATCCTTTCCATTTTGAGGTCACTTATCCATCGCCTTCGGCGTGAGCGTTCGCATCGTCAGCCCATCCGTAAAGGAAAAATGCTCCATGGTGATGGCCCCGACGGGACAGCGGTCCGCGCATTGGGCACAGCGGATACAACGGTCTTCCTCTTTGATGATCGCGGAGGCCTTGTCGTGTGGGGTGTCCCCGAGGAGCGCTTCCAGTACCTGCTGCGTCTGGCCGTTGGCTTGTATCCGACTCACGGAGACGATACGCAGGCAGTTCTCCGGGCAGACATCGACACACCCGCCGCACAGCACGCACTTCGCGGAGTCGAAGATCGTGTTTGTTCCGCAGTCCAGGCAACGCGCCGCTTCCTGATGGGCCTGCGGCAGGGAGAAGCACCGCTCCACTTCGATGTCCTGAGCGAGCTTGCGTTCATCGACCGGCTCGGTGTCGGGGTGGAAGCGGATCAGTTTCTCATAGTCCTTCTCGCGCTTATAACGGGGCAGGCACGTGTGGGTGCCGGTGGCGTTGCAGGAAAAATCCGAACCAAGGAGCGAGCTGTGTATGGATCTCGCCGCCTGCTTACCGCTGGCGACCGCCTTGATCATGAGCCCCGGCCCGTACGCCGCGTCGCCGGTGACGAAGACGTCGGGCGCAGACGTGGCGAGCGTTTCGGGGTCCACGCTGATCAGACCCCGGTCGGTCAGCTCGATCCCGTCGCGTTGGGCATCCACGAAGGAAACATCCGTTGCCTGGCCGATCGCCCACAGCACGGTGTCCGCTTGGATGGTCGTGACCTTTTCTTCGTCGAACTTCGGGGCGAACCGGCCGTTTTCATCGAAGATCGACAGGACGGGCTTGAAGCTGATCGCACGGACCCGCCCCTCATCGTCGGTGAGTATTTCCTTGGGGCCCAAACCGGCACACAGCCGGACACCCTCCTCGTGCCCCTCGATGATCTCGACGTCATCGGCGGGCATGTCATCCAGGCTCTCCAGGCAGCATAGGTGGACCTCTTGAACGGTGGAAGCACGCAGCGCGGTACGTGAGACATCGAAGCCGACTTGGCGAATCACCGTGCGTGAGACGTCGAACGCGACGTTTCCGCCGCCGATGACCACGACCCGCTTGCCCAGTTCGGGCATCTGGCCTGCGCCGATGTCGCGGAGCAACTCGACGCCACCGATCACGCCCTTGGCGTCGCCGCCAGGGATCGGCAAGGCCCGAGACCGTTTCGCACCGACGGCGATCAGAGTCGCTTTGTGCTCACTCCGGATATCGGCGAACGTGATATCCTTGCCCACCACGGTATTGCAGATGATTTCCACACCCAGGGCCTTGATGACCTCGATCTCAGCGCGGATCAGGTGGCGTGGCAGGCGGTATTCCGGGATACCGTACGCCAGCATGCCTGCGGGCTCGGGCTCCATTTCAAAAATGGTTGGCCTGAAACCCATCACGGCCAGGTCGTGTGCGGCGGCCAACCCGGCGGGCCCGGAGCCGATGATCGCTATCTTGTCTCCGGTCGGCGGGGTGAGTTCGTTACGGCTGAGTGCCTCGAGCAGCGCGGTCAGGTCCTCCAGGCCACGCCGCTGCCGCAATCCGGCGCTGACGGCAACTTTCTTGAGGAGGAGCATGGGGTCGAACTCTTTCGACTCCATCCCGTATTCCTTCGCGGCGAATCGCTTGAGAGCACGTATCGAGACGGGCTGGTCGATATCGCTGCGTCGGCACGCGGCTTCGCAGGGAGCGCCGCAGACGCGCCCACAGATCGACGCCAGCGGGTTGGGTCCGCGTGCGATCAGGTAGGCCAACTCGAAATCCCCCTCGGCGATCGCCCGGACGTACCCGCCGGCGTCGGTGCCCACGGGGCAGGCGTACTGACACTTGACGCTCTTGCGGAAGTAGCTTGTGTCTGCGAGCTCGACTTTATATTGCGGCGGTTGTTTCACGGTATTAGTTCGGCAGTGGCCCTCTCTCTTGGTACAGACCTTCCCCGGCCCCGATGGGGGGCATGTAGCAATTGTTGTGCCAGTTGATGATGGCCTTGTACGCGGTTGGGGCCCGTTACCCGGCTTGTCAGGCCCCGGGATCGCAAGCGGGTGGGATCTGGTTCGTGAGGTTGATCCGCACCGGGACGCATGGGTTCATGAGTAACACTAGCCAGCCGGTGGCATGGCATTTGCCATGACACCATCCTGGAAAGCGTGCGCCGTCTGGTTGCGGGCATGACGAGGAAGATAGCCGTCGTTATCGGTTAGTTCGACAGACTCAAGGGGTTGGAGCGGATCGGATGGTGTGCCTACTGGGGTTCGGACTGGGGCCGTGTGATGCCGTGTTACGTTTGTGTCTTTGGATTACTTAAAGAGATGGATTATGAATAAGCCGCTGATTGCAAGACTATGCCTCGTCACAGCGGTCCTCTGCCCAATGACGGTCGCCATTGCGAACCCGCTGCAAGCAGGGTCACACGGGGGTGACCGCGTGTCGGACCTGCTGTTCGAGTACCGATACCTGAATGACGAAGATCCGGAACGGACAGCGTCGCCGATACAACTGCTGTTGCAAAGCCGCGATGCCGACCTCGATCAGACGATCGACCAGCCGGGCGGTCTCCCACCGATTCGACTCGTGCGATACCTCCCGCGAGCCCGGCTCGACCAACAAGTTGTTCCTGTGCAGGACCCGACCGCCGGGGTGGCCCTGCAGATCTCGATCGAGGGACCCAACCTGTCTTATGCGCGGTGGCTGATCGCGTCAGATCCCGCCCGGAATCGGATGACCAGCTACATCGCGATCTGGCGGTACATGTCTGTAATCGACCAGCGCCAGAGGGAGGAACTGTTCAATCAGTTCAAGGTTGAGTTGACCCGCCCTCCCAAGGTACTCATCAGCCGGATCGGCCGGGATGCTGTGCGTGAGCTGGCGGCTTCGGAGGGTGCGGTCAAGACTTTCGAAGACCTGGGGTGCACCGTGCGTGTCCTGAAGTACTGGCCCCATTACAGCCGTGACAAAGAAAAGAATACGACGTATAGCGCTTCGGACAAGAGAAGCAACCCGGCGGTTGAGGTCGAGATCCAATGGCGGGACAACACCGATAGACGCCTTTTGTTCGCCAGGTTCCCTGAGTACAACGTCAAGCAGACCGATGCGATGCCGTTCCGCGTGATCCTGGACTGCCCGCCCGACACGCCGAACCCCCTCCCGGATTTCGCACTGGTAACGGTCGGAAAGACCGGGCACGAGGTGTGGACGAGGTACCACGACCAGATCACCAGCAGATCCGTGCTCCCGGACGATAAAGTCGACATCCCCGATTCGCCTTACACGTTCCACATCGCCCGGTTCGTGCCCCAGGCTGAGTTGGTTGAATCTTACCACCCAGTCGGGCAGGATGAAGATGGCGTAGCGGCCTTACAGATCGAGACCATGGACGTCTTGGGGACCCCTTCGACACTTTGGCTGAGACACGGGCAGGCACAAACAATTGAGACCGCTAAGGGGCCTTTGGAACTCATATTCGGTCGCCCACGCGCTGGGAGCGCGGTGATGCACGGCGGGCGATCTGAAAACACGGTCCCCACCGAAGACCCGTGATGGCACAGATACGTCGTCCGCACGCCCACTAGAACCGTGATGATCTCGGTCAATCGGTGTGATCCGGTGTGTGGTGATGAATCCACGACACGGGGCCTTGTCCATCACACCACGGCCAGGCACCAGATTCAACTCCCGGTAGGAAGATCCGACTCGCCGGGCGATTACTTCTCCTTGAGGAGCTTGTACAGCTTCTTGCGTGAGATGCCGAGCATGTTTGCCGCTTTCGTCTTGTTATGATCCGCGACCTCCATGGCCCTCTGGGCAAGGGCGTATTCGGAGTCTCGCAACGGCGTGACGGTTTCGATGTAAGCCGGGTCAACGCGGTGCTCCTTCAACCGGGTCTGCGCCACCATATGGGCCGGCAGGTCGGTGACGGCCACGGTGTCCTTACGTTCCAAGACGAACCACCTTTCAACGATGTTCTCTAGCTCACGGACATGGCCGGGCCAGGAGTAGCTGGTGAGGACATCGATAACGCCTTGCTCGAGGGTTCCGAGGGTAAAGCCGTAAGTCTCGGCAAACTTGGCGGCGAACCGATCGGTGAGAAGCAGGATATCGTCACCACGGTCTCGGAGTGCGGGGAGATGGATGGTTAAGACGCTCAGCCGGTAGTACAGCTCCTTGCGGAGTTGGCCCTTCTCCATCGCCTCTACCGAGTCGCGGTTGGTGGCGGCGATCACGCGGACATCGATGGGCGTCTCGGCCAAGCCACCCACCGGCCGCACCTTGCGTTCCTGCAGCACGCGCAGGAGCTTCACTTGTGTGTCGACCGGCATGTCGAAGATCTCATCGAGAAATATCGTGCCGCCTCCGGCCGCCCGGAAGAGGCCCTCGGAGGCCTTTGCCGCGCCGGTGAACGCCCCTTTTACATGGCCGAACAACTCGCTTTCGATCAGTAACTCGGGGAGCGCGGCGCAATTGATCGCGATAAACGGCTCGTTTGATAGCGGGCTGTTGTAGTGGATCGCCCTGGCAACCAGCTCCTTGCCGGTGCCGCTTTCCCCGGTGATCAGGACGTTGGCCTTGTTCTTGCGGGCCGAAAGGATGCTCTCGAAGACCGCCTGCATCTTCTTCGACCGCCCCACGATGTTGTCGAACCCGTACTTGCCTCGCAATTCGGTTTGGAGTTGCTCGACACGGTCCTCGAGTTCACCGATGCGGAATTGCTGCGCGACGACCGCGAGCAGCTCGTCCTTCTCAAACGGCTTGACCAGATAGTCTACGGCGCCGAGCTTCATCGTCTGCACGGCACCCTTGACCGTGGCGAAGCCGGTCATGATGATGACCCTGATCTCGCTGTCGAGCTCTTTGATCTTCTCGAGCACAACGGCGCCACTCATTCTAGGCAGCTTGAGGTCAAGGAGGACGACGCGGTAGCATGAATCCGAGCCGATCTTCGCCAGTGCCGATTCGCCGTCTCCCACCGTCGCCGTCTGGTACCCGGCTTTCGACAGCATGCGTGTGCAGGTGTCGCGCATGGCGGGGTCGTCTTCTACGATCAGTATGGCTTGTTCCTGGGTCATGTCACGCGGTCCTGTGCACGTCTGCCGCTATATCGATGGGTCTGCGGATTTCTTACGGCGAATCCAACTGTACGGCGGTCAGCCCGGTGGGCAGTTCGATGATAAACGTGGATCCTTCGCCGACAACGCTCGATACGAGGATGTTCCCACCGTGGTCCTTTACGATCCTAAATGAGATGGACAGGCCCAGGCCCGTCCCCTTTCCGACGTCCTTGGTTGTGAAAAAAGGCTCAAATATCCGCGGCAGATCGGCCTTGCTGATGCCGTTTCCGATGTCGGTGATCTTGAGTCTCGCGGTCTGGTTCTGGTTCGACACGTTGATGCTGAGCACACCGCCATCGTTCATCGCGGCGATCGCGTTATTCATGATGTTGACGATCACCTGCTGTATCTCGTTTCCGTTGATCCATACGGGGGGCATCTCGTCATCAATGCTCGTCTCGATCTGGATGCCGCATTTACGGGCTTCCGGCTCGATGAGCAGGATGCTCCGTTCTGTCAGGTCGCCGATATCCTCCCACATGCGTTCATCGTCGGACTTCCGGGAGAAATCGACCAGGTTGCGGATGATTTCGCGGCACCTCTTTGCCTGGGATTCGACACGCTGGAGATCCTGAACGCATTGCTGGCGCCCGACATAACCATCCGTGCCAGGCTCTTCTTCAACCACTTCGTGCAGCTTTGTTGAACAGAAATCCAACGCCAGCTGGGTCGATCCGAGGATGGAACCCAGCGGTGTATTCAGTTCATGAGCGACACCTGCCGCGAGCGTGCCGATGGCCACCATCTTCTCGTCGTGCTGTTGCTGCGCCAGGGTCTCACGGAGTTGGCGTGTGCGTTCTTCCACCCGTTGTTCGAGTTCGACGGCGTACTGCTCGACATCGGCTTTTGCCTGTCTGATCACCTGGGTCTGGCTGCGTATGATGAGGTGTGCTTTACGGACGATTAAGAACAGGATGGTGTACAGGATGATCATGGCGCCGACCGACGCGACCACAATCAAAGCGATGACGCCCGGGAGCCTGGCGTACGTATCCGATACGTCCTGATAGATCTCAAACACGCCCAGGATCTCGGCCCCGGGGTCGCCGCCGCGGTGTACCGGGACGTAGGTCTCCACGACCGTGCCCTTGTGTATCACCTCTTCTTGAAGGTCCCAGACGGTCTCGTCGGTTTCCAGGTCGGAGACCACGGCCCCGGCCAGGGAAGCTACCAGTTTGTCGTTGCCCGGGTCCAACTGGCCAACCGCCAGATTGGGGTCGGTCGTGTAGACGATCCTTCCAGCCGTGTCGTAGATCTTGATCTTGAACATCCGCAACGGCTTGAGGAACTCACGCATCTGCGCGTCCAGCAGGACGTACTCGGGTGTGCCGGGGTTGGGGATCGACCCTCCCACAAACGCGATCGGTGCCAGGTTTTCCGCAATCGGGATCGCGTGCTGCTCCGCGTCGATGCGGATATACCGCTTCGAGGTGTGATAGAAACCGGTGCACATCACGGAGGTGATGACCACGAACACGCTGATACATGCCAGTGAAAAGTACCGGAGCAGATTGAACTCGCTCCGTTCGGTGCCACGGTCTGCGTCGTGTCTATTTCCGGCTTTGGTCTCGCTGCTTCTGCTCATTGGCGCCTGAACCTATCCCCCGTGTTACTTGAATGCAGTTAGGCTCCTGCAAACCTAGCGCCATCGCGCCACGGGGGTTTTTATGTGAGTCAACAAAATACGACGCGGCATCCCGGGCTCTCATGCTCCGCCAGGCCTCGGTCTTCGTCAGGCCTTTGAGGCCGTCTTGTGCGGAATTATCAGGGTTTTACATGAATCGTTGTGGCATAGGCATCGATTCGGTGGAGGATCCTTGATACTCCCAGGGCCTCCGAGTGTCTCCATCGGACACAGTGTGTCTTTTGGATACAATTACTTTAAATGCCCCGCCTGACACGCTCTGCACGCCTGTGACGATTGGACTGTTTCATTTGGATACACCGATCGTAGGTTTTGCCCCACTTCATCGGTCCGTCACATACATGTTTATCAGCCTTTTAGCCAAAAAATCGTTTCGGAACGGGCGTTGAGTAATCGGAGTATCCGCGATTCGCGGCTCTACCGAGTGTCGCCATAGGACACAGTGTATCCTTTGGACACAATCGCTTCAAGTGCTTGGATTGAAGCGTCCGGACTGATTATGACTACAGACTGTTTCGTCCGGATACATCGGCCGGGTCGGGCAGTTGCCTCGAAATGGGTCATTTTATCCGGGCAAAACACTATAATACATTATTTAATAATAGGTTATGGGTGTTTTTGTCTACGTCCTAAAACCTTGGCATGCGACGTGCAATAGTGAGTTCAGGAGGGGACCGGCCCCCCGGCGCGACGGAGCGTCGGGTTCAAGGCGTGATCGGGAGTGGTCATCCGCCTTGGGATGAACTAATGATGCCGGAAATCATGTCCCACAAGGTTAATCAGAGTAGTTGGTTTCAACTGAGAGGAAAGCACCAATGAGACGACCCACAATCCTAGCGACCGTACTAATGAGCGCCTGTGCAGCGGTGGCCATGGGGCAGATCAGCGGATCACCACACGACCTGAGGACAGCCCTGTCCATCAACCAGATCTGTGTGCCGTGTCACGTACCCCACAACGCTCAGACGAAGGCGAACGGGGACAGCATGATTCTGTGGAACCACGAGCTGACGACCCAGACGTTCACGATGTACTCGCCTTTCGCCGGGCCGCGGCCCGCGGGTGACACAGCACGGAACCAGGACGCCGGTAACTCCCTCAGTGGCCCAAGCAAGCTGTGCCTTAGCTGCCACGATGGTGTGACGGCCATCGATAACTACGGCGGCACGACCGGTGGGACGATCCTGATGGGTGCGGTGAACGCCAGCGCCAACCTCGGTACCGATCTGCGAAACGATCACCCGATCGGGCTGCAGTATCCGGATGACTCCGTCAACACGGGTTTCAATGATCCGACCGGATTCACCGGTGTGAAGCTGGTGACCCTCAACGCCGAGCAGCGCGTTGAATGCACATCGTGCCACGACCCGCACGATTACAGCCTGGGTGCATCGGAACCGTACCTCCGTCGGACGCTTGTAGGCAGCGCCATCTGCCTGGAGTGCCACAACAAGTAGACTTCTGCGAAGCCAAGGCCCGTACATTCTGTCGTATCGAGTGTGCGGGCCTCGAAGGTGTATAGATGAACTCGAGGCGGATTCATCCTAAGTTGCTCGTCGCGGGTATGCTCGCGGCGAGCCTTCTTATGGGCTGTCAGCCGGCGCCCGTAACGAAGGAAACCACAACTAATCTCTTCTTCCCCGCCCCCCCCGCGTCTCCGCGGATTCAGTTTCTGACTTGGGCGAGCAGCTCAGATGAGGTGGAAGAAGCCAGGTCGGCGATGGACGCCTATGTCCTGGGGGAAGAGGCACCCGGCGCCCGGAGAATCACCAAGCCCTACGGGATCGCTGCCCGGGACGGTGTCGTTTACGTTTGTGACACGAAGGGTCTGAACCTCACCAAGCTGGATTTCAGGAACAAGGAATTCTCTGTCATGGGCGAGCAGGGGCCCGGCCGCCTGCGCAAGCCGTTGAATATCGTGATCGATCCTTTGGGATACAAGTTCGTCGTCGACTCGTACCGACAGGCGATCGTCGTCTTTGATCCTCAAGACAAGTACTACACGATGTTCGACATTCCAAAGCCGTGTCACCCGGTTGATGTGGCGGTGTACAAGAATGAGCTGTACGTGCTTGACAACGACGAGAGTTGCCAGGTGGTCGTTCTCGACCGTTTCACCGGTGAAGTGCTCCGGACGATTGGTGAGGAGGGTGAGGAAGAGGGCCAGTTCTTCAAGGCGAACAGCATATCCATGGGCCCGGAGGGGTACCTGTACGTCAGCGATACGCACAACTTCCGGTTTCAGAAGCTGACGACTGAGGGGGAGGTCGTCTGGGTCAAGGGTGCGGCGGGCTACGGGATCGGCCAGTTCGGCCGTCCGCGCGGCATCCGTGTCGCTCCCGACGGGGTGGTCTATGTCGTTGACGGGGCGACGGAAGTCGTCCAGATGTTCAATGCGGACGGCGAAACGCTTATGCATTTCGGTGGGCCCGGGAACGTCCCGGGTTCGTTCGTCCTCCCCTCGACGGTGGCGATTGACGCCACGTCTATCCCGTACTTTCAAGAGTACATCCACGACGATTTTGATGTTGAGTATCTGGTGTTTGTCATCAACCAGTACGGCCCGTACCTGGTCAATGTCTTTGCCTTTGGCTCCTTCCCGGAGGGGTATGAACTGCCCGAATCGCAGAGGAACGTGCTTCCCCCGCTTGACTTCAAAGACGACATCATGGGGGCGATAGAAATCCCGGAAGGCGCGACCGATGTTCAGGACGTGACGCCCAACATCCCGCGTCACGACACAGCGGGTGAGTCAGAGGAATCCGGATCGCTCGAAGCCGAGACCGATGACAGCAACTTGGCGAGGTGATCATGGAGTGAGCGCATGCTCTTGTCAAAGCGTAATGTGTTCCTCCTTCCAGTGCTTGCGGCGGTTGTTGCGTTGAACGTAGCGAGCTGCTCGCAGTCATCAAAGCACCGCATCCTGACTTTCTTTTTCGAGGGCGTCCCCGACCAAGGCGCGGCCGCCGAGACGGTGGAGGAGAGTGCCTCACTTCCTGAAGATGACGGTTCGCCCCGCGCTTTTGAGCGCCCCGAACTGGTGAAACCCAAGTTTTACTGGCACCCGCCATACCGTAATAACAGGTGCAACGAATGCCATGATGTGTATCAGGGCAAGCTCATCAAGAAGCCCGAGGAGGGGCTGTGCATCAGCTGCCACACCGATCCACCCGGTGACAGGGAGTTTGTACACGGCCCGGTCGCGGCCAACGCGTGTCTGATGTGTCACCATCAACACATGTCCCCCAATCCCAGGATGCTGCTAGCCGAGGTGAAGTCGATCTGTTTTCGATGCCACCAGCTCGACGACCTGCTGGTCGGGAAAAAGCACCACGCCGTCCTCGGGGCGGAAGCGCCACCGGTTTGCATCGAGTGTCACGATCCCCACGGCGGCAACAACAGGTTCTTCCTCAAATAATGTGCGTTCTAAGATGAGTACACGAGATGCATACGAGCCACGGCGTCGACTTCGGGGGATCTACGGCAGACTGGGGGTTTGTTTGCTTGTGATCGTTGCATTCGCAACCGGAGTCGATGGAGCCGAGAAGACCGGCCGGGTGGGCGGCGGCGTGAAGATTACGGACATCGAGGGGGAGTATGAGTTCCTGCTCCAGCAGCGCCGGGACAACCAGGAAAACAAGCCGGGCGGCCAGCAGAGGCGGTCATCCGAATTGATTACCGAGCAGAACATCGGGTTGAACGCCGATGGGTATATCTACCATCCGAACCTGTTCGAGTTTTCCCTCGGGGGCCTGTTCGGCTTGTCGCAGTTCTCGTTCGAGGATAATTTTCAGGGTCGCGACCGAAACAACGGCTCGGTTGTCGAATTCAATTTCGACGGCACATTCGCGCGCAAGAAGAACCATCCCGGCAGCGTATTTGCACGGAGGTATCGCGCCTTCGAGCCGAGGCCGTTCTTGTCCAGCATCGAACAGACCAACACCTCCTATGGCGGGATGTGGCAGTACCTTGGCGAGGACTTCACCACGAACATCCGGTTCGATCACAGCGTTGTTGACCAGGACGCCTTGGGTGATGATGTCAGCGACCGCCGCCGCACGAACGATCAACTACGATGGGACACACGTTACAGCATCAACGATTACAGCAGGGTGGGCCTGACCTACAAGCACCGATCGGTCGACGAGGAGCCGTTCGCGTCCGACTTTGATGTGGAGGAAGTGATCCTTTCACATCAATTGGAATTCGGCTCTGATAAACAGCACAACCTGGATTCCGGGCTGCGGTACTTCAAGCAGGACGGCAGTTTCAACCTCGAGCGGATTCAACTACGCGAGATGCTACGGATGAAGCACTCGGAAACGCTTTCTTCATCTCATCAATTCGAGTGGATTAATCGCACCCAGACCGATGACATCGGCGGCGACAGCGTGCGCGAGAGCTCGTTCTCGATCGATTCGTCGCTAAGGCACAAGCTCTATGACAATCTGGTCACGCATGTCGGGGCACTCCTGCAGACCCAGGAACTTGGGGCTTCAGCGCAGGTAGACCGTTTCGGCGCACGCGCCGGTTTCGATTACTACAGGAACAATCCCTGGGGCGTGCTGACGGCGAACTACGGCGTAAACCTGAGTCGGGTTGACCGCCAGGGAGAGAACCAGCGCATCACGGTGTTCGACGAGAGCCGCACGTTCCTGGATCCGCAGCCGATCATATTCAGCGACCCGAAGATCGAGATCCCCTCGTTTAACCTCACCAGCCTGGATGAGTTGGTGCGCTTTCAACCCGGCCTGGACTACACCGTCACACGGTTCGCGGATCAGATTGAGATCCGCCGAGTGCCGACCGGCCAGATTGCCGACGGCGAGGCCGTCTTGATTGACTTTACGGCTCCCACCGGGGGTTCGTTCCTGCTCGACACGATCAGCCAGCACTTCAGTCTCCGGCAGGCCTTCAAGTCCGGCTTCTCACCCTACTATCTGCTGAATGTGCAGCGGCAGTCGGTTTCGTCGCCGGATGCAGACTTTACCGCGCCCGAAGACCTGACCGCGCACCTGCTCGGTTTGGAGTACCGCCGGGGGGGGTACAGGGCGTCCGTCGAATACGAGGACCACGATTCGAGCATCAGGCCCTTCGTCGCGGTTCGCCTGCGGGGCGACTACAACCACCACTTCGTGGATGGGGCATCGCTTGGTCTGAGCGCGAATTGGACCACGGTCGAGTTTGGCTCGGTCGAGGAGCGGGAAACCACGTTCTTCACGGTGGGGGGGCGCTACCGCAAGCCGATCACAAAAAGATTGACCGCGGAGGCCTCGGCGCGGTATCGCACCATGGAGGACTCGCCAAACCGAAACGATACTGGTATCGATATGGACCTCGCTTTAGAATACTGGGTCCGCAGCACCGAGGTGAGGGCATCGTATGAGTTTCAGAGTTTTGAAACCGAGTTCACGAACAGCGACTCATCGATGTTGTTGTTGTCCATCCGGAGGAGATTCTGATGCAATCGAAATGTCATTGGGCACAGGCGAGTGACCCCGCGACGTCCGGGCCCGGGGCGCGCAGCGAGGGGCCTCGTGCGGGCAGACGTGCTGTTGCCTCCGGTTTCCGCTTGATCACTTCTGGCTTCCTTGCCCTCTTTATGATGTCAACCGGCGCGTGTCAGCAGCCCGTCGGGCCGATCTTTCCCGCACCAGCGGAGGCGCTCGTTTGGCCGGACCCGCCTGACCGGCCCAGGATAAGTTATGTCGGCCAGTTGAAGTCTTCGGCGGACCTGAAGAAGCGACGCGCCGGGTTTCAGCGTTTAACCGACATGTTGGTGGGACAGGAACAGCCTGATGTGCTGTATGGCCCGCAAGCCATCCTCTGCTCCGAGGACGGCATGCGCCTTTGGATCGGTGACCCGGGCGGACGTTGCCTGCACCTGTTTGACCTGAAGAACCGGACGTACAAGAAGATCAGCCTGTTAGATGGCTCGCAATACCTCAGCCCGATCGACCTGTGTCACGGGCCCGCGGGTTCCATCTATGTCTGCGATTCGGAGAACGTTGCTATCCACCGCCTGGACGGAGACACCGGTGCGTTGATCGAGACGCTTCGGTTGGAGGAAGACATCCGGCGGCCGGTGGCGTTGACCTACGACTCTGAGCGCAAAGAACTCTTCGTGGTCGATGTCGTCGACCACAACATCAAAGTCCTCGGGCCTGATGGGAAGATCCGGCGATCCATCGGTCGGCGGGGCGCGGGGCCCGGCCAGTTCAACTTCCCCTGCGATATCGCCGACGGGGGTGACCTGATATGGGTTGCGGACACCGGTAATCACCGGATCCAGAGCCTGACCAAGACGGGCGAGCCGCATTCCGTATTCGGCCGTGCCGGTGACGCCTTGGGAGAGATGGCGCTTCCCAAGCGGATCGCGCTTGACAGCAATGGTTACATCTACGTTGTCGACTCCCGCTTCGAGAACGTGCAGATATTCGAGCAGTCGGGGCGGCTGCTGCTTTTCGTGGGAGAGGAGGGGAGCGGCCCCGGTCAGTTCTGGCTGCCGTCCGGCATCTTTGTCGGTGAGGATGGTCGGATCTGGGTGTGTGACACGTACAACAGGCGTATTCAGGTGTTCGAGTATATCAATCGCGCGGAAGAAACGAACGGAGTGACACCATGACTCCCAAGCATTGGGCAATGATCTGCTTGATCCCAGCGGCCTTATGGTTCACAGCCGGGTCGGAAGCTCAGGACAGCATCGTGAATACCCCCCACAACCTGTCGGCCGGGGGGCCGGGGACGGTCCGCGCCGTGTCGGAGAGCCAGGTGTGCATTTTTTGTCACGCGCCCCATCACACCAGCGGCACGAGCCCGCTATGGAATCGCGCCACCTCGCAGGCGAACTACCAGATCTATCAGTCCACCACACTGGATGCACAGCCCGACCAGCCCACGGGATCGAGCAAGCTGTGCCTGAGCTGTCACGACGGCACGATTGCGCTGGGCAGTGTGCTGAGTCGTCCGGATCAGATCCAGATGGTGGGCGGCAACTTCATGCCCGCCGGGCTCACGAATCTCGGTACGGATCTTTCTGACGACCACCCCATCAGCTTTCTGTACAGCTCGGGGCTGGCTGCGGCAGACTCACAGCTCGTCGCCCCGTCGGCGCTCCCTCCCCAGCTTCGGCTCGACGCTAACAGCCAACTGCAGTGCACGACATGCCACGACGCCCATCATAATCCCAACGGCAAGTTTCTGTTGATGGACAACCGTTTCAGCGCACTGTGCACGAGCTGTCATGAGCGCGACGGGTGGGCAACCTGTTCGCATAATCTTTCGGGCGCATCGGTGGCGGGGGCCCCGCAGGGCAACTGGCCCTATGCGACCGTTTCCGAAAACGCGTGCATGAATTGCCACCGACCGCACGGGGCGGAGGGGAGCGAGCGCCTGCTGGCCCGCGCTGTGGAGGAAGACAACTGCCTGATCTGCCACGATGGGCAGGTGGCTTCGACCAACATCAAGACGGAACTCGACAAGTTCACCGCCCATGATCCCCGTCTTTTCTCCGACATCCACGACCCTACGGAGAACCTCGCCACGATCCAGGACCACGTCGAATGTTTCGACTGTCACAACCCCCACGCGGTTTCGCCGCAGACCCCCCCGGCGGGTTACATCCCGATCGGCGCCACCCAGGCGTTCATGCCCGGCATCGATTCCGGCGGCACCGCCGTTTCGGAGGCACAGTTTCAATACGAGGTATGCTTCCGCTGCCACGCCGATTCCGCGGTTAACATCCCGGGGCGGACCTCGCGTGTGGTTCAGACCTCGAATCTGCGGCTGAAGTTCAACCCGTCTAATCAAAGCTTCCACCCGGTGATCACTTCGTCTCCCAACCCCGACGTTGTCAGCTTACGACCCACGATCCCGTCGGGGAGTTTGCTGCGCTGCACCGACTGCCACAACAATGATTCCGGGCCCGCCGCCGGGGGCTCCGGCCCGCAGGGACCGCACGGCTCAATCTACGACTTCCTGCTCGAACGCAACTACACCATGGTCGACAATACGGAGGAATCGTCGTTCGAGTACGCCCTGTGCTACAAGTGTCACCGGGAATCAAGCATCCTGGATGACGAGAGCTTCGATGAACACGACAAACACATCAGAGGTTCAGATGTGCCGTGCTTCGCCTGCCACGATCCCCACGGTGTCGACGTGACGCAGGGGGGGAGCGGGGACCACACGAACCTGATCAACTTCAACACGCAGATCGTCTCGCCTCACCCCACTGCGGGCGGCCCGACATTCGTAGACCTCGGCAGGTTCCGTGGTAGCTGCACACTGCTGTGTCATGGTGAATCACACAACAACAGGCAGTATCCCCGGTGATTGTCCCCTCACCCTCAGGCACGTCCGAAGAGTCATCGGGCCACGCCCGCACAGGACGACACCACACTCATAATCATCAAGGTTAGGCTGAGGGTGCCGCCTGTCCTGGTTGTCTCTAGCGCGTTGAGCATCAACTACGCCGTCTTATCAGCGAATACCACATCTACTCCATATCGTGGCATGAAAAACACAGCGTCGATCGGTCATTTGTAATGGCCAGGAGTTGATCTTCGCCGGCGTACATGTTGTGGCACGACACGCATCCCACACGGCCCCCCGGCAGGCGGATCGCATCCGGCAACGACGAAGCGGATCGAAATCTCCTCTCGGAACCGCGAGAGGAATGACCAGGATATCGAACGCCTACCGGGTGATCCTGCTGGAGGCCGCGATTGACACCCAGATTTTGACCCCATGAGATCGAATTCACGTTGTCCCCAGCGCTGATGCCGTCATGACACCCCAGACACCGCCTTGTCGTGTCGTCCAGCGAATCATGTTTCGATCCGCGATCGTCGTACTTGGCCTGGACGTGCGCCACATCCACCGCCTGCCAGTGCATGCCCGCCGAAGTATGGCGGCTATCACTACTGTGGCATTGACCGCAGAACCCGGCCCGACCGGCCGATCCGTCCTCCTGCCTGCGCAGCGAAGCCGCGACCGACCCAGACGATGTCGGGAGAAAAGTGTGGCAGGTCTGGCATGTGATCGACCCTTTGGCGTCTAACGGCCAGGTTTGTGGAATCGTAATGTTCGCAGAGGGGACGATGTTGACAGGGTGGTTGACCCGGCCCGGCCCGTGCCCCAAGACGTCCGATATCGTGCGGATCTGATCCTTCGGGTCTGCGGGACAGGCACCGCCAAACACACAAACCACCAGCAAGACCATAAAGACGATCTGACCCCTACCCGTCACAACCTCCTCAAACTTAACCAAAGCAAGCCCCTCTCCTGGGTCTGGGCGTAGGCTCGGATGCTTTTTCACGCGCTTATGCGGCACTCAAGAGATATGTCGGTGTCTTCCGACCGTCTGTTTACACGAAAGCCACATCCAATAGCATCACCGATCCGATCATGCAGCCCAGCCCCCGTTTTCCAACTAGTACTTTGCATAAGACTGTAACCGTCGGCCTCAAAACGTAGTGTCGGTCGGAGGTCTTGGGGTCAGCCTAATTGTGATCTTGACCTCATGACCTGATCCACATCGAATACGATTGTTTGGATGATGTTAGGTGGCTCGAGAGGAGCACACGATGAACAAGAATCGCTATTTAAGGAGGTAGATCGATGCTACAAACTCGAAATGTCCTCAAGGATTGATGGTATATCGTGGTCGTTTCCAGAGAGCGAGACTAAACTGGGCATGCTTGTATTTGCACAAGAGGCCCACCTGCCCCCGCGCGTGACACTCACCAACCTGCTCCAAGCAGCCGACCACTTGGATTGGAAATCGCAGCACATCAACCTGAATCTCGACGAGTCAAGCCACCCCGGCTGATTCATGACGCATCGCCACACCATTGAAATGGGCGTTAGAGATGATCTACGATTTAGAAGTGTATCTCCGCGCCAATGGCGCGATGCCGCAAGCGGCAGAGACGCGCGAAATAGTGCATATCTCCCGCACAATACAGCCACGCGAAACGAATGTAAGTCATCGTAAATAAGATACTTACATTAAAGCGGAGAGGGTGGGATTCGAACCCACGGTAGGGCGAACCCTACACTGGTTTTCGAAACCAGCTCCTTCAGCCGCTCAGACACCTCTCCAAAGGTCAGGCTGTGGGGGCACAGCCCGGCGGGTTGGACATGATAACCAGATCGGGCCGGGTTTGCGACGGGCTTGATTAACACCGGGACACGGACCAATCCCCCAATGTACGGGCTATTCGGCGGTTAGGCTATGCTGTAATAGTCACCGCGGCGGCGAGAAGAAGTAGCATGCTAAATAGTTTGATACGGCTTATGGTGATCGGGTCCATCCTGTCTGCGATGACCTTCGCCGTCGTGGCCGAAGCGAGGACCGTCGACTTCTCCGGCTATACCTGGGCGGTCAAGAACGTTTCGTTGGGTGGCCCCGGCCCGAACCGCTGGTCGGACAGCACCGACAGCGTATGGGTTGACGTCGACGGCAAGCTACACCTGAAGGTCCGGCAGATCGCCGGACAGTGGTACAGCTCCGAGGTCACCATGCTGCAGTCGCTGGGCCACGGCCGCTACGAATTCATGCTTGAGACAAACACCGAGGCGTACGACCCCGGCATCGTCGCCGGCCTGTTCACCTACCGTAACGACACCGAAGAAATAGACATCGAACTGACACGCTTCGGCAACCCCTCCGCGAGGACCGGCTGGTACAACATCCAGCCCCACTTCCACGCAGGCAACCAGGAAACGTTCGACCTGAATCTCACAGGCGACTTCTCAACCCACCGCTTCGACTGGGCCGCCGACGCGATCGACTTCCGCAGCCTGCACGGGCACTACACCGAGCCCCCGAATACCGGGTTCATCATCAACGAATGGAACTATGCCGGTGCGGACATCCCTCCGGACCTCGACGAGAAGGTGCACATCAACCTCTGGCAGTTCCAGGGCCTCGCCCCCGGCAACGGTCTTGAGCACGAGTTGATTATCAAGAGCTTCACGTTCACGCCCGAACACTTACTCAATGCGATCGAGGGCGACCTGGACGGCAACGGGTTCATCGGCATCGAAGACCTGAACATCGTGCTCGCCAACTGGAACCAGACTGTCCCACCCGCCGATACCACGGCCGACCCCAGCGGCGACAACTTCGTCGGCATTGAGGACCTGAACGTCGTGCTGAGCAACTGGAACACCGGCACACCGCCGGGAGCATCAGCGGACCACGCAACGGTTCCAGAGCCCGCCATGCTCAGCCTCTACCTGATCGGCGCCGCCTCACTGCTAAGACTTGCCCGTAACTCGGCTTAACGCCTCAATAAGGATACGGTAGGCCACCGATCTAACCACATTAGCCCGCTTTCTTTGCCGCATACTTCTCTGGCCAGTCCGGCATTCTGACACTAAACCATACATCGGCCGCGTCGGCGGAGATCGCTTTCGGCTGGGCGTGGCAGAGCGTAGGCTATGGTGCGTGGGCGAAAAAAGGACATGATCGGGACATCGCCGTCACAAAACGGTCACATCCGCTGGGTATCTTCCTTTTGTGTTAATGAGATAACCAGTTGTCCAGCGACGGACCCAGTCAGGAGACTTAACGATGAAGACCCGAATATTCACCCCGATCTTTGTGGCGTTTGTGATGGTATTGGCATCCACAGCTATTGCCCAGCCCGCATCGGAGTTGCTGGAGAAGGCGATCTTTGCCGAGCAGACCGTTGGTGATCTGGACGAGGCGATCGGGATCTACAAGCAGATCCTCGATGACGCTCAGGCGAACCGGGCCCTTGCCGCGCGGGCGCAGTACCGCTTGGCGTCGTGCTACCTCAAGAAAGGGCAGGACACCGAAGCGACCGAGGCGTTTGAGAAGCTGATCGAGAACTACCCCGACCAGGAGAAACTGATTGCACAAGCGCGGCAAGAGATGCCCGGTCGGCTGGTGGTCGGGCCCGTGCCTTGGGTGGATGGTGAAGTTCTGCGGATGAGGATGAAGCTGCCGACGGGCATGGAGATCGGCACGTTCGCTTGGACCGCGGACAAGGTCACCACCGATGCCGGCGTCGATGCCTGGCGTGTTGTGACACGGCGTTACATCGGGTTAAACGGCACGCAGGTTGTCAGCGGCGTGGTCGCCGATGCGCAGACGTTTCGGCCGATTAGCAGCTGGTTCAACCATTCGATGATGGGTGATTTCCATGCGGATTACACCCCCCAACAGGTGGTAATTCAGTCACCAGGCGAGGGCGAGGCTGCGGTCAACGAGTTCGACCTGGCAGACACGGTGTACGACAACGAGCAGGCTGTGCAGCTGATGCGTCGGTTGCCTTTGGCGGTCGGCTACAAGACCAAGCTGCCCATCTTCGTGACCTTCACCGGCGGCAAGCGGATAGATGTCTCGATGGAGGTTGAAGAGAAAGAGACGCTCACGGTCCCGGCCGGGGAATTCGAGTGCTTCAGGGTCAGACTTAAGATTGAAAATGTTCTCAACCAGTCGCTCTGGTTCAGTGTCGATGCAAACCGGTACCTGGTCAAGCTTGATGCCGAGGGTATCGTTGGTGAACTGGATTCGATCACGAAGAACGTGGCGGGCGAGCCCGTCGAGTACACTGACAAGAGGCTGGGCTTCACGCTGTCGGTGCCTTCGGGTTGGTATGTCTACGAGTTCGGCGAGGACAAGTCCCAGACCACTAAGATACACCTGATTGATCCGGACGCGGCCGCCTTGATGGTGTTAAACGCCGGGGCACTCGAGTTGACCCAGATCGATGTGGACAAGCCCGTCCGTGAGTATGCACAGGACAGGGTGTCCCGATCGCAGTTGCGCCTAAAGGGATACACCGTCCGCTCCGACAGCTGGGTCGAGGGTACGATCAATGGTCGATCGTCGGTCAGCTTCGTGGCTGATTATGTAGACAAAGGCAAGGCGATGTCGGAGTACCGCACCTATGTGCTGGGCGAAGCGACGCTGTCGCGGCTGCGGGTCCACTGTGAGGCGGACCGGCTCGACGAGATCAAGCCCACGATCGACCAGATCCTCTCAACTTTCAAGGCTAAATAACCGTGGCGTTTAGGTTCACACGATTCCGATCCGGTGTTGGCCGTGAAAGAGGCTGGTGGCCCGTGGTGTGGCTGTTGACTCTGGTCGTGCTCCTGCCGACCGCCTGCGTGTTGTGGTTCATGACCCAGGTGATGCAGAACGAACGGCTGGCGGTGCAACAGAAGCTGGTCGATTTTTATCAGGGCCAACTCGCGGTGCTGGGGGACCAGTTGGATGAGGACTGGGCGCAGCGTGCCGAGAAATTGGCAGAGTTGGCGCAGACGGTGCCGGCGTCGCAAGTGTTTGCCCAGTGTGTGGATTCCGATTGGGCAGACAGCGTGATCGTGTTTGATGATGAAGGTGAACGAGTCTACCCAAGCGTGCCCCGTCCCGTCGCTGTGGAAGACAGTGCCGAGGCGGGCGCCTGGGCGGAGGCTTCCAGGCTGGAGCGTCAGGCGGGTGATCCGCTTGCTGCTTCCAAGGTGTATGCAGGCATCGCGGAGCGTTCGGCTGATGCGAATCAGTCGGCCCGAGCGCTGGTAGCCCAGGCGCGGTGCCTGGTCCGCGGCAATCAAACGGACGCCGCGATCGAGATATTGACACAGACGCTTGCGGGAGACGAGTTTCGGCAGGCGGTTGATACGCAGGGTCGGCTCATCGTTGCGGATGCCGAGCTGCGCGCGTTGCAGGTGATGGACGGCCCGGGGCACAGTCGTTTCGAAGCCACGGCCAAGCGGTTGCGGTCGCGTCTGCTTGACTATGCCGACCCCGTGATGTCCTCGGCCCAGCGTCGTTTCCTGATGAAGCAATGGCAGGCGATCGTGGCTGATGGGCAAGTGTTTACGAACCTCCAAGCCGAGGTGTTGGCGGCGCGTTGGATAGAATCGGACGCGTCGCCGGCTCCCTCGACATCTACTTTGACATCGGCCGGCATCCATCGAAGTGCCTTGCCGGAGGTGTGGGAGTTGTCTGTGGCGGATGGCCGAGCCCTTGCCCTGTACACGACCGAGGGGTTGCGTCGGCGGATTGGTGAGTTGCCGGCGGTGAAGATGCTGCCCGCCGATGTGGTGGTTGAAGTGTTGGCACCCGGGGATGAACCCAGCGGGCAGTCGCCGGTGGTGGTTGTGGCCGGGGCGCGGATGCCCGGTTGGCGATTGTCGCTGCCGGTCAATGACCAGTCGTTATTTGATGCGTCCGCTGATAAGCAGATCGCTGCGTACTTCTGGACGGGTGTGTTGGCCATCGCGGCGACACTGGCGATGGCGGTGCTGATCGCGTGGGCGGTCCGCCGACAGATCCGGGTCGCTCGGCTTAAGAATGATCTGGTTGCCACGGTTTCGCATGAGCTTAAGACCCCTTTGGCGTCGATGCGTTTGTTGATCGATACGTTGTTGGATGCCGAGGAATTCGACCCCAAAAAGGTGCATGAGTATCTGCACCTGATCGGCCGAGAGAACACGAGGCTTAGCCGACTGATCGAAAATTTCCTGACGTTCTCCCGTCTGGAGCAGAACCGATACGCTTTTAAACCCACGGATATCCGGCCGCTTGATGTTGTTGATGCGGCGGCGGCGGCGGTCCGCGATCGTTTCCAGTCTTCTGATTGTCGGTTCGATATCGAGGCGGCGCCGGGTCTGCCCATGCTCCTCGGCGACAGCGATGCACTGGTGACCGCGGTGGTGAATCTTTTGGATAATGCGTACAAATACTCGAACGAAGACAAGCACATCATTCTGCGTGCGTTTGCCGAGGGTGGTTGCGTGTGTTTCCAGGTTAAAGACAACGGCATCGGCATCTCGCGCGGGGGGAGCAGGCGGGTGTTCAGTCGTTTCTACCAAGTCGACCAGAATCTAAGCGGCGTCGGCAGCGGCGTGGGGCTTGGGCTGAGCATCGTCCGGGCGATCGTCTTGGCGCACGGCGGGACGGTGGGGCTTGAAAGCGAGATCGACCAAGGCAGCACGTTTACGGTCAAGATCCCGACGCGGTCTGGCAGCGCTGGGGCTATAAAATGCGAGGCGCGATCCGATGTCTCGTGAACACCTGCTGATTATCGAAGACGACCCGGCGCTGTTGCGCGGTCTCACGGATAACTTCCAGGGGCGGGGCTATCACGTCCGCACCGCTTGCGATGGCCGGGCAGGTCTGGACGCGGCGTTGGGTGATCCGCCTGACTTGATTTTGTTGGACATCATGCTCCCGAAGGTGAATGGGTTTGAGATCTGCCGGAGGGTCCGCGAAAGCAAGCTGGACATGCCGATCATCATGCTGACCGCCAAGGGCCAGGAGGAGGATATCGTTCGGGGCTTGAATCTCGGTGCGGATGACTATTTGACCAAGCCTTTTAACATCCGCGAGTTGGTCGCGCGTGTCAGTGCGTTGCTGCGCCGGCGTCAGGCTGACCAGACTGATACATACAGGTTTGGCGATTGTGAATTGGACCTGGTGTCGCATCGGTTTCTCAAGGGCGGGTCTGAGATTGCGTTGACGCCTAAAGAGTTCCGCATGCTGTCGTACTTCGTCCGTCGGCCGGGCCGGGCGCTGACCCGTAACGACATCATGGACGAGGTCTGGGGCAGGAGCGTGATTGTGACGGGGCGGAGCGTGGACCGGTGTATTACGACGCTGCGGAACAAGATCGAGACTGACCCGCAACGGCCCAGTTATATCCAGACGATCCGTGATATCGGGTACCGTTTTGAGACGCCTGAACCGGCCCCCGGGGATGCGTCTTTGTCGTCGGGGCCAAGCGGCGCTGGCGACGGGGATGACAAGACTGTTGCGAAAGAAGGCGGGGCTTCGGCGCAGGGTATCAGCGAGTTGGAGATGCGGCGGGCACGGGACGTTCAGATGAGTCTTGTGCCGGCGGAGCCTTCGGTGCAGGGTTTGGATATTGTGATTGGCTTTGAGCCTTGCCGATGGATCGGGGGTGATTATGCGGATGTGATCCGGGCGGCGGACCGTCGGGTGGTTTTGCTGATCGCGGATGTTTGTGGCAAGGGGTTGCCCGCGGCGCTGATCGCTTCCAAGCTGCACGCGCTTGCGCACAGTTCGCTGGGTGCCGGCCACGGGTTGGCACACATGATGCAGGACATCAACGAGCATCTGTGTACCTACATGGATGACAAGTCGTTTGTGACGATGGCTGCGGTTGCGATTGATTTGGTTCATCACACGGTGGAGTGCTTGAATGCGGGGCACTTGTCGCCTTTGGTCATCCAGGCGGATGGGCAGGTGCGCCAGCTCCAGCACGCGGCAAACCTGCCGTTGGGTGTGCAGCCGCAGGCGATGAGCAGTCAGCAGACAGTGATCCAACGCGGCGACCTCCTGGCGATGTTTACCGATGGCCTGACCGAGTTGCGGGGTGACGATGGGAAGCTGCTGGGGCAGGACCGCCTGGGTGGGTACCTGCAGGAGTTGCACATGGCCCAACCGAAAGGGGCCGTGGCCCAGATCGGCCAGGGGCTTGAGAAGATCCTGGATCGGGCTCAAGGCGGGCAGGGCCCTACGGACGATCGCACCTTCCTGTTGGCCAAACCCGTCTAATCGCGTGGGGGCGGGTCAAGGGTTTTTTAGCGAAACACAAGAAACAGTGTATTGTTCCCGGCCTCTTTGTCCGGCCCCCTTTACCCGGCCGATCCTTTATCCGATTAATTCTGATATGTAGCCACACTCAAGTTACTTTTTTGAACCAGCTTTCGAGTGTCTCGGGCTTCACGCTTGATGGATCGCCAATCGATAAGCACGTCACACCGTTGTCTTTCATCGCCTGCTCGATCGGCTTGACATTTTCTTTCTTCTGAGCACCATTGAACCCGAATAATAACAGGGGCACATTTTCAATAACCTCCATGGGTTGCTCAATCGACAGATCAAGGATGCACTCGATTGCTTCTATGGTCTTACGGTACGCTTTGAGGATGTGTTTCTTCTGCACCCGTACCTGCTGCCTGTACCGCGTGATCTGGGAGCAGACGGCGGGGGCACATCCTTGCGTAGTTTTTACATCCGGATTAGCGATAGTCTTTGCTTCGACGAATAGAAGGGCTTTGCGATTCGGGCAGTAGAGGACAAGATCAATACGATCCTGTGTATCACCACTGTCTTCCCTTGCGCGAGAATCGAATGAAGCTTCGATATCTAAAACCATAATCGTTTTGGTGTTCCCGGCTGTATATGGGAAGCGGCTGTATAGTTTAGAAACCCCTGCAGCCTCTTGTCCAGAATACAGTCCGCAGAGTTCCTTAACCCGTTTGTATTCTGACACAAAGGAATCGATGCGTTTGAGTTCAGGCAATTCATGTTCTCGGACATCAGTGCCTTTCTTATTTGGGTTCTTGAAGACAGAGCAGTACTTAAGGTGAGTCGAGAATCCTTTCCCGTCGTAGGTGAATAGTCGCCCCCCACGGTGATAGAAGTCAAGTGAGTTGTTGCGGACTGCCATGAATACCGAGCGACATTTGCTTTGTCCTTGTTGGTCGCAGATGTCTGGGTACAGTTTTGATCTGAATAAATCCTGTTTTCTGAGCTTGTTCAGGAGAGACGCCTTAACTGATCTGCTAAATGGCCTGAATGTGTCCACCATGTCGTTCATCGGGGGTTCTGGACGATCAGCCATTGTCCATCCTTTACTTGCTGAGAGTTTGCGAAGAACTGGTCGAACTGATCCGGTAATTCGGTATGGATAGGTAACAGTGTCGCTTTCTCCATCGAGTTACGCAGAGCGACAAGATCACCCATCGCCGCATGCCCCGACGTATGGCAGTGGTCAAGCCCGATGCCTCGCCGCTCCAGCCAGTCAAGCAGCGGCTTGTTCCTCTCATCCTTGAGGTAGCCGCTCCACATCGACATGATCAGTCGATTAATCTGCAACCCCTCGATCCTGTCTAGATCACGGATCATGCTCGGACGAAACAGCATCACAGACTTGCTCGCTGCAGCGGGCAACTTCTCTGGATAGATTCGGTAGGGTTTGAATACATTGGACAACTCAAAGGCCTTGTCCTTGATGATCCGATACTTCTGGCCTGCCGGCAGGAAAATCTTGATGCCATCCCAGTCGGCCTGCGGGATTCTCTTGTTACCGGTGGCCCGCAGTATGTGGGCGGTATAGACGTCGAGGATCAATTGCTTCTTAGCTTTGCGGCACGCTTTGTAGAGTGTCACGAGCCGATCGATGTTCTGCCCAGATGCCCACACCAGTGTCAGGCCATCGGTTTGCTCAAACAACTCCACAAACTTAGGTACGAGATCTTCCTCGGTGGGGAAGCCCTTTCCCGTGTCGGGGCGCCCCAAGGTGGTGCCCTCCATCAATAGCACGTTCACATCTGTGGGCGGGTCGGCAATCAGACGTTCCACCAGCTTGCTCTTGCGGCCGTGTATCCTGAAGTCGCCGCTGTAGAAGAGCCGCTCGCCGTCTGCTTCGACCAGCACTGCGTAGCTGTCATACGCCGAGTGATCGACTAGGTAAGGCGTAATCGTGAATGGCCCTAGCTCGATGTGCTTGCGGTCCTTCAGATGGATGACTTGCTTAAGCCTCAGCCCCGCCGGCATGAAGGCAACAGCAGCATCAAGGATGCTCTGGGCCGCTTCCCCGATCAGGAACAGGGTCTCTTCAGGTAGACGGTAAGCAAGACCATAATGGTCTTGGTGCGGGTGTGAGATCAGCACGCCTAGCAATGAGTCGTCAGGCTGATCGAAACCAGGTATCGGATACAACGGCATCTCGTCTGGATCGGTCGCATCAAGAGGCAACCCTATGTCCAGTACGATCCGTTTGCCCTGCGACTCGATCTCGACGCAGGTGCCCCCGATTTCTTTTGTGCCACGATGTATACAGATACGCATGACATGATCCCTAACTCAGGATACACTTGGATATTGCATCTGGCCATCGTGTAGGGCCGAAAGACCGTTGCGGCTTTCGTTCTTCAGGCCGATCCGATATGGTTTGAGGGACAGGAGCCCTACGCAATGACACAGCCCACGGATGAATTGAAGGTCGGCCAGCGGGTCGCGGTGACGCAGCAGATCCCCCGGAAGGTGGAGGTCTGGACCGAGCGTGTGGAGGGCCTGGTGGTCCGCACGGAGCAGGCGAAGACCGGGTCGTGGTATGCCCATGCCAAGGACGACAAGCTCTGGCTGGACCGGCTGGTGATCCGCAAGGACGACGGGGAGGTGGTGACCTGTAACCTCGATCAGTACACGCATGTTGAGGTGGTCGGCGAGTCGGCGTGAGTTGGCCATCGGCGGCTTTCTAGTGGGAGTATGCGGGTTTACATTTGGGGGGACATTCGGGGTGGTTATCCGGGGGGGCTTGTATCTAACAAGTGGTTTGTGGTCATCTCATGGCGGGGTGCTATGATTGATTTCACGACGATACTTTTTACACCTTGATCCGTAAGGGACACGACATGGCGATCATTGACTGGCGGCAGCAGCACGGCGACTTCTTTGATGGGGGACGCGCGTTGGTGACTGGCGGGGCGGGGTTTATTGGGTCGCATCTCAGTGAGGCGCTGATCGATCTGGGGACGTCGGTCACGGTGATCGACGACCTTTCGGGGGGGGATGTTGAGAACTTTGATACCTACCGGGAGCGTGCGGGGGACAGGCTGAACTTTGTCGAGGGGTCGATTCTTGATGCGGACCTGCTCAAGAGGTTGACCGCTGGGTGTGATTATGTTTTTCATCAGGCGGCGTTGGGTTCTGTGCCTCGCAGTGTTGAGTTGCCGGTGCTGTATAACGAGGTGAACACGACGGGTACGCTGAATGTGCTGGAGGCGGCGCGGGGTGCGGGTGTTAAGCGTGTGATGTTTGCGGCGAGCTCGTCTGCGTATGGGGATTCCGAGACGCTGCCTAAGATCGAGACCATGCCGGTGAAGGCGAAGAGCCCGTATGCGGCGAACAAGGTTGCGTGCGAGGCGCTGATGCGTGCGTATGCGGGGAGCTACGGGCTTGATACGGCTTCGCTTCGGTACTTCAATATTTTCGGGCCTCGGCAGAACGCGAACTCGGCTTATGCGGCCGTGATCGCTGCGTTTGCGAGCTCGCTGATCGGCGGGGAGCGCCCGGTGATTTTTGGTGACGGCGAGCAGTCGCGTGATTTTACGTTTGTAGATAACGCGGTGCATGCGAATCTGCTGGCGGCCAGGTGCGATAAACCGATCGGTGGGGAGGTGTTGAATGTGGCGGTGGGTACGCATGTGACGGTGAACGAGTTGGCGGCGATGATGGCGAAGCTGTTGGGTTGCCCGGAGCTGACGCCGGAGCATAAGGACGATCGTGCGGGGGATGTGCGTCACTCGTTGGCGGATCTGAGCCTGACGGGAAGCACCATTGGGTATAAGCCGGTGGTTGGTTTTGAGCAGGGGCTTGAGCCGACGGTGCGGTGGTACGAGACGGTCACGGCCTGAGGCCCGGAAGTTAATCGGTGAGTTATCCGGGGGTTCGCTCTGAGGGTTACCTGGCACGTCAGCGGGAAGACCACGGAGGTTGAGGGTGTGTTTCTTGATGGCATAGGGGTGTGTGCACTTGTTTGCAGATGATCGGACGTTGGTTGGGATTATCTGCATCGGTTCCCCCGGTTACCCCCCCCGGTTCCCCGGTTATCCACAAAAGCGTATGAAATGTGGGATTTACACTTTACGTCGGCCGGTCGTGTCGTCTAGGATGGTGCTGTCATGTCACAAGCTCCTGTGAGCGATCAGACCGCCCGCGGCTACGAGCCGCCCCGGAATATTCAGTTCAGCGTGTTTGTCGACAACAAGGTCGGCCGACTGCTGGAGGTGATAGAGGTGTTCCATGGGAAGCCATTGGCGCTGGCGGGGTTGTGTGTGGTTGATTCGGCGGACCATTCGGTGGTACGTTTGATTACATCGCATGCGGACCTTGCGAGGCGGTTGTTGGAAAGGCATCAGTTGCCATTCAGCGAGGTGAGTATCCTGGCGGTGGAGTTGGGGCAGGGTAAGTCGCTGGCGGAGATGTGCCGATCGCTGTTGGCTGCGGAGTTGAGTATTCATTACGCGTACCCGCTGCTGGTTCGGCCGCGTGGTTTGCCTGCGATAGCGATCCACACGGATGACCCTTTGCTGTCGGGGCAGATATTAAGGCGCAAGTTGTTTACGCTGTTGGCGGAGAACGACATGGGTGATAATGCGCCGCGTAATACGCCCAATGGGTCGGGTGGGCCTTCGGATAATTGAGCGTGGTGAGGGCGGGGGGCACCACAGAAGTCGCGGAGGTCGCAGGGGGCGCAGAGGGGGGGCGCAGAGGGAGGCGCAGAGGGAGGTATCATCAGATTGCGCAGATGACACAGATTAAGAAGGGGACGCGACAAGTCGCGGCGCTTCGTGGGGTGGATTGTTTCTTGGTCTTGATCTTCTCGGTCTCTGTGTTCCTCTGTGGTTAAATCTCTTCTTCAAATCATCAATCATCAATCCCAAATCAGTGATCTATAAAACTCACGGTTTTCCGGCGGTAACGGCAGGCGCGGGGTCAGCGGGACCGGGTCGAGCCCACGTCCTGTGATCCGTCATCTAGCCGGGACGGTCCGCTACCAAGGCCCCCGCCCCCGGAAGTTTTCGAATTTTCATTCGGTGCGCTTCTGGGGTGACGGTTCCCGCCGCGGTCCCACGGCCGGAGGCCATGGGCTTTTGGGGGAAGTTGGGGGCAGCCCTCGAGTCCCGGTCCTTTTAATCTTTGGATGCTCGGGGTAGCTGTCGATCGTCGCCGTGAGGTTGTCGGCAGACGCGACCGGTCCCGGATATTAGCCCGGGAATAAGTCACGCCTCCACTCTTAGATGATGCGACGGGTTTGTGCGCACAAA
>JAJDCX010000040.1 GCA_029260615.1 Phycisphaeraceae bacterium | reverse complement strand
ATGGGCGTTACATCCCTGGGCAAGCTGACTGCTAAACGCCAGGATCAAGCATGTACCAAAAATCCAAACTTTCCACCCCCAAGTTATAACACCGCCTCCCCCCACCCGTCAAGTAATTTATTTCGTTGATTGAATAATTTTAGCGACCCGATCGGACCGGCGAGCAAATCTCCCTGCAAGTACTTCTGATATAACACTTTATAAAGTTATAGCACAAGGATTTCTTTTGATGGCTGGCGCCTGATGAGGTGGCCAAATCTACTCGGAAATGGCCCGATCCCAGTTGTTAGGCAAGACAAAAATAAGCTCGGACCGCCTAGCCAATCCGATCAACCAGCCTCACTCAGCTGCTCAACGAGCAACGATTGGCTGTTCAAGGCTCAGAACCTGCTCCTCGGCATGGTAGCTGGAACGGACCAGTGGGCCGGATTCGACATGCCCAAAACCGATCGTTTCACCCAGCTTCTTGTACTCTGCGAACCGCTCTGGGGTGACCCATCGGGAGATCGGCAGGTGGTTTCGAGTCGGCTGGAGGTACTGGCCGATGGTCAGGATGTCGCAGGATGAGCCGTCCACGAGGTCCTCCATCAGTTGGCTGACTTCGTGGTCTTCCTCGCCGATGCCGACCATGATCCCGGTCTTGACTCGCAGGCCCTGGTCCTTACATCGGCGGAGCAGCTCGATCGAACGGTCGTACTTGGCCTGAGGGCGGACGACGCGGTAGAGCCGACGGACGGTTTCCATGTTGTGGTTGAGGATGTCCGGGCGTGCGTCGATGACGGTTTGCAGAGCATCCCAATCGCCGCAGAAATCAGGGATCAACACCTCTATGGAAGTTTCTGGGGACTTCTCACGGATCTGCTGGATCGTCTCGGCCCAGATACCCGCCCCGCCGTCGGGAAGCTCGTCGCGGTTGACGCTGGTGATGACGATGTGTTTGAGCCGCATCAGAGCGATGGCTTCGCCGACCCGGCGGGGTTCATCGGTGTCGAGGGTTGGGGGCCGGCCGGTCTTGATGTGGCAGAAGCCGCAGGAGCGTGTGCAGACATCGCCGAGGATCATGATCGTGGCGGTGCCGCGTGCCCAGCAGTCACCCATATTCGGGCACTTGGCGGACTCGCAGACGGTGTGGAGTTGGTGTTCATCGACCAGCGAGCGGAGCCGTTGATAGCCCTTGCCGCCGGGGAGTTTGGCGCGGAGCCAGTCGGGTTTTTTGCGCTTGATAAAGTCCAGCGGCGGGGAAGCCGGGGCGTTGTCCAGGACCTGTTCGCTAAGGGAGAATTGCTTCACAGCCAAGGCAGTTTAGCCGGTTGCCAGGTGGTGGCAACCCCTCAAAAAACAACGCCCACACAAGGAGATGTGCGGGCGTTGAGGGGTGTTGAGGGGTGTTTTATTATGTTGCTTGGTCAGCCGACGCAGGTTTAGGCATTGCTGACTTCGATAAACCGTTCGACGCTGGCGAGGTCACGCAGGACCGAGAGGTTGGCGGTGATGGTGCCGCCTTCGCCGAGGATGCCCTTGACGGGGTGCTGCTTGACGACGCGGCCGCCGTAGAGCCTGCCGCCGCGACGGCTAGGGCTGTAGTTTTTCTTACGGATCTTGGCCTGGCGTTCGTGTTCGGCGTAGACCTCTGGGTCCTTTTGGAGGACACGCACGAGGGTCTTGCTGGCGGCGGCGTTGGTCGGCTGCTTGACGATCTTGACGTTGATCTTGCTGCCTGGGGCGATTTTATCGAGCATAGCTGGGCCTTTCGGGCTGTCTGGGTCGCGTCCGGGGGGTGCCTTGGGATAATTTCCGGGGACTTCCGGGGGCATCCGGGGGCTTGGTCGAGCCGTGTATTGTGACGAAATCAGGGGGTGGGGTCAAGTTGGGGCTGGCGGTGGACTGGGGATTGGGCCGGGGATGGCGAACGGAGGATTCGTGCCGATCAAGACCTCTATTTTCGATGTGTTCTGGGGCAACGGTCGTCAGCTAGACTGACGACGGTATCCGAACACCGTTTCTTATCCGGTGCAATGCCATCTCGTTTAAGGATCGAACGACATTACGCCGCTCGATATTGTTCCGGTAACTTCGTAACCGTTGTGATCATCTGCTTGCGTGACCTTCAGTTTAAAGGTTCCTGTTGCGTTGTTGCTGAAAGTAAAGCGACCGATAGAGTTCTCGCCGATGTCGTTTGTGGACGAAGTCGCGCTGGTCCAAGTTACATCGATTTCGGCATCGTCAAATTGAATAGTATCGCCGCCGACATCGCCCCCGGCACCTTGCACCGTGACCGAGTCTCCGTTGCCATGCACATAGGTATCATACTCAGACGAAGGGAGGACAGAAAAGAATGCTGCTGACGGGGGCTTGGATGTCTGTCCGTTGTAAAACTTAAAGCCTTCGGGAACCTCGACGGAACCTTTAGTCTCTTGATAGATAGAACCCGCTGTCAACTCGATCAAGATAGCCGCTGCGGTCCAGTCCACCGCCGTATCGACAATCAGGTCTTGGCAGACATAGTCATCAAGATCGCCAAGAACAGCTCCGGCTGTATTCACCGGAAAGATAATAAACCCGTCTACAATATCTGTCCCTACGGGGATCGGTACATCCACAAGTTCGAACGTGACTTGTGCCGACGCCACCGACACGGATAAATAAATAAGCAATGTTGCGATTTGTATATTAAACTGGTACATGCCTCACTCCTGTTAATTGGTTTTTCTATGACTAGCTGATGCGAGCTAAATGTAGGTAGAATTTGGTCACTGTCCGCTGTCAGCGTACCCAGTAGAGCCTACGTGTGGTTTGCATTATGGCAGCACGCCCTTGTTCCAGTTGCTCAGCATCACGTTGAAGTCTTCGATGCCAACAAACCCGTCGCCCGAGGGGTCGCCCAAAAGCAGATCGCCCGGGGTGACGGTCTGATTCCAATTACTCAACACATTGTTCAAGTCATCGATCCCGACAAACCCATCGGTATTAAGATCGCCGGGAATTTCGACCCTAGCGACGACGCTACCGGCGTTGTAGGTGATTTTGACAGTCAGATCGTTGCTGAGTGTAGGGACGGTTACCATGTCGAATGTCCCGGAAATACTGGATGCGGTGATGAGGGTAAAGGTGTCTCCGGCGGCAGGCGTGTAACCGCCATCCAAGTCCAGCACCAAGTCGCCAGCAAGGCTAGCGGTGCCGGTGACCGTGAATTTGCCCGATGCTGTACCGGGTCCAAGCTCGGCAGTGATTTTCCCGGCGGCGAGTTGAGAGAGGGTGCCAGTTATTTCGATTTCACCATCCAAGTTAATATTAGTAGCACTGGTGATCAGGTTACCATCGATCGTTCCCGCAACCATAAGAACTGATGACGTAGATGTCAGCGTAAGCGTCGTCAGGACACCTCCAGTTCCTCTCAATTCGATCTCGCTTGTATCTCTCATCGTCAGAGTATCAGCGAATGAAGCGTTTCCTGATATTTCCCACCGGCTTGTATCTTGTAGCTTGAGCACATCCGTGTCGATGTCCCCGATATCCCAATCCAACCGACCGCTATTACGAACATCTATCGTGTCAAACTCAAGTTTAGCCCCCGATGTCTTCAGTTGGTAGTACCCGCTAATGATAATCTTTTCGCCAGACGCGCCGAAATGTCTACCACCATCATTGATAAACACTCCAGATGGATTAACACTTATGGCGGTGAGGCCGGTTTGCGAAGCAAGGTTGTGCAAAGTAGCGGGGCCTGAACTACCTGATTGAAAATTTATTCCTGCCGCTCACATTCATGTTGCCATATACGGTTAGAAGTCCCTTCCTATGGTTCAGTGTTGCCAAGGTATTCACATTTAAATTATCTGTTTCCGCATCTTGTGATGAGCTGTTAATTAAAGGAGCAAAACCCGATGGTATCCGCGCGTCAAAATCTTTCGTAGGCAGTTGGTCGTTCTGTGTCGCAGAGTCCAGCCAATTTGGCGCAGAGAACCAATTGGTGCCCACACTGCCATCAAATGCCACTTCTGCATTGGTAGATTGAGTGACCATCAAGACTATGGCGAGCAACAACAGGAAGTTGCATCTAGGAGAATTATTCCGTTGATATATATTTTCACTCATTTTTTTCCTCTCGAATCTATTTTCGACAATACATAAATGTCGTGATTGTTTAAGCATGTGTTTACGCTAAGACCCCACTACGCCTCTTCATGCTGTAACCAGTAATGAGCAATCCTATTAACACAAAAGCCCCCGGCTCCGGGATAGTGATGCTGTCTACGGTGCCTCGGACGATAATCCTCTCGTTAAACCCGGTAAGATAATCATCTAGCCCAAATTTTACTGTAAAGACCTTGTCGTCGCCCCAATCACTAATTTCAGGTATCACTAGTGCATCGGAATTAAGTGCCGTCATGCTCTCATCTGTCAGGAAGAATCCGGCAAGTGTGTATTCGAATAATATATCGTCGAAGGGGGTTGGTGTCCCTCCAACTATAAGTGACCCGGTGAATACCGGATTTTGCTGATCGACAATAAATATGTCGAGAGCCCCGCCATTGTCATTTTCGATTTCTATTTCAGGCGTACTAGACGGCGTCGTGTCCCATGTGTAATTGCCGAATTGCCCGCTTAGGCTTACCGCCTCATATTTTCCCGAGTCTGAAATCGGTAATAAGTCAGGAGCATTGGTATCAATAACAAAGGTCATTTGGTAAGGGGTGCCGACCGACACCGAACCGTCGAGGTCGAAGTTTCCTTGATCGGTAAAAAATATTTCAGTGACCGTACCGGAAACTTGCAGGGTTACAATATCACCTTGCGTCGCCTGCGTCGTCAACAACGATGTGGTGAGTACCCCAAGAGTTGTCCCGGTGAGCATCGATAGACCGACATCGCCGCAGTTACGCCGTCCGTGCGATTTCATCGCAGAATCCTTTCTGTGGGCTATATTGATCCCGCCGAGTACGCCCCCGACCGCATCAAAGCCCACTGGAGAATAATAATGACTAGATGAGTTGTCAAGAAATTTACTTAATAATACGAAATGTTCAACGTTTTCACATATGGATCAATTTCTGTTACATCGCCGGGGCGTTGGGCCTGGCGGATATTCAGCCGGTCGGCGGTTGATGCTACTTGAGTATCTTCGCCCAACGTTGACCGACGATACCGGGGTGGAAAAGGTGGCAGGAATGCTCGGTAGAAAACCTCCCGGTTAGCGCCAGAGGATCATCACATTGTGGGTGAAGCGGTGCAGGCGGATGTCGCGATTCTGGGCGTGGTAGCTGCGTGAGGTGAGGGCGTGGTTATTCAAGCGGTCCCACCCGCAGGAGCGGGCGGGCTTGGGGCGGGGATGGCGACGTAGTCAATAAACGGATTAGGGGCTTGTGATTTGGGCAAGCATCTCCGGCGGTGTGCCGATGTCGGCGGTGACGACTTGGCCGAGGTAGGGTTTGGCTGCGGGGTTGGTGAAGCCGATTTTGGGTGCTACGAAGGTGATGGTGAGGTCGGCGCGGATGGCGTCTTGGGCGGGTTTGCCCGGGGGCTGGTCTGCGTTGACATTCTGCGGGGGTTGGCCGGTGTCGCAGTCGAGGCCGGAGGGGAGGTCGATGGCGATGACTTTGGGTGGGTCGGGTAGATCGCGGGTGGCGTTGATGGTGTGGATGAGTTGGAGGGTGTCGGGGCGGAGGTTGCCTTGGAAGCCGGTGCCCAGGAGGGCGTCGATGATGAGGTCGGGGGGGGAGGAAAAGCTAGAAATTGGGACGGCCTCAATAGCGGCCTCCGCTAAAGCTGGAAATTGGGAAATAGGAGGGGAGCTGGGATCGGAGGTGCTGGGAGCGGGTTGGATGTCGAGGCCCATGTTTTTGCAGATGGTGGCGTTGATGGCGGCGTCGGGGGTGAGTTGGTCGATGGGTTTGAGTGCGATGATCTGGATGGAGATTCCCTGGTTGTGCAGGTGTCGGGCTATGACGTAGCCGTCGCCGGCGTTGTTGCCGCCGCCGCAGAAGATGAGGGCTTTGGATGAACCGCCGGTCCAGGGCCTCTGGGCTACATGCACGCCGGGTTGCTCCGCCATGAAACGATTGATCGCCGCGACCGCATTGAGTCCGGCGTTTTCCATGAGGACGATGCTGGGGATACCTAATTGGGTCACCGCGAGGTGGTCGATCTGCCGGGCTTGCTGGCGAGTGAGGGTAATCATGCTATTACGGCATCCGGCTGGATAACAGTTGTCATTTTATCCTGAAACAGACAGAATACGTTATGCGTATCGATCTGCGTAACCCGCAACGGCAGAGGTTGTTCACGGTGGACGTGGACCCTGCCAATCCGCCGACGGTCGTACGTGCCCCCGGAACTACTTTGGCCGACGGGACGACGCCGGAAAGTTTGCCGGGCTCTGCACACGCTGCGGCACCCGCCAGCCCCCCCGCTGTTGCTGGGCATGCGGTGCATCTGAATTGGGACCGGGCGATCGATGATGAGCAGCACCTTCGGCACTGCCCGGCGTGCGGGTGTGAAGAGCTTTATGTGCGTCACGAGATGCCGAGGCTGACAGCGTTTGTGATGGTGGCGATGGCGGCGGTGATCGCGATCGTGATGCTGGGGCTGGGCCAACTCACGCACGCGCTGATTGTGCTTGGGGTGGTCGGGCTGATTGATGCGGGGGTGTACCTGTTTTTCAGCGGGAAGGTGATGGTGTGCTACCGGTGTCGCAGCGAGTACCGGGGTATGCCGATCGGTCGGGACGCCAAGGTGTGGGAGACTTCGCAGGAAGATCGCTACCGCCCTACTGCTAGTCATCCCTGATTCAATAACACCACCCCATGACATGCGATTGCGCGGTTTTCGCCCAGAGCGTCGACGCGCTCGTGGGTCTTGCCTTTGATGTTGACTTGGGATGTGTCGCAGGCGAGGAGGTTGGCGAGGTTTTGTTTGATGGCGGCTTTGTGTGGGCTGAGCTTGGGGCGTTCGAGGATGACGGTGATGTCGAGGTTGCCCAGGGTGTAGCCGGCGTCACGCATCCGATTGACGGCTTCTTGGACAAAGATATGGGAGTCAGCGTCTTTCCACTTCGGGTCGTTGTCGGGGAAGAGTTGGCCGATGTCGTCTTGGCCTAGCGCACCGAGGATGGCGTCGGTGACGGCGTGATACACCACATCACCATCGGAGTGCGCAGCACAGCCGCGGTCGTGTTCGAGTTTGACGCCGCCGATGATTAACGGGAGGTCGGGCTCGAGTCGGTGCAGGTCGTAGCCGTGGCCGATGCGGGGGGTGGAGATCATGGTGAAGGCTCAAGATTATTTATGGCCTGCTGATACTGGAGTCTCAGGTTCTCCTGGCGTGCAGCCGCTTCGTTCATACGGTTAAAGTGTTCGTTGTATTGATTGAGTATCGCATCGTCATCAAAGACCAGCATGTTACCGTCGATCGACCATCGGCCATGAGCGGTATCAAGTATGTTGATTAGGCTGCGGAAGCTAACGATCAGCTCTCTGTCCGACTGGCGGATCTGCGAAACCAACCCCGGTTGCGCTCCCTCTCGCCATCCTTCAACAAATCCATTGATAAAATCTTTCCCGCCAACAAAGTTTTTGTCGACTGTCAACTTGCCTAATTGTTTGCGCAGTTCGGGCTCCAGCGAGTCGTGAGCCTCGGCAAGTTGCTCGTTTGCGGCGGCATATTCATCGACTAATCGCAATCGTTCTGGGATCGTTGCGCGGTCAGTCATGGTTGCCGGATCGATGCCACCGGCATCCTCGAAGTGATTCAAGGCCGTAACATAAGTATTCAACGGGCCCTCAATACGACGCATCACATTAGATATGACGGCAAAGACCTGCGCTTGACTGCCGTTGCTTTTTTCACCGATTTTCTCAACTTTTCGCAAGCTCTGGCCCACTAGATCCTTCATCTCAGCCGACACATCTTCACCTGCGATCGAGCGATCCAACAAATCCTTCTGCTGGTCGCTCTGGACGGCCATAACGCTACTGATTTGTTCTAACGCCTCCTCGTTAGCTTGTCTGTCTAACAAATTTGCTGTGCGCAAGTTAATCAAGCCCAGCATGATGATACATGTCGCGATTGCAAAAGCTTTTCGCCTGCGAGCTATCCGCCAGACTAACCAGGCAGGGCCAACCGAGATTAAAATTACGCCAATAATAGTGCCGACAGAACGGCCCGATACAGTACTGACCCACAGCATATCTTGATCTAACTTCAATCCCTGGAGAACAATATATACCCGCCATATACAAGTTATTGCGATTAGAGCTATAACGATCGGACCAAGTGAGAATTTGGGTTTTATTCCTGCCAATGACTTGGGGGTTTCGCCCTCACTGGCGGGTGAGGTAGAATCTGTGCTGTCTGGCGAGGGGGCTGGTGAGTTCATCGAATTTATTCCAGGGGTAATGGGTGCTACTTTAATCCGTACTCTTTGAGTTTTCGGTACAGGGTGCGTTCGCCGATGCCGAGCATTTGGGCGGCTTGTTCGCGGTTGCCTGCGGTGACACGGAGGGCGTCGCGGATAGCTTTCTTTTCGATCTGGTCGAGGCTCATTCCCCCCGTGTCGGACGATGTGCCGGGGGAACCGGGGGTGGCGGCGTTGGCGGCTTCGCGGATTTCTGTTGGGAGGTGCCGGGGTTCGAGTTTGCCGGTGTCATCGATGACCACCATGCTTTGGATGGCGTTCATGAGTTGGCGGACGTTGCCGGGCCAGTCGTGCTGCATGAGTGCCATCTGCACGTCTTCGGCGATCGTGGGGATGGGTTTTTCCAGTTGCTTGGCGTAATGGGCGACGTAGTGCTGGACCAGCATGGGGATGTCCTCACGGCGTTCGCGCAGCGGAGGGAGGTGGAGCTGGACACCCTTGATGCGGAAGTAGAGGTCTTCGCGGAACGTGCCTTCTTTGACGAGTTTGGCCAGGTCGTGGTTGGTGGCGGAGACGAGGCGGACATCGACGTGGGTTGTCTTGTTGGCACCGAGGCGGACGACTTCGCCGGACTCCAGGACGCGCAGGAGTTTGGCCTGCATGTCGGAAGGCATATCGCCTACTTCGTCCAGGAAGAGTGTTCCGCCATCGGCAAACTCGAATCGCCCCTGGCGGTCTTTGTCGGCACCGGTGAATGCGCCTTTGATGTGGCCGAAGAGTTCATCTTCGAGGATGGAGGCGCTTAGGCCGGCACAGTTCAGGGGGACGAAGGTTTTCTTGGTGCGTTTGGAGTTGTTGTGCAGGGCTTGTGCGACGAGTTCTTTGCCTGTGCCAGACTCGCCGGTGATGAGAACGGGGATGTTGCTGGGTGCGACCTGGCGCATGGTGGTGATGAGCGAGCGGATGGAGGGGGCTGTGCCGATGATGCCCTCGAAGCCGAACTGCTCGTCGAGGCGTTGGTGCAGTTGGGTGTTCTGGGCGCGGAGCATGACGGCCTGGATGGCGTGGTCGCAGAGTGTGCGGAAGACGCTTAGGTCCAGTGGCTTTTCGATGAAGTCGTAGGCGCCTCCCTTGATGGCTGCCTTGGCGGTGGGGACGTCGCCGTGGGCGGTGACCATGATGGTCTCGGCGTCGGGTTGGCTTTGGCGAGCGATGGCGAGGACTTTTTGGCCGTCGTCGGGGTTATCCATGACCAGGTCGGTGACGACCAGATCGAACTGGCCGTGCTTGAGCTCGTCGGTGGCGGCGTCGAGGTTGTGTACGAGCGTGCAGACGTGGCCCATGCGGCGTAGGGCCTCGGCCATGACCTCGGCGTGGTCGGGCTCGTCGTCAACTATCAAGACCTGTGCGGTCGGGGTTTTTTCATCGCTTGGCATGGCGGGCAATCTTGACGGTCAAGGGGGCTGGGGTCAACCCTTGGCCCCCCCGGACCCCGGTCTACGACAGGTAAACTTGGCCCGTTTGGTCAACGCGCGGATCTGCGATCCGCCGCTAAACGGCAAGCCTGGGTGCGGTGGGTATTGGTGATCTGCACTGCTGACATACGATTCCAGACGCACGAGTTGATTGTGGGATTAGCAGAATCCCCGTCCGAAGACGACGGGGTCACGGGACAGGAGAGCTTAGGCCGATATAATCGGTATATGCCAGTGCCCACGAAACAATCAGGACATCCGGCGAGTGCGGGGAAGCGGGTCTACCGGATCGGCTGCGTAGGGTATCTGAATGCCAAGCCGTTGATCGAGGGTTTGGAGGGGTTGTCGAATCCGGTGGTTCGGCTGGATGTGCCGTCGGCACTGGTAGCGGATCTGGAGCGGGGCGAGGTGGATATTGCGCTGTGCCCGGTGATCGATTACTACCGGGCTAAGCGGCCGATGGTGGTGGTGCCGGTGGGTTGTATCGCGTCGGATGGGGCGACGCAGACGGTTCGGCTATTCAGTAAGACGGCGATTGATTCGATTACACGGGTGCATGCGGATACGGATAGCCATACGAGTGTGGCGTTGCTGCGTGTGCTGTTAAGTGAGTTGCACGGGTTGAAGCCCGAGGTGGTGGCGTTTGATGCGCGGGGGCGAGCCGAAGAGGGGACGCCTGATTCTCCTGAGGCGATGCTGCTGATCGGGGACAAGGTGGTAAACGATGCGCCATCCGCGCAGGCTTATCCGTATCAGTTGGACCTGGGCGAGGCCTGGAAGGGATTGACGGGGCTGCCCTTTGTGTTCGCGGTGTGGATGACGAAACGAGGCACGGACCTTGGGGGGTTGCCTGGGCAACTGGACGAGCAGAGGCTTCGTAATGCCAAGCAGATCGAGGCGATCGCGGACCGTCATGCGGCGTCGCACGGGTGGGATATCGGGCAGGCTCACAACTATCTGGAACGTGTGTTGAGTTACCGGGTCGGGGACGAGCAAGTCAGAGCGATCGAGTGTTTCGCTGGGTATGCGGCAGAGCTTGGGTTGATAGAGAACGCACGGGCGTTGGAGCTTTGGCGGGCTGGGGGTTGATCGCCGAAGACCCAAGGGGAGCAGACCGGTGAGTCGGCGACTTAAACAAACTTTCAATTGTGAGCCGTTGGACGGGCTGACCCGGCAGTTGGTATTTTCTCCGCCGGATAAACGTGCGCGTCAGGTCAGGCGGATCGAGCGGCTGCACGATCAACTGGACCCGGGGAAGAACTACCCGCTGGATTTTTTGTTCTACCGGATCACGAAGTATCGGCGTGAGGGCAAGGACTCGGTGGTGCTGACCGGTGAGGCGGTGCTTCCTGATTTAAGGTTGATGATTGACACGCTTAGCCGATCGGTGCGGATGCCGGTCGGGGATGAGGGTGACCCTGTCGAGACGGTGGGAGACCTTGCCGGGCGGCTGGGTGTGAGTACGAAGACGATCGGGCGGTGGCGTGCGTCGGGGATGCGTTGGCGTTGGGTCGTGCCTACGGGAGGCGGGCGCAGGGTTGTGGCGGTGCCCAGGGCGGCGTCGGATCGGTATATCGAAAATCATCCCGAACAGGTGCGCAAGGCGGCGGCGTTCACGCAGATCGACCCGGGGGCGCGTCGGCGTCTGATCGAGCGGGCAAGGAAGATCGCGGGTCGGCGTGAGGTGTCACTGAATCAGGTCGCGGCCCACCTGGCATCGAAGACCGGACGGGGGTTGCAGACGATCCGGCAGGTGTTGGCGAACTATGACCGGGAGTATCCGGGGCGTGCGGTGTTTGCGGGTCATGCTGGGCCTTTGACGGCGAAGCAGAAGCGTGTGATTGCGCGGGCGTACCGAGTGGGTGTGCGGGTGGATCGGATCGCTGGGCGGTTCAAGCGGACACGGTCGACGATCTACCGGGCGGTGCATCAGCACGGCGCAGGCAAGGCCGGGCGTGTGTCGCTTGATTACATCCATTCGGCGGTCTTTGATCGGGATGATGCGGATGAGGTGATCCTGGGTCGGCCGGTGGATGAATTGATGCGTCACAGTAAGACCACCGGGGGTCCGATGAGTGACCTGCCAGAGCCGGCGCGTGTGTTGTTTACACAGCCGGTGATCCCCGCGACGCGGGTGCGGACGCTATTTGTGCGTTACAACTTTGTGAAGTTTCAAGCGGTGCGGGCCCGGGAGCAATTCGATCGGTACAGCCCGGGGTCCAAGCAGGTCAGGCGGTTTGAGGGATTGGTGGATCAGGCGCGGGTGCTGCGAGACTTTTTGGTGCGTGTGCATCTGCCGGGTGTGCTGTCGGTGGCGCGTCGGCACCTGATCGGTGAAACGGGGAGTGACTCATCACGCCTTGTCGATCTGTTGGAGCAGGGGCTGGGTGTGTTGATCCAGTCGGTTGAATCCTTTAATCCCGGGAGACAGAGGCGGTTCGATTCGTTTTTGACCAACCGCTTGATGGGGCGGTTCGCTGCGGAGATGGGGAGGTCTGATACGCCGGGAGCCAGGCAGGCGAAACGCAAACGACAAACGGGTGACGGGCTCAAACGGCTCACGGGTCTGGCGGATGAGGCGGGGGTTAGGATTTGTGATGATGATTGATGATGTGAAGAGATGGGACGATGATCCGGGTGAATCATCTATCCTAAATCTCAAACCATAAATGCCCATCAACCTTTGTATTCGGCGCTGCTGGTGCAGGTCTCTTTGACGCGGACGGAGACGAGCAGCGGCAGGTTGGGTTTGAGGCGGTCGTAGACCCACTTGGCGAGCATCTCGGCTGTGGGGTTTTCCAAGCCTTCGATGTCGTTTAGGCAGTAGTGGTCGAGTTGTTTGCGGATGGGCTCGGTGGCTTCTTTGACTTCTCCGAAGTCCTGGAGGAAGCCCATGGCGGGGTCGACTTTGCCTGCGATGACGACATCTATTTTGAAGGAGTGGCCGTGGAGGCGTCGGCACTTGTGGCCTTCGGGGAAGGTCGGGAGCCAGTGGGCGGCCTCGAAGTCGATGGTTTTAGTGAGGGAGATTTGCATGGGGGTTTGGGTTTAGGATTTGGGGGTTAGGGATTGGGGGATTGTATGTTTTGCTTTCTAGGTTTTCTGCTTTTCCTTAAACGCCTCTGGCGTTTGGGTCCCAGATTAGTTTATGGAGTTGGGTTTGGACACGCACGGGGAGGTGGTCCTCGAGTATCCATTGGGTGAGGTCGTGCAGGGATAGGCCGGTTGCCCCGGGGAGGTCTTTGCCTGGGGGTGTTTCGTGGACGGCACTAACGAGGACGGCGCAGACGCGGTCGGCCAAACGGTGTTCGTGGATGATCGTGCGTGCCCATTGGTAGTCTTGCCGTGAACAGAGTACGAGCTTGACCTCGTCTTGTTGGGTGAGTTGGTCGATGTTAGGCCAGTGGTTGCGGTCGACCTCGCCGCTGCCGGGGGATTTGAGGTCCATGATGCGGATGACGCGGGGGTCGCAGGGGCTGATGTCGCAGGCGCCGCTTGTCTCGATCAGGACGGTCTTGTTTAGATCGCAGAGGCGAGTCATGAGTTGGTGGACGTTGGGTTGCAGCAGGGGCTCGCCGCCGGTGACTTCGTAGAGGTCGCAGCCGGGGGCTGATTTTTCTGCCTCTGTGATGATGTCGTCGATGGTTTTGCGTGTGCCTTCGTGGAAGGCGTATTCGGTGTCGCAATACCCGCAGCGCAGGTGGCAGCCGGTGAGTCGGATGAAGACGCAGGGCAGACCTGCGCGGGTGGACTCGCCCTGGATCGAATAAAAAATCTCGTTGACCTTCAGCGTGCTCATGAAGACGGGATTGTAGTGCGCATCGAACAAACAAGTCGCAGACCCGCGTCAGCGCCGGGTGGAGGCATGTATTCCAGGCTAAACAGGTGATTACGCCCGGCGTCGGCGCAGCCCGATTGCCCCGGTGCCGGCGGCCAGCAGCGTCAGTGACGCCGGCTCGGGGACGATGACCAGCGGGGTGTTGGGCTGGTCTTCCCAGATCATAATCCCCAGGGTGGAGTTCACCGGGTCCGGGTTATTCGCAAAGTCGATCGGGTCGGCGACGGACCCGTTGCCATCGAAATCCCGTGTCGCGTGACCTGACTGCTGAATGACTTGTAACGCGCCAAAATGAGTTTGACCGCTGATGTTAAAACGGATACCGACCCAGCCTCCGGGGCTAACAAGGGAATATTGGAGGAAGTATAAGCCGGGATAGTAAGGAGGGTCAGAAGACCACATAGTCACGTTGAGTCCGCCGCCAGCGGCCCTGTTGTCATCACCGACCGTGTCACCGTCAAGGAAACCCATGACATAGTAAGTTAGGCCATCGCAACATAATGGCAGAATATTGACGCCCGCTTCTGGGTCTGGACCATCGGCCGACCGATTCGTCAGGATGGCACCACCCGGAACAGAGGTAATCGAATTATAATTTCGCGGGGTGTTGTTGGCTAGTAGAAAGTCGGTGTTTAGGCCGTTGTTGAGCCACACAGCGTCAGCCGTGCCGTCCCCGTCGATATCAAGATTCAAAGACTCGCTGGGCCCATTCAGATGCACACCGTTGACCGATGTATTGCTCTGAACAGCCGCCTGTAAAGTCTGTCCGAATGCGAAAGCGCCCAGCCCCGCAGCGGTGGAGTAGGCCAGTAGTCGTATGTGTGCCGATCGATCAAGCGGTGATGACATGGGCAATCTCCCTCTGAGATATAAAGCCGAGCCCCGGCCCATCTATTTTTAGAAGTCCGGAAACGATTTAATAACCCATTATGGCCGACCGGATCGGGAACGTCAACGATTAATCCATCGAATGGATCAAAAAGCGGGGTATTCAGGGACCGGATCAGGTCGCGGGGCGTTTCAAGTCGACCAGCAGCTCGCGGATGGTGCGTTTGAGGATCGGGTGGACGGCGTCGGGGGCGATGTCGCACAAGGGCTTGAGGACGAAGTAGCGTTGGTGCATCCTGGGGTGGGGGATGGTGAGGGTTGGGCGTTGGGGGTTGGGAGTTGGGGGTTGGGGATTGGAATAAGATTCGTGATGGCCGAGGATTTCGTTGCCGAAGAGGAGGATGTCCAGGTCCAGGGTGCGTGGGCCCTGGTAGACCCGCTGGTCTTGGGGCGGTCGGCCTTGGGTGATCTCGATTTTATTGAGGGCTTCTAATAGTTGTGGGGCTGTGAGATCGGTGTTGACAGCGGCGGCGCTATTTAGGAACCTGCCCTGCCCGGCGGGTCCGCCGACGGGGTCGGTCTCGTAGGTGGGGCTTTGGGTAATCAGGGTCACGCCCGGGAGCGAGGCTAAATCGGCCAATGCGGCCGACAAATGGGCCTGACGGTCGCTCTGGTTGGACCCCAGCCCGATGTATGCCTGCGTCGTCATCTGTGGATTGTTGCCGGTTCACTAGCCCCAGGCAACCCCCGGCTATTCCCCGGATGTCCCCCGGATGTC
>JAJDCX010000039.1 GCA_029260615.1 Phycisphaeraceae bacterium | reverse complement strand
AGGCAAGATCCGCAGCGACAAGTGGCTGGACGTCCACCGCGAAGCACACAAACTCGGGCTGATGTCCAACGCCACCATGCTCTACGGCCACATCGAATCCCTCGAAGACCGCATCCACCACTTCTGCCTGCTCCGCGAGGCGCAGGACGAAGCGATTGATAACAACTACGAAGGCAGGTTCCAGACCATTATCCCCCTGCCGTTCTTCCCGGACGAGTCTGAGCTGGAACACCTGCCCGGGCCCAGTGGATTAGACAACCTACGGATGCTCGCGGTCAGCCGGCTGATGCTGGACAACTTCGCGCACGTCAAGGCGTTTTGGATCATGCAGACCCTGGCGGTTTCACAAGTATCTCTGGACTACGGCGTGGATGACCTGGACGGCACGGTGGTCTGGTACGACATCACCAAGGTCGGCGGGGCAGACACCCACCAGGAAGTCGGCGTCAACGAACTGCGCCAGGCCATCATCGAAGCGGGCTACGACCCGGTGGAGCGCGACACGGTCTATCGACGGGTTGAACGTGATGGGGCGGACTGGCGCGTGGCGGAAACGGGAGCCAAGACCGTCAGCGTCTAATACCAGACAGATCAATCTCATGGCAGAAAACAAGATCGCGATCGTGACCGGAGCGGGCAGTGGGATCGGGCGCGCGGTGGCGGTCCAGCTTGGTGCGGCGGGGTACTGTGTGGTGCTGGTGTCGCGCCGCCGGGATAAGCTCGAGGAAACGGCCGAGCTGGTGGACGGGGAATCGTTCGTCTACCCGGCGGACCTGTCGGATGACAAAGCGATCAAGACACTGGTTGAAGATGTGCTGGCCAGCTTCGGGCGGATTGATACGCTGGTGAATGTGGCGGGATTTGCTGAATTGCTTTCGATCGAACAGGTCACGGCCGAAAACTGGCGCAAGACGATTGATGTGAACCTGTCGGGACCGGTGCTGCTGACGGCGGCGGTCTGGCCCACGTTCATGGAACAGAAGTCAGGCGTGGTGGTGAACGTCTCCTCTATGGCGAGCGCCGACCCGTTCCCGGGTTTTTCAACCTACGCGGCGGCGAAGATCGGGCTGAACATGTTCACGCAATGCACCGCACAGGAAGGCGAGGCCACCGGTGTAAAAGCGGTAGCCATCGCGCCGGGTGCGGTGGAGACCCCGATGCTGCGGTCGATGTTTGATGAGCAGATGATCTCGAAGGAGAAGACGCTAAGCCCCGAAGCAATCGCCGATGTGATCTGCGGGTGTGTCACGGGCGAGCGAGCATTTACGAACGGGGAAACGATCCTGATGCCGAGCCCATAGATCATTTGCGTTTAACCACAATTATCATTGAATCGGCGTAATCGGTACGCCCAGTAGTTGCTGCCCAAAACTGCGGACCTCGGCGTCGGGGCCTGCGAGGATATGGGTCACGCTGGAGCCGTGGCGTGATGCGGGGCCCTGACCGACGATGACGGCGGGGTCGTGGTATTCCATCTCACCGAAACCGGATGTGCCGCCGTCGCTGTGGTTGTAGGCCTGGAGCGAGTCGCCGCCGGTGCGCTGATCAGCATCGGCGCTGATCGGGATATCGGGATACGGCTCGCCGGGCTGCGGGGAGAATATGCGGATGATCAAAGAAGCCTGGCCCCCGTCGAGTTGTCGGTAGTAGCCCATACGGCCGGTGGTGTGTTCGGCACGCAAGCCCATCTTGATTTTGTGTTCGCTGTCCACCAGGAAATGGACCGCTTGCTTGTCGCACTGCACAAGTCGATCCCCGAAGGGTTCGTAGTAGCTGGTGGGCTCGTTCACCGTTTCAGGGTCCGCAGTAGTCGGGCAGATGAGCGTGCCCACCGGGGGGACCTGGAGGATGTCCCAGGCACAGGCGATCGCCCCGTCGTCACCACCTCGCAGAAGCAAGACATTGGTGATGGCGAAGCTGGCGCAGGTGAGGGTATCGGGCAGGCCAGCGGGTTGGCCGACAGCTCGGACCTGGCGTGATACGGCCAACTCGATCGACTTGCCATCGCGGACGTCGGTGAGCTTCAGCCGGGTTGAGAGCTGTGCGTGGACAGGCGAGGCGCTGTCGGTGAGGTACTCCCCGGGGTCGATCTGCTTGGGGGTATCGGCGTACTTGCCGGGGTCTTCGCGGGCTTTCTCGATGCTGGGCCAGTACCAGCCGACCTCGGGCGCGATCCAGAGACGGTCGCCCCCGGCGGGCTCAAGCGCGGTGTCGGGGTTTTGCATGGCGGGGCTGTGCCAGAAGAGGTTGCCATCGATACCGGGCAGTTGGCAGGCGAGTACCCTGGCGCCGTGTTCGGTGACCAGGAGTTGGCCGTCCCCGGCGATCAGGCGGTGGGTCTGGTGGCCGGTCGATTGAATGGCGTCGTCGATCTTGTCGAACCAATCGGGCATGGGGGGACTCCGAAGCGCGGGATTATTGCGTCGTAGGATCATTGCAGGATATGCGAAAGCGGCGGCGCGACAAGTCGCGGCGCTTCTTGGGGGCGTATTGGATAGTTTGACTATGAGATCAATCGACGGTGAAGGTGTCGCCGGAGTTCAGGAGTTTTTCTATCGAGCCTTCGCCGCGCTGCTCGATGGCGTCCTTGACCTGCTGGGTGAGCAGGTCTTCGTAGCAATCGTCTTTGACGTCGTAGTAAACGCCCATGGGCTCAGGGAACTCTGGGTGTTGCATCCGGCTGAGCATGAAGGCGAGCTTCTCATCAGACTCGTCGTGGAAGATCAGGTCGTCTTCCTGGCAGTCCTTGCCGATCTCGACGGCTTCGAGCTTGTAGTCGCCGGTCAGGCGGATGCCCTTGTTGCGGTTCTTGCCGTAGACCAGGGGCTTGCCGTGCTCCAGGCGGATGATGTTGTCTTCCTTGGCGTCTTTGTCGGTGGCGTGCTTGAAGGCGAAGTGGTTAAAGACGTTGCAGTCCTGGTAGATTTCGACGAACGAGGAGCCCCGGTGCGCGGCGGCGCGTTGGAGAACTTCGCCGAGGTTCTTATCCACATCGACACAACGTGCGACGAAGCTGGCCTCTGCTGCCAGTGCGATCGACAGCGGGGTCAGTGGCAGGTCGATCGAACCCATCGGGGTGGACGGGCTCTTCTTGCCGGTCTCGCTGGTGGGCGAATACTGGCCCTTGGTCAGGCCGTAGATCCGGTTGTTAAATAAGAGGATGTTGACGTTGACGTTTCGGCGGAGGATGTGCATCAGGTGATTACCACCGATGCTTAACCCGTCGCCGTCGCCAGTGACAACCCAGACATCCAGGTCCGGGTTAGCGATCTTGATCCCGGTAGCAAACGCCGGGGCCCGCCCATGGATCGAGTGCAGCCCGTAGGTGCCCATGTAATAGGGGAACCGGCTGGAGCAGCCGATGCCCGCGACGAAGACGGTATTCTCACGCTTGGCCTTGATCTTCGCCAGGATTTTTTTGACCTGGTTAAGGATCGCGTAATCGCCGCAGCCCGGGCACCAGCGGATGTCCTGGTCGGAGGCGAAGTCCTTGGCGGTCAGTACGGGTAGCTGTGTCATATCAGTAACATTCCTTACTCGGAAGCCTGATCCTCGAGGATCGGCCCCTCCACCAGCGCTTCGCCATACGCGACGCTGTCAATAAAACCTTTGTGCTCGTGGATGATCCAGACCCGGACAACGCCCGGATGGTCTTTGAAATAATCCAGTTCGATCCGCAAACGGCCACCGCCAATGTGCTCACCGATCAGTCGGACCTGCTGACGGCCGAACCTGTTACTCACGCCATCGACATGCATCGGCCCGGGGACGGGGATATACCAGTACCCCATTTTATCTGGGTCGTCTGCCCCTTTGAGGAATTTGATCGTCTCACCGTTCCCGGCTGTGGTGCTTAGCGTTTTGAAATCGAGCGTGCCGACCGTTTCCACAGAGGGCATGCTGTACGAACTGAAATTCCCACCGGTCAATGACTTGATCGTGACCTCAAGCGTCGGCAGCGACTCGGCTTTGAGCAACTCAACGGCCGGTCTTTCGTCCGCCCGTGTGCCGACAGATAACCAAAGGCCTGAAACAAGTAGCGCCAGTGCGATCGCCAATACCGTGGATTTACGTTGCATATCGGCGTTCCTTAGCTTAACTAGTGGGGCCTGCCATCGATGCTTGTAAAATCATAGTCCTGGTCTTCGAGTCTGACCAAGCCCTGGTGCGGGCGGAGGTACTCGCGGTCGCCGTACTTGCCCTGGAGCATCAGGTCGATGGCCTGATCGATCTCCTCGACAAGGAACGGCCGACCCTGGACCTTGTTCAACCCGCGTGCATCAGCGAGGTATCGGCCTCGGATAATCAGGCGGAGCTGCCCCAGGTTCAGTTCGGGAACCAGAACGCGCTTAAAGCGTTTGAGTACGTCGCCAAGATTTTTGGGCATCGGGTTGATGTGACGGATGTGCAGACCCGACACACTCTTGCCGGCCTTGCGTGCTCTTTCGACAGCGGTGAAGATCGCACCGTAGGTTCCGCCCCAACCAAGCACCAGCAGATCACCTTCCGAATCACCATACGGCTCGATCGGATCAAAGTCGTCTGCGATGCGCTCAATCTTCTGCTTACGAACCTCCATCATGAGCTGATGGTTCTCGGGTTCGTAGTTGACATTGCCATCGAGGTGCTGCTTCTCGAGTCCGCCGAGTCGATGTTCCAATCCCGGTGTCCCTGGGATCGCCCATGGTCTGACAAGCTTCTCGTCTCGGCCGTATACCTGAAATGTTTCGGGATCACTAGGATGCTCGACCACGATCTTCTCAAAGCTGTTGTGATCGGGGATGCGCCAGGGCTCCGAGCCGTTGCCCAGGTACCCGTCTGTCAAGAGGATGACGGGGACCCGGTGCTGCATAGCGATGCGTGATGCCTCGATCGCGCTGTCGAAACAGTCCCCCGGCGATTGGGCTGCGATGATGACAACCGGGCACTCGCCGTTTCGGCCGTACATCGCCTGGAGCAGGTCCGACTGCTCGGTCTTGGTTGGCAAACCGGTGGCGGGCCCGCCACGCTGGACATTGACCACGACCAGGGGCATCTCGATCATGACCGCTAGCCCGATGGCTTCGGACTTCAAAGCCAACCCAGGGCCGGACGTCCCGGTGACCCCCAGTTGCCCTGCATAAGAAGCCCCAATCGCGGAACAAACAGCAGCGATCTCGTCCTCGGCCTGGAAAGTCTTGACCCCGTAGTTCCGCATCCCCGCTAACGCATGAAGCACGTTGCTGGCCGGGGTGATCGGGTAGCTACAGTAGCAAACATCTTTGCCCGCGAGCTTCGCCGCGGTGACCAGGCCCATCGCCACCGCCTCGTTGCCGGTGATCTTGCGGTACTTGCCCGCCTTGATCGGTGCCTTGGCGACGTGGTAGCGGACCGGGAATAGCTCGGCGGTCTCGCCGAAGAAAAAACCACTCTTCAACGACGCGATGTTGGCGGCGGCGACCTTTGGCAGATTCTTCTTCTTCCCGAAGTAGCTATCGATGTGCCCGACCGTGGTATCCAGCGGGCGGTCGTACAGCCAGTAGACGATCCCCAGCGCAAACATGTTCTTGCAACGGTTCGCGTCCTTGGCTCCCAACCCCGAGTCTTTTAGAGCTTCGGTGTTCAGCCGAGAGATGGGGACTTTGAAGAGTTGGAACTTGCGGTTGAATCCCTCATCGTCAAGCGGATTAAACCCCTCGGGGTAACCAGCCTTCTTGAGATTGACCTTCCCGAACTCCGACTCGTTAGCGATCACGATCCCGCCTGGCTCGACGTCGTCGATGTGCGCCTTGAACGCAGCAGGGTTCATCGCGATCAGTGCATGCACCTTGTCACCGGGGGTGAAGATGCTCTCGCTGGAGAAGTTGATCTGGAACCCCGACACGCCGGCGACCGTCCCGATCGGGGCACGGATCTCCGCGGGGTAATCCGGGAGCGTGGCGATGTCGTTGCCCAAGACCGCCGAGGTCGAGGTGAACTGCGCACCGGCAAGCTGCATCCCGTCACCCGAGTCCCCGGCGAACCGGATCACGGCTGACTTGATCTCATTGGTCGGTTTCGTGCTGCTGACTTTCTGCTGTGTCCCCGTGCCCATGAGCGACGGCTCCTGTCCCCGGCAAAAACGACTTATTCTTCAATAGCATTATTGTAACTAAGACACTACCAACCACCAACGGTCGGCTTTTATATTCCCAACACCCCCGCCTTCCGCCCTCGAAACCTCTCGGCCACACTGTCCAAGGGCCTTTAACCGACCTGCGTGACCCCCTTGGCCACCGCGATCCCGGCGAACACCATAGCGATCCCCAGCCCGTTGTGTGCGATCAGGTTGACCGCCGCCCAGATATAGTCCGATTGCCGGGAAAGTTCGGCGGTCTGGAAGGCAAACGTCGAGAACGTCGTAAACGCCCCGATGAACCCCCCCAGCAGCGCGAGCGTGGCCGGGGCCTCCAGTTGCATCTTCATATCCGCCCGGGCCCAGATCAGCCCAAAGAGAAAGCAGCCGATGATATTCACCGCCAGCGTCCCCAGCTTCCACGGCCCGATCGGGGCCAGGTTGATCGCCGCCGTGAGGCTCACCCGCATCATCGCACCGATCGCGCCGCCCAGCCCGATCATCAATAGCGTTCCTAATACCCGCACCAAGCGATCTCCCATGGCCGACAGTCCATCTGCCGACGGTTCTTGTCTCGCTAAAAGCGCGGCGATTGTATGCACGGATTCACCCCACCGCCACAGCCGGGACGATACACGTCTTTACTGCTAGAATCCCCACCCCACCACCACCGGCTTGTTAGGACGCCGACTCGCATGGACAAATATTCTAAACACCACCGCTGCACCGGGCCCAAGCACCTTGGGCTGTTAATACCGACCTGTGCCGTGTTGGCAATCTGCACCTTGCCGGGGTGTGATGACGAGCAAGTCCATTCCTACCAGGCACCCAAAGCCGCCCCCTACACCCCACCCGCACCCATGACCTCCGCCAACGCCCCAAGCGCGGCGGCACCAAAGATCACCTGGGAACAACCCGACGGCTGGCAACTGCTCACCGCCGGCTCAAGTATGGCGATGGCGTCCTTTGATGTGCCCAACGGGTCCGATCAGACCGAGACATCTGGGGCAGCTCGGGTCACGGTCACCCCGCTGACCGGCCAGGCTGGCGGCATCCTCGCAAACATCAATCGCTGGCGGCGACAGGTCGGCCTCGAACCCATCGAGGTGATCGAAGATCAACCCATGACCGCGATCCATGTGGACGCCGCCCCCGCCGGGCTGATCGACCTCGCCTCACCTGATGGCGTCTCCGCCGGGATAGAGCGCATGCTCGTCGTCCTGGTCCCCCGCCCCCAGGAGAACCAGACCTGGTTCTTCAAAATGATCGGCCCCAACGACACCGTCACACAACACAAACAAACATTCGTCGAGTTTGTCGAGTCCGTCACATTCGGAGAATCCGGGGGAATCGAAGAAACCGAGGGAACCGGGGGAACTGGGGGGACGCCCGATGAATAACACAATCAAAAAAGCCCTGAGCCCGGTGGCATCACTACGCCTGACCGTCGCGCTGTTCGCCGCAGCCATGGTCCTCATCCTCGCCGGCACGATCGCGCAGAAATACCAGGGCAACTGGGCGGTCGTGGATGAATACTTCCGTTCGCTCTGGCTGATGATGCCCATCGGCATCGCGGGATTGAAGGTGCCGTTCATCGGCGGGTACAGCATCTGCATCCTGATGCTCGTAAATCTGATCGCCGCCCACGCCGTGCGTTTCAAAATCCAATGGAAACCAGGCAAGATCCTCCAGGCATTTATCAATCTGTTTCCGACCCATTCAGGGCGGGGCAAGTTCACCTGGAAAAGTATCGCTACCATACTATTGTTCTTTTCATTGTGGCCCTTCCTCTTGTGGCATGCAATTATCCCTTGGAAGCGGGCCGGGATCATCACCACCCACGTCGGGCTGATCCTCCTACTGACCGGCGAGCTGGTCACCGGCCTGTTCGCCGTCGAGTGGCAGATGCCCATCGACGAGGGCCACAGCGCTAACTACGCCCACGACATCCGCGAAGTCGAGTTGGCCATCGTGGACCCGTCCCCGGAAGGTCACGATAACGTGGTGATCGTGCCGCAGTCGGTGCTTGCCGACCACAAAGATGGAGCCGGGGGAGCCGCGATTCAAAACGAGCTACTCCCCTTTGATATCCAGGTCATAGACTGGATGCCCAACGCCCAACTCCAAGGCCCGATGAGTGCCGAGCCCCAACGCTGGGAGAACAACCCCGCAACAAAGGGCATGGGCACGATGGCCCTCGCCACGCAGATCCCCACCGCCACCGGCGTCGAGGGCGGCCGAGTCGATGCACCCGCCGTCTACATGAAGCTGATCCACAACGGCCAACCCCTGGGCACCTGGCTTGCCCCCCTGCACGGCATCGGCATGGGTGACACCCGGCAACCCGTCACCGTCGGCGACAAGACCTACCTCATCGAGCTGCGTTTCAAACGTGACTACAAGCCCTACACCCTCCACCTCATCGACTTCAAACACGACAAGTTCGTCGGCACCCAGGTCGCTAGAAACTTCTCCAGCGAGGTCCGACTCACCGACCCCGCCAACCACACCGACCGCACCGTGCTGATCTACATGAACCACCCGCTGCGCTACCGCGGCGAAACCTTCTACCAAAGCGGATACTTCGGCGAGACCCGCACCATCCTCCAGGTCGTGCGCAACCCCGGCTGGCTGCTGCCCTACGCCGCATGCGCCCTGGTCTCCCTGGGCCTGATCCTCCACTTCGGCGTGATGCTCTCCAAGTTCGTCAGCAGGACAAGACGATGAACAAGCCCGTAAAAATAATCCCTATCGTCGCCGTGCTGCTTAGCCTGATCGTGATCGCCAGGCCGGTGATGCCCAAACACGATTCGGGCTTATATGACCTGGACACGCTGGCCCGCCTGCCCGTGTCTGCCGGTGGACGGACCAAGCCGCTGGACACCGTCGCACGCAACAGCCTCATGATCGTCAGCGACCGCCAGACCGCCACATTGGATGGCAAACGTCGGCCCGCGATCCGTTGGCTGATTGATTTAGTGGCCCGCCCACACGAGGCCGGAAAATACGAAGTCTTCCGCGTCGATCACCCCGATGTCAAAAGCCTGATCGGGGCCGTCAACAGCGACCAGAAACGGTTTTCCTTCGACCACATATTCGAACACCGCCAGGCCCTGTCCCAACAGTCAGCCCTCATCGAAAACGTCGAACGCAAGAACATGACCGTCTACCAACGCCAGCTCTCCGAATTATTTAGCCATGTGAATGTCTACACCTCGTTGCGCGATTGGCACACCCCCTACGCCGTCCCACCTCTGGCCCAAGGCGAAGACTGGCGGCCCCTGGTCCAAGACCTCCGCGCACCGCACCCAGAACACGAAGGCCACGAAGCACACCCCGAACCCAGCGCCGCCGCCAAACGCCTGGGATATATCCTCATGGCGTATCAAAATCAGGAGCCCGACCGCTTCAATAGCGAACTCGCCGACTACGCCACGATGCTCGACCAGCAGATGCCCGACATCACACGCAAGGCCCGCTTCGAGGTCTTCTTCAATCAACTCCAACCCTTCTACCAGGGCACCGTCCTGTATGTGCTGGCGTTCCTCCTGGTCTGCGGGTCACTGCTGACCGCAGGCCTGAAAGGCTCGGTAATTTCCACCGCTTTTGCGCGGGCGACCGTCGCCGTGCTGGTGGTCACCTTCATCCTGCACACCTTCGGCCTCGCCGCCCGGGTCTACATGCAGGGCTACGCACCGGTCACCAATCTCTACTCCTCCGCCGTATTCTTAGGCTGGTTCTGCGTCGCGATGGGATTGTTCCTCGAATGGCTATTCAAAAACGGCATGGGCGCAGCGCTCTCGGCCGTGATCGGGTTCGTCACACTCATCATCGCCCACAACCTCGCCGACGGCGACACCATGAACATGATGCAGGCCGTCCTCGACTCCAACTTCTGGCTGTCCACCCACGTCATCACCGTCACCATCGGCTACTCCGCAACTTTCCTCGCAGGCTTCCTGGGCATCGCCTACATCCTCATGGGCGTCTACACCCCAAGCCTCACCTCGGAACGCAATAAAACCCTCGCCAAGATGATGTACGGCGTGATCGCCTTCGCTCTCTTATTCAGCTTCGTCGGCACCGTCCTAGGCGGCATCTGGGCCGACCAGAGCTGGGGACGCTTCTGGGGCTGGGACCCCAAGGAAAACGGCGCGGTCCTGATCGTCCTGATGAACGCCCTGATACTCCACGCACGCTGGGGCGGCATGGTCAAGGCCCGTGGTGTCGCCGTCCTCGCCGTCTTTGGCAACATCGTCACCGCATGGAGCTGGTTCGGCACCAACATGCTGGGCGTCGGCCTGCACAGCTACGGCTTCATGGACTCCGCCGTCATGTGGATGCTCCTCTTCGTCGCCACACAGTTAGCCGTCATGACCGCTGGCATGATCCCACTGTCCAGGTGGCGAAGTACCACCCAATAAACGCTTGCGGCTTAGCGATCCCACCAATATCCCCCACACCCGCCCCCTAAACACACATCCCAAAATCATAAATCAGCAATCACAGATCATAAATCAGTCCTCATCCCCCCATGCCCCCTCGCCTCACAAAAACTTTCTATCAACGCAACCCCATCCCCCTCGCCCGCGCCCTGCTAGGCCAGCGCCTGGTACGCACCCTTGATCCTCAAAACAACACACGCCTCGCCGGCACCATCGTCGAGGTCGAAGCCTACCTTGGCGAAATAGACAAAGCGGCACACACCTTCGGCAACCGACGCACCCCACGCAACGAATCCATGTGGCAACCCGGTGGCCACGCCTACGTCTACTTCACCTACGGCATGCACCACTGCATGAATGTCGTCGCCTCCGTCCCCGACCACCCCGTCGCCGTGCTCATCCGCGCCCTGGAGCCCACCGAAAACACCGACATGATGTACCAACACCGCAAAGCCGCCCGCCGTGACACCGACCTCTGCTCCGGCCCCGCAAAGCTCTGCCAGGCCCTGAATATCGACCGCACTCTGGACGGCCACAATCTCATCAAAGGCCCACCCCTATTCATCGAACGCCTCCGCAAAACACCGATCCCCACCTCCCATATCACCACCGCCCCGCGTGTCGGTGTAAGCTACGCACAGGAGTGGGCCCACAAGCCCCTGCGTTTCTACATCACCGACAACCCCCACGTCAGTAAACCAAGATGACCGATTGGGCCCAACAAAAACTCGAACACACCGACATCAACGTCGGCCCATGCGCCTGGCGCCTGCCCATGCTCGCCGGCCCGGACCGTGACTATCTCAAAGCTCACCCGTCATTGATCGTCATCAACCCGTCAGACAGCGAAGATCTTTTAGAACAAACCGGCCCACATACCGAAACCCTGCCCGTTCTGCTGGGCGTCGCCGAGCCAGCGTTTGCCCGTCAGCTAGAGGGCGTGGTGATCCAACGCCTCCAATGCCTGGGCCGCGACAAGATCGACGCCCTGGTCTTGCACGTCGACGACCCCGCAGAGATTAAAAGCGGCGGCATGCTACAAACCATGTTTACCCTGCGTGAACGGGGTGTGGTTGGCTGTATCGGCCTTGCCCACCCTGACCCGACCGTCGCGGAATGGCTATCCATCAACGCCGCCGTCCGCCTCCTTGGGGTGAATTACTCACTAGAGGACCAGTCAGCCCAGCACCGAGCCTTACCCAGTGCCGGCGAGTACGGCATATCAGCCTTCGCCCTTGATTGTCCACAGGGCGACCAGGCGGTGAGATTCGCCTTGGCCCAAGCCAACCAAGTCCTCCCGGTGATGGATAAACCGATCCCCACCGAACTTACGCCCATGCACCCCGACGAAATCGCCGCGGCTTGGCAGCAATACAGCAAAAACCACCCCCCACCCCCACCGCTGCAACGCGGCAGGCCCCCTATCCCACAGACCTGACCTAAAATCTCACTTCAGATCGCCTCACAGCCACAGCCGACTCACGATATGATCTAAAGACGCCGATGACAGTGGTCCAATTCTGCCTCGGCGTGTAGACTTACCAGCAGACAAGACAGCCCCAAGACGACCCGGTAACCAACCCCATGACCGACCCGACACCCCCGCAAGAACCCACCGAACCATCCACACCCGCCACAGAGACGGACAACGCTCTAGAGCGAGAGATCGCAGATGCGCTGGGAGGCAAGAGCGTTGAAGAACTGATGGCCCAGGACGAGCAGACCGACGCCACACAGCAAGCCGCCACCCCCGCCACCGACGAGGCCGGCCACCCCGACCAACGCCACCAAATCCGCCGGGGCCGCATCGCCGCCATCCGTGGCGAGGATGTCTTCGTCGAGTTGACCGGCGACACCGGCAAGATGCAAGGCGTCGTACCCTTCGTCCAATTCGACCGCCCACCCAGGCTCGGCTCGATCATGGACTTCGTCGTCGATCACATCGATGACAAACAAGGCCTGATCTTCCTCTCACGGGAAGGCGCGATAAACCGCTCCACATGGGATCAACTCCAACGCGATGCCGTGGTCGAAGCACGTGTCATCGCCAAGAACAAGGGCGGACTCGAGCTTGAAATGCCCGGTGGGATATCCGCTTTCATGCCCGCCAGTCAGGTCGACCTCCACCACGTCGACGACCTTGAAGTCTTCGTCGGTCAAAAACTCGAAGCCGTCGTCCAGGAAATCGACCGCAAGAGCAAAAAGGTCGTGCTTAGCCGCCGACACCTCCTGCACGACCGCCAGTCCAAGGACAAGAAAAAACTCCTCGCCGAACTGGAAATCGGCCAGGTACGCGAAGGCAAGGTCTCTAACATCGTAGACTTCGGCGCCTTCGTCGATCTCGGCGGGATCGACGGCCTCGTCCACGTCTCGGACATGAGCTACACACACGTCGATAAACCCAAGGACGTACTCAAGCCCGGCCAGCCCGTGACCGTCAAGGTTCTCAAGATCGACCTCGAAAACGAACGCATCAGCCTGGGCCTCAAACAGATCGAACCCGACCCCTGGGAAAACTTCCAGGACAAGATCAAGGTCGGCGACCAGATCTCCGCCCGCGTCATCCGCAACGCCAGCTTCGGCTCGTTCATCGAGATCGAGCCCGGCATCGAGGGCCTGCTCCCCGTCAGCGAGATAAGCTGGAAACGCATCCACAAGCCCGAAGAGGTCGTCAAGCAGGGCGACGTCCTCCGCCTTGCCGTCATCGCGGTCGATCTGGGCAAACGCCGTATCACCCTCAGCCTCAAACAAGCACAGGGCGACCCCTGGATCGGTGCCGAACGCACCTTCGCCAAGGACTCCCTCGTCGAGGGCAAGGTCATCGGCACCACCGACTTCGGTGCCTTCATCGAACTCGCCACCGGCGTCGAGGGCCTGGTCCACATCTCCGAGCTGGCCAACAAGCACGTCGCAGTCGTCACCGATGTCTTAAACATCGGGGACACCAAGCAGTTCCGCGTCTTGGATATCAGCGAGGAAGACCGCAAGGTCCGCCTCTCGCTCAAAGCAGTTGATAAGCCCGCCGGTGCTTCGCACAGCCAAAGCGATCACGCCGCCTCCACGCCACACAAGGCCGCCCCCAAGATCCGCCGCAAAGACCTCAAGGGCGGCATGGAAGCCAAGAGCCTGGGCCAGGGCCTCGGCGGCCTCAGCCTCGACGACTTCAAATAGCCCCCCCGCCTCTTGCTAACAGCTATTAACTAACCGCTAAAGGCTTTCCTATGGCTAATAGCCCTCCATACGACATCCTCATCGTCGGCGCAGGCGCCGCCGGCCTCATGGCAACAACCTTCGCCGCCCAAAATGCCGATTCATCAAACAAGGTCGCTGCACTCGACGGCGCTAAAATAATCGGCGCAAAAATCCTCGTCTCCGGCGGCGGACGCTGCAACGTCACCCACGACGTCGTCACCCCCAATGACTTCGCCGGCTCCAAACGCAACCAGATCGCCAAGGTGCTCAAAACCTTCACCGCAGACGACACCGTCACCTTCTTCGCAGACCTCGGCGTCAAGCTCAAGCGCGAGGACACCGGCAAACTCTTCCCCACCACCGACAAAGCCCAAACCGTCCTGAACGCACTGCTTAAATCGGTGAATCAAGCCGGCGCGACAATCCTCAACGAACACCGTGTCACCAAAATATCTCGCACCGACAACGACTTCACCCTCCGCACACCCCACGGCGACCTGCACACCCGCAAACTCATCCTCGCCACCGGCGGCAAGAGCCTCCCCAAAACCGGAAGCGACGGCCTCGCCTACGGCTTCGCCATTTCTCTAGGCCACACACTCACCCAAACCACCCCCGCACTGGTCCCCCTGGTATTGTCCGACGGCCACTGGCTGACCCGACTCTCCGGCCTCACCGCCGACGTCGAACTTGCCGTCGCATCATCAACCGGAAAAATCACACACCGGCAAACCGGGTCACTCCTGATGACGCACTTCGGTCTAAGCGGACCCGCCGCGATGGATATCAGCCGACACTGGATCGCCTCTCACAACACAGACCCCGGGACACAGCTACTCATCAACTTCCTCCCCGGCCGAACATTCGAACAAATCGAAACCGAACTCGTTGAGTTGACCGAATCACACGGCTCAGCCGGGATCACCAGCATCCTTTACGACTATGTGCAAAGACGCCTCGCCCACACTCTCGCCGCAGACGGCGCAGACGTGGACCCCACCACACCCATGGCTCAACTCAGCAAACCCCAACGCCGAGCCGTCGTCAAAGCCCTGACCGCCCTACCCGTACCGGTCGTCCGTGACCGCGGCTACCTCTTCGCCGAAGTCACCGCTGGCGGCGTGCCCCTCGCGGAAATAAACCTGGCAACCATGGAATCTCGCACCTGCCCGGACCTCTACCTCTGTGGCGAAATCCTCGACGTCGACGGCCGCATCGGCGGATACAACTTCCAATGGGCCTGGGCCTCGGGACGATTGGCGGGCATGTCCGCAGCGATCGGGTAGCATGTGGCCCAAGGAGTACGGCCGGGGCAGGAAAGACCGAACCATGCACACGTTTTATCGACAACTGCCCAACCAACTGACCATGCTTCGGCTGGTCCTGGCGGCCGTGTTCTTCGTGCTGCTCAACTGCTACCGCTACGGGGCCGATAGCCCCACCTGGCTGCTCCCCGTCGCGATCGTGATCTTTATCCTGGCGGCCATCACCGATTCGCTGGACGGCTACCTCGCACGCCGCTGGCACGTCGAATCCAAGTTCGGCCGAATCATGGACCCCTTCTGCGACAAAGTCCTGGTCATCGGCGCCTTCGTCTACCTCGCCGGGCCACGTTTTATTATTCCCGGCGCGGTCGAGGTCGGCGACATCGATTTCTTCAGCATGGTCTCCGGCGTCTACCCCTGGATGGTTGCCGTGATCCTGTCCCGTGAGCTACTCGTCACCGCGATCCGTGCCGAGCTGGAAGGCGAGGGCGTGAAGTTCGGCGCCAACGTCTGGGGCAAGCTAAAAATGATCCTCCAGTCGATCGTCATCCCCATCGTGCTCGCCATCGTCTGGCTGGACCCGCGTACCGAGGGCATGCAATGGCTGGGCTGGGTACGCGACGTCCTGGTGTACCTAACGGTTGCCGTCACCGTCTTCAGCGGCATCCCCTACATCACCGGTGCCGCACGGGCCGCAAAGAGCAACGCGTCGTAGCGAATGTCACACACAATTAATAGCCGCGACACTACGTGTCGCGGACTCGCGGGCTGTAAGCCCGCGGCTATGACGGTAAAACCAAACTCTAGCAGAATTCTCACGCCAACCGTTTCGTCGCGACCGTACCACCTTTGGTCGTTTTCACGTCGTAACCTTCATCGATCAACTGTTGACGGATGGTGTCGGCTTTAGTGAAGTTCTTTTCAGCACGAGCGGCGTCGAGTTGGTCGCATAAGTTTTTAGGAGAAAAGACCTCTGCCTCAACGTTATGACGAAACGGTATATGGCTCTGAACATTGCTGCCAATATTTGTTGGCAATATCCCCAATATCTCGTTCACTCGACTGAGGATACTTGGCAACTCATCATCCGACTTCTTCATACGCTCAAAAACAATCCCTAAAGCACCGGCTATATTCAGGTCATTGGCGAGTGTCTCAAGAAATGCCTGAACATCGGGATGATCCAACGGAGCTGATTTAGTATCTGTATGTACCGCATTACGGAATCGCCTCACCGCGCTCGCTGAATCCGCCAACCCCTTCGCCGTGAAGTTAATGTTCGACCGGTAGTGCCCCTTGAGCAACTCAAACCGCAGCACCGCCGGGTCCACAGCTCGGCCGGTCACTCTGCCTTCCAACACATCACGGACGGTGTGGAAGTTGCCCTTACTCTTAGACATCTTCTCACCCTCGACCAGCAGGAAGCGTGAGTGCAGCCAGAAGTTGGCAAAGTGGTCGTTGCCTGTCGCACCGCAGGTCTGGGCGATCTCGCATTCGTGGTGAGGGAAGATGTTGTCCTCGCCGCCGGTGTGGATGTCGATGGTGTCTTTGCCAAGTATCGCCTTAGCCATCGCCGAGCACTCGATGTGCCAACCGGGGTATCCCGCGCCCCAGGGCGAATCCCACTTCATCAGGTGAGACGCATCGGGCTTCCACAAAAGAAAGTCCGCCGGGTGACGCTTGTGCGTCTGGTGTGAGTCCTGAACCCGCCCGCCCGCGCCGCCTCGTAGTTTGTCCAGGCTGTTCCCCGACAGCTTGCCGTAATCAGGGAAGCTCTGCACACTAAAGTAAACTGCGCCGTCTTCGGCCATATAGGCGTGGTCCTTCTCAATCAACGACCCAATCATCGGGATCATGCTCGGCACAACGTGGTCGGTAGCACGGGGCATCTGCCCGGGATACTCATCAGCAATCTTCAAACCCAACAGCTTCGCGTCTTCAATAAACGCCCCGGTAAAGAACTCCGCAACCGCATAAGGATCGTCGGGATTCTCGATCAGCGCGACCCCCTGCTTCTTGGATTCCTTAAGCCGTTTGGCGGCCGCAGCCATCTTGTCTTCACCCCCGCCGTCAGCAAGCTGGTCGTCGGTCATGTGCCCCACATCGGTGATGTTCATCACCTGGTGGACCGTGTGCCCCGCTAGTTCCAGGAACCGCCGCAGCACGTCTGCAAACACAAACGTGCGGAAGTTCCCAATATGCGCGTAGTCGTAAACCGTCGGCCCACAGTTGTACATCGACACCGTACCCGCCTGGATCGGGGTGAACGGCTCAATCTGATGCGTCAGTGAATTGTAAAAACGAATATCCATGGGCGGGAAAGTGTAGCCCCCGTGGCCGGGAACCGCGAATGAGCCGCACCGCTACGCCTCGGCCGAAGCGTCCTGGGAGTCAAGCACACCGACCTGGACACGCACCACCCGCGTGCGCTCGGCCTCGGTCACGGTAAAACGCAGCCCCTGAAAGTCAAAACTTTCCCCAGCCTTAGGGATGTGACCGATCGTCGCAAAAACAAACCCCCCGACCGTGTCGTAGTCCTCGTCTTCCGGCAGGTCGATTTCCAGCTCATCATTAAGATCATCGATCTCGACCCGGGCATCGACCCGCAGCGTCTTGTCATCCAGGCGGTGGATCGCGGGCGTTTCCTCGGCCGCCTCGTACTCGTCCTGAATCTCGCCGACCAGCTCTTCGAGGATATCTTCGATGGTGACCAAGCCCGCTGTCCCACCGTACTCATCCAGAACCAGCGCGATATGGACCTTGCGGGCCTTGAACTCGCCGAGCAATTCACCCACGTTTTTACTTTCGGGAACCATCATTGCCTCACGCAGCACCGAGCGGAGGTCAAAGTCATCGCCGTCGCAGACGTATCGGATCAGATCCTTGGCATAGAGGACGCCCACGATACTGTCGATGGTCTGTTCATAAACAGGGATCCGGCTGTGCCCGTGCTTGAGGATGCTGTCCTTGACCTCCTGTAGCGTCGAGCCGACCTCGATCCCCTCAACATCGGTACGCGGGGTCATGACCTGATCGGCATCGGTATCGGATAGATCAAAAACCGCCTCGATCATTTCCTTCTGCGCTTCATCGACCTCGCCGCCGTCTTCGTGATCTTCAACCATAGAGATCACCTCGTCTGACAAGTCGCTGTCGTCACCGTCGTCCAGGTCCGCACCGGAGATACGCCTGACCACCGGGTCAAACAGGTGCAACAACCAGACCACCGGCGAGAACACGATCAACAAAGTATTAAGCAATGGCATTGACCACGCGATAATTCCTTCACGCTGATAACGCGCCCAACTCACCGGGATCGCCACCGCGAAAATACTCACCAAACCCCCCGCGACAAGGAAGGCCGCAAAATAGCTCGTAAGCCTGGACCAACCGATGAAGCGTTCCTCGAAGTAGTAGAGCGTCGCCAGCAGAACAACCAAACTCAGCACCGCCCGGGCCGTCCCTGTCAGCAGCAGCATCATGGGTCGGCGTTCGTAAAACAGCGACAGCCTGGCCGGATCGAACCCCACCCCCAACCGGTCAGCCAGACGCTTGCGCGACAAGGTCTTCAAGGCGATGTTACAGGCCGAGAAGTAACAGACCAGCAGGCATCCAAGAACAGCGATTACGATCGCGTAACTCACCGAAGCGCATCCATGTCCCCTGTCCTAATCAGGCGGCCGACCTAAGCCGGGTCCACCTGCTATCCAAGCGGGTCCGCATCAGGGGGATACAGACCAGCCACACGTTAACGATCATAAACCAAAGACGGGTCCCAGCCCCGCGCGGGTCAACAGTTCATCCTCACGCCGATGCATCTTCTGATAACCAGCCTCGTCGTGGTCATCCTCACCCAGCAAATGCATCAGCCCATGCACGGCATACAGCAGCAACTCAAGCCGAGTGTCGTGCCCACGCTGCTGCGCCTGACGACGGGCCTCATCCATGCAGAGCACAAGATCACCCTCGATGGGCTCATCCTGACTGTCTCGCAGGTCAAATGTTAATACGTCGGTGGTCCCGGGTTGATCGCAGTATTGCTGATGCATACTTGTCATTTGCTCATCATCGACGACCGCAATCCCAAGCCTGCCATCGGTCACCCCAGCAAGTTGCGCAATGCGCGTTAGCTGATCTTCCAGCCAGCCGCCGGCGGGCGGATCACAATCAGAGATTTGTAGATCCAAAGTCACAGCACAACCCAAGCCGGAATCAGACCCCGGCCTGGCCGTGTGTTCCTCGGATTGGTCGGGGTCCGAACCATCAGAATCATCGCCCAACCCGGCAACGGGCTCACGCACACAAACGGGAGCGGATGAACTGGATGAATGGGTCTGGGTCAACGGGATCCCTAGCTGGACAGTCTGGCAGGGCCAATAAGGCCTTAAACATCAACAAGCAATGATAGCGTAAGTCCGCAGCAGGGCCAAGACAATATCCCAGGCACCCCCAGCCGCTCATTCCCTGGCCTAACCCTTTGCGGGCAGCTTGCATCCCTTACATTTGACCATGCTGATCGAGTTACCGCACGGGTTAAAACGGACCTCGCTCATATAGGCCTTCATCAGCATGACCCCCCGGCCATGGGGCGCGGCCAGATTGTCTTGAAGTGTAGGATCCGGGAGCTTCTCCGGACAGAACCCACACCCCTCATCGGTGACACTGATCCGAACCGCCTTCTCATCGACCTGATACTCAATCGTGACCTGTTTTTTTGGATCGTCACCGTTCCCGTGATGGATGGCGTTGGTCACAGCCTCGTCCAGCGCAAGACGTATCGCAAAGACCTCGTCCTTCCCGTAGCCAAGCCCCTTAACTTCGTTGATAATGGCTTGTTGAACCCCCGGCAGTTCCGTCAGCTTGCTTGGGATCACCAGCTTAACCATCGGTGACTCGCGCATAGCTGACCACACTGATACCAACCGAAACCGCCCGGATCGACGGCCCGGAGGGAGGGGAGTTAAACGTTACTTGAAACTCGACATCGCCTGAGCCGCGTCTTCATGGATCTGGAAGAGCTTGTTGAGCTTGGTGATGACAAAGACCTCATAGATCTGAGGGTCGATGTTGCAAAGCCTCAACTGCCCGTCTTTATGGCGGATCTTGTTGTTGATCGTGATAAGCGTACCCAGCGCCGCAGATGACAGGTGCTCGACCTGATCGAAGTCGATCAACAACCTGGGGTTGTCCGACGCTTCAATCAGATGGGCGATCTCGTCCCCGATCTGCTGGATATTCGCTTCCTCAAGGATGTTGCGGTCGAGGAAACGAACCTTCGTTATCTGGTCTTCCTCGCTCACGATCAGGCGAGAATCCTTAGTGGTCATCAACCGTCTCCTAAGCGTCCAATTACCAACACAATCGAAGTTATCGCCGCAGCCTGCGGGTGTCAAACATTTAATGGGCCGAAGCCGGGCCCAGCGGACCACCGACCATAAGGCCAAATGGATATCCGCCTCAAGACCGCCTAAGTCCCCCTGACACCTACACATGATAGCAGGCTTCCCCCTCTGGAGCATCTACAAGCCTGGCCCTCAGAAACACTCGGCTATAAACCCCCGACAAACCCCGCCCCTCTCCGGTCAGGCATCAGATGAGTCCAGGCCGTTCTGAACCGACCATAAAGCCGCGTATTTCAACTGGGTGCTGACCGCAGCCTTCTGGGCAATCAGCAGCCCAAACGCCCCATCGAGAAACCCCCGTTTCAGGACATAAAACTTCAGGAACGCCAGCCAAGGCCGAAACACCAGGTCCCAGACCCGTGCCCTCTTCCCACGTCCATGCATCTGCCGGGCCACCATCAACAGCCGCTCATCCATCCGCTGGCCCGAAAAATAGTCGCTAAACCCGGCATCACTGTGCCGCTTGTGCTCGATCCACCCCGACAGAGCCAGCACACGCGACGGGTCCGAAGCCTTGCGGGTGTCGTGCAGCACCTCATCGTCCCAGGTCACCCGCCCCCGGTGGAAAATCCGTGTCAGCCGATCAGGCCACCACCCCCTGACATAACGCCCCAGCACATAGTTCTTCCGAGGCACCATCAAAAGGTCCAACCGGCCAAGCTGTGCATCCGTAAACCCTTGCCATGCCTCCGCCAACTGCGTGGAACACTCCTCATCACCATCCAGAAAAAAGATCCAATCGTGCGACGCCAACTCCGCCGCAAACTTCTTCTGCCCCCCGTACCCACGCCAAGGCTCAACGATATACCGATCCGCGTACGCCTTGGCTATTTCAGCAGTTGCATCGCTTGACCCCGAATCCACCACGATCAACTCGTCAGCCCACTTCGCGGACTCACAAGCCGGGCCCAGGGTCGCCTCGGCATTAGCACAACAAATGATAATTGAGATAGACGGCATCCCCGGTAGTCTAAGCCCCCCGTGGACCCACACACAACCCGCTATCCCCCCAGCCCCACACCGGGTATGGACACACCTCCCGCCCAACGCCTGTATAATGCCACACCAACGCATGGAGGCTGGTCATGAAAATCTCTTACAAAATCGCATTGATCCTATCGGTAATGGTGTGCCTCCTGACGGCCGTGATCTTCATGGGCAAGACCCAGCCAGAACCAATCCAGGCTGTGGATGCCCAGACAAACCAGACCGCAACCCCCCCACCACGCAAAACCCTCCGAGCAGACTCAACGGGCGACGGCTCACTGAAGTCAATGGTCAACGCGCAAACCAACTCGAACACCGATACCCCCGCGAAAACCATCGCCGCCGATGCCCGCAGCCGGGTCCTTGCCACTCTCACACCTGACACAAACAATCAGAGCACAGCCAGCAGCACCTCTGATAGTGACAAACCTCAAGCCGCCACCCCTAGCTCACCCCTTGGCAACGGCACCTCCGCCGCCATCGCCCTGGCACGCACAGACTCAAACCCAGCAAAACACACCAATAAGCCCGCACCCTCCGCCAAAGTCAGCAGCCATGACCTCGACGCGGTGTTAGCTTCATCCGACCGACCCAACGTGCCCTGGCCCAACAAGACAAACGCCACCGCGGCAAAGACGAGTACCGCCACCACTAACACATCGAAAACCTACACCGTCCAATCCGGCGACGTCTTATCCTCCATCGCCATCAAGATCTACAACGACGAACGCAGGTGGGTCGATATCGCCCAAGCCAACCCCAAGGTCGAACCCACCAAGCTCCGCGTCGGCCAAGTCCTCCGCCTCCCCAACAAACGCCACACCCTCTCCAAAGAAGAGCCCTCCCCCCCCGGCCCAGGCACCACCCAAACCTACACCATCCAACCCGGCGACAGCCTCTCCACCGTCGCACAACAATACTACGGCGACCCCACCCTCTGGCGCACCATCTACAACTTCAACCGCGACATAATTGGCGACAACCCCAACGCCATCAAGGCAAACATGCAACTGCAAGTCCCACCCAAACTCACCGGCGCACAATAAAACCAGACCCGCTAAAAACGCGCGAAGCAAAACGAAGATAGTCAAGCGCTTAGACCACAAATCTTCACAGATTTCACGGATTGAGAACCCGCCCCGGGCCACCCCCTTTTAATCTTCTTAATCTGTGAAAATCTGTGGGCCCTCCCCTCCCCATATCCCTCCGCGTCCTCTGCGGCAAAATCCCCTCTTCAAATCCCTTCGCGCTCTTCGCGACTTCGCGGTGATGCCCCCCCAGCCCCCTCCCGGTTTTCCACATCCCACCATATCCCCAGATTCTCTCTGGACCCCGCCGATTCTTGTCGTATAATTGAACCTATAAAGTGAATACCCCGCGCGACACCTTGGACCGCTTTTTTTTGTGCGGTAGATTTGCTCGAACCTTTATGAACCCCAAGGGAGCGGTGACCGGGCACGATGGCCAAGCCTCCTTAGAGTGGAAGGTCGGGATGACTCGGCGACGCACCCACCTTAAATTGGGGTTCGAGCAAGTTCCGCACCGGCCCAAAACCATGCCACGCGAGGCAACGCTTTGCGACGACTCGTCTACCCGACGGGTCGTTTTTTATTGCACCCCTCACACCCAACGCCGAGCCTGAGTGCAGCGAGGGCTCGGATATCCGTGTCTTGCTCACCCTCCCCCACTACACCCCCCACCAGACCCTCCCTGCTCCTCGTTTAACCCCAAAAGCAAACTAACTTTCCCTTAATCCCAGCGGCACCGCCTTACGATGTATATAGTGTTGATATGAGCGACGACCCCCAAAATCAGCTGCCCCAGGACGACGCCCTCATCAACCGCCTCGCAGATGACCTCACCGGCGACATCGGCCCCGACGACCGCCTCCAGCACATCAATAAAGCCTTCCTACCCAAGCGGGCACGCGTCATCGAGGGGATCGAACTCCTACGCCACCTGGTCTTCCCAGGCTTCTTCGACGAGCAACGCGTCACCGCCAACAGCGCACGAGCCCACATCGCCGATCTGCTGACACAGATCCACGCCGTGTTTTTTGACCAGGTACTCCAGGCCCTCTGCTACGACAGCAACCTCATGCGCGACCAGGCCGAGCAAGGCAACGACGACTGCAATTGCAAAGCCCGTGAGCTGACCGACCAGTTCCTCGAAACCATCCCCGACCAACGCCACCGACTCGCCCTTGACGTCAAGGCCGCGTTCGACGGCGATCCCGCAGCCGTCTCCACCGACGAGGCCATCTTCAGCTACCCAGGCATCGACGCCATCTTCATCCAACGCGCCGCACACGAGCTCTACAAACTACGCGTCCCCCTGATCCCACGGATCATGACCGAAGTCGCGCACAGCGAAACAGGCATCGACATCCACCCCGGCGCAATCATCGGCAGCTCCTTCTTCATCGACCACGGCACAGGCGTCGTTGTCGGCGAAACCACCACCATCGGCGACAACGTCAAAATCTATCAGGGCGTCACCCTCGGCGCACTCTCCACCAAGGGCGGCCAAGACTGGCGCGGCATGAAACGCCACCCAACCATCCAAAACAACGTCACCATCTACCCAGGCGCCACCATCCTCGGCGGCGAAACCGTCATCGGTGAAGGCTGCGTCATCAACGGCGGGGCCTTCCTCACACACAGCGTCGAGCCCGGGCACACCGTCCGTATCGAACACCCCGAACCCCAACTACGCGCACAACGAAAACCCAGTAAACCGAAAACACAAACCGAATCCACCTGACCCTAACTAAACCTACGAAGGGTCGTCTGCGACCAATGCAGGGTACTTAATCGAAACCAAACCCACACCGTGATTATTGACTTCTCCAAACCCGTCCCCCTGTTCCCGCTGAACGCATGCGTGCTGCTGCCCCACGCCACCGCGCCGCTGCACATCTTCGAGGGCCGCTACAGACGGATGACCCGCGCCGCACTGGATTCCAACGGCCTGATCGCTATGGCGACGTTCGAGGGCGACCAATGGCGCACCACCTACGATGGCTCACCCCCCGTCCGCCCCTGCGTCTGCATCGGCTACATCGCCCGTCACGAATGCCTCGAAGACGGCCGATACAACCTCCTGCTCCAAGGCCTCTGCCGCGCCCACATCACCAAAGAAATCGACTCGCCCCCCTTCCGCACCGCCATCCTCAAACCCTTTGAAACCGATCCACCCAAAGAGCTGGACCTGGAGCCCTGCCGAGAAAAGATCGAACAGCTCCTAGCCGACCCCATGCTTAGACAGTGGGCCCAGATAGGCGCGGTCCGCAACCTCCTAAGCAAAGAGATCCCCACCGCAGCCATGCTCGACCTCGCCGTCATGGCCCTGTGCCGATGTGCCAAGGACCGCTACGAAATGCTCGCCGAGCCCTGCCCCTGCGAGCGTGCCGAATGGCTCCGCCAAATGCTCATGCGGACCCGCCAGACTCTGCACCGGGCACAACGCCAAGGCACCTGCCTCAGCGACGACGGCGTGGCGCTGAACTAAAACCACCACGAAAACATAACGTGCCCCAATAAAGAACCGCATGCGTTCTGAATCCTCCTCTCCCAGGATTCCATCATCTCCCCAACCCACCCCCCGTACCTGCTAAACTTCAGTGACATGACCGACCAAGAAATATCTCATCCCCCCACCAACCCCGCATCCTCGGCCCCACCCCAGGCCGCGCCTCCGGGGGCCGCACCCACGCCCCCCCCGGGAGGTGCCGACCCGCTGCTGGATGACCTCACACCCCCCCAGCGCCAAGCCGTCACACACGTCGACGGCCCGCTGCTGGTCCTCGCAGGCCCCGGCTCAGGCAAGACCCGCGTCATCACACGCCGAGTCGCCCACCTGGTCACCCGTGTCGGCATCCCACCCTGGCAGGTCCTGGCCATCACCTTCACCAACAAAGCCGCCGGCGAGATGCACCAACGCACCGCCGAGCTCGTCTCCGAACGCCAGGCCCGCGCACTGACCGTCTGCACCTTCCACAGCCTCTGCGCCCGCCTCCTACGCCAATACGCCGATCGACTCGGGCTCCCGCCCGGCTACTCCATCTACGACACCTCCGACCAGAAACGCGCAATCAAAAAAGCGCTCACCGACCTCGACATCAACACCAAAAACTTCCCCCCCGGCGGGATCCTCAGCGCCATCAGCAAATCCAAAAACGAGCTGGTCGACGCCGAAGCCTACGCCCAACTCGCCGGCGACTTCTACTCACGAACCGTCGCCAAGATCTACACCAAGTACTCCAAGATCCTCACAAGCAACCACGCACTGGACTTCGACGACCTGCTCCTGAAAGTCGTCCAACTCCTCCGCGAACACCCCGACGTACTCAAAGAACTTCAGGACCGCTACCAGTACGTCATGATCGACGAGTACCAGGACACCAACCACGCCCAGTTCATGATCGCCAACGCACTGGCCGCCCGACACAAGAACTTCTGCGCCACCGGCGACCCCGACCAATCCATCTACGGCTGGCGCGGCGCAAACATCAAAAACATCCTAGACTTCGAGACCCACTACCCCAACGCCAACGTCGTCCGCCTCGAGCAGAACTACCGCTCCACCAAGCGTATCCTCGCCGTCGCCGACAGCCTCATCCAAAACAACACCCGCCGTAAACACAAAGACCTCTGGACCGACAACCCCCAAGGCGACCCCGTTAAGGTCATCACCTGCCGCGACGAACGACACGAAGCCAACTGGATCGTTGACGCATTCCGTAAGCAGCACGACGACCACCACACCCCCTGGGGACACATGGCTGTGTTCTACCGCATCAACAGCCTAAGCCGCGTGATCGAAGACGCGCTGCGCGATGCAGGCATCCCCTACCAGATCGCCCGGGGCACCGCCTTCTACGAACGGCTCGAAATCAAGAACGCCGTCGCCTACCTCCGCTGCGTCGTCAACCCCGCCGACGAGGTCAGCCTCCTGCGCATCATCAACACCCCCACACGCGGCATCAGCGACAAAACCGTCAAAGCCATGCAGGCCTACGGTCTGGTCAACACTAAGCCGATCGACGTGCTACTGGGTGATCCAATTAAACTTGTCGCGGTGAACATTCGCGCACAGAATAGCCTGGAGAAATTCGGCAAACTACTGGGCACCTGGCGCCACGCCGCGGGCTTAGGCAACGACGAGCCCACCCTCGTAGACGAACCCATCACCGCCACATCCCTGCGCGTCTTCGTCGAAGACGTCCTCCGCCAGTCAGGCCTCGAAGAAGCCTGCAGAAACGACAAGTCCGACCCCGACCACGAACGACTTGCCAACCTCGGCGAACTGGTCACCAGCGCCCAACAATTCGAGCAAGACTTCGAGCTCGAACTTGAACTCGATGGCAGCGACCACACCCCATCCTTAAGCGAAAAACTCCTCGCCTTCCTCGAACGTATCAGCCTGGTCAACGACGTCGACGCCGTCGACCCCGACCAGGGCATGGTCACTATGATGACCCTCCACGCCGCCAAGGGCCTGGAATACCCCACCGTCGCCATGATCGGCGTAGAGGACGGCCTGCTCCCCCACGATCGCGCCAACGCAAACGAAAGCGAACTCGAAGAAGAACGACGCCTCTGCTTCGTCGGCGTCACCCGCGCCATGCAAACCCTCTACCTCTCACACGCCCGGTACCGCACCGTCTTCGGCCAATCCAACGTCACCATCCCCAGCCGATTCTTCCGCGAAATGCCCGACGACTGCATCGAAGAAATCGACGCCTGCGACGACGACACCGACGAGTTGGCTGACAACCTGTCCCAACGATCCCTCGCCGGCCGTGAAGCCGCCCTCTACCCACCCGGCACACTCGTACGCCACCCACAGTTCGGCCTCGGCCGAATCATCGACATCCACCCCACCGGATCACACACCCGCGCAAGAATCACCTTCAACACCGCAGGCACTAAAACGCTTATCCTCCAGTACGCAAGACTAGAACGGGTCGAACCATGAACCGTACACGCATCAAAATCTGTGGCATACGCCAACCCGACCACGCACACTGCGCCATCGACGCCGGAGCTGACTACATCGGCCTGAACTTCATCGAAGGCTCACCCCGCCAACTTCAGATCCCCCAAGCCCGCAATCTCGTCGCCGAAATCTGCAACGCCTCCAAGACCGTCCAACCCGTCGCACTCTTCGCCAATCAACCCCTTGCGTTCATCCAGGAAGTCCTCGACAACGCCGACTTCCCGATCATCCAACTCCACGGCGACGAAGACCGCGCATTCATCGAATCGCTCGACACCGTCCAGATATTCAAAGCAGTCCCATTTGATCTCGAAAAAATAGACGCCTGGAGAAACCCCCCGCCCAACGTCGCAGCCCTCCTCATCGACGCCCCCACCCGTCCCGGCGAACTCACCGGAGGCTCCGGCCGATCGTTCGACTGGGACGCGCTAGCCAACCTCGACAAAACCGATCTCCCCCCCATCATCCTCGCTGGCGGCCTCACCCCCGACAACGTAGCCCAGGCCGTCACCACCACCCGCCCCTTCGCGGTAGACACCTCCTCCGGAGTCGAGTCCTCCCGAGGCATCAAAGACCCCACACGCATCAAAGCCTTCTGCAAAGCGGTACACTCTGCAAACTCCGACTAACCCCCAACCCCTAATCCCCAACCCCCAATCCCTATGAAACGTGTCCTCTCAGGCCTACAACCCTCCGGCCAACTGCACATCGGCAACTACGCCGGCGCCATCCGTCAGTTCGTCGATATGCAAGCCGACCACGAGATGTACGTCTTCGTGGCTTCCTACCACGCGCTGACCTCGACGCGCGACGCCAACGAACTTCGCACCAACACCCGACAGGTCGTCATCGACTACCTCGCCTTCGGGCTGGACCCCGCCACACACCCCAACACACACATCTACCTCCAGCAAGACGTCCCCCAAGTCACCGAACTCGCCTGGCTGCTGTCGTGTGTCTGCCCCAAGCACCTGATGGACAAGGCCACCAGCTACAAAGACAAAGTCGCCCGCGGACTCCCCGCATCGGTCGGCCTATACACCTACCCGATCCTCCAGGCCGCCGACATCCTAAGCGTCGATCCCGACCTCGTCCCCGTCGGCAAAGACCAGGTCCAGCACTGCGAAATCACCCGCGACCTCGCACAGAAATTCAACCACGCCTTCGGCGAAGTCTTCAAACTCCCCAACTACAAACTACGCGACGACGCCCAAGTCCTCCCCGGCATCGATGGCCAGAAGATGTCCAAGTCCTACGGCAACGACATCGACCCCTTCATGGACGAAAAGCCCCTGCGCAAACGCATCATGAAGATCAAAACAGACTCCACCCCCGTCGAAGAATCCAAAGACCCCGAGGCCTGCACCGTCTTCCAGATCTACCGAGGCATCGCCGGCCGAGACGACCCACGCACCCTGGACCTCGCCAGCCGCTACCGAGCCTCCGGCCCCGAAGGCATGGGCTACGGCCACGCAAAACAAGCCCTATTCGAACTCATCCTCGACCACTTCGCCGACGCAAGAAAACGCCGCACCGAACTCATGAACGACCCCGCTTACATCGACAAGGTCTTAAAGGACGGCGCCGCCGCAGCGCAAGCAAAAGTCACCGAGGTGACGGCACGGGCACGGATGGCCGTAGGGCTGTGATAGTCGATTAATCCCCTGTTTTACATAGCGATGTACTGACCTACCCCGCCAACTCCCCCACCGCGACTTGTTCCGCCTCCGCTTCAATCCCCGCCAAACCTTCCAGGTCCACAAACTCGTGGATCATCTTCTGGATGTTTTCCTCGCCCTTGAGTTTGTCATCATCCACGACAAACGTAATCAGAAAGTGCCCAGCCCAGACCCAGATGCTGCCATCGCTAAGCGACTGGATCGGGTACTTGCCATCCAGCAGTTTCTCGCGGTGGTAGTCCTCGACCTCGTCAAGGGAACGGATACGGATATGCGCCCAGGCGATCTGTTTGCGATTGCTGTCATGCCAGTTACTTGATCCAAAAGCCATGTGAACGGTGGCGTTGAGGTGTTCGACCGTCGAGCCGGGGTACGCCGCCTCCGGTGTCTTGATGTGCGGCTGGATCACCGCCGCCAGTTCATCGTTCCCCGCGTCGGCCGGGCCCTCGATCGCTTGAATACGACCCCTGTAAGGCTCCTGAATCGATTGAATCTTTTTGTCCAGTTGATCGACCCGTGCCCGCAGTTTCTTGCGATGCACCTCCCGCTTCACATCAGTCGTTATCTGGCTGGCTTCGAGCATCAACGTCAGATCCCGGATCCGTCGTTCACAATAGGCCTGCGACCTCTTGGACCCGTTGCTGGCCTGGATACGCTTAAGGGACTCAGCCTGCTGACTGATCGACCCGGCCAACTCATCCAGCTGCGCCTGGGTCTTGGGCTCGCCGTCCAACTCATAGATAGCCAACTCACAGGCCCGCTTCTCGTGTGACAGATCCCCGACCGCCCCGCGCATCTCCGACCGGACAGCCTCGATCTGCTTGTAGGTCTCGATCGTCTGGGCGATGATGGCCCCTTGATCCGATGCCAACGCACTCACCGCGGACAGCATCACGGCCAACAGGGATATCACAATCTTTCGCATCAGCAGGCTCCAAATCGGTATTGGGACACCTTGAGATATCGGCTCTTGAGGCACGCCGATTAAGCCCCTGCGGCTTCTCTAAAGATCCTGATATTGCCCCCAGCGAATATTTGATGGCCCAATAAAACAACCCCGACCAAGGCCGGGGCTGCACGTTTAAATCAGGTTGGTTGGTGGGTGGCTCCCCGCCGCCGTCACGCGCTCTGGGACAGGCTGCTGATAGCGGTCTGCTGGGCCGTGCTGATCGAGGCGTCGGTGGGCTTGCCTTCCCCAGCGAGCTTCTTCATGAGCATCTGCCAGGTCTCCCGCTCGTACTCAACAAGCTTGATCGCCTCGTCCACGATCTCGATCTCACGCTTCATATTCGCATCCACCAGCAGCCGGTAGACGTAGGTATACAACGCGGAAAGCCGCTGGCATAGCTGCGGGTCGGCGTCATGGTTCAGGCTCGTCGATAGCTCCAGAACAATCTTCTGCGCCCGCATGAGGTTGTTGTAGCTGTCCTCGTAGCTCTGCTTCTCCAGCGAGATCTTGGCCTGCCGGCAGAACTTCAGAGCCCCCTCATACAACATCAGCCGCAGCTCCTCGGGGCTGGCGGTCATGATCTTGGTCTTGAGGTACGGATTGACCGGCTTTTGACTCATCGCGTAGCTATTCCTTGCCGGCACAAAAACGGGACGCCGGTGCCTGTCATATCGGCAAGGACGCTAGGCCTCCGTTAGCTAAGTGCTTTTACCAGGACCGATAAGCGGCCGGGGACGCGCTTTGACCACTCTCGCTACCCGCTGTTACTGTTGAACGACACCGGCTGGAAGCTCGCCAACGCCGAACTCTGCCCCTGAAGCTGCGCCAGGGCACTCTCCATCGCCACAAACTGCGCCTCCAACCGGGCACGCTTCACCTCTAACGCCAGGTCCAACTGTTCGATCCGGTCGGCGTTCAGGCTGATCTGACGGTCGATCGACGACACCCGGTTCTCGATGATCCCCGTTTCCGTGTCCGTCAGGCGCTCCAACAACTCGTCGATGGCCACCCCGACACCCTTGGCCGTGGTAATGGTATCGCCATCCTCATCCGTCCCGGTCGTCTTGAAGGTAAACAGGTTGACCACCGCATCACGGTCGGTACTCAAGGCGTTCTGGAACTTAGCAGAGTCCAGCCGCAAGACCGCACCGGACCCGACGCTGATCCCCACCTGGGCCAACGACGTGAAGCTCCCGGTCAGGTCCGTGCTGCGTGCAAGAATCGAAGAGAACAGCCGGTTCTTAAGCTGAATCAACGCGGAGTCACCCAACAGCAACCCGCGCTCCTCCGTATCCGCATTGAATGCGTCGTAGGTGTCGATCGTAGTCATCAGGGTGTTAAACCCATCGACAAAAGACTGTGCCGCACCGGTCACCGACCCGTCATCCCGAGCGATCGTGACCTGCACCGGCTGGTCACTGGTCGAGAGCAGGTTAATCGTCGCCCCGGGGATGACCCCTTCCAGTGTGTTGCTTGTCGAAGTGATGATCTGGGCCTGCGCGGGGTCCGTAGACCCAAAGAAAACCACCGCGTCCTGCGCCTTGGAAAACGTCGAGCCCTTGAAATTCGCCCCGCCATCATCAAAAACAAACGCCCCCGCGGAACCCGATTTGTCCGCACTGAGGATCAGCCGAAACGGCGCCCCAGCCGAACCATCATTCAGAATCGCCGCGCCGATCCCGACGTCGGTTTCGTTGATAAGGTCAGCCAGGTCTCTGAGGGTCGTGATCTGGACAAGCGTCCCCGAGGCCGTCTGCCCGTTATCGTCATCATCATCCTTGAAACCCAGATCCCCCAGCGCTTCGGAGTTGTTGAGCGCATTAAAAGTGAGCTTCCCGTTCCCAGTGGTATTGTCGGTAAGTGTCAACCCGGTCCCAGCCTCGTTGACCGCCACCGAAACATTGGACCCGCCAGCCGTAGCAGCGTCCTGGATAGCGGTGACCAATTCCCCGACCGTCGTAACCCCAACGGTCAGATCAACCTCGAAGATGTTGCCGTCGCGTGTGGTAATCTCGAAGTCGGCGGTGGTATCGTTAAACTCGATCCCGTCGCCGCTCTTCAGTGCCGCCAGCAAGGTCGCACCGGTCATGGCGTCGCTGGTGAAGTCAACGGTCTTCTCGAAACTCCCATCAAAGTCAGCCCCAGCCGTCGCGGCTTCACCCAATATCCCAAGACTACTCGCCGTGCCCGACCCAGCCTCCTCGACCTTGATCGCCACCGCCTGGATACCCGCGTTGGTGTCTTCCAGGATGATCCCGTCCCCGTTGTCGTTGACCCGAGCATTGATCGCCAGCCCCGCGCCGTTGATGTCCTGCAACACATCAGCGATCGTCTGCTCCGTCTCCTGAAGACTAATCGTCCGCGTCAGACCCGTGCTGTCGGTGATGTCGATCTTGCCCTTTACAAACCCCAGCGAACTAAGGCTCGTCCCCTCAGCGAGGTACTGGTACTGCAGGTTCCCGGACTCGACCTCATCCGCGGTGAATGTCCCAGCGATGTTAAGGTTCGTCGCCGTGGCACCGGTCGTGTCACTGATGATGATGTCCCCGGCCCCACCCGAGCCGTCGGCCAGCGTGATGCCGTTGCCCGCCCGGTTCAGGCTCGCCGTGATCCCCGCACCCGCCGCTTCGCTAGCGTCATTGATCCCCGTAATCACATCCGTAACACTCTTAGCCGTCGTCAGGTCCGCCGTGAACGTCACACCCAAGCGGTCCTGAATCAAAACCTGCCCCGCGCCCGACTGGGTGCTGGCAGTCGGGACGGGATTCGTGTCCACACCGGTCACAGAACTTACGGCAGCGTTGATGGTCAGGCCCAGATCAGCAATGATGGTCGAAAGTGAACCGGGGTTGTCAAACGCTCGGAGGTTCCCGGTTCCACCCGTGTTGTCAGTCAGCACTAATTGATTGCCGCTGATCGACATCGTCACGTTTCCGCTTGTCCCGGCATTAACGAAACCAATCAGGTCACCTACGGTGTTGGAGAAAACGGTCGATGAGGGGTCCAGGTCGATGGTATATCCAGGATTGCCGGCACGATCGAATATCACCAGTTCCTTGCGGTCTGCAGTGGTAACGCCCGCCCCATTGAAAAGGTCAGAAAGTGGCGTCCCGACGGTCAACTGACTCACCAGCGCCGTCGTCCCGCCGAGCCCGGCCCCGCCGTTGAGCTTGTTCAAAAGCCGCGAGTTTATCCCGGCAATAATCCGGTCACCGTCGATTTTATTGTCACCATCGATGTCGTCCCCCGACAGCCCAAGGTCCGCAGCAGCCGTGTTGGTGCCGTTGGCGACCACCTTGAAATTGCCCCCGCCCGACCCGGTATCGGTCAGCGTCAGGCTCACCCCGTCGGCGGCGATCGATGCAACCACCACCCCACCGGTCGCCGCGTTGATCGTGTCAACGACATCCCCAAGCGTCGTCTCACTGAGGAGGTTGATCTCGTACTCGGTATTGTCCCCGCCGAAGATGGAGAAATCAGCCGTACCCGAGTCACGGATATCGATACCCAACCCGTCGTTGACCGCGGCCAGCAAAGTATCCACACCCAGGAAGTTGACCGCCGTGCCCGTGATCTCTCCGGTGGCGCTGTTCCCCACGATCCCCAGGCTGCTCGCCGTATCGGTGATCCCGACATTGGTGACCACCAGATTACCCGCCCCAAGCCCCGTGTTGTCGGTAACAGTCAGCCCATCCCCCGTCACCGTCGCCCGGACGCTGACGTTGGTCGCGCTGTTGATAGTTTCAATCGCGTCATCAATGCTGACCGCCCGCGACAGATCGATCAGCCCAACCGCACCGGACCGATCGGTCACACGGATCAAGCCCCGCGTCGCCCCAGCACCGCCGTTAAGATCACTCAGCAGCGTGTCCGAATCCAGCCGAGATTTTCCGCTCTCAAACGTCAGTGTCCCCGACCCCACCGCCGTGGTATTGATGTCCTTGAACCCCTTGGTCAGCACCTGCTGGCTCGCAACCAAACGATCCACCGTGAACCCGTAGTTCCCCGGCACAGCACCCGCACCACTATCAATGGTCAAAACCGACTCGTTCGACGTCGTCCCCGTCGTCGCATCGAACGTGCTGGCCCCGGTCAGGTTACCGACATTGAACTGCAAACCCAGCAGCTTGGCGTTCACATCCTGGAAAGCCGTCTGCTGTGCCGTGAGCACAGCGTTCCGCTGCTCGACAAGCACCCTGGGGCGCTCCTCAAGAGCAATCAGTTGGTCGATCAGCCCAGCAATGTCAATGCCGCTGATCAGCCCGGTGCCGGTGGTAATAGTTCCCATGGGGGGCGTGCCTCGCTGGAGGCGGCGAAACAACCGCCCCACCCTAGGGTTATCGACCCTAAAGGGGGTGTGACTTGAGCAGGATCATACCCAGCCAGGAAACAAGCACGCGGCTTAATCCAAACACATCATCTTGGCATGACAAGACTTATTCTGGCAGCGCTTCCCGGCAAGCATCCCCCAAGTGGATCAACTGGTCGAACTTGCCCGAATGCCCATAGTCCGAGTTGTAGTAAGTGGCCAACTCATACAACTTCACCCGGAAGTACTCCGGGGTCCGCCGGTCACCGTTCTCATCCGCGTACCAGTCCGCCAGACTCTCGCACCGCTTGCCGATCGCCTTACGCATCGGCTTACGCATACCCCGCTCGTAGTGGCTGGGGTTCAACGCCTCGTCGTAGTGTTCGGAGATGAACCAGGAGAAAAAATCGGGCTCACCCTTGACGTAATCATTGAGCTTCCAGTAATCCCCGCTACGCACCACGATCGCCGGCCGAACCACCCCCTTGAGCCGGACCGGTTCGGTGAGGTTTCGGTAGAACAAACACCCGGCATAGTTCGAGGCCATGTCCGCGTTAGAGTAAGCACCCGCAGTGACATAACCCAACACCGATGACTCCGACATAATCCCGGTGTCAAAAGCATGCGCCGCCCGGTACATCGCCCGGCGTTCCCCCAGGCCCTTCTTCCCACGCATCCGCCTGTAGACCTTGTAGTAATGATACCCCATGTCCACGAAATGCCCGATCTTATCCGTCCCCAGGTACGTCCCGTTGGCCTTGATACTCGACGCACGCCACAGCCGAAACACCGACCGCGGATCCAACGGGAAGTGAACCTTCGCATACACACACTTGAAGTCCGACGGGTGGTACGCCACCACCTCCCCAGGGTACCGCTCCTTGATCGCCCGGCTGTGCAGATCGGACTCCAACCCCTCAATCAGCGTCACCGCATCGGGAATCGACTTACGCACATAGTGTGCCACCGCCTCACCGGAATACAGATAACCCAACGCCTGCCCCTGGGTGCTGGTGTCATAGGTCCTAAGAGCCCCCGAGCCGTACCGCTTGTCCGTCGGATCGAACTGGCTTCCATCCCCGCCAAGGTCAAGATCGATCCGCCGGTTGGTCCGCCTGACACCCTCCTGGATCGCAGTAATAAAATAGTCGTTGAAGTAGTCCCCCAGGTCCACCATTTCCTCACCCGCAGGGACCGTGTATTGATCCACCTCATGAGCCTGACCCACGCTCGCACCCGCCCAAACCAGCACGAGACAAACCAAGCCCATCCCCATGAACGTCCCATGATCTCGACTCATAAACATTTATATATCCTTGATCTACAGATATTTAAGATATGCCTCGCCCCACGCTCCTGCCGTACGGATCGACCCGGAGCCGCCCCCCAAACGGACACGTCTAAGCCATGATCGGTTACGCCATCCCCCAACGCAAGTGCAGTTTTTCAGGTTTTTCTCCAACCCAGTGCCAGCCCCTGACACCGCCCCCCATCAAGCAGTCCCCCAAGAGCCGATAATACTCATAAGACATGAGCACCTGGCTAGCCCCCACCGGCCCTCCACTCAACAGCCCCCGGGACATGAACCATGCTGGACCTGACACGGGTGTTCCGTGACCTTGAATCCCCAACCTACGGCGCACTGGCCCACGCAGTGGACATCCTGATGCGGGTGATCGACGCCCAAGCAGCCCTGGCCCTCACATGGGACAAACCCAGCCAAATAGAGCAAGTGTACCTGGGCCTACAAGGCATCAAACTCACCTCTGACCAATATCGCCAACTACGCTATTGGCCCACCGACCCCCACTCAAAACTCTGGCAACAGCTAAAAACCACCGCACACCAGGACCCCCGACTGTTTGCCCCCGACTACCCCCGGGACGCCCAGATCTGTGAAGAACTCTCTCGGGCCACAGCATTCCCCCAGGCGCGGATCGACCCCACCTCCCTGTGTGTTTCCCTCTCCTCCAAACCCAACTGCCGCCTGCTGTTCCTGCGCTGTCTGGGAAAATCACCCTTCATGCACAAGGACATAGACCGCCTTTCACGCTTCACCCCACAGGCCACCGAACTCATCCAGCAAGCCCACCGCCGAGAACTGCAACGACTAGGCCGCACACCCAAAACCACAGCCCCCCCCGTCACCATCATGCCCGTCCAGGACCTCTTAAAAAGACTAAGCGCCACCGAACACCGGGTCATGGAACGCCTGCAACTCAACGAAACAGAACGTGAAGTCGCCGACGCACTGAACCGATCCCCCAACACCATCCACGTCCACGTCAAAAGCATCTACCGCAAACTCATGGTCACCAGCCGCGGACAACTGCTCGCACTGCTCGCGTAGACCACACACACCTCAAACTAAAGCGCGAACCCGACTCCCAACCCCACGGCAATATTCTTACCTCAGATCATGCTTTCTCAATAATTTAGCTTGACTTTCCGCCCCGCAAGTTTTAACCTGAATACTTGATGAGGCCATCCGGGACCCCTTCCCCGCCGCATCGATCGGCCCCCGGCTTTCCACCGCAGGCCACGCCGGGACGACGACAAACCATCATGGAGGCAAGGATGAACCGTGTACCCCCCCCCAAAAACACACACACGACATTTCCGTAAACTGACCGCCGCCTGCGCCGCCTTGCTCCTGGGCCTGACCCTATCCACCCCAGCCCTCGCCCAGGTCCCCGCCATCCTAGGCGACCTCGACGACGACGGCTTCGTCGGCATCCAAGACCTCAATATCATCCTGGGCAACTGGAACCAATACGTCACCCCAGGCGACTTGTCAGCGGGCGACGCCCATCACAACCCCGCCAAGCCCGGCTTCATCGGTATCGCTGACCTCAACGTCGTCCTGGCCAACTGGAACGCCGGCTACCCAACCAGACAACCCTTCAAAGGCATGAACCTCCACGAGTCACGGTACTGGGCCCGAGAGTGGATATTCGTGGACATCATGAAGCGCGCCAGGGAATGGACTTTATCTAATACCTCTACCGCCACGGACTCCAACGGCTGGCCGATCCTTGAAGTGAACGACACCGCTTCGACAATCCTTGTGGATCAAATCCCTGGGTTCCCGACCGGTACCTATATCTGCACCTACGACGGTGCCGGCGGATCGCTTGCATTCACAGGCAATGTCCAAAACGTCCAGGCATCGACCGGCCAAGTGACGTTTGATGTGGCCGGCACCGAGATCAGCATCAGCTTGGTGGTCACCGGGTCTAATCCCAATGACCCTATCAAGAACATCAAGATATGGATGCCGGGCTTCGACGAAACCTCGCCCTCCACGTTCCACCCGCTGTTTGTCAAACGGCTCCGTCCGTTCAAGGTGATACGGTTCATGGATTGGCAACATACCAATAACGTGGACGAAGTCCCTTGGGCCCAGCGCACGACACCTTCCTATTTCAGCCAGAGCACCAAGACACGC
>JAJDCX010000038.1 GCA_029260615.1 Phycisphaeraceae bacterium | reverse complement strand
ATTGACCGGACAGGGAAGGCTTGCGGTGGCACGTCGAGGTGTACGTTTGGTCCTCGTTAAACCACGTACAAAAAACTCAAATGCCAACGATAACATCGCTGGTCGCATCGGGTTCGCCCCGGCGCGCATGGCTGCCTAATAGTGGCCAAGTCCGACAGCAGAATGTCTACGGCTGTTGTCGGGCTTACAATCAGTAGACTCGTCCAAAGGGGACGCCTTAGCCCCGGCGGATTAAACCTTTCTAGGGCTGGGGTCTTGGCAGGGTGCTCATGATCGTCCAAGACCCGAGATTAAAGCTTGAGCTAAACGTGTAGAGGTCGTTTGCTGACTGTCACGGGACGGGGGTTCGACTCCCCCCGGCTCCATTGTTGATGTTTTTAACTAACCCGCTAAGACCCTATGCGAATAGGGAATCAGCGGGTTTTTTATTGGTTACTTAGTTTTGCCAACTAGCACAGCAGCTCTTGTGAGTGAAAATATGGGTCTTGGTCTTTGGGCTTACTAAATTGCCTGGGCCTGTATGGCTACTCGTGTCCGCTCAATGAACCTGCGACTTGGCGGACCGTTCCCACATCACACGCAAGTAAGCCTTCACACGACGCTACTCGACCAGGAAGACCGTGCGAGGCAGGCGTGGGAACTGGTCTTGGAAGTCGATGGTGATGTCGGCGGTGCCTCTGACCTCGATATGCCCTGCGATCAGACCGTTGGCAAATGTTCCGGGTGTCCCCTCAACCGACAGCGTGCCCTCGGGTATGTAGACGGTGCCACCGATCGACCAATTGGGCGTGCCGTTGAGTTCTGCATCGTCTCCGTGGTCCGCCAGTCCGCCAGGGAGGTTTGCAGGTGCAGATAAGCCAGCGACACGATGCAGACGCAGGGCAGGCCCGCCGCCACGACATAGATGGCGGGCCACCGCCAAGCTGATTTGCCAGAAGAAGTGTGGTTGGTTCGCTTGGACATACGCTGTGACTGGTACTTTGGAGGTCAATCCAGCACTTATCAGAGTAAACTCATCGGCTGATGGATAGTCATGGATTCCCGTATATCCGAGTGAGTAGTCTTTTTTCAACATAGGGTCACGACCACACGGTTTGCGTAAGTACTGACACGCATGGCGGGGCTTACAAGTAGAAATGGCTAGGGTTATCTGCGGGCTGCTCTAGGTGAGAAAGCGGCCGAATAGGTTTACTCGATATGCCCATCGGCGTAGAGAATGGCACCGTTGGGGTCGGGCTTGCCGTGCAGGGATTCAAAGAGGACCGCGGTGGTGGAAGGTTCGGCACCACGCTCGGGGCGGACGTAGATGAAGCCCACCTCTTCGCCGGTGCGCGGGTTGACCATCACCTGTTCGTACCCGCTCATCACGCCTTCAAGTTGCTCCAAACTGTCGGGCCAAACCTGCCCGTGTTGGTCCAGATAAATCTGCAGCCCCAGTCCCAGTTGGCGGAGGTTGCTGGCCGAGACGATACCCCTCGCTTGCTGCCGAGCGTCACCCATAACTTTGAAATACGCCAAAGGATTGGATGTGCTGGCGGGCTTGTTTTTTGAATTGACACGCTTCATGGGAGAGGCCATGGGCGTCTTGGGAGGTGCGGCGGGGTCAACCGAGACTGTGGCGATGTGCTTGCCGCAGTAGGTTAGTTGGTACTCCCCACCGACCTGCGGGCGCTTAAATAGCAGGCCGAAGTGATAGCGGTACCAGGGCGAAGGCTGGGACATGTGTGTGTACTTATCTTTGGCCCACCAGCCCGAGGCGTCGGGGTCCCAATCGACCTGGAGCGTGCCGCCGGTGTATTGCATGTTGACTGTGGTGCCTGCGTTGCTGGTCAGTTCGACCTTGCCGTTGGCGGTCAGGCCTTTAGCAGCCGGGTATTCGCCGAAGGGGTATGAGGCGTAGAAAGTTATTTCACCCTTGGCATTTGGTTGCCGCCAGAAGGCTTGGCCACTAATCGTGCCAGAGTTCCTTTCGGTTTTCAGTTCGGTGGGTTCATTGGGAAACATCGCGCGGAAGTTGGTCGTCTGCGCACCGCCGATGTCCAGTTCGGCACCCTTTTCAAAGCGTTTAGAGAGAAGGCGTGCGTCGACCGGTTTGCCACCGCCTATCGGGACGAGTTTAAAGTCATCCGCCTTGATGATGCTGTCGTACCCGCTGATGCGATTCATGGAACGGATCGTGCCCTGCTTGAGCGCGACCTGTAGCGCGATATGACCGCCGGATTCGTCGGGACCCAGTACGATCAGCTTGTCACTTGAGCCCAGCGAGTAGGTCTCCTCGGTCCCCCCGATCATCGCGTTGGGGTGGGACTTAGATTTCGGTGCTTTGATGCCCAGGGAGAGGTCGCCCTGCTGGGTAAACAGGCTGAACGGCTCGCGTGTTTGGCCGTTGTGGATCGATTCGATGACGCTGACCGTTTCGACATTAAGCACGAGTACATCGCGTGCCGGCCCAGTGTAGTACCAGAACGAAACCGCAGCGATGGGGATCACGATCAGGGCGATCGTCCACCAACGAAACTCTACTCCACCCAGGCTCAACAACGGGGCCTTGGCGACCTTCTCCTTGGCGTCCTTGGCGTTGGCGACTTTGAGGTAGGTATGAGAGACGCTGTGGAAGCCGCACTGCAAACACAGCACCGAGCCGGCCGGCATCGGCTTGCCGCAAGCGTTGCACACCCCAGAGGCCGCGGGCTGGGGTTCCGGGTCAGTTTTAGGCCCCAGGGCCTCATAGATAAGGTCGGGGTCAGTGTCGGTATCCGGGGGGTCGGGATACGGGATCGTAATCATCCCCCCGCACGCCGGGCACTTGCCGCTACGGCCCGCAAACTTGTCCGCAACTTTTATCTGCTTCCCACACTGACACGAAAAGATGATCGCCATCGAAAACCCCCTGCATATTGCCGAAAATAGATCTGCGAATGCAAAAAACCGGCTACGTCCCGACTCCCTTGCTGTGGTCACGAAATGCCAGCAAGGCCGAACGTATCAACGGAAATGGTAAGCAAAATCCCATGGGGCTGCCAAGCGGGGGCCCGAAAATGGGCCTTGACTCCCAGGGGCGATCAGCAGACGTCTAGGTGTGCCGGCCCCTGCGTGCTTTGTTTATCCACATCGTGTTCAACAGGCTATGACGGTAGTGCGGAAGTGGGGGGGGGCAGAAAGGACGCAGTTTAAAGCGGGTATCGCCGATTCCATAGGATTTCAGCGTCACTTGACCGAAGATGGGGATGGGGCAGGGTTTACCCGGCTTCCCCCCCGGTCTCCTCCGGGTTGACAGGGCGATGAGGTTGGGTACAATTCTCCTCCTTGGCAATATCAGGCCGGGCAGCAGCCCAGCAGGCCCTGATAGCACGCCAGGAAGCAGTCCACCCAGACCTGACACCCAGCCAGAAAATGGCTGGCTTGACAGGCTCGGATGGGTCGGTAAAGTACCTCGCTCGCTGCCAGTGACGGCATCCCTTCAAGGGAGCCCCTCACCCGCAGCAAGCGGGGGGATCGGAAAGGCTTAGGCCCGACCGGACCCGTGTTCTTTTACAAGTGAAAAGGTCTTGGTGTTGCACGCAAAATTAGTTAGTGTAATACCGAGTTAATAAGTTCTAGCGCAAATTGAGGTGCTTGCTCATCGCGATGACTTCCTTTTAAAGGTTATCGTGGATGGGTCGCTGTGTAATCGTCACAGCGGATTGATCCGACTTAGTCCGGCGTTTACGTCGGTCGCAGGTCGGAGTGATTAAGCTATTAAGAGTGTGTGGCGGATGACTTGGCGTCAAGAGGCGATGAAAGACGTTGGAGCCTGCGATAAGCCCAGGGGAGTTGGCAACCAAGCGTTGATCCTGGGATTTCTGAATGGGGAAACCCGGCACTTCGGTGTCATCCATACCCGAATGCATAAGGTATGGAAGCTAACGCAGCAAACTGAAACATCTAAGTAGCTGTAGGAAAAGAAAGAAACCTCGATTCCGTAAGTAGCGGCGAGCGAAAG
>JAJDCX010000037.1 GCA_029260615.1 Phycisphaeraceae bacterium | reverse complement strand
GGCAGCACAACGAAGAAACCCGGGGTGGGTTGACCGAGGGTTTTGCCATTGAAGAACGCTGCTACAGTATCGTCCGGCTCCTGCCAGATCGAGCCGCTATGCAATTCGATGAGCAGGGCTGCTGCAGTCCAATCGCTGGTAGTACTTAGGATCAAGTCGTTAACGATGTAGCCATCGAGGTTGCCGATTACCTGGCCACTTGGGCCGAATGGCAGTGTGAAGCCATCGACAATATGGGTGCCCAGTGGCACCGGGGCATTTGTCCACGACGCGGTGTTGGCTGAGGCGGAGGCCGTCAAGAACAGGCACAGCACGACGATCAGAGTGGATTGGTTATGGATGCGGTTCATTAGTGAACTCCTTCACTGAAAGTGTGTGTCCGCCGCAAAAGGCCTAGTCCACCCAGACCCAGCAGCAGCACGGACGCCGGCTCGGGGACGGGGATGATGTGGCCGTTCTGGATCAGGAAGTCGGTTTCAATCTTTACGAACTCTCCTGCAACCGTGAACGCCACAAAGGCGGTGCCATTCGCGTCCGGGCTGAGCGTGACCCTCGCGATGCGGAAGATTCCTATATCACCGGTCTGGCTGCCGAAGCTGTTCCATCCAATATCAATCCCAGATGTATCTAACTGACGTGGGATAAGACACGGGAATACAGCAGCGGCACAACCTGCAATCTGCGATGAAGAACCGGTACCATCACGATCCGTTATGTAAGAATCGAACTCGGAGGAAGGCAGTGCGGGGAAGAACGCGGAGTTGGGTTTGCCGAGTGTCGTGCCGTTGTACGTCACAGCGCCGGCGTCATCGGGCTCCTGCCAGATCGATCCGCTGGTCAGGTTGACTTGCAGGAGGGATCCGCGCCAGTCGCTGGTGGTGTCCATGATCAGGTCGTTGACGATGAACCCGTCAAGGTTGCCAATGAGCGTGCCGGGGGGGCCGAATGGCAGTGTGAAGCCATCGACAATATGGGTGCCCAGCGGGACCGGGGTATTCGTCCAAGACGCGGTGTTGGCGGAAGCTGTGGCTGCGTTCAGACCCAATGCAATGAATGCAACGGTGAATGAGAGGCGTGTCGCGATGGGGGGCATGGGTCATCTCCTGGGAGAAAAAGGCTGCCGGTGTGTGCTTGAGGGTGGTTCGGTTTCTCAATGGGCGGTGGAATAGCCGCCTGGTCCCCCGCCACATAGAGGGGACACCACATATGGATGTTACCTGCGAGAGGGGGGCCGAAGCAAGAATAATTTATAGGGAATGAATAATTTACTGCCGGCTGAGTAGGGGTTTGGAGTTTGGGCTGGACGCCGACGGCTAGGCCGACCTTTTATAGGTAAAGTTGGGGGGCCTAGGGGTTGTTAGTAGGCGGTGCGTCGTCGATCAGCCGGGGGTTGGGCAGTGTCTCGTGGGGGAGGAAGAGGGATCGCCCGGTGCGCCGGTCTTCCTCGCCGTAGGACGGGTCCATGTCCAGCGCGGGGTTCGGCGGTGGGAGCTCGCCGTGCTTGAGGCAATGCTCAGCGCGATTCGCCGCATCCTCCAACATGAGTTGAGCCTGATCCCGCAGCCGACGAAATACTTTGCCGCCCAACTTATTGTCATCACACCGCAGCGGGCCTTCCATCACGACAACGATCCGGCCAAACGGCAGGGGGATGCGGGTCCGGTCCCAGGTACGGGCTTTGATGGAGCGTGAACTGATGACGTGGATGGCGAAGATCGGCGCACCGGTGCTATTGGATAACGGGATGATCCCCGGCTTAAGAACCCGGACCGGACCGGATGACCCGTCCACCGCGATGGCCAGCAGCACGTCCTGACGATCCTTGACGTGCTGCACCATATCTTTAAGAACAGCGGTCTGGCGCGACTTTCCTTTTGACGACCCGCCGCGAAACACCGTGTAGCCCTGGCGTTTCAGCGCGGCGGCGATAACCTCGCCGATGTCGCTGATGCTGGCGAGCGTGGTCGGCTTGTACTCCCGGTAGGCCCACGGTGCCAGCACGACGTCCTCGTGCCACAACGTCATCAGGATATTGCGGTGCCGACTCATGGCGTTGACCGCCCGCCCGATCCCATACGATTCGATCCGGCTGGTACGCCAGACCAGCGACATGTAAGCCCAGATGACCCACGCCAGCAGCCACGCCGTGCCCTTCACCGTCGGCCCGCTGAGCATCTTGCGGAACGAACGGGTTCCCCGCTTCGCCACACGAAGGCCGGTCTTTATCTGCGACATCAGGCTCGGCATATGCGTGGCTTTCCAACGGGGGCACGAGAGGGTGTGTCTAACGTGTGCATCAAGGCATCCTAACGTAAACCATCCGGTGTTTGCACCCCACCCAGGCATAAAAAAACCCGACCTTTCGGCCGGGCTTTGATTAGCTTATTGATTGGGAGCCGTGTCTCAGGCGAGCCCGTCGGCTTTGCCCATGTGTGTCATCAGATCGACCACACGGTTGGAGTAGCCCCACTCGTTGTCGTACCAGCTCACGACCTTGAAGAACTGATCGGTGAGCCCGATGCCCGCACCGGCGTCAAACGTCGAGCTGGCGGGGTCGGTGATGAAGTCGCTGGAGACGACCGGTTCATCGGTGTAAGCCAGGAACCCGGCGAGCGAGCCATTCTCGCTGGCGGCCTTCATCTTGGCACAGATCTCGTCGTAGCTGGTCTTCTTCTCAAGCCGCACGGTCAGGTCGACGACCGACACGTTGGCCGTGGGGATGCGGAAGGCCATGCCCGTGATCTTGCCCTTGAGCTGAGGCAACGCCAGCCCGACAGCCTTGGCCGCACCGGTGCTCGCGGGGATGATGTTGAACCCGCCGGAACGCCCGCCGCGCAGGTCCTTACGGCTTGGACCGTCCTGTGTCGGCTGCGTAGCCGTCACAGCGTGGACCGTGGTCATCAGGCCCTCGATGATCCCAAACTCGTCGTCCAGCACCTTGGCGATCGGTGCCAGGCAGTTGGTCGTGCAACTGGCGTTGGAGACGATCGTGTCTTTCGAGGCGTCGTAGGTCTCGTGGTTGACGCCCATGACCAGCGTTGGCACCACGTCCGGGGTCTTGGTCGGGGCCGAGATCACCACACGTTTGGCACCGGCATCGATGTGTTTTTGAGCGTCCGGGCCGGCGGTGAAGAAGCCGGTCGATTCGACGACGTAGTCCACACCCAGCTTGCCCCAGGGCAGGTTCGCCGGGTCACGCTCGGCGGTGGTGGGGATGAGCTTGCCGTTGACGATCAGGCCCGCGTCACTCGCCTCGACCGTGCCGTCGAAACGGCCGTGGATCGAGTCGTACTTCAACAAGTACGCCAGGCTCTGCGGCGGGAACAGGTCGTTGATCCCGACGATTTCAATGTTGGGGTTGCTGGCCGCGGCGCGGAACACAAGGCGTCCGATCCGTCCAAATCCGTTGATACCGACTTTGATACCCATCGCTTCGTATCTCCAAAAAAGAGGCTTGTTGTAGGGAGTAAACACGCTTGGCGCGGCGGCCACACGGGGTGGAAACCGGCATTACGGCGGACAGTGACTTTAGCTCTAACCAGCCCACGGGTCAAGTCTTCGGATACTCTGGCTCCCTGGTTTTGGGGCCTTTATCCCCCCGGATACGCCGGTTTTTGTTCTAATATCATCCGCCGGATAAACTCGCCGGCCACGCACCAGCCAGAGACTTACCCATGCACCGCAGGCTCGTCATTCTTACCCAGGGATTCGCCCGAACACTCAAGGCCAAGACCGCAGTGAGCCTGCTGCGGTATCGCCCGCAACAGGTCGTCGCCGTCCTCGATCAGCAAGAAGCCGGCAAAACCGCGCAACAAGTCTTCGGCGTCGGCGGCGACATCCCCGTGGTCGGCTCACTGGACCAGGTCAAAGACGCCAACACGCTCCTCATCGGGATCGCCACCCCCGGCGGCATCTTGCCAGAGCCACTGCGGGCATCCATCCTCGACGCGATTCGTCGGGGGATGAATATTGAGTCGGGCCTGCACGCATTCCTGGGTGACGATCCGCAGATCGCTCACGCCGCTTACGAGGCCGGTGTCACCCTCAACGACGTCCGCAAAAACGACGAACGCGACGTCGCCCAACGCAAAGAAATCAACGATACCTGCCTACGTATCCAGACCGTCGGCAACGACTGCTCCGTCGGCAAGATGGTCGTCTCTATCGAACTCGCCCAAGCATTGAGCCTGGCCAGTCAAGACGCCGCCTTCGTCGCCACCGGGCAGACCGGGATCATGATCGAGGGCTCCGGCATCCCCATCGACTGTGTCGTTGCCGACTTCATCAACGGCGCAGCAGAGAAACTCGTCCTCCAGAACCAGCACCACGATATCATGGTCATTGAGGGTCAGGCCAGCCTCGTCCAGCCACGCTACTCCTCGGTCACCCTCGGCCTATTACACGGCTGCGTGCCCCACGGCCTAATCATGTGTCTGGAACTGGGACGCAAAAAGGTCTACGGCATGGAGCAACTCACCATCCCTCCACTGAAAAATATCATCAGCCTCTACGAACAAGCAGCAGACTCCGCCTACCCCTGCAAGGTCATCGGCATCGCGATGAACACGAAAAATATCACCGACCCTGCCATCGTGGAAGATGAGCGTCAGCGCCTGCGAGATGAATTCGGCCTGCCGGTCTGCGATGTCATACGCCACGGCCCCGACGAACTTGTCCAAGCTGTCAACGACCTGCAAAAAGAGCTACATGGTGGGGGGGTAATCCAATGAAGCTCACCCTCCACGAAGCCAACATCCCGATCCGCCACCCCTGGACCACGACCCACGGCACACGCACCCACCAACGCAACCTCATTGTCGAACTTAATGACGCAGGACAAAGCGGCTTCGGCGAAGGCGCATCCATCCCCTACTACGGCGTGACCTACGACACCATGTCCGCCGCGCTTGAAACGATACGCCCAACCATTGAAGCCGCCACCTTCGCCGACCCCGTGGAGTTCTGGGAGCGCATGCACCCGCTGCTGTCCGGCCAGATGTTCGCGCTGTGCGCACTGGACGAGGCCGCCACCGACCTCTGGGGCAAACGATTGGGCAAGCCTGTCTACGAGCTATTAAACCTGGATATGAGCAAGGCCCCCCTGAGCGATTACACCATCGGGATCGACACCATCGAAAAAATGGTCGCCAAGATGAAGGAGTTCGACGGCTGGCCGATCTACAAAATCAAGCTGGGAACCGACGACGACATCGCGATTATTCGTGAGTTGCGTACGCACACGGATGCGGTGTTCCGTGTGGATGCCAACTGTGGATGGGATGCTGACCAGACGATCGCCAACTCACACCAGCTTGCCAAGCTCAACGTCCAGTTCATCGAGCAGCCGCTCGAAGCCGACAACTGGGGTGGGATGAAGAAAGTGTTTGCCCAGTCCGTCTTGCCGGTGATCGCCGACGAAAGCTGCATCCTCGAAGCCGATGTCCAGCGGTGCCAAGGCTTCTTCCACGGCGTCAATGTCAAGCTCACCAAGTGCGGCGGCCAAACCCCCGCGCGCAGGATGCTCACCCACGCCCGTGAGTTGGGCTTAAAAACCATGGTCGGTTGCATGACCGAAACCACTGTCGGCATCAGCGCGATCGCACAACTCCTGCCGATGCTGGATTACGTCGATATGGATGGGGCGCTATTGCTCGCCGGGGATGTGGCCGACGGCGTAACTCTCGACAAAGGTTGCGTCAGCTTCCCAGAAGATCCAGGCAACGGCATCACCTGGCGCGGTGTCGATCAAGGATAATGGTCCCCCTCACGAAGTGCCGTGAGTTGTCACGCCTATTCACGCAGGGTCAAACCGCAGCACAAGATCATACAACTCCGCCCCCATCGCCTCGCCCACACCCAGGTCCTTAATCATCGCCAGCTTCAGCGTGTCACAGTTGAAAGCCGCATCGAAGTTGGTCTCGATCGCTCGGCCCATCCCCTCGATCACACACAAGTCCACATCCCTGCGATACACCGCTTCCGCAAGACGCGAATCGACACGTCTTAAATCGATCAGCGGCGCACCGTTGCCGCTGGATACCAGCTCCAATTCCCCGGATTTCAAAGCCTCGTTTATCAGCGGGTCTATCTCCGCGATGCGGTCAATCAGGACGATCAATTCGGCGTGCGTGACGTCGTTCAAGGCCGGTGTCTCGTTGGCGGTGAGGATTACCCCAGTACCACGCCGCAGCAGCTCGCGCGCAAACGGGACCATTCCAAGCAACACATCCGGCCCAGCATTATCAACGAACATCACCGCGCACTGATGGGTCGGCCCGTTGAGCCAGCGATCGCGCCAGGCATCCAGGTGATCCACGAACCACGGCCGACCCTTGAGTTTGCTTAGCGTGTGATGGAAATCAACCTTCCCATCCTTAAACATCTCAATGGTCTTCACCGCCCCCAGATCAAAGATGTTGCCAGCAAAGACACCCCGCATGATCCGGTCGATCCGATCAGCCCCGGCAAGGGCGTCGATCTCCGCAAACACTGCCGGCAGCAGTGCCATAGCGGTCTCATTCTCCTGCTGCTTAGCCAGACGGTACGGATCCGGTATGTTCGCCCGCCGCAGGCACCGCTCGCGTGCTTCACACATCAACAAGATCGTCAACGGCCCAAACACGTTCGGCTCCGCCTCGACCTGCTTAAGAAACGCCCCGAACCCGGCCCGGGCATTCGCTACCTGCTCTTCCGCCCGGTCGTTCGCAACGCCCCGGTCCAACGCATCCGCCATCGCCAACTCAAGCAGCCCCTCGTAGTGTTCACGGAACAACCCCAGCCAGTATGCCCGGCGATCATCGGTCTTCGCCAGATCCCACAGGCAGGCAAAATAAGTGATCGGCTCGGCCAGCAGCGGGAACACCGCGGTCGGTTGCACGGAGGGTCTGTCTGTCGCGGCGTCAGGTGTCATGGGGATCAGGGGTTGAGGCTCTAAGTTAAAAGCTAACGGCTCAGTCCAACAAAATTAGTCAGGATCTTCATCCCAACCCGCTGAGATTTCTCGGGGTGAAACTGCATGGCGAATAGGTTGTCTTTGTGGACCGATGCACAGAAGTCCCCGCCGTAGTCGGCCCGTGTAGAGACAACTGATTCGTCGGCGGGTTGCGCGTAGTAACTGTGTACAAAATAAACAGCCGAGCCCTGGTCGAGCCCTTCCATCAGCGGGTCAGGTCGTTCCCAATGTAGAGCGTTCCAGCCCATCTGCGGGACTTTCAGACGCTGCCCGCCACGGTCTTCGTTGAACCGGACGACCCGGCCGGGGAGGATACCCAGACCCGGGACCAACCCGTCGCCGGCGTTCTCAGGGGCATCTCCGGGGGCGTCCTCTTCGGAGCCATCAAAAAGTAGCTGCATCCCAAGGCAGACCCCAAGCATCGGCCTGCCGCTACCGACAAACGCCCGGATGGGGTCTGACAGTTTTAATTCGTTTAGGAACCGCATCGCGTCCCCGAACGCACCGACCCCCGGGAGGATCAACTTGTCAGCCGAGGCGATCTCGTCGGGCGTGCTGATGATGTACGCTTCCCCGCCGACGTGTTCGACAGCCTTCTGCACGCTGCGCAGGTTCCCCATGCGGTAGTCGACGATTGCGATGCGAGAAGGGTCAGCCATGGCCGTTCAACTTAGCGGCGCTCTATGCCGCGGATTAAAAACCGCGGAGCGTTGTCCGCGGTGGTGGGGGGTTACTACCTAATCAAGCTGCATGCGGTGGCCGCTCGCCTACTCCCTAAGCACGACGACGATCTGCACACGCCGGCTCTGCGCCTTGGTCCCTTGAGCCCGTGCCTCCCCGAAGCCCGCTGCATACATGTTGTCCGATGCGATCCCCTGGGACTGTAGCTGCCGATGCACCGACGCGGCCCGTTGCAGGCTCAATTCCAGGTTGTCTTTCCACTTGCTCTTGCGGATCGGGTCGGAGTCGGTGTAGCCCTCGACGCGGATCGTGTTGCCGGCGTATTCGTTCTTGATGACGCCGGCAACCTGGTTGAGCGTGCCTTTAGCGGAGCCCTTGAGATCAACCTTGCCCGAAGCAAAGAGGATGTCGCCCTGCACACGGACGGTGATGGTCCCGCCATCGGAGTAGGCATCCACCCCGGCGATGTTATCGAACGCCGTGCTGCCGCCAGCCACCGGTTGCGAGGCCAGTTGAGCCCGTAGGCTTTCGATCTCACTAAGCAGGGCAGACGAGTCGCCCTGTCCCCCACTCAAGGCGGCGCGGGCGCGGTCCAGTTCTTCCTGCAGTTCCTGGTTTTGTATGTAAAGCGCATCGCGCTCCATCTTCAATCGGTTCTGACAGCCCGTGAGTGTGACCAAACCGATCACCGCCAACAGGCACAGCATCATCATCCGTGTGCGACCGCCATTCATGACATCCCTTTCGCTAACGTGTTTCCTGATCGTCCGCCGGTAAGCCCGGCCGCATCCCCCAGGTTTCTGCGTATCCTTTTTGGCCTACTTACGTCTAAGCCATAAAGAGAGTATCAAAAATCGTCATCAAGGGCTTTAGGAAGCTCATTATCGACTCGCGACAAACCATGACAACCACTGCTGCGCCTGCAAGATAAGGGCCATAGGGGATCGGCTGGAAACGCTTTTTCATGATGGCTGACAGCCCAAACATTAGCATCGCGGCTGCCAGGCCGAAAAAAGGAGCAATAAAGAAGACCGGGATCGTTTCGCCCGCCCCCAAGACAGCCCCGATCGCCGCCAGCAGGTGGACATCCCCCAGCCCCATCGCTTCTTTGCCGAATGCCAAAGTGCCCAGGATCCGAGTTGCCCAGATAAGCCCCGCACCGAACAGATAGCCCAGCATCACCCCGCCAAGGACCGACTGCCACGCCGTAAGAGGGTAGATCCCCCGGGGAGCCAGCCAGGCACCGACTGCCATCCCCAAGATTGGGGGTAATAAAAATAGAGCCTCTTTAAGAACTTCCCGCCTGGGATGGGGGTAGTGGAACCACCCTTCGTCCTCCTCTTTGGCGGGTGTGGGTTGCGCTGAAACGTGCGCTTGGTATGCCTCGTCGTAATCCGCGAAACTCAGCGGGATAACCCTCAATTTCAGCAGCAACAGTGAGATTGCTAGACCCGCCGCTCCCCCAGCAGAGGCCCAAACCCCCACTGGCCTGGCCCGTGGGACCAACCCGTTGAGGTAAACAGGTGCGCCAATCCATGTACCCAACGGTTGGAGTACCGACGGTAACCTATCGATATGAAGTGGGTCACCTAGAAAAACCACAATCGGTAGCACGATCATCGCGACCGCTGTGAGAAGCCAGGGGATCTGTCTGGGGATAATAAACAGCTTGGCGTCGATTATGGTCGAAGCGATCAGCCCTGCCAGCAGCACGGCGTGAACGACATATATCTGCCATGTACCTTGGAAGCCATGATCGGGGGTGGAAAACTCCCATCGAAGATCCGTCATGTAATACACCGCGAAAAGACCGGCAAACATCAGGCCGGTCAGCGCCTCAACCAGCGGGTACTGGATACTGATCGACGTCTTGCAGTATCGGCACCTACCCCGCAGCCACAGCCACGCCAGCACCGGCACGTTGTCGTACCACGCCAATCCGTGCCCGCAAGACGGGCAGCGCGAACCGGGGGTCACCAGGCTCTTGCCCTCCGGCAGCCGGTAAATCACAACGTTCAGGAAGCTGCCGATGCAACCGCCGTAGACCGCGACAGAGATAAGCCAGAACCAGTTGGGCAAGTGAATGGGCTAAGGGATTAAGGGTTGGGGTTTAAGGCCAAGGTTTCAGCCAGCCGCTTGCGGCTTAGCGTTCATCCCAGCGGCGCTATGACAACGACACACCGCCATCCCCTTCATCGGCAATCTGCCCTGTTTACCCTTGGTTTTCCCCGTCATCCACATTCAATCCCCCGTTCGCCCCAGCCGACAGCTCCGCGATCTTCTTCTGTGCCCCATCCAGAACCGATCGGCAACGCTTAATCAACGCCGTCCCCTGCTCGTAACGCTTGAGCGACTCCTCCAGCCCGATCTCCCCGGACTCGATCTGGTCGATCAGTTCTTCGAGCCGACCCAAGGCGTCTTCGAAGCTCAGTTCCTCGGGATTGGCGGGTCGCTTTGCCATAGATAAATCAGTGTATCGGATTCAATCGGGGCTGTCGGCCTCAAAGAGCCCCGGCCCAGCATCAGGCTTCTTGGCCCGCCGCTTGGTCTGCCTGCCAGGTGTCTGTTTAGGTGCAGCAGGTGGAGTTTCGCCGGGTGACAGCGGATCGACCGTGGAACTGATCCGCCCGTCGGCCAGGACCGTGATGATCCGCTCCCCAGCCTCCGTGTCCGTCGTGTGCTTAAGCACCTTCCCGTCCGCCCCCAGCGTATAGGAATACCCGCGTTCCAACACATTGCCCGGACTGACTGCGTCCAGTTGCCGGGTCATCGCCTCCAGCCGTGATGTGTCCACCGCCAGCCGCCTGGGCATCAATCCGCGCAACCGACGAACCGTTTCGTCAAGCCGTTGGGCGCTCTGGTCGATCAGTCGTTGCGGATTACGGAACAGCGTGTGTCTGGATGCCGATGCCAATCGTTGCCCCGCGTGATCCACATGACGGCCAACCATCACCGCCATGCGCTGGCCAAGTTGATGCACCTGGTGTTGCAACGCTTCACTTTCCGGAACCAGCGTCATCGCCGCCTGTGTCGGCGTAGCGCACCGGGCATCCGCTACCAGCTCGGCCACCGTCGTGTCCGTCTCATGCCCAATCGCCGCAACAATCGGGAGTTTGCACTGATACACAGCATCGGCGACCACCCGCTCGTTAAACGCCCACAGGTCTTCGATCGACCCGCCGCCGCGCGTCAGGATCACCGCGTCGATCCGAAGTTTCTCGCCGTGCTTAGATAGTCTGCCAAGCGCCTCGGCAATCTCCCCCGCAGCCGACCCCCCCTGCACACGCACGTCGTACAGATATAGCCGGCACCCCGGCCACCGCTTCGCCACCGTGTTAATCACATCCTGCAACGCCGCCGCATTCCGCGATGTGACCACCGCGATCCGTGTCGGCATCGTCGGCAGCGGCTTCTTGTGTTCCAACTCAAAGTAACCAAGCTCCTTGAGCTCCGCGATCATCGCACGAAGCCGAAGCTCCAACGCACCCTTCCCGACGGGCTCGATCGCATCCACATAAAGCTGCACGCTCCCCTGCGCATCGTAAAAATCAACCCGCCCGGTCACGACAACCTGCATCCCATCACGCATCGGAAACCCGACACGCTTGGCGTTGCTGGCAAAACATACACAACGCATCGCCGCACCGTCATCTTTAAGACTGAAATACCAGTGCGTCCGGTCCGAGAGGTTGCTCACCTCCCCGACCACCCGGACCTTCCGGGGAAGCCCATCCACCAACGCCCGCTTGATCCGCCCAGCCAACTCACCCACGGTCATCGCCGGGTCATTCCGCGCTGGCTCGTTGTCGGGGGGGTCGGTATTAAAGGGCAGTCGCGCCATGCCGACATCCTAACCGCAACAAGAGGATTTTACCGTAGAACAAGAGAGTTTTACACAGAGAAACAGAGGAAGATACATACGGAGGCAACAGTGATGAACGCTGATGAACGGTGGTAAAGAAAAATGAGTCGTGAGTCAAAATGATTTTTCCCATCCGCGTTTATCAGCGTTCATCACTGTTCCAATCGCTTCCGTCTTCTCTGTGCCTCTGTGGTGAAATTCTTAAGCCGTTTCTTCTTCGATCAATTCCAGCAACGCCCCGCGCAGCCGTGTCGTCATCTCACCCGCTTTGCCGTCGCCGACCTGCGACTTCTCCACCTTACTCACCGGCAACACCTGCCAACTCGAGTTAGTCAGGAACACCTCGTCCGCTTCGACAAGATCGTCGATCGCAAGCATCTGCTTGCTGACCGTGATGCCTAGCCCCTCCGCCAACTCGATCACCGCCGCCCGGGTAATGCCCGGCAGCACCGGGGCGGACAAACTCTTCTCCACCTCTTCACCGCGTGCGATCGGCGTCAACAACGCCCCATCCTTCACCAGGAACAGGTTGCTGATCGCACCGCCAGCCAGGTGGTTGGAGATATTCATCCAGATCGCTTCACCCGCGCCGGCACTGGCGGCCTGACGGAGTGTCCGCAGCCGTCCCCAGTAATTCAGCGTCTTGTGCCCGGCCATGGGGTCAAACGGATTCGCCCCCGGCTGGGCGATCAGCACCGTGATCCCCTCCTCGAAGTACTTGGGGTCGTATTCCGTGGGCTCGGTCGGTTGGATCAGCACCGTCCCGGTCGGGGCCGACGGGGCTGCCCCACCGGAAACCAGCGACATCGATCCGGGGGTCACCGTCAGCCGGATGCGGGCCTTATCGATCTGATTGTGGTCGATCGTGATCTGGACCGCCTGGGCCAGCGCCTCGATATCCAGAGCCCGGCTAAGCCCCAACTGGGTCGCCGAGGTGGCCAATCTTTGCAGGTGCTGATTGAGCCGAAATACCCGCCCGTGGTGGGCGGACATCGTCTCGAATAAGCCCACAGCGTGCTGAAAACCGGCATCTTCAACCGGTAGCAGGGCCTGGTCGGGGGGGAGCATCTTGCCGTTGAGAAATAGGTCCATGGGGTAGGGTCTGGGGGCTAAGGTTCGGGGTCTGGTCAGAATAGGAGGCTTCCAGCAGCCTCTCCTGAGCGTAATATACCCCTTCTTGCCCGTCTTAGGCTGAAATCGTATACTACTTGGCTTGACTGGCCGACCGCCTGTGTCTGGCCAGACCCCGAACCCTAGACCCAGACACCAATCATGAAAAAAGATATCCACCCAGAATACCGCCCGGTCGTCTTCCAGGACGTCGGTGCTGACTTTGCCTTCCTGACCCGTTCCACGGTCAAGAGCAAGAACACCATCAAGTGGGAGGACGGCAACGAGTACCCGCTGGTCAAGGTCGACATCTCCAGCGCCAGCCACCCGTTCTTCACCGGCAAGCAGAAGTTCGTCGATACCGCAGGCCGGGTCGAGAAGTTCCAGAAGAAATTCGCCGGCTCGTACTTCGGCAAGAAGAGCAGCTAGCTACCCAAAAACCAAACGCCGCAGTGCCCGTGCGCTGCGGTTTTTTATGCGCCATTAGTGCGACGAAGCTATGAGTTGTAATCAGGTAGCATCTACCCTCAACCACTAACCACCACTTCCCCATGGCACTGGACACCTCCAACCTGACCGCCAAGCTGGATGAATTGGCTGCGCAGTTCGACGGGATCGAGGCGCAGCTTCAAGACCCGGCGGTGGTCAGCGATCATGAGAAGGTACGGTCGCTGAGTGTGAAGCGGGCGGCGTTGGCGGGCCTGGTGGAACGCTACCGCAGGTGGTGGGGGCTGGTTGGTGAGGTTAAAGAATACGCGCAGATCATTGCCGAGGCCCAGGACGCGGAACTGGTGGAGATGGCGAAGTCCGAGCTGCCGGGGCTTAAAAAACAGGCTGAAACGCTGTTGGAGGAGATATCCAACGAGCTGGTGACGGCCGACGATCAGTCGATCGGCGCGGTGATATTAGAGGTGCGTTCCGGGGCCGGCGGGGACGAGGCGGCACTCTGGGCGGGTGACCTGCTTGGGATGTATCAGGAGTACGCGGCCAAGCGGCGTTGGAAATTTGAGGTGATGGATTTCTCCCAGGGCGACCAGGGCGGGATACGCAACGCGATCGTGAATGTAAAGGGCCAAGCGGTCTGGCAGGGGATGGGTTACGAGGGCGGGGTGCATTGCGTTAAGCGTGTGCCGGCAACCGAGACCCAGGGGCGGGTGCATACCTCGACCGCGACGGTGGCGGTGTTGCCCGAGCCCGAAGAATTGGAAGTCAAGATTGATGAGGCGGACGTGGATATCCATGTGACCACCGCGCAGGGCCCCGGCGGGCAGAACGTGAACAAGGTCGCCACCGCGGTACACATGATCCACAAACCCACCGGCATCGAGGTGCGGATGCAGGAATCCAAGAGCCAGCACCAGAACCGCGAGAAGGCCTGGCAGTTGTTAAGGGCCCGGCTGCACGCGCATCAGCAAGGAGAGAGGGACGCCGAGCGTTCGCAACAGCGGTCGGAGATGATCGGTTCAGGCGGACGAAGCGAGCGGGTGCGGACCTACCGGTACAAGGAAAACATGGTCGTGGACCACCGCATATCTCAGAACGCCAACCTCCAGAACGTGCTGGCGGGCGACCTGGAAGGGCTGGTCCAGGCCCTGATCGCCCAGGACCGAGCCCAACGCCTCGCGGCCCTCTGAACCCCCGCCCCCGGATATCGCCCCCCCCCGGAATGTTCCCGGATTCCACCAAATACCCCGCAGAATCTCTCGTACCGGGTGATGTCAAGCTGTCAAGATGCGTCATAAATTGGTAGAAATTTATCTTGACTTCCCGCCCCACCCGCTTTAACCTGAATACTTGATGCAGCCATCCGGGACCCCTTCCCCGCCGCATCGATCGGCCCCGGCTTTCCACCGCAGGCCACGCCGGGACGATGACAAAACGATCATGGAGGCAAGGATGAACCGTGTACCCCCCCCCCCCCACACACTATTTCCGTAAACTGACCGCCGCCTGCGCCGCCTTGCTCCTGGGCCTGACCCTATCCACCCCAGCCCTCGCCCAGGTTCCCGCCATCATCGGCGACCTCGACGACGATGGCTTCGTCGGCATCCAAGACCTCAACATCATCCTGGGCAACTGGAACCAATACGTCACACCCGGCGACCTGTCGGCAGGCGACGCCCATCACAACCCCGCCAAGCCCGGCTACGTCGGCATCGCTGACCTCAACGTCGTCTTGGGCAACTGGAACGCCGGCTACCCAACCAAACAACCCTTCAAGGGTATGAATCTGCACGAGTCACGATACTGGGCCCGTGAGTGGATATTCGTGGACATCATGAAGCGGGCCAGGGAATGGACTTTATCTAATACCTCTACCGCCACTGACTCCAACGGCTGGCCGATCCTTGAAGTGAACGACATAGCTTCAACAATCCTTGTGGATCAAATCCCTGGGTTCCCGACTGGCACCTATGTCTGCACCTACGACGGCGCCGGCGGATCGCTTGCATTCACAGGCAATGTCCAAAACGTCCAGGCATCGACCGGCCAAGTGACGTTTGATGTGACCGGCACCGAGATCAGCATCAGCTTAGTGGTCACCGGGTCTAATCCCAATGACCCTATCAAAAACATCAAGATCTGGATGCCGGGCTTCGACGAGACCTCGCCCTCCACATTCCACCCGCTGTTTGTCAAACGGCTCCGTCCGTTCAAGGTGATACGGTTCATGGATTGGCAACATACCAATAACGTGGACGAAGTCCCTTGGGCCCAGCGCACGACACCTTCCTATTTCAGCCAGAGCACCAAGACACGC
>JAJDCX010000036.1 GCA_029260615.1 Phycisphaeraceae bacterium | reverse complement strand
TTGTTTGACAGCGAGCGGGTAACTTCCTTGATGTCGGTGACTCCCTCGACGACCTTCGCCAGCGCGGCCTCCTGGAGCCAGAGCATCCTTAGGCGTCGCAGGTGGGCGCGGAGCTTGTCGTCTTCGCCGGTGGCGACGTACTGGCGTGCCTTGTCGTCCAGGATCATGACCTCAAACACGCCGGTTCGGCCACGGTAGCCCAGGCCCATGCAGTCCGGGCAGGGCTGGGCCTTGTCCTTGACCATGACTTTGCCCGAGGCGTGGAAGAGCTGCTCGACCTTGCCGGGGAGGTTGAATTTCTTGAGCGCCGCGGGGTCGGGGACGAACGGTGTGCGGCAGGTCACGCAGAGCTTACGCACCAGCCGTTGCGCGATCACCGCGGTGATCGATTTGGCAGCGAGCTTACGGTCCCCGACTGCCTTGACCCAACCACGCAGTGCCCCGAAGGTGTCGTCGGCCTCGAGCGGCATGTACACCCGGGTCTCTGCGGCACCTTGAGCGATGTGGGCCGGCGACTTGGAATCGGCGAAGCGGGTGAGGTACAGCACCTGAGGGTCGGCACGGAAAACGCCCATGAGTTTTTCGTTGTACTTCTCAGGGGGGATGCTCGTGGGCATGTGGTTGTGGTGGACGCCCTCAAGTTCCCAGGCGATCTGGTCTTCGAGGGTGACGACGCTGCTGGTGTAGGGGTCGTGCCCGCTGAGGATGCTGTAGAGGGTGGTGGTCGTGCCGTGGGCCGGAGGTGCGGCGACCAGGGTCACCCCGCCGACCGATTCCATCAGGTCCTTGACCTTCTTGAGTTGCGGGTCCAATAGGCCCAACCGCTCCAACGGCATCTGCGTCCGCAGGTCCGGGTCGATGTTGACGGCCATACTAAGCCCGCGTGTCGAACCCGAGGTCGTCAGGTCCAGCGTGTGTCGGCCAAGCTCGCCAGCATCGACCTTAATCAGCCCGTTCTGTTTCTTACGCCGCTCCGCGAGGTCCAGCCCGGCAGACGTCTTGAGGTATTCCACCAGCCGCATCGCTACCGCAGGCTCAACCTCCGGCTGGGGGTACGAGACCCCATCGATACGCGCCACGATCGCGGCCTTGGACGCCTCGACAAGGATGTCAATGCGGTCGGCATTACGCGGCAGCCCGAAGTCCAGCAGGTTTTCAAAAAGCGTGTGCGCCTCGACGTTGGGGTCGTCCCGGCTGGGCACCGGCAGGCGGGTCTCGTCCTTCTTCATCAAGACCACCGCCGCGTGTTTCTGGGCAGACTGCGCACCCCGCTTGCTCATGTGCTCACGGACGAAGTCCAGCGACACTTCCCACTTCGCCCCCTTGGGAACCTCGTTGTTTCGGTAATAGACATAGCCCCCCGACACGCCCACCAGAATCAGCAACGCCAGGGGCAGCCCCACGAAGAAATACGGGATCAGCAGCAGCAGCCCAAACGCCAGCACCCCGCTACCCAGGTGCGCCATGTTCCACAGCCGACGCTTAAGGAAGAAACGACCGGCGTCGCTGTCCAGGTTCGTGACCACCCACCCCCAGCCGGTCACCAATGCGAGAAAAACGATCGGCTTGAACAGGCTCATCAAGAAGACGGGTTCGGCCGTGGCGATCGCATATGTCATGGTTGGGTTCACAGGTCGGGCACGGGGCCCGGGGTCGGTCGGCTCGGTGAGCCGAGTGTGTCAGTTTCACGGCCGCCCGCCGAAACGACCCCGTGGGGCCACTTTGCTGGGCGGTCGGCGGGTTCAATCATAACCACAGACGCCCCCGGCGTTAAACCAAGCCCCCTCGAAGAGGTATCCCAGATGTACCCCGACATTCTCCGGGGATCCTCTCAAACCCGGTCAGACCGAGATCCCGCGCAGCCGCATCTTGATCTCATCAGGCGAGTTCGCCACCTCCATCGCCACCTTCGGGTGGATATATTGCTTGTCTACCAGGTCCACCAGGCTGTCGGTGAACGTCTGCATCCCCTGATCGCGGTGGCTCTTCATCACCTCGGGCAGCGCGTCCTCCCGGCCATCGAGGATGAATTTCCGCGTCGGCGGGCTCTGCAGCAGGATCTCCACCGCCGGGATACGCTGGACGTCCGGCATCAACGTCGGCAGCAGCTTCTGGTAAACGAACGCCTGGAGCTGGTACGCCAGCAGGTTACGGATCGCCTCACGCTCCTCCTGTGGGAACAGGTCGTAGATACGCCCGAACGCCTGGGAAGCACTGGAAGCGTGGATCGTCCCGAACACCAGGTGCCCGGTCTCCGATGCCTGCAATGCAGCCTCAAAGGTTTCCTTGTCACGCATCTCCCCGATCAGCACCACATCGGGGTTCTCACGCACCAACGCACGCAACGCAATCGGGAACGTCGGGACGTCCAACCCAACCTCACGCTGGTTGATGATCGCTTTCTTATCCTCGAAGAGGTACTCGATCGGGTCCTCGATCGTGAGGATGTGGCAGGCCCGGGTCTTGTTGACATGATCCAACAGGGCCGCGATCGTCGTGCTCTTGCCGCTGCCGGTCACGCCGCACAACAACACCAACCCGTGGTGCAGTTCGCAGAGCTTGTACATCGACTCGGGCATGTACAGGTCTTTAAGGTCGAGGATCTCCGCACTCACACGCCGAGCAGCGATCCCGCTTCGGCCACGGGTACGGAAGATGTTGATACGGAAACGGTGGATCTGCCCCTTGATGTCGAAGTCCACACCCAGGTCGATCGACCCGTGCTCGGCGTACCACTTCCATTGTGTCTCGCTCAGCGACGACTCGATCGCCCGCTCGAACTCCTTGACCGGGACCGGCGGGACATCCAGGTTCTTTAGCGCACCCTTGAGCCTAAGCTTGGGCACGTTCCCGGCACGCATAATCAGGTCGGACGACTGAAATTTCACCGCCGCCTCGAAGTACTTGGCCAATTTCGAGTCCGCCAACGAACGCTGCTCGTCCACATGGTCCGCTACGATCGAATCGTGCATCGAAGATTCAGGCAAAACAACTCCTCACACCGTCAAGGTGAATAGGTACAAGCCCCACGGGTCTACCCTGCCGTCTGATTCAGCGGCAGCAACGGCTGGATTCCCCCAAAAAACGCCCTCCCAGCAGATCACGGGCGATCGATCATTTTACCCCATGCCCACCGACCCTGCACGCCCGCACTCAAACGGGCCACCGCTACCGCTTGACACGCTCCAGGGACAATACATACCCCGTTTTCGCCTCAAGCACCCCGATCGGCTGGTAGCCCCCGACTCCCCCACCAACCCCGGCCGCACTGCTTGACTTGGCCGTTTCGACACCGTGCAACAACGACTGAACCAGGCCAAGACGACGAGAATCCATCGCCAACATGTACCGATCGATCGGCTGGTCACCCAGGTTCACCACCACCAGCACCGTCTCACCACCGCCGCGACGCAAAAACGCATACACCTGTGGGTGGCCCGTCTTGATCGGCGTAAAATCCCCGTTACTCAACGCCGGGTGCGATGCACGCAGATGGATCAGCTTGCGGTACAAACTCAACAACGACGCATCATCGGCAAGCTGGTCCCGAACGTTGATCCCGGTGGGGTCCTCACCCAACGCATGCCAGGGCTCGGCCGTCGAGAAACCCGCCAACTCATCCGACGACCACGGCATGGGGCTACGCTTACCCGGGTCCCCCCCTCCAACGTTAGACATCCCGATCTCTTCGCCGTAGTAAATGAACGGCACGCCGGGGCTGGTCAGTTGGATCGTCGCCGCCAGCTTCGCCTTGCTAACATCACCGCCGAACTGCGACCCCACACGATCCATGTCGTGGTTCGCCAGGAAGGTTGCAAACTGCGCCCGTGGAAATAGTTTCCAACTCGCCGCCTGCGCCTTGGCCAGCCGGTCTTTCTCACCCGTATTCGCGGCGTGCATCACGGCATACGCCTGGTCAAACTCAAACGCCAGGTCCATCTCCCCACCGACATATTTCGCCACCGTCGGCGAGCCCGTCCAGACCTCCCCCACCGCCAGCGCATCGGGGTTAACACGCTTGTAAAACGAGTAAAAACCACGCAGCCAGTCGTGGGTCGGCCTAGTGTGTTCCTGGTTTTCACCTACCTCGATCAGGTGCTTGATCGCGTCCAGCCGAAACCCATCCGCCCCCATGTCTTCCAGCCAGAACTTCGTAGCCTTGAGCATCTCACGGGTCACCGCGGGGTTGCGGAAATTCAAATCAGGCATGCCCGATGAAAAAGCACCGAAGTAATACCGCCCATCCGCCTCATGCCAGACCTTCTGCCCCCAAGGCCCCTTGTAGCCGGGGTCACGCCCCGACCAGATGTACCAGTCCCGATAATCCGAGCCACGCTTCTGCGCATCGATAAACCAGGGGTGCTTGCTGGACGAATGGTTCAACACCAGGTCCACGATCACCCTGATCCCCCGCGCGTGCGCCTGCTCCATCAGCTCGCGGAAGTCTTCGTTCGTGCCGTAGTCGTCCTCGACCGCGTAGTAGTCGGTGGTGTCGTAGCCGTGGTAGCTGGACGACTGCATGATGGGCATCAACCAGATCCCGGTCACGCCCAGGTCGTCGTGTGTGTCGGGATCGCCATCGTTGAGGTAGTCCAGCTTGTCGATCAGCCCTCGAAGATCGCCGATGCCATCATCAGCCAAAGGCCCGTCAGCGGAGTCCGCAAACGATCGGACAAAGACCTCATAAAAAACCGCCCCGTCCCACCAACTCCCCCCACCGCCCTTGCCCGGCCCAGCCTGTTCATCCGCAACCGCCCCCTGCGGGCCCATGAAGGCAAACAGGAGGGCCAAAACCGCCAAGCCCACGCGATATCGATCCCTGTGGACTAAAAACCTATGCACCACGCTACCCATAGTTATGCCCGATTTGTTCGTTATTGAATGTCTGAATGCCTAAACCAGCCCGCCGGAGTGTCAGGCAGAGCCATTCTATCTGATTGACCTATACCCCTGTTGAATTTCATGCTGGGGGGGTTGCAATCGGACGCCGGGACGTTATATTAAGTTTTCAAAGTCTTATTATGGGCGGGTGGCATTTCTAATATGCCGCACTAAGGGAGCCTCATGCCCCGCCCACATCTGCACAGCTTGGCGTTGGGACACCTGCCTTTTTGCATCTGCGCGCCAACACCGACCACCCCTTTCAATCTGGAAACGGAGGTGCGAATGAAAACATCCACAGCCTGTCTCTGAGGCGTCCCGCCGCATGTGACCGACGCAGACGTCTCACATCTAACAACCGGTCACACCCTCCAACCATTGTGATTCATCACACAAACCCAACATGGGCGGAGAAGAAGAGAAAGAACATGTTCACACGATTCATCACGATCACGGCCGCCCTGGCCGTCCTGCTAACCGCTGCGCCGGCGTCCGCCGACTGGGACCCCGGAGATGACTTTAAGATGCACTACCCACAACTCCCGGACCTCACCCCCGAGGGCATGGATGTGTTGGCCGGGCTGGCCTTCGATCCCTTCCTGGGCGTAAAGTTCCTGGCCGATGACTTCCTGTGCACACAGACCGGCCCGATCACCGACATCCACATCTGGGGATCCTGGCTGAACGACCAGTCCCCACCCCCGCCGGACCAAGGCACCTTCGTACTGGGGATCTACGACGACATCCCCGCCGGCACAGGCGGACTCATGCACAGCCGACCGGGCAATCTGCTCTGGGATATGAAGTTCAAGCCAGGCGAATACATCGCACGCGAGTACGCCACAGCCCAGGAACTATTCTACGACCCCAACATCGACCAGATCATCGGCGGAGACACCGTCGTATGGCAGTACAATTTCTTCATCGATGAAGCCACGGCGCTGATTCAGGACAAAGACAACATCTATTGGCTGGCCGTGACCAACGTCGATCCCAACAACGACGGGGTCGTGGACACCCGCGATCTCATCGAGGCCGAATCCGGGATCAACCGCTTTGGGTGGAAAACCTCCGCTAGTGAACATTTCAACGACGACGCTGTGTTTCTAGACCATGACCTCCCCTTCGGCCAACCGATCAACGAAGTCTTCCCGCCCCAAGGCGCACCGGCCCCCGGCCTGCCCTGGCAAGAGATGCGTTACCCATTCGGCCATCCATTTGAAACCGAATCAATCGATCTCGCGTTCGTCATCACACCCGAGCCGGCAACCCTGGCGCTGCTGACCCTGGGAACCCTGGCGATACTGCGCCGCAGGTAAACGCAAATTGTGCCTGTGCATATCACCCCCGGTCGGCAGCTCGTCGGCCGGGGAACCCTTGGCCAAGCGAAAAACAAGGAGAAACCCATGAAGACCGTCACCCTAGCGCTGACAACCGCGCTCGCATTCGCCCTGTTCACCCCATCGATCGCCAACGCCGACTGGGACCCGATCGACGGGCACAAGATGCACTTCCCACAACTGCCCGACCCCACCGGCTGGGACCTGGAGATGTTCACCAGCCAAAACCAACTCGCCGACGACTGGCAGTGCTCCCAGACCGGCCCGGTTAACGACATCCACTTCTGGACGTCCTGGCAACAGGACAACGCCCCCTCAACCGAGCCGATCCCAGGCCGAATCGACGCGGTCAAGGTCGAGATCTATAGCGACGTGCCGGCGGCCATCGGTGGTGCGCCGTTCAGCCAACCGGGACAACTGCTGTGGGAACGCAACTTCCTGGCAAATGAATTCACAGTCCGCCCCGCCGGCACCGGCGAACAGGGGTTCTACCGGCCCCTCGGTGGCCCGACCGACTTCGCAAAGCCCGACCACTTCCTCTACCAACAAGTGAACATCGCCGACATCCTCGACCCCTTCGTCCAGACCGAAGGCACCATCTACTGGCTGGCCCTCTACGCCGACTGGTTCACCGGGATCCAGGCACCCGTGGGATGGAAAACTTCGCAGGACCACTTCAACGACGCCGCCGTCTTCTTGAATGGCAACCTCGCCGTGCCGCAGTGGGAACCACTGTTTGACCCGATCAACGGAGAGGTACTTGACCTGGCATTCGTCATCACCCCCGAGCCGGCGACCCTGACGCTGCTGTCCCTGGGAACGCTGGCGATGCTACGTCGGCGTTAAGCACGCATCGACACCACCCCCGGGTCGGCACAACTGCCGCCCCGGACTTTTCTGCATGACAACTCAAACAAAGGTCGGCCCACATCCTCATACCGCCTGACGGATCGGCAACCCCGCATCGATCAGGTATTGCTTGGTCTGCGCGATCGTGTATTCGCCGTAGTGGAAGATGCTCGCCGCCAGCGCCGCATCCGCGCGGGTCTGCTCGAAGACCTCTCGCATGTGCTGCGGACTCCCACACCCACCCGATGCAACCACCGGCACGTCCACCGCCTCGGCAACCGCACCGGTGATCTCAATGTCGTACCCGTTTTTCACCCCGTCGGCATCCATGCTCGTAAGGATGATCTCACCGGCACCGAGCGCAACGACGTGACGTGCATATTCCAACGCATCCAAACCCGTAGGCTTGCGGCCGCCGTGGGTGTGGACCTCGAAGACGTAGTCTGCACCGGGGGCGCGGCTGGGGTCTGGGGTCTGGGCTATGGCAGCATCGCTACCCGGCAACGTCCTTCGCCGAGACTCAAACTCGTCTCGTGGCACACGCTTGGGGTCAATATTCACCACCGTCGCACACCGCCCAAAACGCCTCGCCGTCTGCGCCACAATATCTGGGTCGATCACCGCCGCGGTGTTGATACTCACCTTCTCCGCGCCCGCCTGGATCAGCCCCGTCACATCCTCGATCGTTCGGATCCCCCCGCCGACCGTGAACGGCATAAAACACTGCTCCGCCACACGCCTCACCATGTCCAGCATGATGTCACGCCCCTCGTGGCTGGCGGTGATATCCAGGAACACCAGCTCGTCTGCGCCCGCCTCGTCATAAACCCGCGCAACCTCCACCGGGTCGCCCGCATCACGCAGGTTCAGGAAGTTCACGCCCTTCACCACACGACCCTCGTGTACATCCAGGCACGGGATAATCCGCTTCATCAGCATAGCCCCGCATTATAGCAACCATGCCTAATCCAAGCCGCTTGCGGCTTAG
>JAJDCX010000035.1 GCA_029260615.1 Phycisphaeraceae bacterium | reverse complement strand
CTCCACCCAAACCCACAGGCCCCGGCCCCAGAGAACCCCTCTGGTTGATAGCCGGAAAGGCCGAACGGGCTCATAGCTCAGTTGGCAGAGCGCACCCCTGATAAGGGTGAGGTCGCAGGTTCAAGTCCTGCTGGGCCCATTTAGAAGCCCCCGTAACTGGGGGCTTATTTTTTGCATATCAGGCGTGAAGGCTTAACCTACAGTCTAGTGTCCTCAACCAGCCGGGCGGTCTACATCCGGGGGAAGGATGTAATACATGCGAAGAGTCTTATGGCTGACCTTGCTCGTGGGTGTTCTGTTTCATACTCCGGGATGTACGATTGCGACTGTCTACACGATGGTAAACAACACCGGTGGACCTATGGTGATGCTTCCGATGAGCTCGTTAGAGGAGGATTACAAAGGCTACCCGGTAATCATTGAGTATTACAGCCGGGAAGAAAACCACCAAGTCATTGAAGGCCAGTCAAGTGCACGATCCATGCGTAGTCAGATGTTCGATTTTTCACGAGAGGGTATTGAATACCGATACACTGTTAATTCATCATCTCTATACTTCTTGCCCGGCAAGTATCGGAAGAGATTTTTGTCAGCTAATGAATACGTTGTCCAGGTCGAGCCGGACGGGCGCATTTTCGTTCTTAAACCCAATGATGATATCCCAGCCCGCGTCTTCCCCGAACAGCCCGAAGGATTTCCGCTGGTGCCTGAGAAGACAGTCATTGATCCGTGAATGTCAATCGGGAGTCCACCGGTTGTTAGCCAGCGGTTAGAGCGTCATGTTGTGATAAGGGTGATACGCCTGTTTAAATATCACTCACAAACTGGTCATAAAACGCGGTGTAGTCTTCGGGGGTTTCGCCGGCGAGCCACTGCATGGCGGATCTTGGATGGCGGTTGTATTTGCCGGTGAGGTTGTAGGCGATGTTGGGGCCCCAGTCGACGTTCTTTTTCAGCGGCAGGACGTGCTGTTGGAGCATGTCGATGATGGGCTTGAGCTTGAACTTGGGGTTTTTCAGGAAGCCGATCAGCAGCTCGGTGGGGCAGTTGCCTGCGCCGCGTCCAAAGCCGTCGAGGGTGGAGTCGGCGCGGTTGCAGCCGAGGATGATGGCTTCGATGGTGTTGGCGAAGGCGAGTTGCATGTTGTTGTGGGCGTGGATGCCGATCTCTTTGCCCGTGCCTTCCAGTGCTTTTTCGTATTTTCTGTAGAGGTAGTCGATCTGTTCGCGGTACAGCGAGCCAAAGCTATCGACGATGACGATGACCTGCGCGGGGGTGGGTGCGAGGACTTCCAGGGCCTGATCGATCTCGGGCTCCTGCACGCCGGAGATAGCCATGATGTTGCAGGCGGTTTCGTAACCCATCTCGTGGCAGTGGTGGAGCATGTCGATGGCTTCGGGGATCTGGTGGACGTAGCAGGCGACGCGGATCATGCTCAAGACGCTCTGGTCGGCGGGGATGATCTGGGTCTTCCAGTCGCTCTTACCGGCGTCGGCCATGGCGGTGAGTTTCAGGCCTGTGTTGTCGGCGTCGTGGCCGCCGACGACGCGGCGCATGTCCTCTTCGTCGCAGAATTTCCACGCCCCGAACTGGTCGCGTGAAAACTGCTTGTCGGAGTTCTTGTAGCCGATCTCCATGTAGTCGATCCCGGCGTCGATGCATGTCTGGTAGACGGCCTTGACGAAGGTGTCATCGAACTGGTGATCGTTCATGAGCCCGCCGTCGCGGACGGTGCAGTCCAGGACTTTGAGCTCGGGTCGGTAGGTGATCCAGGGGGCCTTGTCAGACATGGTTGAAAACTCCGTGATTCGAACAAAGTAGAGCCCACCAGTGTGACGGGAAAACGGCGGGGAGGCAAGTGTCCTACGGGTATGTGAGGGGGTAAAAAAACGCCGCCCGGTGTGGGGCGGCGTTTGGGGGATTAGGCGGTTTAGGGAGGGCCGGAGAGGCCGTATACGGCTGGCCATCCGGGGGCATGCGGGGGCTTACTCGGTTTCGAGTTGTCGCAGGTTCAGTCCCATGTCGATCAGGCACTGCTTGATTTCGGTGAGGCTGGTCATGCCGAAGTTTTTGACGCCCATGAGCTCGGCCTCGGTTTTGAGGACGAGGTCGCCGATGACGGTGATGTTCAGTAGCGCCAGGGCCTTGCGAGCACGGACGGACAGGGCCATCTCGTTGACACTCTTGCCGAGGATTTCCGAGTCCCCGCCTGCGTCGGTCAACTGGTCGTAGACCTGCTGCTTGACGGCTTCCTTCTGTTGCTCGGCGGTCTGCCCTAGCTTGAGTGTCTTCTGTGCGAGCATGGCCTTGATCTCGTCGAGGCTGGCGTCGCCGAAGTTCTTGAAGCTGCGGAGCTCTGCCTCGGTGACACGCAGGAGGTCGCCGAGCGTTCGGATGTTCATCTTGCGGAGCGCGTTGCGTGTGCGGACGCTTAGCTCGAAGTCGGTCACCGGGGTGTCCAGCATCGCGGCGTGCTTCTCGAGCTGCTTTTCTTGCTCGTCGTCGATGAGCATGGCCTTGCTGGCCATGACGTCCTTGATGAACAGGCGTGCCCGGGGGTGGTTGGGGTCGGTGGAAAGAACCTGACGCAGGCAGCGCTCGGCCTGTGCGTATAGCCCGCGGTCTTCGTACATGACGGCGAGATTTATCAGGGCATTCAATGAGGGGCGTTCGGCGCGGCCGGCCTCTTCGTAGAGGTGCAACGCTTCGTCCTCTTCACCCAGGAGATCCAGGTTGTACGCCAGGCGGAAGCAGACCCGTGGGTCGTCCGGGTCGGCGGTGTAGGCCGCCTCGTAGGCTTCGATCGCCGCGAGCTTGTCGCCGCTTTGTTCCGCCTCGAAGCCCTTATTAAAGAACTTCTGGCTGGTGGTGGTGTCGCGTACTTCTGCTTCCATAATCGCCGTGCCTTGGGCATCGCTCATCGAGGTGTCACCCTTAATATGAGTAAACCGAATGTTGACTGGTAGGTACAACCCGCCGGAACACCTTAGAATACCCTGCTAGGCAGTATGGGACAAGCTGAGGTGGGCTTATGAACCGGAGCTGTCTGTTTGAGGCAGGCGGTCCCCTGCGTGACGTTATTACATGGTTTAGAGGATACAAGGAGACTTATCATGGCTGGCAAGAACAAAATACTCGGTGGTGGGGGGTTCCACCATGTGGCGATCCGGTCGCGGGATTTCGATAAAACGGTCGATTTCTACACCCGTGTGCTGGGGTTCACCTCCAGGATCAACTGGCAGGAGGCCCCAAAGCGGGCGGTGATGCTGGATGCTGGGGATGGGAATTACCTGGAGGTCTTCGAGGATACGAACGCTCCATCGGGGGGTGACAGCGGGGCTAGCTCCGGGGGCGGGGGGCCGATCCTGCATTTTGCTTTGCGGTGTGATGATACGGATGCGGCGATCAAGCGGGTCCGGGAGGCCGGCTGCGAGGTCACGATGGAGCCGACGTCGATCGACGTGGAGGCCAAAGAGCAACTTGTCCCTATCCGCATCGGCTTCTGCAAGGGGCCGGACGGCGAGTTGATCGAGTTTTTCCAGAACGAGTTGACGTAGCGGTAAGCGGTTATTTGCCGTCAGACTCTGCGTCTTCTGATTCATCGACGTCAGTCGATTCGGTCACCGTTTCGCTGGACGTCTGGGTTTCTATCACTGCCTCAGTTTCTACTTCGCTCTCTAGGTCTGCCTCTATCTCTGGCTGGGGCAACTCTAGGGATCGGTAGGCGCTTTGGATACCAGTCCGGCTTACCGAAGAAACGATCACCCGATCTACTGGGGCTTCTGCCTCGGCGAGTTGAATCGTTGCCGTGGATTGTGTTGCCGGGATGATGTCGTAGGACCAGGTGCCTGCCTGCTGGATCTGAACGACCCAAACTCGCACGTCGCCGGTCAGGTCCAGTTCTGCCTGGACGCTCACGACGCCATCGGCGATGCCTGCAACTTTGGCGCTCGGGGGCGCGGGTTGCTGTGAGCCAAGCCAGGGGGAAGCCGGGGCCAGCGCGGGCTTGGCGTAGACGGTTTTGCGTATCTGTTTAGACAGGTCCGAGTCCGCATCCATGTAAGACTTCATCGAGAAGTGAACGGTGCCTGGGTTCTTAGGTGTGATGATGCGCGACCACTTGATCTGGTATTGGATCTCGTTTTCGTCGAACTGCTTGCCTGTGCGGTAGGGTGCGATGCCTGGCCAGACGTGGCGGTGCTTGCGGTTCTCATCCGACCACCAGGAAAGCAAGGCGGTGAAGCTCTGGTCGGGCTTGGCGATCTCCCAGTAGAGCTGGGGGGTGAAGTAGTCGATCCAGCCCTTGTTTAGCCAGAGCTTTGCGTCGGCGAACAGGCCCTCGTACTGGTTGAATCCCTTGATCTGCGTGGGGTGGCCGGGCTTCCAGATGCCAAATGGGGAGATGCCGACCTGGACGTGGGGCTTGGTTTTCTTGACCTGTTTGTAAAGCCGTTGGATGAAGACGTCCACGCTCTTACGCCGCCAGTCGCTTCGTGAGAGCCTGCCGCCTGAATCCTTGTAGGCGTTCCAACTGCGGTCGTCGGGGAACTCGACATCGTTGCCGTCACCGTCCTGGACTATGTATGGGTAGAAGTAGTCATCCATGTGGACGCCGTCGATGTCGTATCGGCGGACGACGTCGAGGATCACATTGATGGAGTGTTGCTGGACGACCGGTTCGGAGGGGTCCATCCAGAGGTACGGGCCGTATTCGTGGACGACTTGCGGGTGGGTCTTGCTGATGTGGTTGCCAGCGACCCCGCCTTTGTCGCTTGGATGAAGTGCGCGGTAGGGATTGAACCAGGTGTGCAGCTCGAGTCCGCGTGCGTGTGCCTGGTGTACCGCGAAAGCCAACGGGTCGTAAAACGGCTTGGGTGCCAGGCCCATCTCGCCGGTGAGGTAATAGGACCAGGGTTCCAGATTGCTGGCGTAAAGCGCATCAGCGGTGGGGCGGACCTGCAAAACGACCGCGTTGAAGTTCATCTCGACGCAGCGGTCGAGGATGGTTATCAGTTCGTCCTGTTGCGCTTGAGTCGATAGCCCCGGCCTGCTGGGCCAGTCGATGTTTGCCACCGTAGCGACCCAGACCCCACGGAACTCACGGGGGATTTCGGGGACGGCGGATACGACAGGCGTGCCTTTGATTTTGGCATCATTCTGTCGGTGTGCCTGTGTCCAGGAGCAGGCAGACATGGCTATGAGTGTGAGTGCAGCGAGGGAGATTTGTGACAGCCATCGTAATCGTGCGGTGGTCATGGTGTTCTAACTATCTAGAAAAGGTTGAGGAGATAAAACAGCTGAGCCCGAGGAGGATAGCTATTATATGATAATGCGGCGTGATTGGTTTGCCCCTCTGTGGAGGGGCTTTGTGGACCATGACACAGCCATTAGGGGTCACAATGAGAATATGCGGCGGTTTGGGAGTCAGGATTGTGGGCGTTTAAGCCCGATCCAGCCCAAGGCGATCAGCGTTGTGGCGGAGACCGGTTCGGGGACGAGGTTGGCCAACTCGCCCGGTGGTGAGTCACTGGAATTCCAGTTGCTTAGTATCACGTTCAGGTCGTCGATGCCGACGAACCCGTCGCCGGTGCCCGCGAGGTCGCCTTGTGAAATGTCGCCTTTGGGCACGGCCTGGTTCCAGTTGGCCAGGAGGATATTCAGGTCGCTGATGCCGACGAATCGGTCACCATCAACATCGCCGACGATCGGCAGGGGTGGGCCAACTCCCGCGGGTGCCCAGAAGATATCGTCGAGGAAGACCAGGCTGTCCTGGCTGCCGGAGAAGACGATCGAGTCCAACGTGAACGATTCGCCGAGGATCCCGTCGCCGCTGTCGTAGAACGCGGAGGACCAAAGCGCGGAGTCTTCTAGCGACCACTCGTACTTATGCCACTGCCCGTCGGCGGTGACGGGTTGGAAGAGGCCCTGCTCCGTGCCGTCGCGATCGTCGTCGAGGTTGATGCCGACGCTAAGGTCTGCCGAGTCGGTCATGAGCCAGAAGCCGATGGAGCCCAGCGGTTGCAAAGCGAGGTTGGCTTCGCGTTTGCCTGTGAACATGTCGCCCGCGCCTGCCAGGTCGGTGCCCGCTACATGATGGAGGAGGAACGATGAGCCGGAGGCTTCGTCCAGGTCGATGTTGATCCTTTGGCCAAACGCGCCGCTGTGTGCATCCGAGGAGACGCGTTGTGTCGTGGTCGCGGCCCCCAGGTTTTGGTTGTGGCTGGAGAAAGCGGTGTCGTTGCCGAAATAGCCATCGTTCAACTCGAAGTCGGTCAGTTGTTTGAGTTGTTGAAGCGGGGGCTGCCCGGCGGTGGGGGCGACGGTTTCGAGTTGGATGTCAGCCCCGTAGTAATACTTGAGGATATCGACGTAGCTGACGCCCTGGTTGCCCAGAAAATTGGCGCCGTTCTGACTTTTTGCGCCGCGGTTAGGCCAGTTGGGGTTGGTGGGTGTGCCGATGAAGCCAAGCGGTGTGCCGGGGTTGTCCCCGCCGATGACGCCGGTGGGGTAGGTGTGCGTGACCCATTTTTCGGTGTCGGTAGGATCCGAATCGAAAGGGTTGGGCACGGGGGTCGGGCCCGAGGGGATAGCGCCAGCGACGTAGAACGAGGCGATCAGGATATCCAGATCGTTGAAGTTTCGTATCGAAAGGATCTCGCCCTCGGTCGCATCCGTCGCATCAAAATGGACCTGCTGGGCCCAGCCGCGGTTGGTGTGGTAGACCTGATCTTGCGTGCCGTTCTGGATGCTGCCGCCCAGGCGTATCTTGTAGTAAGCGAATGTCCGTGCGGCGACGGCCTGGGCCTTGAGTGCCTCAAAGCTTGCGCCGCCGTTCTCTGAGAACACGACATTGGGGACGTAGTCGGTTTCGGTGGGGATGTTGCCGAAGCCGATGACGTTGATGGTTTCGAGTTGGTCAAACGCGGCGCGGGCTTCCACGCCAGCTACGAGTAGGCAGAGGATGGCGACAGTCCGCCACAGGCCCAACGAGAAGATAGCCGTAGGGCGGGCAACGAATCCCTGAGTCGGGGAACCTGATCCGGTCATAACATCCTCCATCTCATGTGTCGCCCCACGGAATTCAGGCCATGCTGGCCCTTTACCCCAGTATACATCAAAGAAGATACCACAGTAGACCAAGATTACCATCGTATTATAGAACAAATAGTACGATAATCATTTTTTGAGCCCCCAAGTACCCCCGGTCCTGTCCATAGGCCATCTGGTTATACTTCGCTGGCCGGGCGTTAAGATAGGGGGATATCTCTGATAATTATCACCGAAAAGGCGAAAAATAAGGATATTTATCACATGGTACGCCCAAAGCCCTTGCAATCGCAGCCGGATGAGGTTATATAATACTTGTTGTCAGGCTCGACATCGGGAGGTGAGAAAGACCTATCTACCGATGACCTTCGGGTATTTTGTCACGAAGTAAGCCAGGTATGGCATCACGGTTTCACATCACGTTTCTTTTAGGAGGAGAGTTATGAAGACAGTCATTGCAGGACTCGGTTGCGCCGCGATTATGGTCGTATCCACAGCGGCGCAGGGTGCGTTTATCATCGAACCCAACGGCAAAGCCTCGGCTAACTACTCCGCGGGCACGGGGACCAGTGCTTCCACCACGGCTGGCTCGGGCACCTTGCTGGCTCCCGGCCTCACGCCCGGCGCGGCATCCGTGTTCGGTGGTGAGCCGTACACCTACACCTACACACCCAGCGCTGACATCGACAACACCGTGTTCAGTGCCGCCACGGTTCTTAATTCCAATGCCGGATTGTTCGCCTCAGGGGTGACCGGCGGTGGTGCGGGCGTTTACAACGTCTACCTCACCTACCCGCAGTCGGCCAACAATAGTGGCCAGCCGACCCTCTACGACGTTGATATTGACGGCATCGCCGGGTCAGAGCTCAGCGGCAGCCGCGACCAGAATATTCTTGACGTCCCCAACGGATTGGGCATTGGGCTGTGGGAACTGCTCGGGCAGATCACCGTGACCGACGCCAGCCAGGTGATCACCTTCACGATCGACACGACGACTGCCGGCTTTGTCGGCGCTCGTACCGCTGGCGTGATGTTTGAGCCCGTCCCCGAACCAGCAACCCTGGGCCTGATGGGCCTCGGTGGTCTGGCGATGCTTAGCCGTAAACGCCGCTAAGTCCGCTGACCGGTTGATAAAAACTTAATAACCCAACGCCACCCCGACCCAACGGTCGGGGTGGTTTTTTTATGGCTCCAAGCGGTCTGCTGGGTGTTACCGTTGGCGTGTGCTTGCCAAGCAGGGTTGTTCAGGTGGACGGCATGATGGCCAGGTCCGCCTCAAGTGGGCTTGCTCACGCCCATTATTTCGCAATAATCAAACGATCACACATGTAAGGAGTCCGCTCATGTTGATTTCCCCATTACGAAACGCCCTCTTGGCTGCCACCCTCACCCTCACGGCAACTTCACTTCCCGGCTGCGGGATCGCAAAGCCCGTGTCCGGCTCTCTGGATAAACGCACCGGCGATGAGATCGTCGTGGCGGGCCAGTTCTTCCACACCGGCACCCCCGTGGTCCTCTGGATGGACCCGGGGGGTTACGACGCCTACCGCATCGACAAGCACTTCCCAGCCTACGATGAAGCGCTCTGGGAAGTCACCAAGGAAGAGATCGACTCGCCTAACCGTTACAACCTCCGCTACAAGGGCAAGCACTTCACCCCGGAACAACTCCATCAGATCAAGAACGGCGGCTGGCCCTTGGCCTTGCTCCAGGACACCGTTGACCAGTTCGTGCTTCACTACGACGTCTGCGGAACAAGCCGGCAGTGCTTCAATGTCCTACACGATCACCGCACGCTTAGCGTCCACTTCATGCTCGACATCGACGGCACGATCTACCAGACCCTGGACCTCAAGGAACGCGCCTGGCATGCCGGCAAATCCAACGACCGCTCCGTCGGCATCGAGATCGCCAACATGGGCGCCTACCCGCCGGACGACATGAAAGTCCTAAGCCAGTGGTACCAGACCCAGGACGACGGCAGCACCCGACTCACTCTCCCGGAATCCCGCGGCGATGGCGGCGTAAAGCATCTTGATAAAATCACCGGCCCGATCCGCCCCGATTCTGTCGTCGGCACGATCAACGAGCGGGAAGTCAGGCAATACGACCTCACCACCGAGCAGTACAAGGCGCTGGTCAAACTCACCGCAGCCCTGACAAAGATCTTCCCCAACATCCAAAACGATTACCCACGCGATGAGGATGGCAACCTCATCCCCGGCACACTCTCGGATGAACAGTTCGCCGAGCACCAGGGGCTGATCGGGCACTACCACATCAAGAAGAGCAAGATCGACCCCGGCCCGGCATTCCAGTGGGACTACCTCGTAGACCAGGTCGAAAAAGAACACCAGGGCTGGCGTTTCTGGCGGCGGTGAGCCTGGGCAGTAACACTGACTATCCACAGATAAACCAAAAGCCCAGGAGAGCATGCCTTCCCTGGGCTTTTTCGTGTCAAGTTTTCGAGATCGGTTTTTGGCTTAGGTGAGCGTCGCCACGGGTTGGGTCAGTTTGTCCCGGCGATGCGTGGCGCCTCGGCCGCGGGGTCCCAGATGCGACCATACTGGAAGAACCTGTCGGTCGAGGTCCGTTGCACCCTGCTGTAGCCGATGATTTCCGGGTCGTTGCGTTTACGCAGTTCGCCGTGGCCGTCAGCAAAACCGAACGCGGTGGCGTCGCTGTGGTACCACTTGGTCTTGTCGGTTCTGCCGAAGTCGCCGTTGCCGCCGTCCTCGTCGCTGTAGAGGTTCTGGAACAAACCGTCGTTCACGCCGATACCGACCGCTGCCTGCCCGGGGAAGATATCCTCGGCCGGCCCGCCCTCGCCTACGAGGAAGATCAGGCCCGATGGCGACACAAACTTGTCCGAGTTGGGGTACCTGATCTGTTTTCCCGAAACCGTGACAGCGATCCCGGGCTCAACCAGGTATTGCGGATCGGTGGGTGGGTTACCCGGCCAGTTTGCGGCAGCAGCGATGCCCCCGTTTAGGTGCCGCGTGGGTGGCCGGTAAATATGATTGCTGATGGAATAGCTCAGCCCATTACTGAGGTGGGCGAACGGGTCGCTTGGGCAAACAAATACCCCTAAGTCCGGCGTGTATGGCCAAAGGGCACCCTCTCTCAAGTCCACCACCCTCGGGCTGCGCAGGTCGGCATAGGGGATCCATGAGCCGGTATCAGCGACGGGGGCGCTGACGATCGCCCAGCCCGGCCAGATGCCGCTGGTGTCTGCGGCGTAGGCAACGAACGCAGTCGATAGGTTCTTGTGGTGTGTCTGGCAGACCACGCCCCGGGCGGTCTCGCGGGCGGCGCTCAGGGCCGGCAGCAGGATCCCTATCAGCAGGGCGATGATTGAGATCACCACCAACAACTCAATGAGCGTGAAACCTTGGGTTTTTCGGTTCGTATGGGGCATGATCGAGCCTCGATAACATGAAGGAAACAGAACGAAATAGACACAACCGGGCGATCCTGTCCCCTGAAAGGTCTGAGGCTTCTCCCTGTGGGCTTGACGCCTGAATTAAGCATCAACGAACCACCACACAAAGAAACAGCCAATAGGCCGCTGCAGTAAATTATAGAACATCCAGGCCAATAAACAAGGGTAATCGGGGTATTGGGATTCCCATGGCAACGGGCAATAAAAAACACCGCCCGGTGACAGGCGGTGTGGTGAGGGGTCATTCAGGAGGGGCTTGTAGGGCGATCAGTTACGGGTGTCCCAGATGTTGATGATGCCCTCATCTTCCCTGTCGATGTACACGCCGCCCGTGGTGTACTCGGCGATCTCATCAAAAGGCTCCAAACGATCGGAAACCTTCAGGACGCTGCAGTGGCCATCGCCCCAGAGGATATTCATGCCGCTGCCGTGCCGGGGGTCGGGTGATTCGTTGGTGCGGATCCCCGCGGTGATGTAGAAGCCGCGCTGCTTGAAGTTGGGATTGAACGTGGATGATTGGGGGTGCCCATCACGGAAGAAGGTATCGACCACCGCCAGGTGCTCTGATGGCCTTCTCATTTCAGAAGCATTGATTGAGGACTTCATGTTCCTTGCCTTCAGTGCGTTGCCCCCAAAGGCTGGATTAGTTGATTTGTCGAACCGCTTGGCACCGTAGGCGATGATGTTGATGCCGTAATCAGAGTGGAACCAGTTGGTGTCACCACCTGCCGGGCCCGGGGTGGTGCCAGGTCCCGGGTCATCGAGATTGGCATCGCGGATGTTTTGGTTGTTGTTCTCGTCCGCCTCGGGGAATGAAGGGCATTTGAACATCTTGCGCTCCGCGCCGTAGCCGCCGATCACAATCGTGCTTGTCCATACCCAGTCGCCTCGGAACGAAGCGGTATCAGAGACGGCTGTTAGTGGAACGATGCTGTAATCATCCCACTTGCGCCAAAGCACGACGAAGTCATCGTTATCGACCGAGTAGGAACCGTTCGCAATGCCGATCTGGCGTTCGTTGCTCAGGCAGATCGCGTTGCGGGCTGTGTTCCTCGCGGCACCCAGAGCCGGCAGGAGGATGCCCACCAGCAGTGCGATGATGGAGATGACGACCAGCAACTCGATGAGCGTGAAGCCGGTAGTCCTGCCTGGACGGTTGGTTGTTCGTGGCATCGGTGAATCCTTGTGTACTCGGTGTCCGTGCGATTGGGCGTGATGCCCCGGGGCGGGTAGTTCCAAACTGCTTCCCTGCGGTTTACCCCACTTATTCATACTCGATCAAAGGCCGTTGTGGTACGAAATATATAGATATCGAGCCTCGACCACTTCAAATTATATAAGATCAGATTGGAGGTGTAAAGGGGGAAGGGCTTTTTTGCGAAAAAAAGTCGATATATAGCAGAGGTACCTAGTATGAATCTGAGACATCTTGCCTAATTAGGCCAAGCTTGGCTCAATACGCCCCTGCTATTTCGATATAAGTAGATGTGAAGAGAAATTGCAATGGCCGTTCAGGCCCCAAAAAAGCCACCGACAGGAATCGAACCTGCAACCTGCGGTTTACAAAACCGCTGCTCTGCCAATTGAGCTACGGTGGCGTGGGGGAGCCAAAGCCAGCTGCGAGATTTGAACTCGCGACCTGTTCTTTACGAAAGAACTGCTCTACCACTGAGCTAAGCTGGCGTCTAAGGCGAGGCATTGTAAGCAATGCCGGGGGGTGGGGAAAGTTGAAAAACTGGAAAATTGGAAATACAGAAATCGGAAAATTCGATTGGGCGGGCAATCCCTGCGGACAGGCCTTCTCTTATTTTCAGCCTTCTGGTTTTCTAGCTTTTCTTATATAGACCAAACACCACCACCGTCGCAAAACGCCGCATGAACGGCAGCTTCACCAGCCCGCTGTCCAGCTTGTGCAGAGCCACCGCCAGCGGCCAGTTGTTCGGGAAGATAGGCCAAAGCCTGCTGGTGAGTTGGAAGTCACGACGGACCATCCGGTCAAACGGGCGGGCGAAGTCGGCGATCCGGTCGTCATCCATCGGGATTTCGTCTTCGGTCATCTCGTGGATCGAGTAGGGGATCAGCCCCCGTATTTTGTCCAACATCTTGGAGTTCACAACAGGCTCCGCGAAGACGGCAACGCCGCCGGGGCTCAGACGGTCGTAGACCTGTTGGCTCAACTCTTCGAGGTCCGGCAGATGGTGTAGCGCCGCGTAGCCCAGGATCGCGTCAAAGGTTTGGTGGGGGAAGGCGTCGTTGAAACTGCCGGTGACTTGTGTGCGGACCCGGTTGGCGACGGCGTTGACCATGGCGCGTCGGTTGACCATATCGATGGATTTTTGTGAGAGGTCGTAGGCGTGGACTTCTGCGCCGTTGTGGGCGGCGATACTTGCGTCGATCCCGTTGCCGGCGGCGATCTCCAGAACCCGCTTACCCGTCAGGGGGGCCAGCAGGTGGTAGAAATATTCGCGTGGGAAGATCGTCTTTGCACTGGGGGCGGCATAACGTAGCTTGTCGAAGTCGGTCAGGGGCGTGATGCCCTGGGCGGCTTCCTGGGCGTAGTGCCTGTTGAAATGCTCGGCCTCACGCGCTTGCAGCGTCGCCGGGTGAGGCGTGAGGAATGGGGTTTGAGGCTGGTAGGCCTGGGTCATGGCGGGGGCTCCGGCGCAGTGGTAAGGTTTGTATCGGTCGTAACGGCGGGGGCCTTGATCCGCCGATAAGCAGGGGGCGGGGCGGTTTTCCCAGATCGCAGGTGGGTTCATGAAAGGAACCAGAATGTATGTAGGGTCTTCTATCGGCGGTCGTCTTCGCGGGGTTCTGCTGGCAACGGCTGGCTGTCTGGCGGCGAGCTGGATGGTTTTGGCGGTGGGGTGCAGCGCCCCAGCCGACGCCGACGGGCAAGCCGCGTCGGGGGAGTCCGATGTGACGGTGGTTACAGGCACGGCTAAACAAACACGGGCAAGGGAGTACGCGGTGCTGGATGAACGCGAAGATCGGCTGATTGTAGAACTGCCCAACCGGATGATCGTGGTCGCCCAAGAGCTGCCAACCGCCCCGGTGGTCACCGCCCAGGCCTGGGTTAAGACCGGCTCGATCTTCGAGCAGGAACACGTCGGCGCGGGGCTGAGCCATTTCCTTGAGCACCTGCTGGCCGGCGGTTCGACTTCGAATCGTACCGAACAGGAATCCAACGCCACGCTTGGGCGGATCGGTGCGCAGACCAACGCCGCCACCGGGCACGACAACGTCCGCTACTACGTCAACACCGTCAGCGAATACACCGACGAGGCGATCGGGCTGGTGTCGGACTGGATGCAAAATGCGCAGGTCACCGAGACCGAGTACGCCCGGGAACGCAGCGTGATCCAGCGCGAGATGGAGATGAGAAACAGCCGACCCAGCACGGTTCTCTCGAAGACCACACAGCAGGCGCGGTACCTCGTACACCCGGCTCGCGACCCGATCATCGGGTACCTCGACGACTTCCGCTCGATCAGCCGGGACGAGATATACGACTTTTACAAGCGGATGTACGTCCCAAACAACATGGTCTTTGTCGTGGTTGGCGACATCGACAAACAGCGGGTCGTGGACCAGGTCGCGTCTTTGTGGTCGCACATCCCCGCCGGTCAGTTGCCTAAGGTGAGCCTGCCGGTTGAGCCTGCGATCGACGGGCCCCGCCACGTCACCGCGCACGCGGACATCGAGATCCCCAAGCTCCGCCTGGCTTGGCCCGGCACGAAGCTGGGGGCCGAGGGTGATTACGAGCTGGACGTGCTGGCGATGGTTTTGGGCCAGGGCGAGTCCAGCCGACTCAAGCGAGGTGTCCGCGATGACCAACGGCTGGCGACCTCGATCGGTGCCTACAACGCCAGCTCCGTTTGGACCGAGGGTTATTTTGCCGTGACCGCCGAGCCGACCGACCGCGAGGCGTCGCTGGATGAACTCAAGTCGGCGGTACTGGCCGAAGTCCAGAAGCTGCGCGACCAGCCCGTGTCACAGGCCGAACTGGACCGAGCCAAACGTAAGGTGCTCGCTGACATCGCGCAGAATAACCAGACCGCCCAGGGTGTGGCATCGACACTCGCCTGGGAGGTGATCTCCCTGGGTGAGCCCGGGTACCTCAAGCGTTACGCCCAAGCGGTCCAGTCGTTGACCGCAGAAAGCCTGCAGGCAACCGCGCAACGCTTCCTGACCGACGACCGACTCATCACCGTCCAGCTGCTTCCCAAACAGGAGGGTGAAGACAACGACTCCTCACTGACCAAACGCCAGCCCCCGCTGATCGACCCGGCAAGTGTCCAACACAAGGTGGTGGAACTGGACAACGACGCCCTGATCCGTCGGCTTAATGAAAACCTGGCGTCGGCGTCCGACACCGCAGTGGGGATCCAAGTCGATTCGCCGGTGATGTTCCAACTGGACAACGGCCTGAAGCTGATCGTCCAGCGTTCGACCGTGGTCCCCGCCGTAGCGATGCAGTTCTTCTGGACCGGCGGCCTGCTCGCCGACGAGCCGGGGCGCGAAGGTGTCGCCAACGCGGTAGCCAGCATGCTGACCCGTGGCACCCAAGACCGCACCGCCGATCAGATCGCCGAGGCCGTGGAAGACCTGGGCGCAAAACTCAACGCCACCGCCGGGAACAACGCCGCCTACGCACAGGCCACCGCGCTGCGTGATGACTGGCCCGTCTTGCTGGAACTGCTTGGCGAGATCGTGATCGACCCGGCCTTCGACACCGAGGAATGGGACAAGCTCCGCCCCCGTCTAATCGCCGCGATCGACCGTGATGGCGAGACCTGGATCGGCGAACTACGTCAAGCGTTTAGAAGTGAATACTTCGGGCATCACCCCTGGTCGACCGTGGCGTTGGGCCGTCGTGAGGTGGTGGAATCACTGACCGCCGACGACCTGCGGGATTATCACACGGCACACCTGGGGGCTTCTTCGGCCGTGCTGTCCGTGGTCGGGGATGTCGATCCCCAGGCGGTCTATGAAGCAGCGCAAAAAGTGTTCGGCCGGCTTCCTGCCAACCCCGGGCAAACCTTTGAGCCCCTCACACCCGCTGCGCCGGAGTCCAGGATCGTGCAGGTCATCACCTCCAAGCCGGCGACCGCGTTTTACATCGGGTTCGGCCCCGGTGTGAGCCGGGCCGACCAGGACTACCCCGCGTTGAGTGTGCTGACCAACGTCATGAGCGACTTCCCCGCCGGCTGGTTGGAGCAGGAACTGCGAGGCAGAGGCCCGGGGTTGGTTTACTCCGTGGGCGCATCCGCCTGGTCCGGGATCGTCCCCGGCTACACCGCCGTGGTCTTCAATACCTCCGCACCCCAGGCGGCCGAAGCGCTCGCACGAACCATGTCCGTCATCCAACGTGCTAAGGCAGGTGACTTTAACCAAGCCGACATCGACCGCGCCAAGGCCAAGGTACTCACCCGTGAATTCTTCGGTAAGCAGAGCCTAAGTGATCGTGCGATGCTCAACGCACTGGACGAGGTGTACGGCCTGGATGACCCCGGGTCCAAGAAGTTCCTCAAGGCAGTCGCCCAAACCGATGCCGAAACACTCACACGCATGGCCGAGAAATACCTGGCCAACCCGGTCATCGTGGTATTGACCCATACCCCGCTGGATGAAGCGCAACTCCAAGCGGCATCGCACGGCGAATCCCCAGCCCCCGACACCGACCAAACCAGCGAACCCACGACCCAACCCGATACCGACGGGCAGTGATACACAGTGGTTGATGGTGTTACTGTGACGGATGAAATCGTTGGGTAAGGTTCACCCAAGCTCTGCGGTGATCTTTTCGACCAGCGCTGCGGCCGCATCCTGATCCAGCTTGCCCGCGGGCCAACCGATACCCAGACCGGACCCGGGGGACCCGGGGGAATCAGTGGAATCAGTGGAATCAGATAGACGCGGATCTGCGGTAGTGGGTACGGGCTTGGGGATCAGGTGAAAATGCACATGCATCACGACCTGCCCGGCAGCCTCGCCGTTGTTTTGCAGGACGTTGTAAGCCTCGGTGCCGGTCGCCCGTGACACCGCCTTGGCGAGCTTGGGCAAGACCGCCCCGACCGCCGCCGCGTCTTCGCTGGGGAGTTCATCCAGTTGCACCGCGTGATATTTGGGGATCACCAGCACATGCCCATCCGCTAACGGCCCCAAGTCCAGGAACGCCAGCACACGGTCGTCTTCATACAGCTTATGACAGGGGATCTGTCCCGCGATGATTTTGCAGAAGATGCAGGTGGTGTCCATAGTGGTCCGCCGTGTGGCCGAACAACCGGCGTATTAACGGGTAGGGTTTATTGGATTGGGCCGTAAGGGTTGGATCGGCCATCGTAGGTCATCGCCGCATTCTTCGGGGCGTCCGCGGCGTCGAGGGGGCTTGTGTCCACTTGGCTGAACAGGTCATCTTCCTCATTGTTAAAGTCGGAGATGCGGGTTGCCACCAGCGGTGTTTTCTCGAATTCGGTGTGGAGATCGCCATAGCCGACAGACCCGACCCACTTACCCAGTTGGCTTGAGTCGTGGATGCTCTGGTAGGTGTCCGGGTCACTGGGGAAAGCCGTGCTGCTGGGGCCCGCCGCCAGCCGGTCGCTGATGACCGGTGCCAGCGAGTTCTGCTTATCACGCCACTCTTCGCGACGGAACTGATCGATCCTGTTTGCGCCTATCGCTGGGTTGGTTGTGCCGAGGGTGGCGATTTTGACCATCGCATAGGAGTAGTTCTCGGTGGTGACCTTCTGCTGATCGACCGCAGGCAAGGACGGATCGAGGTTGGGCCAGGGGTCTTTTGATTCCGCCGGGCTTGTCAGGGTTTTGCCCTCGGTGAAGTTGCCGTCCAACAGGATCCAGTACCGCGCCTCGACGGTCTGGCCCGTGCCGCTAAGTCCCGTTGTGATTGCGGTGTCGGGGAGGAGTTCAAACCCATCAAACCCGGGGAAGAACCCGCGGTGACTCTGGGAATACTGGATCGTCCCCTGGACGATGTTGCGTACCTTGGTGTTGTTCTCCGCCTGCTTGGCGGTGCGTCTCACAGCCCCAATCGCTGGGAACAACAGCCCGACCAGCACCGCGATGATCGCTAGGACCACCAGCAGCTCGATCATGGTAAATGCACGTTGCTTATTCATAACCACGTCCTCTTCTATTCTCATAATACCCAGATCTCCACGATCCTCGGTGTACCGTTTCATGCCTGCGGGACCCGCTGGGGCTGGGGTTACTGTAGCCGAACAAATCCGATCACACGCGGTGTATCCCCCGCGCCAGTCATCGCGCTGCGGTCGAACACCGCGATGAACTTCGCCGTTTCCACCGGGTTGCGGTTGAAACCATCCTCCTTGTAGCCCCTGACCACCGCGTAGACAGCGAACCGGTCACTGCGGACGGTGAACGCCTGACTGAGCATCTGGAACCGGGCCAGGAGTTGCTCGTTGTCATCACCCAGGTTGATCTTGCTGATGCCGGAGGTTTCCGGGTTGGGGTACAGGTCCAGTGTGGCCGGGACAACAGCTGGGCCATCGAACCCGTACCGCATCATGTCATGCGCTGGGACCGGGCCGGTGGTGGGTAGGGGGTTCAGAAACATCAACTCACCGATGCTGGCGATCCCGGGCTGGCTCAAGCGCACGCCGCTGAACGGCGGATCGGTCACAGGGTCGGGTCCCAAGTCGCGGGCCTCTCGGACATCAAACCCCATCAACGGGGCACCGCTGCCCCCGCCCCAATAGTCTCCGTGGGTGTCCGCAAACCGTAGGTTGCCGCGGAGTGGTTCATCTCGGTAGGCGATGAGGGTGCGCATCAGTTGTTCGATGTCATCAAGGGACTCGGCTGCTGGCGGGGCACCGACGGTCATCGGGGCACCGAGTGTCAGGATGTGCAGCGGCGCGGTGTTAACGTTGATCGTGCCGGGGATGAACTGCTCGGTATCGTTGTCGATCGAGGGCAAGTCCGGCAAAATGGCGGTGGCGGCGGTCAAAGGATCGTTGTCGCCGTCATCGTTGTCGTTGTCCCGCCCGTCCTTCTCTGGGCTGAGTGTGGTGAAGGCGTCCATCAGCAGCGCAGCGTGGGGCAGGCCGGTCTGTACGGTCACGTCGTAGTCCAGGTCCGCCGGGTCAAGCAACAGGAAGTGCTGGTTCAGTGGGATGGTGCCGATACGTTCGGAAAACGATTCATTGGGGCGGTTGGTGAACCCAAACATATGGACCCACGCCAGCTCGGCGACGCTGCGCATGGGGTCGTCGGCGATCGAGAGTTGGAAAGTGGCTGGGAGGGGGGTTCCCACTGCCACACCCGTCTTGGTATCGTTGCCGAACTCGTGAATGGTCGGGCTGTAGCTGCCGAACGAGGCGGGGGGATCCTCCGGCAGCGCGTTTGCCACACCGTTGCCTGAGGCCACGCTGACGTAATTGATCGCCTGACTGTTGCGTTGGAAAGATGCTTGGGCGTGTTGTGCCGGCGCGGGCATGGTCGGGTCGATTGTCGAAGCCGCGTGTGCAATCGTTGGGGCGAAGGAGACATTGGTCGTCATCCGGTCGTAAGTGACCCAGCCGCCGGCTCCCGTGACATCGACCTGCAGCAGGACGGTGATGTTTGAGCCATCGGCATCAAACGTCAGGTCACCCGTACCCAATGTCGTGACAAGATTCGGCGCGCTGATAAGATTGAGGTCTGTCTCCTGATCGATCCCCAAGCCCTCCCCGTTGGTCGTGTTGTCCGTGGGATCACTTACCACGATCAGCGTGTCGGTGTCCAAGGCGTCGTCACGTGCCTGGAAATTCGGGATGTTCGCGTTGTCATACACCCAGTCTATGACCTGCACGCCGCTTTGTTCGATCACGATTCGGATCAGGCGGTTGAGGCCGTTGGGGCCGGTGCCCAGGAGGTCGTGGGAAAAGGGGTTGCCCAACTCGATCACGACGCCTTGTGTGCCGTCCAACGCGACCCATGTATCAAACTCGTTGGGCGGGAGTGCCACCAGGTCATTGTCTTGATAAAGGATCTGAAAATACGCCTCGCGCAGGAACGGCAGCCGCTCCAGGCCGTAGTAGGTCACGCCGCCTACGGTCCTCTCGGTGGGGACGCTGTCCGCATCGGAGTAGTCCTGGATCGCCAGGGCGTATTCGTCGATCAGCTCGACGAGGCTAAAGCCGTTGGTGGCGGGCCGCAGGTAGGGCTCGCCGCTGGTGCCCGCGATTCCGAAGACATCGTCGATGGACCCGCGTATAGCGGCGAAGTCGTCCCACTGCTGCTTGAGGTCGGTCTTGAGCAGGCCACCGGCCCCGAACTTTGTGACGTATGCCCCGACCCCGCTGGCGGTGGTGAGCATGTGGCGGACGCCCGGGAATTCGCGGTTAGCAACGCGGAGGCGGTTGGTGTTGTCGTCATTGAAACTGCCGGGGTCTTTGCCGTAGAACCACTCGCTGATCTGTGCGTCGCTGCTAAGTGCGTTCAGGGGATCGACGACATCGATATAGGACGTCTCAAACGGGCTGACCACCACCGAGCCGTTGGGGTTGGTCTGCCGCAGGAGCTTGGGCATCACGTTTTCGAGATCGGACTGGATCGACGTGTCGTTGATCCCCCCGAGTCGTCGTAATTCGATTTCGTTGCTGGAGAGGTAATTGCGGTCGGAGTTGCCGTAGATCGCGGCCTGGTCTTCCCAGAGTGTTAGGAGATCGGTTTGGCCCAGCGTGGGGAGAGCGGGGACGGTTCCGATTGTCGTTGCGCCGGCACGGAAGTTCAGCACGGCGCGTAATTCGCTCCTCCACGCCGTGGGGGCCAGCCCGGGCTTGATCGGTTTGATCCGCCTGAGCATCTGAGACAGGTCCACATCCGACGGCGTCCACCCCCGGGGCGGTGCGGGCATCGCGGCGGTGTTGATGTTGAGCATGGAGTTGAGGTCGATGATCCGCACTGCCATGATGTACTTACGTCCGCCGATGTTGCGGACGCCTGCGGGGGCCCACTGCCATCGGCTATCCAGCACGCCGTCGAGGTCGGCATCGACACCGCGGCGCTGGAAGTTGAGGTTGAACGGTTCTGCCAGGCTCAAGCCCGCTGTGCCGGTTAGTTTCAGGTCGGTGTCCGAGTTGTCAGGGTGCCCATAGATACCGTTGATCAACCTCTCGGCGGGCCTGCCGGGGAAGGCACCGACGGTATTGCCAACGACGGGGAGATCAAGCCAGATCCCGGTGAGGTTGGTCAGGTGAAGCCAGCGGTACTCGCCCCCAGGTATGCCAGTGGGGTGCCAGACCGGCGCGGTGGATGCCAGCCAGCGGTCGTCCTCGTGGGTCGGCAGGCCCGGGGCGGGGGGGCCCGCGCCATTGACAGCGACCGGTCCAGCCAAATACTCCGGCGTCACCAAGATCCTTTGGACATCCTCCGTCCACGGGTAGTCGTACAGCGGGTCGCCGTCGCTCCAATTCTCGAAGACGTCTTTCTCGAGTTGTGTGCCGATGTCCCCGAGGACCCCGTTGATGACCAGGTCCATGTAATTGCGTTCGTGGCGGGCGGTCGCGAACTGGTCCAGGCGGACGCGCTGCAGGAACGCGATCCCGATCAGGGCGATGATAATCAGCACCGTCACGCAGAGGATCAACAGCGACCCGCGCTCACGGCCAAGCCTGCCGCCGCCGGTTCCGCCTCTAAAAAACGTGGGCATCTTGCCGGCTTGTCTGTTTTGTGTTGCCTGATTCATCGTTCGCCTCCTACGGCCTCATGCCGTGGCGCTGTTTGGGTCAAATAGAACGGGCCTTACTTAACGCCCTGATGGTTGACCGGGATGATCGTCTCGAACCACTCCCCGGGTTCCGGCTCGGTCTCACCAGTGATGGTGTTGACGGTCACTTGCCGGCCCTCGAAGTCACCCCGGCGGTCGTGCAGCCGGTAGCGGATACGGATCATCCAGGGCCACTGGGTAAAATCGGCATCTAAGCCGGGGTTGGCAATCGGGTTTTCTACCTCGTGCTGCCAGACGAAGGCGTCGTTTGCGCGAGGGAAAGACGGAGTGCCGGTAACGGTAATTTGTGGGGCGTGCGGTTTGTAATCCGCCGGCAGGGGGGCTGGGTAGGTTACCGGGGCGTTGATATTGCCCGGGTCGCCGCTTGGGGCGATGCCGGGGTTGGCGTAGAAGGGGCTGGTGTACCACTTGATCCGCCCGTTGGGGTCGCGGTCCAGCTCGCCGTCGGGGCCCGCCGTCACGGCGGCGGCAGTGGGCTGGAAGCTCTGGCCGGTGATTAGATCGCCAGCAAACTCGACAATGAAGTCACTGACCCCGCCCATGAAGTAGGTGTGGCCCGGAGCGATTTCCGAGGCGGTCAGGTCGCCCGTGGCATTCGCCGGCCGCGCGGCGGTCAGCAGGGGGTCTCGGGCGTAAACCATCGTAGCGACTTGGTTCTGATAGGTTAAAGCGCTAGGGGAGGGGTCCAGAAACGATCCCGGGCCGGTCAGATTATTGAGTGTAATGGACGAAGCATCGGTTAAGCCTTCGGCTAGCGTCGCACCGCCGGGAACAGCGCCGCCACCGTTGACGAAAGTGATATTCCCGGGAGCTGCCCCATAGATTCCCAGCGGCACAAGGGGAGCGAGTGTGACAGGGTCAATGTCATCATTAATCAGGAACAGCGCGTGGCGTCCCAGGACCCAGTCTTGCGCAAGCGCGTTGGGGTTGGTCGCGTTACTAACGCCCAAGGCGTGGTTGGCGGGGTCGTAGGTGGTCGGGTCTTCGGGGAGTTGCACGACGTGGCCGTACCACATGCGGATGTAGTCGGAGTTGTATGAGTTCCACATCTCCCCGGCGTAGGTGTCGTCGCTGGCCGGCGCCATCGGCGGGAGCCGGTGCTTGCCCGAGTCGTCGAACGTGGGCGTCTGGTCGTAGATGAACATCAACTGATCGCTGCGGATCTGCGAGGTGGGCGCTAACTCGACCTGGTCTTTGAGTGTCAGCCGGGCAGCGACCTGCCGCTGGATGATGACCAGGAACCCGCCGGGTTCGCCGGCAGACGCGCCGTCTCTACCCAGTGGCCCGACCATCCGGCCCCACCAGATCGCGGGGTCTGCGGTCGGATCGCCCGGGCCCAGTTTCAGTTCGGTCTCGATTGCTAACTGCTCGTCCATAGCACGTGAGCGGTGGAGGATCTCGCCGCCCTGCGTGCCTCGGCGGACCGTGGTGATGACCTGGTTGAAGAGCTGGTTGATCACCAGGAGAACAAACGAGGTGATCGCCAAGGAGACCATCATCTCGATGAGGGTGATGCCTAAGGCCCGGGATGTGTGGGTGCGGTGTTTCATGGTTACGGTTGGCGTACCACCAGGTTTACCAGGTCGATGCGGACAATCGGTGAGCGTGTTTCGCGCTTGGGTACATTCGGGGCGGTCAGGTCGATCGCCACGGCGTAATACACCCCGACGGGTTTACCTACGTTCGGGGAATCGACGGTGAGGATGTTGCGGTCCACGAGGATGATCCTGTGCGTGTTGCCATCGGTATCCAGGATCTGGTCACCGGGCTGGATCAGGTCCGGCAGGCCGTCGTTCTCGATGTCGTTCTCGAAGTCGAAGGCGGCATTGATGGAGGCGGAGGCTTTTAGCTCGATGATCGAGCCGCTGGTATTGCTGAGATCCACTTCCGCCAGGCGTACCTGGGGCGGGGCTTCGCTGCCGGTCCGCCGCATCACCATGATGTGGGCCCGCCAGGTGGGTGGCACCGAGGGGTTCAGCCGATTGGCCTGGATCAGCGGGTACCAGTAGTAGTCTCGCCGCGATACATCCTGGATATTGGACGGGTGGCTTCGCATGTCCAGGGTGAACAGGTCGTGGAAACTGGCCTGAAGTAGCCCTGTTTGGCGCTGGGGTGCAAGCAACTGTGGGGGGCCGAAGGGAAGAGGGGGGTCGTTGACCAGGGGCAGGACCGGGTTGGGGTTGTCTGCGGTGGGTAACTGGTCATAGGGAGGCTTGAGGTCGAGGTACGGAACGAGCGTGCCCGTAGCCATCGCGGGGTTGATATTGTGGAGGTAGGTCAACTCCCGGAATCTGTTGGGGCCGACCACCGGGTCTTTGGTTTGTGCCAGTGCGAAGACCATGGCCTTGGCGTTGGCGGTGACGCGTTGCCCGGCGAGGTCGCGGACGGTCTCACGCTGGATAGTGATGGCGGTGGGGAAGACCGCGGCGACGGCGACCAGGCCGACGGTGAAGATGCCCATCGCAACCATCACCTCCATGAGGCTGAAGCCCGCGCCCCTGTGTTGGCGGCTGCCTGTGAATCGGGTTGTGCGTGTCGGTGTATGCATCAGTCGTCTCGGTTCCGCATGACGGTGCCTGTCTGTCGGCTGAACAGGAGCATCTTGCCGTTGAGTTTCATCCATTCCCATCGGGCGGTGTGGTCGGCCGAAGCCGTGTCGATCCAGGGCGGCGCGGCGATGTTTGCGTCTGTTTTGCCGTCTATCCAGTTGTCGACCGCGTTATCGAAGGCTTCCTGTGAGAAGATGTAGAGCCCGATCACGGCCTCGATCTTCTCAAAGGGGAGGATGTATTTCTCCTCCGCGTCGTTCCAGTTGGCGCTGTCGAACTCGCCGTGGTGCGGGTTGTAGAGGTTGGGGTTGTAGATGGCCGGTCGGTCTGAGGGTTGCCCGCTGCCTGAGGTGCCGATGACCTGGTAGAAGCCGTCGCCGTCGCCGTCGTAGTAGGCGTAGGCGTACTCACGGATGTCGTTGGTCTGTTGGTCTATGCCGGTGGTGACCATGTAGCCGTTCTGGTTGAACCACAGGGCAAACGGCGGGGGCAGGAGGATGGGCGGGTCGTCGAACGCGACCGTCGTGTCACGGAAGATCCCGGCGACACCGGCGTCCGAGCCCAGCAGGGTGTAGTCGATCTGGATGTCCGCGAAGCCGTTGAGCTCGAATTTCGGCAGCCCCGTGGCTTGAACCATTAGGCCTGTAGCTATGCTGCGGTCGGGGCCGTGCCGTTCCAAGGATTTGGCGTCGACGCCGTCGAGGAACAGGGCCGAGGACTCGTTGCGTGCCAGGCGGATCTCCCCCGCGGGGGTGAAGATGGCGGCGACACCGCTATAGACACCGAGTTGGCTGCCTAATGTATCTGAGTCTGCGGGATCATCAGGGACAAGGTCGTCCAGGAAATCGTGCGGCGCGGATGCGTAACGGCGGGCCGAGGCGACGGCGACGGCAACGGTGTTCACCCCGGCGGTCGCGGTGACGTCACGCTTCATCGCACCGATCATCGGGAACGACATCGCCAGCACGATCGCCGTGATCGACACGACGATGAGCATCTCGATGAGCGTGAATCCGATTCGGGTTGTACGTTTAGGCCTGGTCATGCTCTGATTCAGTCTCCCCGCTGTGCCGCGGAGCGGTCGATGTCGAAGCTGTAAAGGTTGTCCACCGAGAACTTGTAGTCGTCGGTCTGCTTGTAAGTATCGAAGGCTGCGTCGTTGGCGAACTCACCGCGGACCCTGGGTCGGCCCCAGCGCTGGTCCTTGCCGGCGGAGGCGAAGAACGGGTTGTCGTGAGCGGGGAGGAAGTCGTCGTCATTGCCGTCGTTGACAAATTGCAGCTCGTTGTCGTGGCTAACACGTACTGCGAATGCCACCGGGTTGCCCCACGGGTCTATCACATCCAGGAACCCGTCGTCGTCGAAGTCCCCCAAAGCGGCGCCCAGTGAGGGGAGGTTGTTGCGGATTACGGGCATCTGATTCACGGTCCAGATGAAGCGATTCATATAGAGGTTGGCCCGCTCCATGTACTGGTCGTTGGTGTCGCCGTTGCTGTAGGTGTAATCGCCGTTATCGTCCCCAGCCAGGTCGGCGCCCGTGATGACTGTTTGGCCGGTGGCATTCTGCGCGTTCTGACGTTTGATCGTGGTCCAATCGACCTTGTCGAAGCTTGGGTTCTTGCTAGGCATGTGTTGAAGGATGAGCGCGGCGGAGGGGAACTTGCTCTCGTACTGCCCGGCGTTACCCATCAGGTTCCCCAGGACGGTCCGGGCCTGGCTCTCCTTGGCTCCCTGCTTGACGATCGCGACCCCGCCCAGCAGAAGCCCGGCGAGTAAGGCGATGATCGCGATGACCACGAGCAACTCCACCAGGGTGAAGCCCTGCCCATCTCGGCGTCGTGTTGTGCTGTGCGTACTTGTCATCTTTAGCATCTCATCTGTGAAAAACGGTGGCCCCGGGGGAAGTCCCGCCGGGGTGCACCGCGGGAGGGATCGCTACATAACCGATTGCATCAGGGCCACCAGTGGCAGGAACAGCGAGACGACGATCGTCCCGACGATCAGCCCCAAGACAACGATCATGATCGGCTCGAGCAGGGACACCAGGCTGGAGACCGCGACATCCACTTCTTCGTCGTAGTTGTCCGCGATTTTAAGGAGCATCTTGTCCAGGTCGCCCGTCTCTTCGCCGACGTCGATCATGTTCACGACGATCGTGTCGGTGACCTTGGCCAACCGCAGCGGCTCGGCGAAGCTCTCGCCCTGACGCACCGATTCGTGGACCTTCTTCAGTGCGGTCTCAAATACATGGTTGCCCGTGGTTTCCGCGGTAATGGTGATGGCGTCAAGGATCGGCACGCCGGCGGTGATGAGGGTGCCCAGGGTCCGTGTGAACTTGGCGATGGTGGCCTTGGCGGTGAGTTTTCCGGCGACCGGGAGCTTAAGCATGATCCAGTCAGTAGTGGCTTTGCCCGCATTACTCTTGCGGATCATCTTGAAGAGGAAGAAAATCCCGATCGGACTCATAAGCACCCAGAGGATGCCCGGGAGCTGCCCGTCGTATTGCCGGCCGCCCAGCCACTTGCTCATCCCGATCATGAAGACCGTCATCTTGGGCATCTCGGCATCGAAGTCATCGAAGATCGACTCGAACTGCGGGACGATCAGGATCATGATGCCCAGAACAATCACGGCCGCCACGCCGATGACCATCGCGGGATAGATCAGGGCACCGACGATCCGCCTCTTGAGCTTGGCGGCTTTTTCCATGAACTCGGCGAGCCGTTGGAGGATCAGGTCCAACACACCACCGACTTCGCCGGCGGCGATCATCTTGGTGTAGAGCTTGTCGAAGGCCTTGGGGTACTTGTTCATCGCGTCCGAGAGCGTCGCGCCCGAGGCGACCTCCTCGTGGACCCCGTCGAGGGTATCCTTGAGCAGGCCCGGCTTCTGCTGCTGCTCGAGGATCTGCAGCGAGCGGAGGATCGGCAGGCCCGCGTCCTGAAGTGTTGAGAGCTGGCGGGTGAAGGTCGTCAGGTGTTTGGTGCTGACACCGCCGATGTTGATCGATATACCGCCGCCCTTCTTCTTGCCGGCCTTGCCGCTGCCGCCGCCCTTGGACTTCTTGACCTTCTGCTCGCGCACAGAGGTCGGGAAGTAGCCCTGGCTGCGGATGCGGGCGATCGCCTCGTCGCTTGTCGCGGCGGTGATCGTGCCCTTCTGCGGCTTGCCCCCGTCGTCTAAGGCTTCGTACTGAAAAGTTGGCATGGCAGTTTCCTTTACTTACATACGCCGAGGTTGCCCATCGCAAGACACCCGTCCAAGCCGCGGGGCTTCTGGCAGCGCCGCCGCTTAATCTTCAACCAACGTGCCCCGGACGATTTCTTCGATCGTTGTTAACCCATCGTAAAGAGACAACAGCCCGGCCTGACGCAGCGTCCTCATCCCACGCTTCTTGGCCTCGGCATTGATGATCTGCGTCGAGGCGTTCTGCATAATCATCTCACGCATCTCGTCGTCGAGGATCATGATTTCGTACAGGCCTATCCGTCCCTTGTAGCCGCTGTGGTTGCAGTAGTCGCAGCCCCGACCTCGGTACAGTTGCCGCCCATCCAAATCCTCGGGCAGCAGTTGAAGCTGCATCAATTCTTCTTCGTGAGGCGTGTACGTCTCCTTGCAGCGGGTACAGATCGTCCGCACCAGCCTCTGGGCCACGATGCCTTCGATAGTAGCGGTCAGCAGGAAAGGCTCCAGACCCAGGTCCAGCAGACGCGCGATCGAGCTGGGCGCGTCGTTGGTGTGCAGCGTCGTGAACACAAGGTGGCCGGTCAGTGAGGCCTGCACCGCGATCTGCGCGGTCTCCAGGTCACGTGTCTCGCCGACCAGGATGATGTCCGGGTCCTGACGAAGGAAGCTACGCAGCGCCGCGGCGAATGTCAGCCCCACATCCGCCTTCACCTGCACCTGCACGAGCCCGTCGATGTCATATTCCACCGGGTCTTCAACCGTCAGGATCTTCTCGGTTGTCTCGTTCAGCTCGTTCAAGGCCGCATACAAAGTGGTCGTCTTGCCCGAGCCGGTGGGCCCGGTCACCACGACGATCCCGTTGGGTTTGTGGATCAGTTGGCGGAATGTTTCAAGGTCATCAGGCCTCATCCCGACCCGTTCCAGGTCCAACTGCACGTTGCCCCGGTCCAGGATACGCATGACCACCGACTCGCCGAACATCGTCGGCAGCACGGCAACACGCAGATCGACCTGCTGATTGTTTACCATCAGTTCGATACGCCCGTCCTGGGGAAGCCGACGCTCGGCGATGTCCAGGTTCGACATGACCTTCACACGGCTAACAATCGGCATAGCCAGGTGCTTGGGCGGGGGGATCATCTCATACAGCACCCCGTCGATGCGGTACCGCATCTTGAATTCGTCTTCGAAAGGCTCGAAGTGGATGTCCGACGCTTTGTCCTTAATCGCCTGCAGCAGCACCAGGTTCAGTAGCCGCCTGACACGGTTGTCGTCCGCCAACTCGATCTGGTCCTGTAGGTCGATCGACTCGCCGCGGTCCGCCAGCTCTTCCAGGTCGTGGTCATCCGTCAGCTCGGCGACCAGCGACGCCAGCGACTCCTCGTCGTCGCCGTAGTACGTCTGGATCAGCTTATCCAGTTGCTCCGCGGGGGCGACGACGGCATCGACCTTAAACCCCATCAGCAGGCGCAGGTCGTCCAAGGCCCGGAAGTTGTCGGCGGTCTTCATCGCGACCGTCAGGGTGTTGGTCTCTTTGTCGTGGCTCAGAGGCAGGATCTGGTAGGCCATCGCCATTTCCGCAGGGATCTCACGGATCACCTCCTCGGACAGGTCATAGTCCTCCAGATTGACCGTCTCCATCCCCGCCTGGGCGGCCAGAGCCAGGTTCACATCATCATGAGTGACGTACCCCAACTCGACCAGCAACTGGCCCAGCGGAGCCCGTTTCTTCTCTTGCAGCGTCAGAGCTTCGTTGACCTGGTCTCGGTTGACCTTGCCCATCTTGGTCAAGACACGTCCGATCCGCCGGCCCTTCAGGTCTTTCAGCGAGGGCTTTGTCTGTTTGGTTTGCTCGGCCATGGTTTCATGCCCTGTCGTTATGCGCCGGGGTATTGGTGCCCTCAAACGCGAAGTCTTGTTTTGCCCCGATCACCCTTAATCGCTAACCAAGGCCCATGCTGGACGCTTGGTATCAGCTTGTTGTGATGGCGAACTATTTGGCTAACGAACCTCGATAATCACGCGATCCGATGCCTCTGCCTATCACCATTTTCCGGTTGTCCAATTTCCAAGTGCCTTTCTTGCTGAGCCTGCAAATACTTGACTCAAGGACACTGTCTTTCATCCTGACTGCCCGCTGAGTTACCCGCTTTGCACAGGTTTCTATCAGGATGGGTCACCCCCCGGCTTTCCCCCTTCAACATTTACTATATCGACCGAAACCACAGATTCAAGTATGAAAAGCGTTAATATAGAAAAAGACACCGGGATTTCGGTGTCTCAATCGCTGTGTTCAATGCGGTTAAATCGATGATATTCGGCTCCTATTCTGGGTGGCAGGTCAATGAGCCCGGGACTCTTTCAGCAGCCACGGTTTAGTCTGCGTGGTGCCCGGAACAGGGATGAGGCTATTCTTGGGCTGGTGTAAATCAGTGCTTTGACAGGCCTTTGGGGGGCCAAATCTGGCACCTGCTAGCTGGGTTTGTCATCGCTCTTATTGGTATCGACATCTTCTTGGTCCAGTTCGGTGCGGCCGATCGAGTGGCCGGCCCGCTTGACCTTTTCGATGATCGTCGGCTGGTACCGGCACTTGTCGATCATGTCCTCGATGCTGATCCAGCCCTTCTCGTAAAGCATCCACAGGTGGTCATCCAGCAGCTGCATGCCGAACTTTTTACCGGTCTGGATCGCCGAGTCGATTCGGAAGGTCTTGTTCTCGCGGATGAGGTTGGAGATGGCGGGGGTGACCACGAGGAATTCGTAGGCGGCGACCATGCCCTTCTTGTCGATCCGCTTGAGCAGTTGCTGGCTCAGCACAGCCATCAGCGAGGTCGCCAATTGGACGCGGACCTGTGCCTGCTGGTTGGTGGGGAAGGCATCGATGACACGGTTGATGGTACCGCCGGCGGAGTTGGTGTGGAGGGTGCCGAACACCAGGTGGCCCGTCTCGGCGGCGCGGATGGCGGCCTCGATGGTCTCCAGGTCACGCAATTCACCCACCAGGATCACGTCCGGGTCCTGACGCAGGGCTCGCCTTAGAGCCTCGGCGAAACTGGGGCAGTCGTTGCCGACCTCACGCTGGTTGATGATGCTCTTGTTGTGGGTCTGGTAGTACTCGATCGGGTCTTCGACCGTGATGATGTGCCGGTCGAGCGTGAGGTTGATGTCGTTAATCATCGCCGCCAGCGTGGTGGTCTTACCCGAGCCGGTGGGGCCGGTGACTAGGAACAGCCCCTGGGGCCGACGGATCAGGTCTTTGACGATGGTGGGCAGCCCGATGACGTTCAGCGGGAGTAGCTCGTTTGGGATCTGCCGAAGCACCAGCGCGACGTTTCCTTTTTGTTTGAAGACCGAGACCCGGAAGCGTGCAGCATCGCCGTAAGCGAAACCAAAGTCGGAACCACCCTCCTCCTGCAGCTCATTCTGCGAGCGTTCGGGGGTGATGGACTTCATCAGCGCGACGGTGTCGGCGGGCTCGAGCACCTTGGTATTCAACTCAACCAGCCGGCCGCGGATGCGCAGCGTCGGCTTCTTGCCAACCGTCAGGTGAAGGTCGCTGGCGTCCTGTTTGACGACGGTATCCAGCAACCGGTCGATGTGGATCGTGGATGGCGGTCGTTTGCCTGTGCTTTCCGAGGCGCTTGTGGAACTCAAAACGGTCGTCTCCTATAGCCCGACTTTCGCCGGGGGTTGCCGGTACTTAACCGGGGTGCCGTGTCCACGGCGCGTGTGCTTGTCATCGCCGGCCCACTTGGGCGCGGTGTGTCTCTGGCCCGGTGGGTTATGCCACCAGGGAATCGTCATCGTCATCTTCTGCGTCGATATCGACCGTGCCCTCGACCTGGGTCATGCGTGCGATCTCATCCAGTGTGGTCTTGCCTTCGAGGATCTTGAGTTTGCCGTCACCCAGCAGGTTACGCATCCCCGACGCGACCGCGGCCTGGCGGATCTTGCTCACAGCCGAGCGGTTGAAGGCCAGCTCGCGGATTTCTGAGTTCATAACCATCAACTCGTAAATCCCGCGCCGTCCCCGGAACCCCGAACCGCCGCAGCGTGTGCAACCGCCGGGTTTGTAGATGGTCTGCCCTTCGATGTCACTCTTGGATAGCCCACAGAGATTCAGCAGGCGGTTGCTTGGGTTTTCCTCCGGCTCCTTGCAGTGGTCACAAAGAATCCTGACCAGACGCTGGCCCAGCACGGCCTGGATCGAACTGGCGACCAGGAACGGCTTGAGCCCCATGTCGATCAGGCGGGTAATGGCCGAAGGCGCGTCATTCGTGTGCAGGGTCGAGAAGACCATGTGCCCGGTCAACGCGGCCTGGATCGCGACCTCGCCGACCACCTTGTCACGGATTTCGCCGACCAGGATGATGTTGGGTGCCTGACGCAGCATCGCCCGGAGGATGATCGAAAACGACATCCCGATGTGGTCGTTGACCTGGCACTGGTTGATGCCCTTGAAGTTGTATTCGATCGGGTCTTCGGCGGTGATGATCTTGATGTCCGGCCGGTTCAACTCCGACAGGGCCGAGTACAGGGTCGTCGTCTTGCCCGAACCGGTAGGCCCGGTGACCAGGAAGATCCCGTTGGGCCGGGCGATGATGCTGCGAAAAAGCTCCAGCGTGTCGTCCTGCATACCCAGGTTTTTCAGGCCCAGCTTCGCGGCATCCGGCCGGAGGATACGCAGGACCACCGATTCGCCGTGGTACGCCGGGCAGCACGAGACACGGAAGTCGACGACTTCCCCGCCGATCTTCATCTTGATCCGGCCGTCCTGGGGGATACGTTTCTCTTCGATCTTCATCCCGGACATGATTTTCAAACGGGCGATCACCGATTGCTGGGTCCGCTTGGGGATCGCATCTTTTTCGATACAGACACCGTCGATGCGGTAGCGCAGGCGGACGCGGTTGGCGAACGGCTCGATATGGATGTCGCTGGCACGGGTCACAACCGCCTCTTTAATCATCTCGGCAACCAGGCGGATGATCGGCGCAGACTGCGCGTCGTTATCATCGTCCTTGTCTTCGTCCTCTTCCCCCGCCACATGCACGTCAAGCGACGCCCCGCGGTCCAACGACTGGTCCATCGTCATCTTGCGGACCTCTTCGTCGATCGAGGCCTGCGTCTCAGACATGAAGCTTTCGATGTACTCCCTGATCTTCTCCTTGGCACCCAGCGCCAGCTCCATCTCGCCGCCGAGCCGGAACCGCAGGTCATCGATCAGGGCCAGGTCCATCGGGTCGTGGACCAGGATTTTCAGCTTGTTGCCTTCCTTGGATAAAGGCAACACGAGGTACTTCTTAATCAGGTCGGTGGGGATCAGGTCGAGATTGTCTTTGGAGACCACATCCGGCTGGTCCAGGTCGACGAACTCCATCCCGAACTGGGACGCCAGAGCCTTAGCCACGTCATTTTGCTGTGCGTATCCCAGGTCAACAAGAACCTCTCCGATCCGCTTGCGCGAACCCTGGGAGATTTTCAGCCCCTCTTCGAGCTTCTCATCGTCGATGAGTCCCCATCGTTTAAGGATCTCACCAAGTTGGCGTCGTTTTCGGGCCATCCGTTCCTCGTGCTGGGCCGCTCGCCTAGGGCTAAGCGGTGGGTAGGGGGGGGTAAACGTTACGGGTTATTGAATTATGGAGCCTATTGGCGACCGGGGCAAGTCTACATGCACCTGCTTGGGTGGCCCCGTCAGTTCGGGCAGGTTAGGTATGCCGGGACTCAAGACGGCCTATTTTAACCTTGCGTGTGCTGGGGCCTGTCTCCAAAACGCGGACACCCGGCGTGACATCCCACCACACTATTACATAGAGTATAGGCCCTTGAATGGGACGACCCAAGGATGGCCGTGAACCAATCCCGTGTGATTTCAAGACAAGCGGGTAATGGCCTCTGATTGTTAAGACACCGACACACGTCCAAGGCTAGGCGGATGAGCCCTATAGATAAACCAACGATCGGGCTGATGGGTGCCCCCGGCTGCGGCAAGAGCCTGGTCGCCAACCAACTGGCGTCGATGGGGTGCGTGGTGATTGACGCGGACGCTTTAGCGAAAAACGTGCTTAAAGAGGGGGATGTCAGGCGCCAGATTGCCCAGTGGTGGGGGGGAGGCGTTTTGACACCCGATGGAGATATTGACCGGGCTAAGGTAGCTGGGATCGTGTTTGCGGACCCGGCTGAGCGTCAACGGCTGGAAGCCCTGATCCATCCCCAGGTACATGCCCTCCGTGAAGTTCTCAAGCGTGAGGCACTGCAGAAGCCTCAAACCAGGGCGGTCGTCGAGGACTGCCCGTTGCTCCTGGAGTCGGGTATCGACGGTGAATGCGACACCCTTGTTTATGTGGATGCCCCCTTCCAAACCCGCTTGGACAGGGTCCGACGGGCACGGGGCTGGGGTGCCCAGGAGCTACGCCTTAGAGATAAAAGCCAGATGCCGCTTGACATCAAGCGCCAGCGGGCCGATTATGTCATCAGCAACGACGCGGATGAGGCCCACTGCCTGGAACAGACTCGCCGTGTTTTTTCCCAGATTATTCACTGATGCTTCACCGGCTCAAATCCCAGCGTGAAGCCTCGCCGGGTTGTCGGCCAGGCGCCCCCGCCTTAAGCATCTGATTTCGTATTAAGTATCCAACCCCTACACCGTTATTTAGTCACCCATAGCCCGCACACACACTGCGCGAATAAACCTTGTCAGACGTGGTTGTCTGACATGTCCGTATTTAAGATGAACTAAATCACCCGCCGCGGAAGGCTTCAGACCAGCCGCATCTACCCCGTTACCCCGTTTAGGATCGACCCGCCCATGGCCACGGAAGAAAACGTCAAACCCAAGACCAAGAAAAAACGCACCACCAAGAAGGCCAAGCCCCAGGCCGCCGCTGCATCTTCTAAAGATGAGGCGGGTAACGAGGCCAAGCCCAAGGCTAAGTCCAAGGGCCCCGTTCCCCAGGCCAAGAAACCCGAGCAGCCTAAGCACCAACCGCAGACGGATGAGCAGCTCGACGCCGAGACGCAACGCCGCTACGAGAAGGCCAAGAAGAGCGACATCACGGTCCACGCGTTGCATGCCATGGACATTGACGAGCTGGTCAAGGTGGGCAAGGAAGAGGGGATCGACGCCGCCGCCACGATGCCGCGCCACGACCTGACCTTCAAGATCCTGGAAATAAAAACTCAGAAGCAGGGGCTGATGTACGGCGACGGCGTGTTGGAAGTCCTGCCCGACGGGTTTGGGTTCCTGCGCAGCCCCGAGTTTTCTTACCTCGCTTGTCCTGATGATATCTATGTCTCCCCGTCACAGATCCGCCGCTTTGGGCTCAAGCCCGGGCACATCGTTCAGGGCACGATCCGTCCGCCCAAGGAGTCGGAGAAGTACTTCGCGCTTCTGCGTGTGGATGCGGTCAACGGGCACCAACCCGACCACCTCAACGATATCAAGGTCTTCGAAGACCTCACCCCGCTGCACCCCTTCGAACGGCTGATCCTCGAAACCACGCCGGACGAAATCGAGATGCGGATCGTCGATATTGTCACCCCCATCGGCCGGGGACAGCGCGGCCTGATCGTCGCGCCGCCACGCACGGGCAAGACCGTGCTTCTGCAGAAGATGGCCAAGTCCATCATCACCAACAGCCCCGACACCAAGGTCATCGTCCTGCTGATCGACGAGCGGCCGGAAGAGGTCACCGACTTCAAGAACCACACCCCCGATGATGTCGAGGTCATCGCCTCGACCTTCGACGAGCAGAGCCACCGCCACGTCCAGGTCTGCGACATGGTGATGGAGAAGGCACGCCGCTTCGTCGAGTTTGGTGAGCACGTTGTCATCCTCATGGACTCGATCACACGCATGGCCCGGGCGTACAACTCCGAGATGCCGCACTCAGGCAAGATCCTCACCGGTGGCCTGGATTCCAACGCGCTGCAAAGGCCTAAAAAGTTCTTCGGCTCGGCTCGCGCGATTGAGCACGGGGGGTCGCTGACCATCCTCGCCACGGCGTTGATCGACACCGGCTCGAAGATGGACGACATTATCTTTGAAGAGTTCAAGGGCACGGGTAACTCCGAGTTGCACCTGGACCGTCGACTGGTTGAGAAGCGTACCTATCCTGCCATCGACGTCGCCGCCAGCGGCACCCGCCGTGAGGAATTGTTGATGGACGATCACGAGCTCAAGCTCATCTACCGTTTGCGTAAGGTGCTTGCCGACATGAACGTCGTCGAGGCGATGGAATTGTTGAAGGGTCGGCTCGAGAAGGTCAAGACCAACGCCGAGTTCTTACTGACCATGAGCCTGGACTAGTTCGTATATTCTCTATACATCTGTAACGTTATTTTGTCATTGCCGCGGAGGTACATCCGCGGACACCGGCTAGCCGTGCCAAGCCATGGCGGGCTACCCGTCGGGCATGGTTTGCGAACGTTCTAACACACACCTGGGGCGGTCGATGGTCATGAGATCAACGACCTCTTGCCCGAATTCTTCGACCACCATCTGCATCCCGTCTAGCCTTGAAGGCAGGGCGTCGGGGCGGTGCATGTCCATCGCCAACAGCCAGTACCGGTTTTCTGATAAGAACTGTCTGATGCGTTGGTCCTGGAGGTAGCCGTCTTCGCCGGTCATGCAGCGGAAGTTGCCTTGCAGCAAGACGCCACGGGCGGTGATCGCGTCGAGGTGCTTGACCAGTGTTTCGGTTTTTGCAATCCCGATACGTTCGGGGTGTGCGAGGATCGGCGTGTATCCTTCGGCCAGGAGCCAGTCAAACGCCTGGTCGACGTAATCGGGCCAGGTGTCTTCCCAGAAGTCAGCCAGGACATATTTTGACCCGGCCAGGGTGGGGATGCCGTGGGTTTTCATCCACGGGATGACGCCGTCAAAAAACCGTAGCTCGCCGCCGGGCCAGAGTGTGTATTCGATCCCGCGGTCGTGGAGTTGTGTGGCGAGGTCATCGGTCCAGCGTTTGATGTTGGTGGGGGTGTTGTCGGGGAACATGTCCGGCCAAAGGTGCGGCGTGCAGATCGTGCCGACGTAACCCGCCTGCTTCAATAGCTGGATGCTGGCGATAGATTCTTCGATGGTTTCGCAGCCGTCGTCGATGCCGGGGAGCATGTGGCTGTGAACGTCGATTCGGCCTGTGGGTGGGATGGGGGGCATGGTGAGCGGGGTTCCGGTGTCGACCAGTGTGACAGGATGATTATATCTCTAATTTAGGGTGATGGCAGAGCGTGAAGGAAGAGGGTGAGAAGAGTTCACCGCAGAGGTCGCGGAGAGCGCAGAGAAAGGCGCGGAGGTGGAGTTATCCGCAGATTGCGCAGATGACACAGATTAAGAAGGGGACGCGACAAGTCGCGCGCTTCGTGGGGAAGGTCAGGGAGAAGAATCCACAGATGCACAGGATGGGCAGGATGGGAGAGAGCAAACTATCGCTTCATCCTATCTATCCTGTCTATCTGTGGATCACTTCTTAGTCTTTGTCTTCTCCGTGTCTCTGTGCCTTTGTGGTTAAATCTTCTTGTTCTTCAAATCACCAACCCTCAATCCCAAATCAGCGATCTATAAAACTCACGGTGTTCCGGCGGTAACGGCAGGCGCGGGGTCAGCGGGACCGGGTCGAGCCCACGTCCTGTGATCCGTTATCTGGCCGGGGCGATCCGCTACCAAGGTTGCGATCGGGTGCCCCCGGTCACAACAGCCCTCGAGTCCCGGTCCTTTTAATCTTTGGATGCTCGGGGTAGCTGACGATCGCCGTCGTGAGGTTGTCGGCAGGTGTGATCAAAATTAATCACGCCTCCACTCTTAGATGATGCGTCAGGTTTGTGCGCACAAAAGCGGTTTAATGGGTTGGTGTGGGCGGTGTAAGTGGTGGGTGGTAAGGGGGGTAAAGAAATGTTCGTTATGCGAGATTTTTGGTGTGAGAATTGGTCAGATTGTGCGCACAAATATGGCAGGAGGGAGGTGGACCGCGAAAGCGCGAAGAGCGCGAAGGAAGTCGAATAAGGTGAGGGAGGGGACATTGCGGAGGGGCGGAGGAGGTTAGGGGAGGGCGCGTTGCGTTGGTTGTGGCCGGGCCATTAAAACACCCCTGCAGTGCCGTAAGAGGTGTTTTTGTTGCCTCATCACCTTGTCGTGAGGTCGAGGTGGTGTTTGCCTATGTTTACGGAGTTCTTTGCGGTGTAATTTGAAGTGCCTTTTGGTATACTTGCGGTTTGTAAGCCGGTGGCCCATCTAGTCCCGGAGGCGAGAATAGAATGCGAAGTTATATCTCAGCGATTTGTGTTGTTGTCTGTATGGCGTCGCTTGGAGCGCGCCCGACTTCGGCTGTTGTGGGCACGCCTGGGAGTGATTTATTCTTCTTTGATGAATTCGCATCATTGGAACAAGTTACAACCACGCTAGTGAATCCTTACTCAGGATTTACTATAGACGTGAACAGAGAACTTTTTATCAGCGACACAGTTTATGACGGTCTCGGAGGGGACGACACTATGCTTGGCAGCGCCTTCGATGACTATTTCAGAATCGATAATCCTAGTATTCAACTGCTTATAAATATTGAAACATTTCTTGGCGGTGATGGCAGCGATATTATTAAGTTGGCAAGCCCTACCCATGTATTGGGTGATACTCGTATACTCGCGGGCAAGGGCAATGATATCGTCTGGGCAAATCAAGGCAACGACGAAGTTCGAGGGTTTAATGGCGATGATATTCTGGATGGCGGTCCGGGGAATGATATGATACTTGGCGAGAACAATAACGACACTATCCAGTTCGCGCTGGGTTACGACACAGATGATATCGATGGCGGTGCTCACTTCGATGAGATTCGATTCGCCGCAGGGATCGGCTTAAACGACCTAACCCTAACGCCAACTGGCGCCGATCCATTTTTGCGGGAGTTTGAGATACTTGTCGGCAATGACGGCGATAAGATCAATGCAATTAATGTTGAACGACTCCGCTTTGACGATGGATCATTATTTAACCTCGTAGTTCCGGGCGGCGAAGGCGATTTCGACGGCGACGCCTTCGTCGGTATCAGCGACTTAAATATAGTCCTTGGCAACTGGAACGCAGTTGTCACCCCCGGCGACCTACTGGTAGGCGACTCGTCCGGCGATGGATTCGTCGGCATCGCTGACCTGAACGTAGTATTAGGAAATTGGAACAACGGATCGCCGCCTGCTGCTGAGAACACGGTTCCCGAGCCTGCGAGTCTGGGGTTGCTGCTGATCGGCTCGATGGGTTTGTTGCAGAAGCGGTAGGTGTTGTCATTCACAGGTCATACGAATTACGATTGAAACTCATGCCCATCATCAGGGCGATCCCCCGGCAAAGCCGGGGGCTGAGGGTAGAGCGGTTGCCCATAGACTTTAGAGAATGCGTATCAGTCGTTGGGGTACGTCTCAACCACCCAGGACATGTTGTCTGGGGGATGATTGGCAAGGTGCAGTCGTAGCCATTGCAGGGCGGATAGGGCGGCTCGGTTTCGGATGGCTTGGCGGTCGCCGGGGAGTCGGACGAGGATGGCTTTGGAATTTGGGGTGTTGTTTGGGGTGTTTTTGTGTGCGAGGCCTAGCCAGACGGTGCCGACGGGTTTGTTGGGTGTGCCGCCGGTGGGGCCTGCGATGCCGCTGACGGATAGGGCGATGTCGGCGTTCGTTTGTTTTAGTGCGCCTAGTGCCATGGCACAGACGACGGGGGCGCTGACTACGCCGTGTTGCTGGATGAGGTCTTGGGGGACATCGAGTTGGGATTGTTTGAGTTGGTTGGTGTAGGTGACCCATCCGCCCGCGTAGATGCTGCTTGAGCCGGGGACGTCGGTGATGAGTTTGCCGATGAGACCGCCGGTGCAGCTTTCGGCGGTGGCGACCATCAGGTTGGCGTTTTTTAATGTGGTGACGAGAGTGGAGGCGAGGGTTTGGTCGTCTCGGCCGAAGGTGATGGGGGTGAGGCGTTGTTCAATCAGGGCGACCGTTTCGTCCAAGCGGGCTTGTGCTTCGTGGGCGTTATCAGATTCACTTCGCACACGGACGGAGACGATGCCTGCTGTGACGGTGGTGCCGACGATGGGGTTTTGGTTGCGTTGCATGAGGTCGCTGAGGATTTTGCCGAGTGCGGATTCGCCCATGCCGAAGGTGTTGATCTTGGTGGTGAGGATGGTTGGGGCGGTGGCGGTGTGATGTTTGAGGGCGGGGAGGATGGATGCGTTGAGCATGGCGCGCATTTCCTGGGGTACGCCGGGCATGACGAAGAGGTCGGCGTGGTGGAGTGTGGCTTGGATGCCGGGGGCGGTGCCGCAGGCGTTTGGGATCATGGTGGTGCCCAGGGGGAGCATGGCCTGAACGCGGTTGGCGTCTGACATGTCGATTTTTCGATCGGCGAAGAAGGTTTGGATCATCTCAAGGCTGGCGGGGTCTTCGTGTAGATCGGCTTTCAGGGCGTCGGCGAGGGCCTGGCGGGTGAGGTCGTCGAGTGTGGGGCCAAGTCCGCCGGAGATGAGGACGAGGTCGGCGGCCTGGGCGGCTTGGTTGATCGCGTCGGCGATCAAGGCGCGGTCGTCGGCGAGGGTTTGGTGGTAGAGGGTGGTGATGCCGGACCCGGCCAGCTTTGCGGCGAGGTAGGCGCTGTTGGTGTCGACGGTCTGGCCTAATGCTAACTCGTCGCCGATAGATAGGATTACTGCTTGCATAGCCTGTGATTGTAGGGCCGGTGCCCACGGTGTGCCCCCGGCGGGATGAGTCCCTATAATCCGGCCATGACACCAACCACGACGAGTCCAGTTGTTATTAAAGGCAAGCCCATCGCGGACGCCCTTCTTGCGAATTGCGAGAAACGGGTGAAGCGGATCATTGAAAAGACCGGCGTTACGCCGTGCCTGGCGACGGTGCTGGTGGGGAGCGACCCGGCGAGCGAGAAGTACGTCGATCGCAAGGGGAAGCTCTGCGAGAAGCACGGGATGAAGTCGATCAAGATTCATATGCCGGAGACCAGTACCAGTGAAGAAGTGATCGCCAAGGTCACTGCCCTTGCCAACGATGATTCGGTGCATGGGATTCTGGTTCAGCACCCGATGCCTAAGCAGATCGATGAGCGGGCGGTATTTGAGGCGATCGGGGGTGCGAAGGATGTGGATGGTGTGACGTTCCACAGCTTCGGTACGATGACCTACGCACTGCCTGGATTCGGCTCGGCGACGCCCGAGGGGATCATGCGGATGATGAAGGCTTACGATATTGATATCCAGGGCAAGCACGCGGTGGTGATTGGGCGGAGCGTGATCCTTGGTAAGCCGATGGCGATGCTGCTGCTGGCTTCACATGCGACGGTAACGATCTGCCATTCGCGGACGGTTGATCTGCCGAGCATCGTTCGGCTGGCTGATATCGTTGTGGCGGCGGTGGGCATCGCGGACTTTGTGAAGGCGGACTGGTTGAAGGAAGGGGCGGTCGTGATTGATGCGGGGTTTAACCCCGGGCCGAAGGGGAATGTCGGTGATGTGGATTATGATGAGTGTGCCCCGAAGTGTTCGATGATCACGCCTGTGCCTGGGGGTGTTGGGCCGATGACGCTGGCGGTGCTGATCGACCAGACGTCGATTGGTGCGGCGCGGCAACTGGGCGTGGATGCCGAGTAACTAAAAGAACTAACCTCAAGCCTCAAGCCTACCTATATGTCGCAATTCAACACACCCAGTTACGAGATACCGCGGACCAGCGGGGTTTGCGCTTCCAACGGCCGGGAGTTGGTGCCGGGGGAGTCTTACTTTGCGGCCTTGGTTGAGTTGACCCAGGAGCAGGTAGCGGAGGCGGCAGAAGATCTAAAATCCGGGGGGGCTAAGGCGGGGGGTACATCCGGGGGGTCGGCGAAGGACAAGGCCATCGCGGCGTTGACGGCGTTGGGGATGTGTCGGATTGATATCAGCAGTGATGCGTGGGACAGTGGGTTTAGGCCTGAGGGGTTGTTTGGGTATTGGAAATCGACGGTCCCCGAGCCGAATCAGAAGAAGAAGATGTTCGTCGATGATGCGATGTTGATGAACCTGTTGGAAAGGCTGGCGGACGCGACGGAGCCGGACCGGTTGGCGTTTCGGTATGTGCTGGCGTTGATCTTGATGCGGAAGAAACTGCTGCGTTACGACGGCAACGAGCCTCGCACGGCCGAGGTGGCCGGTGAGCAGGTGGAGCAGACGTGGTGGAAGCTGACGCCGAAGCTGGACTTGGCCAAGGGGATGCTGGGGAAGTGGCACCCGGATGTGAGGCTTGAGGTGCTGGACCCGAAGCTGGATGAGAGCCGGGTGGAGCAGGTGATGCAGCAGCTTGGGGAAATTCTTCAGGCGGAGTTTTAGCTGTGCGGTGCCGGGCGGTGATGTTTTGTGTGATGCTGTCGATCTGGGGCACCGGGTGTAAGCCCGCTGAACCGATTGTGCCCGACAGGTTGCTGCCGGAGCCTATCGAGGCGGTGGGGTCGTTGCCGACTTACGGGGAATTAATTGAGCGCTATAACGAGACGACTGGGCCGCTGGAGCGCGTCTGGGCTGAGGCGCGGGTTGATCTGGTTTGGCGCAACCCAAAGGGCAAGCGTAAATCGGAGCACGGGGACGGGCGGTTTATGTATGTCCGCCCGGGGCAAGTCGTGTTGGAGATTGAGGAGTTTGGTCGAGGTTTTTGGGCGGGTGCGGATGGGCAGCGGTATTGGTTGTTCGATTTGCAGGATAAGCTCGCTTACATGGGTCGGTTTGAGAATCTGGATAAGCGAGACACGCAGGGCTTGCCTTTGCCTGTGAATCCGGCGGACTTGTTGTATGTGCTTGGGTTGGAGAGGATCGATTCGACGATCGTTCCTAGTGAGCCGGGGGTTGAGCGTGTTGCGGGGTATTACCTTGTTGAGCCGCCTGGGCTTGGTTTGAGGATGTTGTTGGACCCGGTGACGGCTCGTCCGGTGCGGGTTGATCTGTTGAAATTTGACGGCACGTCTGCGGTGAAGTGCTTGCTGTCAGAACCTGTGAAGCTCAAGACCGATTCGGGAAGTGGTGACGAGGCTGGGGCGGTGATGTCCAGCGTGGTGGAGGTCTATGTGCTTGGTCAGGAGGCGCGGATGACCCTGAAACTCAAGAGCCTGACCACTGACGGCACGCACATTAAAGACGCCCACTTCGACTTTGAGATACTCAAGCGTGTGATGAAGCCTAAAGAGGTCGTGGATCTGGACGCCGCCGCACAACCCTGACACGCAGTGGCGGGGGTCCGGCTCCAGCTATTATCCGCTATAATGCCCGGCTCAAAACACCGCGAACCCCTAGGGACGGAGCAGACAGATGGGCGACAGCACACGCGAAACCACCGACAAGCTGGACATCAAGTTCGACGACAAGGGGCTGGTCCCCGCGATCGTGCAGGACATCGACTCGGGTGAGATCCTGATGATGGCCTGGATGAACGAGGCGGCGCTGCGGCAGACGCTTGAGGTCAAGAAGGCAACGTTCTATTCCCGGTCCCGCGACAAGATGTGGATCAAGGGCGAGAGCTCCGGCCATGTGCAGGAGGTCGTCGAGGTGCGGGTCGATTGCGATCAGGATTTGGTGCTGTTGAAGTGCAAGAGCCATGGGCCGTGCTGCCACGTCGGGTACAACTCCTGCTTCTACCGGGTTGCCGACGCGGATGGGTCGTTGGAGGTGGTTGAGGAAAAAGTGTTCGACCCCGCGAAGGTGTACAAGTAATTATCCACACGCCGGTTTTTCCCCCATAGCCCCCGGCTCTGTCGGGGGATCAATGGAGGGTTGATCCACCTATGGCAAGTAAAATAACTACGAATAAGAACAAGCAGTCCGCGTGTCTCGCCGATCGTGTGCGTCTGATGCGCAAGCGTCTAAAGCCTACGGGTGCTTCGGCGTTGCTGGTGACCAACCCGTGCGACATCCGCTACCTCACCGGGTTTGTCGGGGATGACTCGTGGGCCGTGGTCCCGATGCGCGGGTCGAAGGTCTATATTCTTAGTGATTTTCGTTTCGAGGAGCAGATCCAAAAAGAAGCGCCGCATGCGGTGGTGATTATGCGGAAGAAGAGCTTGGCTGAGGAATTGGCTGGGCTGACCAAACGCTTGAAGGCAGACAAGATCGCGGTGCAGCCGGGCTATGTCACGGTCTCATTGAGAAAGGCGTTGGCGAAGCATCTTGGCGCGAGGCGCATCCTTGCGGTGGATGATGGGATGTTTGCGCAGCGTGCGGTTAAGGATGCTGGAGAAGTCAAGGCGATCCGCAAGGCGTTGTCGATCCAGCAGCAGGCGTTCCGTGAGACGTGTGATTTTATTAAGCCGGGGCTAAGTGAGTATGAGGTGGCTGCGTATCTGGAATACCGGATGCGTGCCCTTGGAGCTGATGGTGTGAGCTTCCCGTCGATCATTGCGGCGGATGCGAACGCGAGTTTGCCTCATGCGGTGCCGGGTAAGACGAAGATCAAGGCTGGGGGTTCGGTGCTGATCGATTGGGGCGCGAAGTGGGGGGGGTATTGCTCGGACCTGACCCGTGTGGTGGCGGTCGGGAAGATGAGGCCGAAGATCCGGGAGATATACAAGATTGTTTTGGATGCCCAGATGGCGGCGATCGATGCGATTGGGCCGGGCAAGCGGCAAAGTGATATTGATGCGGTCGCCCGGGGGGTCATCCAGAAGGCTGGGTACGGGGATCGGTTTGGGCATTCTCTGGGGCACGGGATCGGGTTGGATATCCATGAGCTGCCGGTGCTGGCGAGCAAGGTCCAGGGTGTGCTTGAGGTTGGTCAGGTGGTGACGGTTGAGCCGGGGATTTATCTGCCTGGGGTGGGGGGCGTGCGGATCGAGGATGACGTGCTGGTGACGCCTAAGGGGCATAAGGTGCTTAGCGACTTGCCCAGGAGCCTTGAATCCGCGATTATCTAAGTTCAATACCCCACGCCGATTGGGCGTGGTCATCGAGTACAGAACCGCCCAGGTATGCTGGCTGCTGGGAAGCAAGCCGGGGGAGCCTGGGGCGGGCACACAGGAAACTTTCATGGTTGATCTTAAGACACTCAAGCAACTCATTAAGCTCATGGTCGATAACGACCTGACGGAGTTGGATATCCAGGCAGAAGGCGGGCCGGTCAAGCTTCGGCGTAACAGCCAGGGAGCCGGGGGCCCGGGGGTACAACTTGTCCCCGCCGTCCAAGCGGCGGCACCGGTAGCGCCCGGCGTTGCCCCAGCGGCCGTGACCGAAGCCCCCGCCGACGAGGACGACGGCGCTGAAACGATCGACAGCCCGATGGTCGGCACCTTCTATACCGCATCCAGCCCCGACACCAAGGCGTTCGCCAATGTCGGCGACCACGTGGGCCCGGATACGGTTGTGTGCATCGTCGAGGCGATGAAGGTCTTTAACGAAATCAAGGCGGAGACCACCGGGACCATCACGAAGGTCCTGATTGAGAACGGCCAGGCTGTGGAGTTTGGCCAACCCCTGTACACGATCAAGCCGGACTGATTAGGGGTTGGGTTTAGGGATTTGGGTTTGGGGGCGAACGAAACCCATGCCTTACTCCAAGCCCCCCCGCCCGACGTTGCTTCTGACCCCAACCCCGAAAACCCAAAACCCAACCCCAGTAATTATGTTTTCACGCATCCTGATAGCAAACCGAGGCGAGATTGCGGTACGGATCATCCGCGCTGCGCACGATCTTGGCATCGAAGCGGTGGCGGTCTATTCCACGGCGGATAAAGACTCCAAGCATGTGAAGATGGCGGACCAGGCGATCTGCATTGGTGGCCCCGCGCCTGCGGAGTCGTACCTGAACATCTCCCGGATCATCGCTGCGGCGGAGATCGCTAACGTGGATGCGATCCACCCCGGGTATGGGTTCCTCGCGGAGAACGCGCACTTTGCCGAGGTCTGCCGGTCCTGCAACATCGAGTTCATCGGCCCCAGTGTCGAGGCCATGCGTCTGCTGGGTGACAAGGTCCAGTGCAAGCAGCTCGCGATCAAGAACAAAGTCCCCACCAGCCCGGGCTCCAAGGGTAAGATCGATCCCGATGCCGAAGCCGACGCGGTTAAGATCGCCAAGGAGATCGGGTACCCGGTCATCATCAAGGCGGCAGCAGGCGGGGGCGGTCGGGGGATGCGTGTGGCACACAACGACATGTCACTTCGTTCGGGGATCAAGGCCGCACGGCAGGAGGCTGAGGCCGCCTTCGGCGACGGGACGGTGTACCTCGAGAAATTTATCGAACACGCTCGCCACGTTGAGGTTCAGGTCCTGGGGGACCAGCACGGCAACGTCATCCACCTCTACGAACGCGACTGCACCATGCAACGCCGTAAGCAGAAGCTGATCGAGGAGTCACCCTGCCCGGTGATTACACAGGATGAGCGTGAGAAGATCTGCAAGGCCGCGGTCAGGCTCTGTAAGTCTGCCGGGTACTACTCGGCGGGGACCGTTGAATTTCTCATGAGTTCGGACAAGACGTTCTACCTCATGGAGGTCAATACCCGTGTGCAGGTCGAACACCCCGTGACCGAGATGGTGACCGGCGTCGATATCCTCAAAGAACAGATCCGTATCGCCGCTGGGGAGAAGCTCTCTTACACACAGAAGCAGATCAAGCAGAAGGGCCACGCGATCGAGGTCCGTATCAATGCAGAAGACCCCGCGAAGAACTTCACCCCCTGTGCGGGAACGATCGAACACTTCGACGCGCCAGGCGGGCCGGGTGTCCGTGTCGATACGCACTGCCATAGCGGGTACCGCATCCCCCCCAACTACGACTCGATGATCGCCAAGCTCATTGTCCATCAGCCTACCCGCGACGAGACGATCGCCACGCTCAAGCGAGCCCTGCGCGAGTTCAAGATCGATCCGATCAAGACGACGATCCCGTTGCACGCGGACTTGGCCCGCAATGGCAACTTTGTCAGCAACGACATCGACATCAACTTCGTTGAGCGGTTGTTGGGGATGTGACCTATGACAGCCGTTGATAAACACCACGGCACCATGCTGCGGGGTGAGGACCTGCGAGGCGTAGCCTCGCGGCTGTGATGTGGTGATGGGTTAATTTAATCGGGCCATCTCTAAAAATACACACGCGCAGGTCATCCATGGGGCCCCGCTAAGCCGCAAGCGGCTTTTTAGCGGAGGGATTTCAATTACTAGAGGTGGCCATCGGTTTATTCGGCCCAGTTTCCGGTAAACACTTCGGTCGCGGGGCCGGTCATGTAGACGTGGTTGTCGGCTTCTTTCCATTCAAGGATCAGTGCGCCGCCGGGTAAGTGTGCGGTGATCTTTCGGCTGCCGCGCCCGGTTAGTACGCCGGCGACGCAGACCGCGCTGGCACCGGTCCCGCAGGCCAGCGTGATCCCGCTGCCGCGTTCCCAGTGACGGACTTGTACTTCGTCCTTTGAGATGACATGGGCGAAGTGGACGTTCATCCTGCTGGGGAAGGCGGGGTGGTGTTCCAGTAGTGGGCCGACTCGTGCCAGGTCCACGGCCTGCACATCATCGGCGTAGATGGTTACATGTGGGTTGCCTGTTGAGCAGAAGGTCCCGGTGAACCGATCGCCTGTGCCATCGAGGCGGAACTCAAATGTCTGGGGTTGATCGGTTGCGGTTAGCGTGGCGATGTCGATGGGCACCTGTACGGGGTCCAGTTTGGGTTCGCCCATATCGACGGTGACGCAATCGACCTTGCCGACGGCGTCGAGTGTGTAATCCAGTGTCAGCACGCCGTTGCCGGTTTGGATCTTCATCGGGTTGGCGGTTACAGCACCCCGGTCGTGGGCGAGTTTACAGACGCATCGGATGCCGTTGCCGCACATCTCGCCTTCGGACCCGTCGATATTGAACATCCGCATCCGGCAGTGCGCATCCACGCCGTCTTCTGCGGGCAGCATCAGGATCAGCCCGTCGCCACCGACGCCGAAGTGCCGTTCGGAAATCTTCTTGGCCAGGGCGGATGGATCGGCGGGGACGTCTTGCTCATGAAAGCCGTTGATGTAGACGTAGTCGTTGCCCAGGCCGTGCATCTTGGTGAATCGCATGATCGTGTCCGTGTCGGTATGGCGGGTGCGCTTGGGATGAGATTATAGGGGCACGGCCGCGTCTGCGCTACCCGGGCAAATCGCACCGGCCGGGTGGTGGCTTAGCTCAGCCAGGCTTGCAGCAGGAAGATGGCCGCGACCGCGACCACCGAGAGGCTGTTGACCCATCGCATCTGTCGATCAATCGGCAGGCGGTGGATGGCCGAACCCACCAGCGATCGCAGGTAATCTTGTCGCCAGGCGATGGACCCGTGCCGCCAACTGTGTTTTTCCGTTCGGATGTGGTTGAGGTCAGCCACGTGCTGGAGTGCATCGATCATCGTCTGCGCATCCCTGGGTTCCACGGTGTCCCCATCGCGCTCCTTCACAAGATGGCTCACCGCGAAGCTGTCGGCCTGTCGCTCGATCCGCCGAGAGACCCAGCCGAAACCGATCGCCCAAACCACCGCCGCCACAGCCATCACGGCAACGATCATGGCCTCCCGGGAATCGATCCCTGGTAACCACGGCAACCCCGGTCCCGCCGTTACGGCGTTTACACCGTTTGCCGTAACCGTCAGTCCCTGGTCCGTAGAATCAAACCGGACACCGTTGCTGGCAAGCACCACCACCGCCGCCGTTTCCACCACGCTCATCAGTGCGACCGCCGAGATAAGCAGCCAGAGCATGTGACGCTTGCACACATGGGCCAACTCGTGCGCCATCACTGCCTCGACGTGCTCACCGGGCATCTGTTGCAAGAGGGCGTCGGTGATGAGGATGAAACGTAGTGGGCCGATCAAGCCCATGACGGCGGCGTTAATCATCCCGCCGTAGGTACGCCACAGCAGCAACTCGCGGACACGTACACGGTGGGTCTTGCACATGGATAACAAGTGATTGCGGACATCGCCGTCGGGCAGTGGCACGGTGTCCCAGGTCAGTCGAATGATTAATGGGGCAAACAGGAAGATCAGGACGAACCCGCCGAGCGTCCACCAAGGCTCGGTGTCGGGTGTAACCCACGCCCAACTTAACGTCCCAGCCAGCCGCACCATTTCCGACCACGCGATCACGAACAGCAGCGGGACAAGGATCAACGCCACCTGGTAGCGGTATTGCGACAAGACGTACTGCCAGCGTGTCCACATCGGGTACACCGGGAGGCCTTGGTCGAACCGGCGCATCATCGCCGCTTCGCGTAGCCGTCGGTCGATCGGGTAATAGGCCCACCACCCCAGACCCCACAGGGCCAGGGTTGGCAGCAACACCACCACCTCGTCCAACAGGATCGGGTGGGTGATCCCGGTCAGTGTCTGGATCCCGGCACGGACTGAGATGAGCAGGCCAAAGTGCAGGTCAGACGCGAACAGCAGGACCGCTGCAATACGCAGCGCCCCGCCGAGCCTCTCGAGCCGGCGTAGTCGCCTTGCCGCATTAGGTAACGCCAATCGTCGATAGGTTCGCCGGCAGGCAAGGGTGTAGCCAATCGCGAGTATCAACTTAGGCAGCACGACCCATAGCAGCAGTATTGGCCACGCAAACTCCGTGGATATCCACGACTGCGCCTGGTCGTGGGTGAACAGGCAGAGCATGAGTAGGATGATTAATAACTGCATAACGGGTGGGTCAGATTAGTAGAGGCGTCGCTTCTGTTTTAGTGTCAACGCTTCGGCGGCCCGGCCCGCCTGGGCTAGGGTGGGGTCATCGCTTTGCATTGCTGACTGGATGGCGTTTTGGATCGCTCGGCGGTTGCCCCGGCCGATCGAGCCGTGTTGGTGTATCCCTAGACGCAGGGTTGCTTCGATGCGGAACATCCGGTCGCCGTCGTTTAGTGCGATGTTGATAAGGTCGCCGATCGGAGGGTTCAGGCCCATGACGACCTCGAGCTTGGGTTGCCAGTGTTGACGGATTGTGTTGATTGCCTCGGACCATGCATGTAACGCATCGCCATCCAACCTTGGGTCATCCGTGGCTATCTCGTACAACATCGAGCCTGCTGACTCCATCATATCCAGGCCGACGACTCGGTTGTAGAGGCGCACGTTGTCCTCAAACATGCGTCGGCCGAATACCCATACGGCCAGGGCTAATTCGCGCGCGCCCTGGGGGTCTTGGTGGGTGTGCCGATAGGCTGATTGATAGATCGCCAACTCGTAGATCGCCTCGACGGCATCCGCGAAGTCTGGCTCGGCACCGATCTGAACAGGGAGGTGTCGATCCATGAACCCGGCTTCCACACGTCTCGTCTGGGCAGCCTGGATCAACAACTTGCAAAGCTCTGCGACTAGCTCGTCGTGCTCACGGGTGTTTGGCAGTGCGCCACGTTGTTTGTCATAGAGTGAGATGGCACGCTCGTAGTAAACCGCCGCATCGACCTGCGGTTCCCCCGGTCCCCCCGGTTTTCCCGAATCATCAGGCTCGGACATTGCGGGGAGGTCTTTGGGTAGAAGCTGAGCTTTCAACCCCTGGGTATCAGTCAACGACGTTGGCGCATCGGCCTGACCAATAAGGGTGTAAGCCGCTGCCCCGAGCAACAACGCCCCGGCTACGATGAAGATGACATGGCTGGATTTCACGGCGTGGCGGTTCCTAGTAATTCACCTCGGCGGTGACAGCCTGGGGTTCTCATCCCGGTGTTATACGTCCTGTGTAGCAGGGGCCTGTATTGGTATGGGGCCGGGTGTTAACTTGCCGGGTGCGGCGGCTTCGCCGAGCATCAGCCTTAATAGATTGGGAACCTTCGGGTCTTCGCGGTCGCCTGCGCCGTAGCCGACGGCTTGAAGAGTCATTGCGGGCGGTGGGCCGAAGGTTTCACAGAGGGCTGCGACGATGGCTGCGCCTGTGGGTGTGACCAGTTCGCCTGTGCGATCGACGCCGACGGTCAGTAGGCCCTGCATGAGGTAGGCGGTTGCCGGGGCGGGCACGGGCATGATGCCGTGGTCGCACTTCACAAACCCACGGGAGATCGGCAATGCCCCGCAAGAGAGTGTGTCTACGCCCAGCAGTTCCAACGCGACCGCCGACCCGAGCATGTCGATGATCGAATCCACAGCGCCAACTTCGTGGAAGTGGACCTTTTCGATCGGCATCCCGTGGACCTTGGCCTCGGCTTGGGCCAAAACGGTTGTTACCCGTCGGGCACGGTCCTTGGCCCGGTCTGGCGTGTCGAGCTGGTCGATCATCGCCAGGATGTCTTGGTAGTGGGTGTGATGGTGATGCGTATGGCTCGAGTCGTGCTTGTCTTGGTCGGTGTGGACCTTCAAATCAACCGCACCGATGCCGTGGCGTTGAACCCGGTCGGTCGTGACTTGGTAAGACTTCTGGACGCTCACCGGCTTGAGGGCTTTTAAAACCCCTTGCAGCGGGGCCCCAAGGTCAATCGCGGCACCCAGGAACATGTCGCCTGCGATCCCGCTGAACGGGTCGATGTGTAGATGTGTCGTCATATGCGGCCATGATAGCCCCCCCGGTGCCCGGCCTCCACGATCCGGTAACGCGAATCTTGGGCAATGGTCCCAACCCACTGGATTATGCAGCCCACAGGCGTAATTAACCGATCCACGGGCAGGGCTGTGCGTATTCTTAAGTGCGTAGCGCCATCCGACACGAACTATTTTTAGACCGAGGTTTCTTATGTCTGACCAGCCGCCATCCCCGCAACCCCAAGGCCGACCCCCGGTGGACCCGTCGTTCTCTGCTCCACCTCCGCCACCGCCATACGCCCAGCCCTACTACGGCCCGCCGCCCAAGGCCGCCGGTGGTGTAGCGAGCAAGGTGGCGTCCTCGTTGATCGCTACGATTCTTGTGTCGTCGATCATTATGAACATCTACTTCGTGATCATCTTCGCCCAGCAGGTGTCGGTCGGTCCGATCGTCGAGCAGACCCACCGGGAGGGTGAGACCGAGAAGCGGATCGCGATCCTGCCGGTGATCGGCGTGATCGATGATGAGACCGCTGTGTTTGTCAGTCAGGCGATAGATGCATTGAATGACGACCCCCCTGCTGCGCTGGTGCTGCGTGTGAACTCCGGCGGGGGGTCGGTCGGCGCATCGGATCGTATATGGCACTACATCACCACTTTCCAGGAGGCCCACCCGGATATCAAGATCGTCGCGAGCTACGGCTCCTACGCCGCAAGTGGGGGGTACTACGTCTCGGCGATGGCGGATGAGATCTATGCCGAGAACACTTGTGTGACCGGGAGCATCGGCGTGATGGGGCAGTTGTTTACCGTCGAGGGGCTGCTCGCTAAGATCGGCATTGAGCCGATCACGATGGTCGCCACTAATTCGCCGAACAAGGACCGGGCCAACGACATCACACGTTCCTGGAACGAAGAGGACCGCGCGGTGGTGCAGGTGCTATTGGATAGCGCACACGAGCGGTTTGTGGAGGTTGTTGCCCAGGGGCGTGCGTCGGTGCTGACTGAGGACCAGGTGCGTGGGATTGCGACCGGGAAGATCTATACCGCAGCGGAAGCGAAAGAGGCCAAGCTGATCGACGAGGTCGGTTACCTTGATGATGCGATCGAAAAGGCCGCCACGCTCGCTGGTCTCCCGGCGGGCAAAGAGCCCCGCGTCACCATCCTGGGCATGCAGCGTTCTGTGATTGATACGTTGCTGGGTGCCAAGCAGATGGAGTTGCCCACGTTTTCCACCGAGCAGGCCCGCACGGTGCTGACCGAGTTGGGCGTGCCCCGGCTGGACTACCAGATGATGATGACACGCTGAGGGCCGTGATGAGACGCACCATTGGGCGGATCGTTTCGGTGTGGTTGATTTCCACGCTGATGAGTTGCGGGCCCAGCCCCGTGGACGATCCTCTGGCTGTGATGTTGAACCGTGACTACGACCCGGCCCGTCGGCTCGCGGCGGCGAAGCAACTGGGTGCCCTGTCCAACTCGCCGGACTCCAAGCGTAATGTTGATGCGATGCATCGGATTATCTGGTCCGACCGTCAGCCGACCGAGCTGCGTCTATGGGCGATGGATCGGCTGATCGAACATGACCCGGACGCTTTCTGGAAGATCGCACAGCGGCGTATCCTTGAGGTCGATCTTTGGCCGGTGTTGGGGCCGTTGATCGAAAGGTCTGCCAAGCGAGGCGATCCCCGCTTCACCGTGGCGCTGGTCCGCAGCTACACCCGGGAATCTCAAATCTATGCAGACGACCACCCCCCGGTTCGCCCGGAACGTACGGCGATCGAGGCGCTCAACCCCGGGCTCTCAGTAGAGCAGGCGGTGTGGGGCGTGTTCGTCAGTGATGATAAAAGGGTGACGACCTCGGCCCGTGTCGATGCGTGGACGCTGACGAGCCGATTGGTAGGATCGGATCGTGCGCGGGCGCTGCTGTTGGGGATGGATTCGCAACAGCCGTTGGTCCTTGATCTGAAGGCGGCACGTTGGTTGGACGTGTTGCCGGCAAACCGTGAGGCGGTGCTGTGGTTGATGCAGGTCCGTGGTGAATCGGGTGGGGCTTACTGGGACGGTGCCCAGCGGTTGGCCGGGCGATTGACCGACAAACAGCGACAAGGGCTTGAACTACGCCACCTCCCGGCTCTGTACTTGGCTGATTTTACTGGCCCGCAACTGAGTAAGGCGGTGTTGCTTTCGCGCGTCACACGCAAGCTGTCATCGATACAGGGCCCGGCACGCACGGAGCCGGGGATCGCGATGCGGTTGCCATCCGAATCGTTGGCTGACCACGCGGAGGCGCTTTGTTTTGCTGACTTGCTGACGATCGGTTTATTGTTGGATGCGTTGGCGGACCGGGCGTTGGTGGTGGAGTTATTCACCCAGGCGGACCGGGATTTGGTCGATACGACCACGGAGCATGGGGGGGTGCTGGGTGCTGAGGAGGGTCATATTGTTGCCTTGTCGTTTCCTGCGAAGCTACGGGCGCACGATGAGAAATTTTATTCATCCGACGCGCTGGTCCGCCGGATGTACACGGGGTTGGCGCATTACCACTTCCATGCCCAGCGGTACCACAACACAGCGTATGCAGGGCCCGGGGTGGGGGATCTGGCGTTCGCCGAGCGTTTGAGGCCGACGGCGTTGGTGTTCACGTTTATCGACCGTGATACGTTGGGCGTGGATTACTACCAGCCCGGCGGGGTCGTCGTGGACCTGGGGACGATCGGGCGGTAGAGAATTTTTCATCCAATCTTACCGTTACAGATCGTTATAGCTGCGGTTGCATATCCGCAGACACCGCATATTCATGCGGTGCTATGACGCGATGCCTGTTACGTTTAGATTGTGAATTCTTTTACCCACCTCAAGCCATACTCACTGTTTGCAACAATCCGCCGCGAAGCCGCAAGCGGCGTCGATCATCTGCTGCGATTCTTTGGGTGGCGTCTGGTCCAACGGCAGGGGATTGGGGGCGTTGAAGGTGTGACCAGCGCCTTGGATGACAAGATAATCCGCGTCCGGCCGGGCACGGTGGAGGTCTTGCGATTCGCTGACGGGCACGGTGGTGTCGTCCGAGCCGTGGATCAACATCACCGGGCATCGGATCGCCGCAATCGCCCGGCAGGGGTCGTGCCAGGTCGGGTCTTGATCGATTTCATCCTGCCAAACCCGCCCGACGTAGAGCGTCTGGCCCGTCCGAGATGAAGGGGAAGGCAAACGCCCGACGCGCTTGAGCATTTCTTTCTGCTCCGCACCGATCCGACTGCATGCGCTGGGTGACGCGGCGGTGACGACGCCGGCGAGTTGCTCACTAATTCCCTGATCACCCGCGGTCAGCAGCGTGGTGAGCCCGCCTCGGCTGTGGCCGAAGATTGTTATGGGCTGACCTCCGCCTGAGAGTGTGCCGGAGTTGACTGCGGCGATGACGGCCTTGAGATCGGTGGCCTGCTTACGCCAGGTGTCCTGCTCGAACAGCTCGGGGCGATGGAAGGTGTCGATGTGGTTGGTCATGCCGGAATGACTGAAGTTGAACCGGTGTGCGATGAGGCCGGCCGCCGAAGCCGCCTCCGCTATGTGTGGGAAGAAGCCGTAGTCTTTGTAGCCTTTGAATCCGTGACAGATCAGCATCACGCCGACCGGGTCATCGGGGCCGGGATTTGGCATGTGTGTGTTGCCGAGGATGGGTTGTCCATCGGTCCCGGAGATCGTCCAACTGGTTATGTGTGACATGGTGCAAGGTCTCTCTATGGTTGCATCGTAGGTTTGGAGATGGGCAGGATAGCCGAACTGTGCTGCAACGGGTTAGCTGGGCGGGGCGTTGGATCGTCAATAATTGAGCGAAGGCGGCGGTGTTGGCGTTGGCGATCTCCTAATTAGCATCGCGGTGTTCACAACCATTCTTTGCCGCGCTAAGCCAACGCAAGATAAGCCAATGTACCGTACCAATCATCACTCCAAGACAAGCACCGAATAAAAAGCCAGAAAGAGCGAAGAATATGGTTCCCGGAAGAACGTGACTCCCCAAATTACTCGCCCCAAGAGCAACCAGGGGAGGTATTGCCCCTAAGATTATGGCGAAGGGAATACCTAAGCAGAAAGCCCACCGCCAGACTATATGAGAATTGGTGGGTGATTGTTTGCAAAGTTGCCTGAATCTCATATCACTTCCCCGCATTCGCTGCATTTGGGTTCGGATATTCCCTTGAGGATGTAACCGCATTTGCGGCAGCGGGTTTCTGCAACGCCTTTGGGCTTGAGAATAAATGAGTAAACGGTGACAGCGACTATACAACTTATCATAACTACAAAGGCATAAATGAATAGCATGCCTATATCTGAATCCATCGTGGGTGTATCTAAAAACGGAAACACGACAAACAAAGTTATTGGATTAATGATGAGGGATACGACTACGCCAAGAGTTACTGCAATCAAAAAGCGGATGACCGCTCGCATTGTTATCCTCATGGTCAACCCCTTATACCGCCCAATACCCATACCCGGTGAGACCCTAAATCGGTTCCCCGCATTCTGAACACTTGGGTTCGGATATGCCCTTGAGGATGTAACCGCATTTGCGGCAGCGGCATTCGGCGTCGGTCCTTGGTTTGAGGATGATTAAGAACGAAAGGATACCAACGGCGATACTAAACGCATATTGAGGTGTGCTGATGATAATTAGTTGGGTCAGCCACTGGCGTATAACGGATTGAGACAAGGGGGGCGTTGCATGCGTATACAAATAATACATGTATAAGGCATTTAATGTTAGAAGCGTCGCAAGACCGAGCAGAACTGCAACAAAGAATCTCGCAACTGCTCGCTTTGTTAATCTCATGGTCAACCCCTATGCCGCTGCTTGCCATTGGTCCATGTCTTGCCGTCCGCCCTGGAGAAGTTGTCGGCGAGGGGGTCGAGGCGAATATCTATGAGGTAGGCGTCGGACATAATGATTAGGGTAAACAAAAACCGCCTCTAAGGCGTAGCCAAAGAGACGGCATTCCGGGGGCGAGTTGATAAGCGGATTGTCGGCGGTAGGGCGGTCGGCGTCAAGAGCCTACATCTATATATCGCGTATATTGCCAAGGGCGGATTAAGCATTAAAAAACGCCACTTACGTTACCGTAAGGGCGTTTTAATGGAGCCAGCCGGGCTCGAACCGGCGACTTCCTGCTTGCAAAGCATCTCAAAGTCTCGCGTGAAACACCGTAACCCCTTAGTAATTAGCTTAATACCGACCTTGTCCGATTGCAACAATTGAGCCGTATTGCGGCTGTTTACGCAGGATTCGTGTAGTACTACATACCTTCGCAAGCCCCTTCACTGCTTGCGATCAAGCGAGACTCGAATGTTTAGAGAGTCGATTGCATAGTTTCCGCTTCCTATACCGAGATGTGAGTGCGCGTCTGATCGAGTGTAAATTATATATCCCCATTCACTTGACCAAGGAGTCTAGCAATGGCCGAATTGGACACGGACAAGGAACTGATGGATGGGATACGGAGGGTGTTGACCTATCTACCTCGTTTCGAGGAGCCGGGCTTTGTATTTGGAACATGGAAATCGCCTAAGGCTAAACCGGGGGTGGTTCAGCTCGGTTGGTTTGATCTGAGTGATACGGCAAGGGCTTGGATCCACGCAGTCTACGAGTCGAAATTGATGCTGAGGGGCTTCGACTGGGGCAATTGGCAGCAGAAGGCCCAGGCCTACCTAGAGGAACCGGAACTAATGGATACAGCAAACCTCGACACGCTCCGCAAGCTGCTGGTGACCCACCTACGCAAGGACCGGTTCTGCGAAGGACATCTGGCGAGTATGTATGAGTGCGGCCATTTGACGGCAATCATGCGTCGGCTCGGGCAGATCGCAGAGCAGATGGGGGGCCTATCCTGAGGTGAGAACGCACGCCGATATTTCTTCAGCCAGCCGATCTGCTATTCAAATCAGTTTAAGTAGTCGAGCAAATGACTTGGCTGGATCGACACCGCAAGCCCGTGCCCAGAGGACGTATTCGGAGATATCGACTCGGCGGTTCCCCGTTTCGCAGTTATGAACCCAGGACTGCGGTTCCTTCAATAACTCCCCCAATTCTCTCTGCGTAAGTTCCGCATTTTCACGCATCTGTCTCAGTATTGCGGGGATCTGACGGTAGGCTTTGGCATGTTGAGCTTTTGTTGGCACTGACACAGTTTCGGTGTCATAAGGCTTGACACGAGTTCCGTATCATGTGATAATAAGATGATGCCATATAAGTATTGATTCGAACTTGGAATACGTCATATCTTACGAGGAGAGAAAGTTATGAATAGTCAATTCGTTACCGCATTGGTAGTGCTAGCCGCAGTGTCGTCGCTTGCTGCTCAGCCAACGCAAGAGTCCTTCGTGCTATGGCAGAGTGCGAATTGGGATCCGGTTCCCGCAGTGAATAGGTATCGGTTTGTCTTCCACGAACCGACTCGTGTCCTGGGTTTCATGTTTCCCGAGGTGCCACCTGATACAGCTTCGGCGGGACGGATCTTTACCGTGGGAACGATCGGGTTTAATCAGGATCTTAATTGGGATATTGTTGACGCCGTATTTAACAATGGGTGGAGCGACCTCTGGTCACTAAGTGACGATGGCGCAGCTCTGACCTTCGGCCCACTTGGAGGTAGTTCTACTGTTGTGTTGCCACCCACTGCAGATCAAAGGCTATTCTGGCCGGGCATCACTAACACGCCACCGCCACCCTACGCATCCCAATTACCTGACACTCTGATGCCGATGGCTCGGTTGGCTGTCGGGCAGATTCTGACCCCTGACATGGTGGTGCGTGCCGAACTGGCTTTTGTAGGTGACCCGTCTCTGTTCGCTTTGCCGTTGACATTTGAGGTAATACCCGAACCGAGTTCGATAGGGCTTATGAGTCTGGGTGTATTACTGTTACGTCGTCAGCGACGTGTTGATCTATCCGGATATCCTTCATAAAACGGGTAGCACCGGATGCAACCCCTGCAACGTCCAAATCGATCAGGTAGGTTGTTAGCGATGGTTATGGCTTTACAGCGAAGGCGTGACGTGAGAGCAGGAGGGCGGATCAGACTACGATCGATGGTGCTGGGTCTTAGCCGTTAGGCCGCGTAGAGGGCCGCTACCTGCGATTCAAAAGGCGGGCCGGCCCTCGATGGTGTCGATGAGCTTAGAGACGCTGATATCAGCCGTCCGCCTGACTCTCCAAACACTCTAAAGGTGAAAGCGGGGAGATTAGCAGCTAGACCGCCCAGAGGACCGCTAGGCGAGGTTCCAGCGAGTAGACCAAGACTTGGGCCTAAGGGAGCTTGGAGTCAGGAATAGGACAACCAAATTCCAGTGGCGTTGGTGAGGCAGCAACAGCAATCTAGAATCACGAAATCACTTGCATGCAAGGTTGGTAGCTTACGGCCACTAACCGGGGCAATTACTAAGCGAATTCCTCGAAGTCCTCCATTTCATCATGCATTTTAGCTTGACGTCCATAAGATTTCTGAAGGCCATCCAATATGCTTCCTGTCCGAGGCCATCGATCAATAACCTTACCACGATAGTCACTATACTTCGCCGCGAGTTCTCTCTCTTGATCTCCTCCCCGTGCGCGGAAGACAGCCCCCCGCTTATTCAGAACGCCCGTATGCATTCCGGACTCCAAATCACTACTGGCCAGTTCCTCAATAATGTCCCGCACGGCTCTACATGGCCATGCCCCATCGTCATCCACGGGGGCGTGGGCGAACACTTGTCCAATATGACCGTCACATACCCCTAGACGGCCACATTCTTTGGCTTGCTCACGGGCTTCTGTTATCCAGTTACGCAGTGCTTCCTGATCTATCGCGAGGCTTTCGCCCATCTCTTCTTCTGATTCAACACGTTTACTGCCGGGAACGATATCCCACTTACTCAACAAATTAAACGCTTGTCGTGCTCGCATCTCATCGGATTCGGACACGGCTTTTTCGGCATCATCCTCTCCTCTAAACACGACCTTTAACATATGTACAAATAACCCAGGTTGGCTTGACAGCAACCGCTGAAGAACAGGCATCCCGCGCTTACCGTTCACTAATAGTGGCATCCACAACCACTCGATTTTGGCAAGGGCGTCGTCCCCAACTCCTTTCGCTTCCAGCCACTCCATAAGCTGGTCAAGCGTATGGCTTAGCATTGCTATCGCGACAGGATGCCACTCGTCTTCATGGTTTTTTTCACTCGCTAATTCGAGCAACGACAGCACTAGTTGAGGATCGACGGGTAGCTCTAAACTCTCACAGCCTTTTTTTCGTTTGATCCGGCGAATACTCATGCCAAGCATGTCAATAGCTCGGTATGGCCTAGACGCAGCTACAAGATTATCAACCGCTCTCTTGAGTTCCTTGTCCGGATCATCAAGATATAGACCACTAATCCTTGCCCAATAGAAAGCCGCAACCTCATCACCCCATTTCTCGACAAGATCCCAAACAGCTTCCTCAGCATTTATAGGTAATACTAGATTAGCGAGCCCTTCAGCACCAATATTTTCTCGAAGAGCTTCTGCCTTCTCCTGTACCCACATCAAGCTATGATCGCGTACCCGCTTCCATACATACCCCCATGCAAATTGAAGCGACCTTGGTATATCCTGCTTAGACGGTGAAGTGCCTAGGCCTGCAACGAGCAGATCAGTCTCGTCCTCTGGCGACACATCTAGTTCCGCTAAAGCTGCACCGACTTCATTTGGCTGGTCGACGGCTTCAACGAGACGGCGTATATCTTCTAAGCCTGATTGCGCATATAACGCAGAGATTACAGCGGATCGCTCCTCCTTTAGTCGAGCTTCATAGACTTCGTGGTTCTCCGAATACTGTTCAGGCAATTCCGGTGATGATTTGAATAGCCATGCCTTAGTATTCACCAAATCCTTCGGTGCAAACCTGTCATAGCATGCATCGAGTTTCTTTAACGACTCTTCATCCAGCACCCACTTGGAATTTGGGAATTGCCGATGGCGTGTTACGATCTTACGCATCGTCTCCGCTACTTTATTCCTTACTTCTTCAGTGAGCGTCTCGGTGCCTATGCCTATAATTTCATTGATCAATCGATTGCCTAAATCCGGATAGCCATTTTGAATCTCCGGATACTCTTTAATCAATTTAGACCACCGTGCCCCATCCACCTTTGCCCAACTCATCAACTGAGTTAGCAGCTTATCGATAAACTCCCAATACTCAGCCACCGTAACCTTGATTGGCTCTTCAGGCTTCCATTGCCGCCACTGAGGGGCAGCCGTTGACGATGCCACCGTATGAGACTGCGGTAATACTGAGCATCCAAGCTCCCACGCTTGCTCCGGACAGCGATCGTACAATGCTTTAATTGCATTCATACGTCGGTCCGAATCAGCCCCCGTCTGAGGGTGCCAGGGAACGTAAATCTCAAACAAACTGTTAATTGGACGATTGCGCAGATTGCCCCCGGGGTCGGCAATGGCAAGACGTCCGAGTACGATTGTTACACGTGACAAATAGTCAGGGCTCCACGCTAAGCGTTCCAGAGCCCATAGAACATAGGTATGCATACTCGATGAAAAGATCCCCCCTTGTTCATCTTCGAATATTTTCTTCGTAGCCGATTCATCATCTATCAACACTTCGATAGCTTCAAGAAACGCATCTGGTGCAGCCTCGGCCAGATCGGGAAGCCATTTAGCCAACGATAGCCATCGCAATTCAAGATCGCTATCGGGCTTCAGTAACGTCTTAATGAGCCGATATGCAACTCCTTGCCCAGCGGAGCAAGCACCAGATTCAGAATGAACTGCTAGCTGAGCAATCGCCCCGGTTAGTCCTCCTATCAAGGCCTCCGAATGAAGTCGTTGCTTCCCATAGATGTTGGCCATCCAACGCTTATCAGGATCCAATTCGTATCTTGGATCTGGCTCCTGCAGGATGCTAAGCACGGTACCCTGAAATCGCTCAATAAGGTCCGCATCGATCAGAGGGGCTAATTGCGACCATGCATAATCCCAGGCCATCCAATCCCATATGCCACCTCTCTGAATCAGGGGCCCGTTCGGCTCTCGCCAGCGAACCAATGCTCCTGACTTAATAGTGTCATAATCTTTGGCGGCTAACGCACTCACTATTTCACGATCGGCGTCTGAATCGGCCTCCCATTGGCCCGCCATGAGAAGCGGCAATAACTCATTCGCTGGCTCCCCAATGCACCAAGGTAAAGACTCATCCACCTCGGTCGCTATAGACCATATCAGGGCAATTAGGCTACCCTTAGATCCTCTGGACATCCGGGTCGCTTCTGACTCAGCTACACCCATATTCTTAAGAGCTTCTTCACATGCCTTTCTCTTGACACGACCAAGCTCAACATTCTTGTTTTCTGACGGAGCACCAGCCCCCCGGCCAAGCACGGCTATGGTTCGTATTGAGGGTGAGCCGAGAGCGGCTGCTCGCTTCCTCGTCTCTGGGTTAAGTGATACAACGATATGGATCGAACCTAGTCCACTGAGATGGTCTAAAGCATCAGGAGTGTCCACATATAAGACGCGACTGTCTAAGCGAACACCATCCTCATTTACGACCCCATCTAGACAGGCCGCTACGAATAAAGCCGCCTCTTCGGGCGATTCCCCGCGGACGCGAAGTACAGGCGTGGGTTCCTGCACCCACTTCCGAATTGCTTGCCGCGACTCTTCCCTTCCCCCAATGATAAATTCGGGTGACCACTCCAAGCCATATTCAGCCTCATAGGCTTCCTTGATGTACCCCTCGTGATCACGCATACCGGCGACTGGCACACCCATTTGCCGGGCAAGCCAACGAGCCACAGCAGGGCATGCGTCCAGCCATGCCGCTAAGTCAATAGCGTCTAACGCTCGTACAGATTTCCAATCACCAGATTCATTCTGAGTTAATTCCCAGCTTTGTTTATTGTTCTTCGTGTCGGCCCACACTCGCGGGGTTACAAACCAATACGACGTATTCTTCCGTATGCTCTCTTCGGTATCCCGAGTTCGTTTCGTGTAATCAGCGTTAGCCTTTGTTTTTGCGTCCCCACCAACACCCATCTCCCATACAGATTCACCTAGCGGCACATGAGTCGCTTCTGCCGTTACGGATACATCGCCATCGTATCCCGGCTTTGCAATCTGATCGCCGACGGGAATCCGCAAGCGTTTGATATGCTCCGGATCAATGGTCGCAGCTATGAGCTTATAGATGAGATGAGGCAGTAGCTCTTGGGCATCACGCCGATTGGGAGCGAACCACTGATCGATTTGAGTAGCATTGACGATGTCACGCATCTGAATCCCCCTGTTTATTAGCTTACAATTGCCACGGTCACATTGTAACGTATATGGGATGGATGCCAATCGGTTTTTAAGTCAACCACTAGAAGTATCTTTCAACGAGCTCCCATAGTCGTGGCTCGCCAGACCGATCCAAGAATTCCTTTAGACCATCGCGGTCGATCCCAGAGGTCGTAATGCCATGGCTTTTCCGATTATTTTCCAAGACATCAATACAGTCTTCACCAAACGTGCCTGATGTAATGAAGATCGCCTCAACAGAATTATACTTCTCTACAACATCCCATCCAAAGGTATCTGACGCAGCGCGGCACCTATCACGAAAATGCTTCTCCACTTCAATTGGGTCTTCTGCAATGTCCCCTCTTCGCCCTTTACATTCGATGATCAAGCACTCCATCCGCGATTTAACGGCCACAACGTCAACTTCAAGCTCTGTACCATCGCTAACCACAATCAGCGGTTTCTGCATTGAAGTATCGTACCCCTGCCCCTTTAATGCATTTGAAATCAGTAGCTCAAAGAGGTCACCCCGGATATTACCGAGTAGCCCATCATCTAACTCAACGGCATCTGCCAGCTCCAAAGATCGGCCAAGATCATCAAGGCTTGAATCGCCTGGGCGGTTCATCATGTCAGAGTAGAGTCGTAAAAGCTCTTCCGCCCGATCCCCATAAAGATCGCCAAGCGTTAGTGGTACGACACCAGTAGATTTCAACCGTGTAAATGCTTCCTTAGAGTAGCCTCGCGCCACAACATATGGGAAAAATGAAGTCGTGGTGTTTGTTAGTGCTACCGATTTCGTTCGCTCTACTACACCTTCTGCATCATTTATGGAGAACTGCCTATACGCCAGCGTCTCCCCCATAATGAATGCCGACTTTGTCTTACCTTTCCTTACATCCTTTGAACGCGTGAACGGGCCAAGCATAGTCGGCCCAGCAACATCCCATGCAGTCCGATTGAAATTGATTGCATTGGTTGTATCAGAGCGGACCTCGTGGGCATCCCAACTTAACATCAAGCAGCGTTTCAGCCAATCCTCAAACCCATTCAAAACGGCATAATCAAGGTCGATCGCTCGTCGGAACTTTGCATACGGAAGAACCCGCCCGCGAAACTCGTCACCGATGATATAAGCGCCTGGGATAGGCGGACACTCTTCCACCAAACCAAGTGACAATAGCCTTTCAATAACTAGGCTTGTCCCAGGGCGAGTAGTATTGAAGCGTAAGGCATCATCCGGCAGTGAGCCCGAGGCTTTCTCAATCTGCCCCCGAGTAATATATCCATGGTTTGCCAGGAGGCATTTGAAGACCCGAAACATACCCGGGGTCGACTCAAGATTCTTCTGTACCGCCCGGACATAACGAGCTGGTCGGTGTCTATCAAGGTAGTACAGGTAATCGCGATTGAACCGTACTGGTTCGGTGCTCCTAATAGTGCCATTTTGCTTAGCTCGACGAATTGCCTGTCTAGCGGCTGACAGGTTCGGCGAGCCGTGCTTCTGAACTAATCGCCTAGCAAATTCGCCAGATGTTAGCGGGCCGCTGCTCGTAAGGCATTTAATAGTAGGGTGTTGCGCCACGCCAATCTCTCCCGAGGGTAGCCAGTAATGTCACACGGGACATACTATACGGTCTCTAGATATAACACGGGGTCATTCAATTTTTACATCAACTTCTGCGATTGATTCTGAATTCATCAATCTGGATGATTCGACTTCGAAAATGCGCGCCATACAAATTCATTTCACTGATTCTTGGCTTCCCAGGTGGCGATCAGAAACGTCGCCATTGTTCCTGCAAGATTCACCGCCAATTCCGCGTGCCTTGGAGCGGGTTTTACTCTCGCACTCCCTTGAGCGTGGGCATCCCCTAGTTTACTTCGTAGCGCCCCAAGCCCTTGTACGACAGAATGGCAACCGCCTAGGATTTGCTTGAATATCTTTTCGGCGTGCTGGGAAGGCGACAGGTTGAGTTCGTTAGCGACTAAGCCATAGAGCTTAGGCAGGTCAGCCTTGTCGTCATACGCGATACCCGACTTATCAAGGATATGCTTACAGACTGCTTCAAGAAGCGTCCGAGCGAGGGTAATGGCCCCCTCGGGATCAGATGCACGCCTCTCAAGGGCTCTTTGCCACACTTCATAGACGTGGGCACTATCAACTTTACTTAGAACGTTTCCCGTGATCTCGTCGGCTGGCGTAACACTTGTTTGCTCCAAGTGTGTCAGTACAGGGTCAAACTCTCTTGCTAGATGGACACGGCGCCCAGCATACGTCCCATCCACATCCCTGATCACGCCCCAGAACTCATCTAATGTTCGGCAAGTATGTACCACACGGGGCAACAGCTTGGCGATAACGGGAATCTTAATTAGCTTGGCCCGGAGCATTCTGTACTCTTCCGGCGAAGTATCTTCACCAGTAGCCCGAGCAACCATCATGTTCTTAATCGATTCTACATTTCGTAATTGAACTTCGATAGCATCCGACATTACAGTTCCCCCTTGAAGGCTTTGTCGAGGATGGAGGGGAGGAGGGCGTCGAGTTCGGTGGCGGTCTTATTCTGGAGGGCTTTGACGCGGTCAACCTTGGTTTGCAGACCGTTCAGATATGCGACGATACGGCGCTGCTCACCAAGAGATCGAATTGGCAGAGAGATATTCTTGATATTCGTCAGGTTTAGCCCGGGCTTGCCCTGTCCATATCGCTGTCCTAGCAATTGATCTTGCCCGCCTGGACCACGCAGGTACCACAGTGCGTAATCCGGGTCTACCTTCTGCTTGGGTAGGCGGCAGATTGAGACGTGTTGGCTCACAAAGCCCGGTTCATATTCTGTTTTGAAGAGGGCGGCTCTACCTACAGTTGCCCCGGTTATTACAATCATAAGATCGCCTGGCTCAAGCAAAGCACTACGTCCCTGCTTTCCATCCGGAGGTGTAAGGAACTGCTTTGAATTTTCAGCTACGGTAAATGCATTACTTATGTCTTGGGCGCGGTAGAAACGGTATCCCGAATTGCTGTAGTACTTGCTCCAATTGCGAGGTCCACTAGTAACGTGAGGCTCGAATTCCCCAAACGGCTGGACAGACACATCGGATCCCTTGGCCTCCATAACCATATTAATCTTAGAATCTAGAAGGCAGCCTGATTCTCGATGCGATAGGAATCGAAGACCGTGGGCTTTGTCGATCTTGGCGGCGAGGTGTTCGATCTTTGCCACGATCCGCCGCTGCTCGTCCAGTGGTGGCAGTGGGATCACATACTCCAGAACGTGGCCGGGCCTGATAGCGGCGTAATTGGTTGAACCCTGGGCTCGTACCTGATCTCGAAAGTGCGGCGTCCTTATGTAGAAACCGAGAAACTCCGGTAGTAGCTGGGATCTATCGACAGTGAACAGGAAGTAGTGGCTACTGACAATAGCTCCATCCAACTCTGTCGGAACCATACCGAAGCCGCCTACCTTGGCATCAATCTCAGCGACCAAGAACTCATCCGGGCGGCAGACCTGCTGGGATTTCGTCTTGATCCGTGCCCCTTCGATCTCATCACGGAGTACTATGCCCCTAGTATGCAATTGGACGCGACAGCGTTTGTAGGTCTCGGTGTCATCGATCGTGATAAACCACTTTCGATGCTCGATAACCTGGCCGAGAGGTACAATTGGCCAGGGACTATGCCCCGAAGCCGTCGTATCGGCTGCTCTAACTGCCGTACTCCCTAGATTCAAGGGTTCGCCTCCACCCGCTCGGATATGATCGTTTCAATAATTGTTGGTACGGATAGCTCATTCAGGCGGTAGACCTCGAGGTAGGGTTCGTTTTTCTTCGCGGGGCGAATCTCTAGGCAGGGCCCGTACTGCCGATCCCCAGCAGTATTGTCATAGATGCCGGCGTTTGGCGTTAGCCATGCGTAGCCCGGTATGAGGTATACCTTTGGTTCTATTCCATCCGCGAAGAGCATAAATAGCATGCAATAGCCTGAACGTAGTCGATCCTCGACTTCGGCAGGCGTTGCACCGAGATGTTTTTTCTGAATAAAGGTCAGGTTGCGTTTCCGTACGGCTTTGACCTGAATCTCGAGACAACGTCCCGGCCCGATACGAATGAGAAGATCAATGCCACGATCATCGACTTCAGTAGAGTAGACCTCGTATCCAGCTTCAATCAACCTGAGCTTTGCCCAATGCTCCGCGTAACGGCCGAGCTGAAGACCACTTAGTTTTGACCACTGATATCGAGATGTCTCGGCACCATCCATCACTAGCCTACCCCCTCTAATTCAGCCTTCACTTCCTCCATGATCTCAATGATCCGCTTTTCTTTTTCGAGGATGTCGGCGGCTAGTTGTTCTGGTGGCAGATGCTCAAGGGCTTCCTGACTATTAGGGTTCTTGATATCCAGATTCACTGACAGGAGGTCGCCTTGGTCGTCATATTTTAGTACGTCCTTGACGGGTACTTTCCAAGCATAGTCGTCCGCGTCTCGCCTCTTCTTATCGAACCACTTGATACAGTCGGCGAACTCCTTGAATTGCAAGGGCTTGGTCTTGGTGTAGTTCTTACGGCCCTCAGGCAATGGTTGCTCGTAGTACCAGATTTGCTTGGTGGGGCCTGACCGGTCGAAGAATAGGAGGTTGGTGGGTATCCCGGTGTAGGGGGCGAAGACGCCGTTGGGCAGACGGACGATGGTATGCAAGTTGAAGTTCTTGAGCAGTTCTTCCTTGATTCGGCCGCACACCCCATCGCCGAACAGCATGCCATTGGGGACGATCACCGCTGCTCGGCCGGGCTTGCCGTTGTTCTTCTCAGGCCGCTTGAGTAGCCGCATGATCAATTGAAGGAAGAGCAGAGAGGTTTCGGAGGTCTGCTTGTCGGCGGGGAAGTTGTTCTTGATCCCGGTTTCTTCTTCGCCGCCGAAGGGTGGATTGGTCAGGATGATATCGAAGCGGTCACGGTCGCCGATCTGGGTCACTTTCCGGGCAAGCGAGTTATCGTAGACGATGTCCGGGTATTCCATGCCATGCAGGAGCAGATTCATCTGGCAGAGCATGTAGGGCAGCGACTTGGCTTCCTGGCCATGGATAGAGGAGCGTTGCAGGGTCTTTCGATCGCCGGTGGTCTTGACCAGCTTAGAGAGATGCTCATAGGTTTCGTTCAGGAAGCCGCCAGTGCCGCAGGCGGGGTCCAGCACAGTCTCGCCTAATTTCGGGTTGGTCACGGCGACCATGAACTGGACGACCGGCCGGGGCGTGTAGAACTCGCCCGAGTCGCCGGCGGCGTCCCGCATCTCCTTGAGCATCGATTCATATAGTCGGCTAAGGGTATGAAGCTCCTCGGAAGACGTGAAATGGATGCCATCTATCTTATTGATCACGTCACGCAGCAGGTAGCCGTTGTTCATGCGGTTGATCACACCGCTGAAGACCCGGGCGACTACGTCACGGCGATCTTTACCGTTGGCTGATTCAAGCGATCTCAGGTGAGCGAGTAGCCCCGGCCCCTTGGACCCATTCGGGCGGACAGCTTCTTCCTGATTCACGAAGGCGATCAATTCGTCGCCGGTGATCCCCTCATCCTGCTCGGCCCAATCCCGCCAGCGGTAGGGAGCTTCGATGACAGCCTTGTATTTCTTGCCTTCTAGCTTGGCAGATTCCTCACCCAGCTTTTCCATATCATCGAGGAACTTTAGGAACATAACCCAGGTGAGCATGGGCAGGCGGTCAAGGTCGCCATTCAGGCCCTTGTCCTTCCGCATAATGTCGCGGGCGGACTTGACGAGGGAGCCCAGTTGTTGGGCTGTCGTGAGGGGTTGAAGGGGCTTCTTTTTACGTTTAACTGCCATTGTTTTCTATCTGGGGCGCGTCGCCGTTGACCATGCAGGTTTGTCAATTGTCGGAGTCAGATACAACTTGAGGTACATAGACCATCTTCAACGGGAGGATACCTTTGTACTTAGAGTCGAAGTCGTCGTAGTGTTCCAGCACCAGTCTAACCAGTTCATCACCGTCTATCAGCCGAAGATTGGTCTTGCTCGCGGCGAAGTCTTGGGCCTGTTTCGTGTAGCTCCCGAGTGTTATAAGTAGGCCGTACTCGTCATTTCCTACTTTTCCATAAAGAGCCGAGACTACAGGGTCGCCCACGTTGTTCTCCGTGGCCTTGACTTGCACCTTGATAATCGGTGGCTCAAAGCCGAGTTCGTCTTTATGAGCGATTACATCGACTCCTCCGTCAGCGCCCGCACTGGTCATACGGGTCTTGTAACCCATGAGATTGAGTAGATGGGCGACGAAGAACTCCATGCTCGTACCCTTTAGTTCCTTGGCTAGGCGTTTGAGTATGAAGACGCGGGTGTTCTCTTCGATCTCCTCAGCAACCACAGCGACAGTGTCGTCTTCTTCGTCATTCTTACTTGGTGTTTTGCCTTCCAGAATAGTGAAGTATTCGTCAGCGTAATTCTTAACGCCGAAAAAGCTCATCGCTGAGCCGATCTCGTACAAGGCGCCCTGAGATAAGGCGGTGCGAGGGACGGATTTGAGCCAATCAACCGATCTTAGATGAGGATATTTCTCATTCTTTGAAGGATCATAGGTGTATGGGCCAGTTATACGACCAATATGAACGTGCCGATCCTGCTTGGACGGATAGACGATTAGATCGCCTACTTGAACGTGATGGGTGAACCGGAAGAGCTGACCCGCAAAATTGGGGATCGCCCCGGGTTTGGCGTTCGGGTAGACCTCCTGCACCTTCAGTTTGAAGGCGTCACGGTTGTCTGGCAGCTTGGAGAGGCTACCCATCTGGTGCCAACCGACCGCGACGTACTTCTTCTTAAGAAACAGCGTGTCCGCATCGCCTGTCTTGCCGCCATGGATGCCCCAGATGGTTTCTTCTCCGGTCAAAGCCTTGTCAGATACCGCCGGCCCGGGAATTGTACTAGACATGTTCGCATCCTATGCCAGATAGAGGTGTTCTTGAAGTTCGGTTACTGCTTCCCGCAGCTGATCGGCTCCACCGAACAAGCTAATGATCTCTGCGGTGTTACCACGTTCACTAATTGGGGGGATCTTCAGGATATCAGGGAGCTTGAATTCATCCAGCCCGTACTCCGCGTACTTCTCAAGAAGCTCGCTCAGCACGTCGCGGGCTTCGGGGCCGTACCGTTCGAAAAGGTCTTCATGCTTACGCTGGAAACGCTCGGCCCGTTGTCGCCGGGTCAGAAGCGGGGCGTCGAAGGCGACATGGCATAGCAGGTCGAAGGGGTCCGCGTCGGGCTTGTCCATTAGCTCAGCAAGATGGCGGTAGTCGATACCCCGCTCGGCTAGGTGCTCTATCGCTTGCAACCGCTCGTCTGGGTGCGCCCAGTGGGCCCGTAGCTCCTCGGGTGTCCGAAATAACGTCCGTACTGCCTCGGCGGTGTAGTCGGTGTATTCGATGACCCGAAGCTGATTGCCCTCTGCATCCAACTCGTAAACGACCTGGTGAGCTATCTGCACTTGTCCGCCATCTACATAGAACTTCCGTCTCTCTGCCTCCGGGGAGTCAATTATCTCGGATTCAATCGGTCCTGATTCGATATCCTCCTCGCCCGGATCAGCCGGACTTTCTTCAATAATCTCTTCCTCGATGACGGCACCCTCTTCGTCCAGCTCAATCTCAGTGATAATTTCGGGGTCACCATCGAAGTCGGGATCGGCGAAATGCTTAGATGCCGTTCCGGTATAGTCGAGGATACTGAAGTAAAGCTTGCCGTAGTCTTCACGGACGCGGGTACCACGCCCGATTATTTGCTTGAACTCGCTAATCGACCCGACAACCCGGGCCATGGCTATGTTCTTCACCATCGGGGCGTCAACGCCAGTCGTTAGTAGCTGGGAGGTAGTCAGGATGACCGGGGTATCGGTTTCAAGCTCTTGGAAGTTGCTCAGATGGTTCTTGCCGACGTTGCCTTCGTCCGAAGTCACCCGGCAGACATAATTGGGGTACTTGCTCACTAAGTCGGCATTCAGATTGTTCAGGGCCGTCCGCATCTCCTCCGCGTGCTCCTGATCTACGCAGAAGACGATGGTCTTGCCGAAGCGGTCGGTCTGTTTCAGGAAGTCCGTGATATGGCGGGCAATTACCTCAGTTCGTTTCCGTAGGGCTATCACCCGCTCGAAGTCCTTGGTTTGGTACTCATCGTCGGGGACTTCCCGGCCGTACCGGTCTAGTTCGCCTTTGGTGGGGCGATATCCGGCGGCATCCACGGAGGTGATCACGCGGTGGACGCGGTAGGGGGCTAAGAATCCGTCATCGATCCCCTGCCGTAGGGAGTAGGTGTAGAGAGGGTTCCCGAAGTATTTGTAGGAGTCGCGGTTGTCATCCCTCAAAGGCGTGGCTGTCATCCCGAATTGCACCGCTGGCTCGAAGTACTCAAGGATCTCCCGCCAGGAACTATCGGCCCGGGCCGATCCTCGATGGCATTCGTCGACGATGATCAGGTCGAAGAAGTCAGGGGCATACTCGCGGTATAACCCCGGCCGATTCTCGTCGTGGGCAATGGCTTGGTAGATCGCAAAATACATCTCCCGGCTCTTGACGATCTCACCACCGGCGATCTTATGGCGGGCTTCACCAAAGGGTACGAAGTCTTTGTCCTTGGGGTCATCGACCAGTAAGTTGCGGTCTGCCAGGTAGAGGATCTTTGGCCGCCGATACGCGTTATCGAGATTCCATCGGCTTGACCAGAGTTTCCAGCAAATCTGAAACGCGACGACTGTTTTGCCAGTCCCGGTTGCCATGGTGACCAGAATGCGGGGCTTCTTACGTTCGACGATCGCCTTCACCACGCGATTAATCGCGATCTCTTGGTAGTATCGGGGTCGCTTGTCCGGCTGGAGGTAGTAGGGCTGTAGTCGGTGGCCGGATTCCACTTCCGCAGGAACCTCGCCCCCATGAAGACGCAGCCATAACTCATCTGCAGTGGGGAAGGCTTCGATCTTCCGCTCTAAACCTGTAATGAAATCAAACTCAACGATACCATGGCCGTTCGTGGCATAGGCAAACTTTAGGTCGAGGATTTCCGCATATTCCTTCGCTTGACCTAGACCCGCACCCGGCGTTTTGTAAGCCGCCTTCGCTTCAACGACGGCTATCGGGAAGTCACGGGTATATCGCAGTAGGTAATCGGCACGCTTACGCTTACTTCTTCTGACATGATCACCCACGACCCGGATCCGACCGTCGGTGAAGGTTACCTGTTCGTTAATACGACGAGGTTCATCCTCCCACCCGGCGGATTGCAGATTGGGAACGACATACTGACGACATGTATCAGCTTCATTCACAAGTCGCGATTCTAGCAGAGGATACCGGCACGATCTAGTCCGCCGGGTACGCTTCGTTTCTAAAGGCCGTTGACGCCCGTTTAAGCCGTTCATTCGAGTGAGGTAGGGGCCAAGGCTGCTGGCGGAATGTATAAGCTTAAACGGGCATCAATTTGCCCGCGTACCATCCAATCCGATCGCTGACTTGTACTGATACAGCAAGCCCCGGCAAGCTGGAAGAATTCGACGGATCACCGCGCCTCGTTGGGCATACGTCACGCAGGAAGCATAATCAGCCCTCTTGCCCACGACAATACACCCCACCCTTCAGCACCAATTAAGTATTAACCTCTCAGACGCGATCCTGCTGCCTTCTCGGGGCTGCAATCTTACAGATGCACCTTGACATAACCTACTTCAGAATACTTTCAATTTATCAAGTGAAATGATTGATTGGGCTGAGTCGTTGGGGCGTGGCAAGAAAGGAGTCATATCAATGGGCCGAAGCACTTTCTTTTTGTTAATACGCGGCCACTTTCGGGACATCGCTCGCATAGCCATGGCTGGCACGGGAATGTCGCAGTTGCTTTGATACATATACGCCCGAAGGTATGCCGACCCAAGATGCAGATCGGCCCTGCCAGTGCTTTTTACAATATTCTTAGTCCGTAGCTCCTGGCCCAACTTCTCGGGCTGGGCTTCTTCTAGCAATAGTCGCTTGGTCCAAAATGCCACATAATCTATGTTTCTGATGTCATCAAAATTATTAATACCCATCCTACGCACAAGCTGGGCACCCTTAATACGCCACTCGATATGGGCAGCCGATCCGCAATAAACCTTCGATCGTACATTTGGATAGATAGTAATCTGATTACTAGGCCAAGACCTCGCAGCACTATACAAAGTCGACCGGTGAGTACGGAAGCGGTGCTTGCCAGGCCACCTTTTAACGATTCTGGAACCAAGCCATTCGACTAGATTAGTAGCTTCCTCAAATGATTCGACCGGTAAGTCTAAAGCGACATGCACTTCATTGATCATAACGTTACGCTTGGATGCGAGGTCATTCAAGACATCAAAAGCTTTGGGGCGAGGTCGATGAATACAAATCTTGTACTTTAGCCGACAGTCTAAACTCCTGAATGCTACACAACTATGGCTTAGAGATCTCATATCAAGAAAGAACTGGTTCGAAGGCTTGATATCAGACAGTAAGGCCAAAGTATCAATAAATGATCTTGGGTCTGCGACTATATCCGGTCTTTTATTCTGAATGAACATCGATAATTATCCTTTAATATGAGCGATCGGTGGACCGTTAGAGACCTTCCTCAGCAGCAGTACGCAAAGCCTTCTCTAAGCGTGTAGAAGGACTACTTGGTCGAGGCCGTACCCGCTTAGACGAAGGGCCTTTGGGCCGTTCAGATATCAGGAAGTATTGAGCGTCTGCCTCATTCAGGCATTTGATGTAGCTTCTAATCTGATTCAAGGTCGTATATAGCTTTCCACCTAGTCGATCTAGCTTCAGGCGTATACGCCGACCATCGCGAGCAACCGTGCCGTATCGACCGGCTCGCCAAAGTCGGTGGTAGCTAATCGGTGGCAATCCCACTGCTTGAAGACTTCGTTCATCAAGCTCACTCAGTTGAACCATCTGGTCACCATCCAATACGAACTCGTTCATGCGTAGGCTCCAACGAAAGAATCAATGCATCCATTGGCATATACACACGGCTAGCGCCAAAAAGACCTCGAAACCTCGATTCTTCGAGTACTTGGAGCTGCAAGTATTGAAAGGGGCTAGATTAAAAATAATTTCACTTAGTCAGCGATTAGCGTTTTATATACTCCTTCGACTTGCAAAATGGACGAGTAGAAATAGGGAGTTCGTTTGCTTACGTTATTACTGGTCCTAAATACAATGCGCAGGAAGTGAACTGGCCCGGGTGTCTATCGACAACCGAGCCATGAAGTAGAAAGCTTAAGATCAGGATACAAACGTCCAAGTAGTGCTAACGACTCAACCGACGTCCGCAACCATCTTCATCAGTCGGCTTAGATTGCGTTCCGCATATACGGCATCGGTTAGAGCGGCACTACCATGGCCGAGAGCCAACGAAGCCGCTTCAAGGCCATACTTCTCAGCCATCCACGTCGCCGCTGAGTGACGTAAACGGTTGGCGGTCCAAATCTCTATGCCCGCTTTCTTGCACCCGTCTTTGATGGCCTTCGAGTAGGCGGAAGTCTGCCATCGAGTCTTAGGTCGACGTTTGGGATCAGCTTTACGATTGGTCCCCACACGATTACCTGCCCCGATGGGTGTCTCGCGTCGCTGAGTCCGCTTCCAACGGCACCACGCTTCGCTCTCGGCTGGCGAAAACAAGTACCTATCTGCGGCCCTGTCCATGAAGTCGCTGAGTATGTCCCAAGCCTTTGGTCCGAGAAGTATTTCACGCTTATGACCGTGATGAGCCGTCTTATGATCTGCAAGACGATAAGTCCATATCTCTTCCTTAATGTCGATATCGCAGGGGCGCATAGCGCAGACCTCGCCCGGCCGCATACCCGTGAGCCACTGGACCTCAACCATGGCCTGAAGAGTGGGGGACAGGTGCGGAAGTACGGCGTCGATATCAGCCCGACTTACAGGCTTAACTTTGTCGGTCTCACGAGCTTTGGACCTACCACGTTGAAGAGACTCGACTGTTTGGAGACGACTCCAGATATCTGGGTCGACAAGTTCGTGGCTGGAAGCCCACTTGAACATCCGCTTGACGGTCCAGATCCGTGCGTTAATGACCACCCGACAGAGATTGCCTTGGATCATAGATTCTCGGAGAGCTCGTAATTGGGTGGGACCGAAGTCGCAAGCCTTCGTCGGCCCGTAAAGGCGGTTGATTGGCCGAAGGGCTAATCTTACGCAGTCCAGCATCGTCGTCGCCGATCCATCCGGCTTCCTGTACCAGTCCTTGCAGTGCTTGAAGTAACGGACCACCAACTCAGTGATCGTGATCTCGTCGGGCGGGACCGGCAACTGTCTTCCATTGGCTTCCCATTCAGCAATCAAGGTGCCGTAACGCTGCCGGTTCATGGGGTCGTCGTGTTTGCCTAGATAATGCATCCGGCCGTTCAGGCGGACGTAATCCTGGTCCGATCCCTTGTGATAGCACAGGGCGGGTACGCGACTTCGGCGGGTTCGAGATTGGGCTTGGGTGCGAGACATCGACTGACCTCCTGCTGTCCTCTTACCCTTGGATATACACCTAAGGTGTAGAGCACACGCTTTTCAGCGAGGTCACGGCCGCGTCGATACATTTGCGAAGGCCCTAAGAATAGGCCTAGACTTGAGATAGGTAATGGAGCCAGCCGGGCTCGAACCGGCGACTTCCTGCTTGCAAAGCAGGCGCTCTCCCAACTGAGCTATGGCCCCAAGGGGTGAGACAGTATATCGGCTTGGCCGGGTATGCCAAGTGAGTTAATAATAGCTGGGCCCGGCGTCTTGGGCGCGGGGGGCGGACTCGTAGCCAGCGAGGACGCCAAAGGGACGCTGGTGCAAACGGTATGCGGATAACGGGCGGTGAAGAGGGTTCTGAGGTGCCTGGGTATAAGCACATCAACCCGAAGCGGATCTTGTGGCGGATTGGGTCATTTGTGTGAAGCGTTTTGGTGAAGCGGGAACAGATCAAGGCTTAGGAAGCAAGCCCAATTGCTAATGTCGGTGGTGCCTGCGATAGAAGTAATGATCGTAGGGGCCCGGGTATCCCCGGTAGTAGTCGGCGTAGTATCCGGGGTAGTAGCCGTCGTGCCGATACCTCTGCGGCGATCTGCGATCGAACGTGGCGTTTTGGTAATACGGCTGCCCGTTGTGTTCGATGGCCCATCGCAGGTTCAGGCCGTTCAGGTCGATCGGGGTTTGGTGTTCGGTCTGGGGGACGGGGAAGAGCAGCGTGACCCGTGCCGTCTGCCCCGGATCGATCAGAATTTTTCCCTGGTCGGTCAGGTCGGGATCGGGGAATCGCTGGACGTCCCCCGCGAAAAGCGCCGCCGTGGCGGGGTCGAACGCGATGGTTTCCAGGGAGGTGTTGTCAAACAGGATCGCGGCTTCAACGAACGAACCGCTGGGAGGTTGTTTGGTGGGTCGGCGGACGCCGATGATGCTGCTGAGCATCCGCAGCGGGGCGGTGTCCGGGTCGTCACTGAACTGAATCATCGTCACGCTTGGCCTGGGCTGGTAGGTGTATCGTGCGTCATAGGCTGAGCACCCCATTGTGGACCCGAGGCAGGCGATCAGAAGTACAGCGGCGATCCGGCGGGTGTGCGGTTTGGTGGCCATAGGATTACCGTCCTTTGTTGTCGTGCCCCCCCCGGAGGGGGTGTCATGTCATTGTCTAATCATTGGTCGGCAGGTGTTGAGAGTCAAACACTGTTCAGTTGAGCAGATTCACCTTGTTCGGAGTGCTGGGTTAACAATTCAGGTGGTGGGTTAAGGATCTTAGGACGAGGGCGCCGCGTGGCCTTGGCGGCTAAACCTCGCTCGCAACGGTGAAAGTTAATGATTTAATCCTTACCGTCGGGGTGGCAGTTCAGGCAGGCGGGGCTGGACCAGCTATAGCCGCCGACATCATCGTGTTCGTCGTTCATCTCGGACTGGCGGTGTTCGTGGCAGTGGGTGCAGCTGAACACACTCTGGTTAGCGGGGTTCAGGTGGCAGTCGTTGCAATCCAGGGTTCTGTGATCGCCACTATTGATCGGGAAGTTGTGGTTGAAGTTTGCGCCCTGCCAGGTGTTAGTGCCGTTGTGGCACTGCGTGCAGTCGGTGCTGAAGCCGCTGGCGGCGTGGTTGGGGTTGGTGACGCCCTGGTAATCCGTGAGGTGGCAATCGACGCAGTTGGTGGAGAGTCCTTGGAAGTTACCGCCGGTGTGGCAGTCGTTGCAGTTCAGTCCGCCGTGCCCGCCGTTAAGTGGGAAGGAGTTGGTGTGGGTGAAGGTCGCGCCTTGCCAGGTATTCGTGCCGGTGTGACAGGTCATGCAGTCGGTACTGAACCCGCTGGCGGCGTGGTTGGGGCTGTTGGTGGCCTGGTAATCGCTGATGTGGCAACTGACACAGTCGGGGGAGAGGCCTTGGAAGTTGCCGCCGACGTGACATTCCGTGCAGTTCAGGCTGCTGTGTGCGCCGTTGAGGGGGAAGGCGTTTGTGTGCTCAAAGGTTGCGCCCTGCCAGGTGCTCGTGCCGGTGTGGCAGGTCATACAATCGGTGCTGAACCCGCTGGTGGCGTGGTTGGGGCTGTTGGTGGATTGGTAGTCGCCGATGTGACAGCTGACGCAATCGGTGGAGAGGCCCTGGAAGTTGCCGCCGGTGTGACACTCCGTGCAATTCAGGCCGCCGTGCCCGCCGTTAAGCGCAAACGAGTTGGGATGGTCGAAGGTCGCGCCTTGCCATGAATTGGTGTTCAGGTGGCATTCCATGCAATCGGTGCTGAAGCCGCTGGCGGCGTGGTTGGGGTTATTGGTGGATTGATAATCGCCGATGTGGCAGCTAGCGCAGTCGGTGGAGAGGCCCTGGAAGTTGCCGCCGACGTGGCAGTCGTTGCAGTTCAATCCACCGTGCCCGCCGTTGAGCGTAAAGGAGTTGGGGTGGTCGAAGGTCGCGCCTTGCCATGAGTTGGTGCCGGTGTGGCAGGTCATGCAGTCGGTGCCGAAGCCGCTGGCGGCGTGGTTGGGGCTGTTGGTGGATTGGTAGTCGCCGATATGGCAGCTGACGCAATCGGTGGAGAGGCCCTGGAAGTTGCCGCCGGTGTGGCACGCGGTGCAATCCAGTCCGCCGTGCCCGCCGTTGAGCGCGAAGGCGTTGGTGTGGTCGAATGTCGCGCCCTGCCAGGTGTTGGTGTTCTTATGGCACTGCATGCAGTCGGTGCCGAAGCCGCTGGCGGCGTGGTTGGGGCTGCTGGTGGCCTGGTAATCGCCGATATGGCAGCTGACGCAATCGGTGGAGAGTCCTTGGAAGTTGCCGCCGGTGTGGCAAGTGTTGCAATCAAGCCCGCCGTGCCCACCGGTCAGGGGCATGGTGTTGGGGTGGCTGACGGTGGCGCCCTGCCAGGTGATGGAGCTGTGGCAGTCCTGGCAGTCGGTGCTGAATCCGCTGGCGGCGTGGTTGGGTGTGCTGGTGGCTTGGAAGTCGTCGCCGTGGCAGTTAATACAGCCGACATCAAGCCCGGAGAAGATGCCGGTCTGCGCGCCCTGGTGGCAGTCGATACATTCGGTCGCGGCGTGTGCGCCGATCAGTGGGAAGCGTGTGCGGTTGTGCGTAGCGATGGCGTTGGTGGGCCGCCACGAGAGTTCGTCGTGGCAGTCGGTGCAGTTGGCGCCGAGCTGGCCCTGGTGCTTGTCGATATGGCAGCCGGCGCAGCCGCGCGCAGCGAATTGTGCAACGGGGCCGCGGTCGTTGTGGCAGCGCAGGCACTGGGCCTCTTCATGCGGGCCGTTGAGGGCGACGCCGGTTTCTCTTTCGTGGTCGAAGGTGAAGTCCGGCTTGAGCGTGGTCCAGTTCTCGCTCACGTGGCAGAGCGAGCAGTCGCCGGGGAAGGTGTCGTGGGGGATCACCAGGCCCTCGCGTTTGTCCCAGTCCTGCCGTGGCTGGACCCGGGTGCATGACGCCCAGACCACCAGCAGAAGCAGTGTCAGAGCCACGTTGCGGTGTGTTCGTATCCATCGCGCTAGTTTGGTATTTTTTTTCATAGCGATTAAAACCGGCGAGAGATAAATGTGCCCAGTGTGTATTCATCATCCGTGTCACCGAAGTAGTGGTCCAGGGTCACGCTGTAGTACCATTTGTCCTTGGACCAGTTCACGCCGCTGCGCACAAGTTGCCGGACGAGCGACTCCGTGCCCCCGGCCATGCTCTGGACGTCGTAGCTGAAGAACTCATAGCCCAGGAAGACGTCCGCGTCGCGGATGGTCTTGCGTGCCTCAGTGCGTATGCCTTCGCCGGAGTTGAAGCTGCCCTCGGTGAAGAAGACGGTGCCGCTGAGCGCGGGCCAGTCGGATTCGCGGTCGTTCCAGTCGATGCGCAGTTCGCCGCCTGTGCCGTCGTCGTCCTGGTCTTGCCAGATGTTGAATCGCCCGGAGAGGCGCACCTTTTTATTAACTTTGTTCCAGGCTGAGAAGTTGACCCGATCGACCCGGCCGTCCCTGATTGTCTCAAGCGGTAGGCTGCTGAACTGGTCGCGTTTGAGGTCGGGCCACTTGAACATGGAGTAAGAAACCGAGCCGCCGTACTTGGGATCGGGCGTGTAGCGGAGCTGTGTCCAGAGTTCGGTCAGGTCGATGCCCTGGCCCTTGATCTTGTCGTCCTGGTCATAGATGTCAGCACGGAAGGAGCCGTAGAGCCAGAGCGTATCGCCGATGCGTGAGTTGACTCTGCCGAGTATCTGGTCGCGATCTTCCTCGCCTTTGTGCCAGGTTTTCTGGTAGCCGAGTATCCCAGAAAGTTCGCCGGGAGTTTCGGATTGGTAATCGACAAAGAAGTGGACGCCGTAGTCTTCGCCGTGCTCGGGGTCGTCGGAGCTGATCGGGTAGATACCTCCGCCGACCCCGACGCGGAAGCCGTTGTCCAGTTGCACCACCGCCTCCGCCCCATCGACCAGGCCCAACTCCGGCAGGTAGATCGAATAGAAACGTCCAACCTCGACACGGTAAAGGGTGTACTCCTGCCCGCCGATCGTGTAGGAAAGTAGCTCGATCTCGCCGTCGTACTCGGTTGTGTTTTCGCCATCGGTTAGGAACTGGCTGCGGTTGTTGACTTCGCCGTCGAATGTCAGGTGGCCGCCCTTGCCAAAGGGGTTAGTAACTTCCAGGGAAGTCCCAAGCCGACCGGTGTAGAGGTCGTCGTTGCGGCCCTGGCTCTGGTCGTGTGTGTAAAGCGAGTTGAAGTACAGCCTGCCGTTGACTTCGACGGGCCGATCTTCCGCACGTTGGCCGGCGATGGGAGCCAGCAGCGGGGTGTCCTTCGAGAAGTCGGGGGTCTGCCCGGACCACGGCGGGTGTACGGGAACCTTGGTGTCGGTATCCGTGGAGGGCGTGGTCGCTCTGATCGGTGCCCGGTCAGTCACCGCCTTAACAGGCACCTCGACTTCGCCGCGCGTGCCGATCGGCGGGACATCCAGCCCAGGCGGCAGGTCCGCACGGGCACGGTTGGTCGAGACGATCCGAACCGTGGCCCGCAAAGGCGAACCCTCCGGCGGTGACAGCCGAACAATCAAGCCGGCCCTGATGCCAGACGACTCACCCTTATCCAGGAAGACACTCGTCCCGGAGGTCGATGTCACCGTCACCTGTATCAGGACCGTATCCTCAGCCGTGGCTATGGACGCCGTGCACAACACAAAGATCAACACCGATAATAATGTGGGTTTGGTATTCACTCCTGGTCGCCCCTCTCTTGATAGTTTGTAAATCCGTGACAGTCTTCGCAGCGGATCCCCAGCGGTTTGTAGCGGATCAATTCACCGCCCCCGGGCAGGTCGTATGCCTTGTGACACGCGCCACAGTCCAATTCACTATGGGTCTGGTCCAACTCGAAACGTGACTGGGTCTGGTGATCGAACAGGCTTTGGTTGAAGGTCTGCGTCTCGGTATGGCAACGGGCGCAGTCGGTAGCCTGATCGATCAGGAACTGACCGGCGTGTTGGTCGGTGTGACAGGAGGCGCATTCACTGGCCGCCTTGGTGAACGTCAGGTTGCGTCCGTCGGGCTTGCGTACCGGTGTGTGGCAATCGGTGCAGGCCGCGGCTTCGTGCGCGCCTGCAAGCGTGTACCCGGTCCATTGGCCGTGGACATCCCCGGTCCACTTGACCCGGTCGAAGCCGTCGGCCACATGACAGCGGGCGCAGCCGCGCTCCCCCGCCACCACCGCGGGCTTGCCTGGGCCGTCGAAGATGCCTTCGTGGACATCGTCGTGGCAGTCGGCGCAATCCATCGGTGTCGAAACAAACCTGCGGATCGAATCTTCCTGAACGTGGCAGTCCCGGCAGCCTACAGCCTGATGCGCCCCGGTCAGTGGGAACTGTGTTTCATCGTGCATCGCCTGGTCAAAACCGGTCGGCTGGAACTTTTCGGTGTCGTGGCAGGCGTCGCAACGGCCGGCGGTCGGGCCATCGTTGAACTGCGCGGCGTGGGGGTCTTCGTGACAGTCCAGACAGGTCGTTGAAATGCCCGCGAACTGCTTTACGTCGTCGATCGGTGTGTGACACTTGGCGCAGTCGGTTTGCTCGTGGGCGCCTGTAAGAGCGAAAGAGGTCTTGGCGTGCTGCTCGATGCCGAACGTGTTTGGTTCGAAAGTTGTAGGCTCGTGACAGGCCAGGCATCGGCCCCTGGTCTGCCCGGCGTCGAACTGCCCGGCGTGCGGATCCTCGTGGCAGGCCCGGCAGTCGTCCGGCGATCGGCTGGGGTATGCTTCAATAAAACGGGCGCGTAGGTCAGGCCCGTATGCCAACGGCGGACGTGAACCGATCTCAGCGTGGCATTGCTTGCAGTCCTGCTCGTGGTGAGGCGGGTTAAGCGAAAAACCCGTGGCGGCGTGGAACGCTTCCGTCATCTGGGCATCGGGATACAGAAAACTCTCATCCGACACGTCGTGACACACGACGCAGGTTTCATGCCGCCGCGTCAACTGATTATCTTTCGCGACTGCGATCAGAAGTTTTTCACCATGTGGCGATTCGTGGCAATCGGTACACGATCGGGTGCTTGGGGGTGGATGCTCTTGGAGTTCAGCGATTGCGGATTCGGTGCCCTCTGAGTGGCAGGCCTTGCAGGACAGCCCGCCGTGGCCGCCGGTGAGTGCGAATGCGTCGGTGTGATCGAATGCCGCCACTTGGGCAAAGGGGTTGGCCTGGCCGTGGCATGACGCACAATCCAGGCCGAACGAACCTTCGTGTGGGTCTTCATGGCAGGATGCGCAGTCCTGTGATAGACCGAGGAAACGCTGGCCGCCGGGTTTAAGCGCGGGGATCAGGGCGGCGGCATGGCACTGCTCGCAGCGCAGTTCCTGGTGGCTCCCATCCAAGGCGAAGTCGTCGATGTGTTGGTGATCGTAGTGCTTGGGGTCTTTGATGCCGGCGATCTTGAAGCTGCCTTCGCTTACCAAGGCGAGTTCTCCGTCGGTGTGTTCGGCGTGGCACAACTGGCACGACTTCGCCGTGTCGGGGTTCAGTTCCCCGTGCAGGCTGACGTTGGCGGACATCTGTTTGGAGATGACTTCGTGGCAGGTCAGGCAGGCGTCGGTCATGGAAACGCCGTCGCCGCCGTGGCAGGCTGCGCAGCTTGACCACCCGCTTAATTCACGGATGTCCTGATGGCTTGGGTGTAGTGTGCCGGGTGTCGTCAGTTTACCGAACTCCCAATAGGTGATGAACAACACGAGTGCCAGAGACACGACCGTGATTAACAGCTTGCCCCACTTCACGGGCCGTCCCCGATGACAACCGAAACGCCGCCCAGTTCGGCGTACCAGATCGCTGTGACCACATGAACCGCTGTCAGAAGAACCATTAATAGCGCCAGCCAACGGTGCATGTATCGCCAGGACGAAAGCACCGCACGGACCTCTTCGTAGTGGGCCGCCATCTGACTTAGCCGGTACGCCTTCCGCGCAAGCATCAGAGTGCGGTTAAGTTCCTCTGTGGGGATGTCGTCTTGCTGCCCCTGAGCGCGCAGATTGTGCAGCACGCGTCTTAGGCGAAACTGGCCCGACACCAACGCCCAAAGACGAGAGAGAAACCCTGGCCGCCACCTTCCGGCGTGGATCAACGCGTCCACTTCAAGGTGGACCTTCGCGCCAAACCCACGCCCGCTGCGATCCCACTGTGACGATATGTTCGCCAGTTGCGAGCACAGATCGTCCAGGTCCATCTCCCGGCCGTTGGCCGCGCGTGGGATGAAGGCGTAGAGGTAGCGACCGATGGTTCCCGTGACGACGACGATCGCCAACGCGACCAGCGCGTGGCCGCCGACCGCGTCACGCACGGTAAACCCGGAATGAAACAACACACACAGAAACGCCAGCAGCCCCGTGAAGATGTGTCCGCTCATCCACTGCTTGAGCGTGCCGGGGATCCATCGGCCCCACTTGGGCGATCGGCGGACAAGGTACGCCAGGTTGCAGATAAACAGTACGCACGCCAGCACACCGAACGTCAGCCCAAGCGGTCCTGCAGGTCTTAGCCAGCCATGCTCCGGCGACCCGGCACGTACGGTTGCTGACAGGTCGTAATAAGCCCGGTACCACGTCACCCAGCCGAACATCGCCGCTGCGCAGACAAGCAAAATCACCAAGGCAGTGAGCATGCCCGTGTTCTTGCCCGTCGAATCAGAAGGCCCCGGCCTGTCGTTGGGGTCGAACGAAACGCCGCCTTCTTCCAGAAGCGAAAACGGGGGTATGCCGCCGGCGAATATGAATACTTCATCGTTCGCCAGCGTGCGCCGTTGTGTGTTGCCGTTGACGCCGCTGCGAAGCAGTACTTCTGCAGGCTCGATCTGTTCGACCTCGCTTTCAAAGATTACATCCAACCGGTTCTGTTTGATCGCCTGCTGGATGCGCTTCTCGTTACGGGCCTTGAGCCTGTTGAATGCCTTTTTTCGGTAGGAGAGTGTGACCTCGTTCCCGGGTTGCTCGGCCAATCCAAGGGCCGCTTCGATCGCGCTGTCGCCGCCGCCGATGACCAAGACCCTTCGGCCCTGATACGACTCCGCATCCAGCAGGCTGTATGAAACCTTGGGCAGGTCTTCGCCGGGCGCGCCGAGTTTTCTTGGTGTGCCTCGCCTGCCTAATGCCAGGCAGAGGTTTTTTGCGTGTAACGTGCCTTGGGTTGTGGTGACGATGAATGTGCCTTGGCTGTTGCGTTGGAAGTCGATCATCCTGACCCCGGTGCGCAATGGCAGGTCGTTTGTTTGGCTCACTTCCTCCCAGAGGTCGATCAACTCTTCCTTCTGGTAGGTCAGCTTGGGGAGTCGGCCGTGCAGGGGCAGATCGACTGGTTGGGTCATCACCATCTTGCGGCGTGGGTAGCCCGCGACCGTCCCGCCGATGCGGTCCTCCTGCTCGATCATGAGTGAGCGGAGGCCCAGTTCCTTGGCCCTAAGTCCGCAGGCAAGGCCCGCCGGCCCGGATCCAACGACCAGTAGTTCCATCGGATCATCGGCGTCGTGCGTGTCGTGTTGATGTCCGTTTGAGTTGTGATGACCACGCTGACGTGCGACGGCTTCGGCGACCGCGGTGCCGTGGGTCACGGCGGTGCGGACCAGGGCAAATCCGGTGAGTTCACCAGCGACATAAAGCCCCGAGACGTTGACCGCCTCGAGGTTTTCTTCCAGCGCGGGCAGGTCATTCCGGTCCGCCAGGTCGCCGAGGGTCAGGTCGATTCCGGCGGTCGGACACACATCGGCACATCGGCCGTGGCCCACACAACGCGCACCGTGTACGACCACCGCTTGGCCGTGCAGCAAAGACAATACGCCTTCCTCGGGGCAAGCCCGTACGCACGCGCCGCAGCCGATGCACTTGGATAAGTCGATGTCGGGGTATTGAAGTCTGGCCTTGTGGCTACCCCGCTGCTTGGCGTTGAACCGTTCGCGGTGGCTCTGCGCATAGCCGCGTGCTTCTTCCCGGCGGCGAAACAGCGCAAGCACGAAAAGTGCCAACACAAGCACCGGGATTAGAGCGAGGATCCAATTCATACACACACACCTGACGGGAACCACACGGAATCAGTAACGGGTCTGCGAGGTGTAAGGCGTGCCGGCTCCCGCCGATCCGACGCGCATCACACCATGAAGTTATCGGCATGGTCTATGCTTAACTACCACATCGAAAGCGAACTTCAACCCCCGCGTAAATCGTCCTTTGCGCATTGTTTAATGCACCGGAAAAGCACCGACGACCCTAGGTGTGCTCCATGCTAAAGACCCGTTGTGTGTGGACTTATAAAACTGTTCTTGCTGCGTGAACGACGAAATGCCGCCGAATCTACGCGGTTTTTATGGGAGTGATTTGCATCACACGAGCGGGTGGATGCCTTGTTTGTGATTAGTTGCCAAGGGGATATGCCCAGTGGTTACGGGGAAAATCACTACCCGAAAAACCCCTTAAATCCAAGCATAATTCGTTCGGATCAACGATAATCCCGCCAGTCGTAACAAGCCGCCTGGGAGTCAGCCATGCATCAAACCACACGCAAACGTCTCGGTGTCCGCAAGATCGCTAACAGGACAACGTGTTGTCTCATCGTGATGATGTTGTATGCGTGTGGTGAGCAGGAGCAGGTACACACGTACAGTTCGCCAAAGGATTCCACTGTTGCTGTTGCGCCGTTTGCGCCATCGGGCGTCATGGGTGCGCCGACGATGACTGATGCGCAGGCGTTTGTGTGGGAACTGCCCGACGGATGGGAAGAGGAATCCGGCGGCGGTCCGATGCGCTTCGCGACGTTGACCGGGGGGGCTGTGGAAACCGGGGGTGAGGCAGCATCGAAGATCACGGTTACGGTGGCGAGGCTGCCATCCCGGGCGGGGAGTCTGCTGGCGAATGTGAACCGCTGGCAAGGGCAGATGGGGCTGGCGGATGTCGGCGAGACAGGCCTGACCGAGTTGTTGCATCCCCTGGAATCCGGCGCATCCCCCGGCACCGTTGTCGATCTGTTGGGGCCGGCCCCTGCTGATAGTGAAGGCCAACAAGAGCGTATGATCGCAGCGATATTCAAGAGCCGGGACGCGACATGGTTTTTTAAGGCACGAGCTGGGCTTGATGTAATCGCTGCGGCGGAGCCTGAGCTTATGGATCTGTTCCGCTCGGTGCGTTCAGTTGAAACGGCCCATACCAATCCCCACGCGCATTCAACATCGGCTTTGCTGGACGGTGGGCCGCCTTCGATCGGTCCATTGCGGTATGAGGTGCCGGAGGGGTGGAGGTTTGACCCTCAGCCGAGGACGGCGAGGTTGGGGACGCTTGTATTCAGTGACGGATCGGCCTCGGGCGATCTTGCCATCACACGGTTCCCCGGCGACGTGGGTGGTGAACTGGCTAACGTCAACCGGTGGCGCGGGCAGCTGGGGTTGTCACCGGTTGCTGACCTTAATCAACAGATCGTATCGGACATTCAGATCGGCGGGCTGCCTGGGAAGTCCTACCGATTCGCGGCGGCTGGTGAAGGCCCGATGCGCCCGGGTATCGTGGTGGCGTCGGTGATGCGCAACGGCCAGTCGTGGTTCTTTAAGATGACAGGCTCGGATCTGCTGCTCGGCGACCAGGTCGAGAATTACAATCTGTTCATCGCGTCGATCCATTTTGACGGAAACTAACAGACGGTCTGCAATCCATATGCTTCAAACCATCAAGACACTGCTAAAACCGCTGGCCTCGTTGAAGTTGACCGTTGTGCTGCTGGCGCTGTCGATCGTGCTGGTCCTTGCGGGGACGCTTGCGCAGGTTGACATGGGGATATGGGATGTAGTGCACGGGTACTTCCGAAGTTTCAGGGTGTATATCCCGTTACAGATCTTCTTCCCGCGCAGCTATGAGATTCGAGGCGAGGTGCCGTTCCCCGGCGGGTATACGATCGGGGCCGCGATGTTGGTTAATTTACTGACGGCGCATGTGCTGCGTTTTAAGGTCAAGGCTCGTGGTGGCGGGCTGGCGGGCGGGCTTGTGTTGACGATGGCGGGCGGGCTGCTGGTTGCGTGGTTTCATAACAGCCCCATTCCCGGGGAAATTCTAGCGTTTGGCGGTGGGTATCCAGGTGTTCTGCCGTTGATGGTGCTGGGTTCGGTTGTTTATAGTCCGCTGGTTGTTGGGTGCGTGATCGTCTTTGGACGGCGTGGCGGGATCATACTTATCCATTCGGCCTTGATCCTGCTGCTGGTCGGCGAGGTGGTGACCGCGGTGACGGCGATCGAGACGCAGATGCCGATCTACGAGGGCATGACCGCGCACTGGTCGCACGACATCCGCGAGGTGGAGCTGGCGGTTATCGATCCATCCGACCCGGACCACGACGTCACCACGGTGGTGCCGCAATCTGTGTTAAGGCGTGCGGCTACTGATCGACGGGCGAACGCGCTGCCGGGTTTGCCGATCTCGATCACCGTGGATCGGTACCTTGGTAACTCACAGCTGATGCCGCTGACGCCGGGGGGGGGGAGGCTCAAGGCTGAGGCGACGCACGGGTTTGGTGTGAATTACTCCGCCGGCCCGGCGCGCACGGTGTCGGGGGTCGATCCTGATCGGATGATCAACGTGCCCGCTGCATTGGTCACATTCAGTCACGGCCAGGAGCCCATCGGGCGTTACCTTGTCTCGCCACACTTCCAGACCGATGCCCACATCGTGACGGGGCAGCGGCTTGTCGCGGGGGGGAAGGCCTACATGATCTACCTGCGCTTTAAGCGGTATTACAAGCCTTATTCGATGCACCTGATCAAGTTTCATCACGATGTTTATCCGGGGACATCCATACCGCGGAACTTCTCCAGCGAGATACGGCTTGTTGATCCGGTGCGCAGCATCGACCGGGAGATCAACATCCGCATGAACAGCCCGCTGCGGTATGGCGGGGAGACGTACTTCCAGTCGAGCTGGATCCCCGGGGCAAACGAGGGGGAACCTGATCGTGGGACGGTGTTGATGGCGGTTCGCAACCCGGGCTGGACGATTCCCTACATCGCTTGTGCGCTGGGCTCTATCGGGTTGGTGTTTCAGTTCGGGTCCAACCTGATCCGGTTTTTGCGGAGGCAAACATTGTGAGTAGAAGCAGAAACGGGTTCTGGATGGTGCTGGTAACGATCCTGTTGGGGTTGGCGTATCTGCTTGTGCCGTTGGTGGATCGTCGTTCGGCGGACGGGTTTGATATTGGTCGGGTTGGGGAGTTGCCTGTTTCTTACGCGGGCAGGATCAAGCCATTGGACAGTGTCGCACGCAACTGCCTGATGATTATCAGCGGCAGGCAGTCGTTTAAGAATGATGGCGTGAAGACTGATGCTGTCACCTGGCTGCTGGACCTGCACACCCGGCCGGGGCTGGCGAGTAGTTACCCGGTGTTCCGTGTCGATCACCCCGGTGTGCGTGCGCTGATGGATATCGAAGATATCAATGCCAAACGGTTCTCGTATGACAGGTTGATGCAGCGGGGGAGCGAGTTGCAGATGCAGCTTGGCCAGGCGCAGACAACGCCCAAGGTGGACCGGGATCTGATGCAGAACAAGGTGCTGGAACTGGGCAATCAGTTGTCGTTGTACCAAACGTTAAGCGGGCTGTTTACGATACACATAGTTCCAACCGGGCCGGGGCATCAGGGCTGGACGCCGTTACACACGACGATGCACGCGGGTTCGCCTTCGGGTAGCGAAGTTGCCCGGACATACACCGCCTTGTTTGATGCTTACAAACAAGGGGATATTGGTAGTTTCAATCAACACGCGGTGTCGCTGGACAAGGCGTTGCGGGTGAGTCACCCGGAGGACACAAGTAAGGCGGTGCTGGAAGCGAAGCTCAATCGATACGGGCTGTTTCACCGGACGCTTGTTCTCTATGTGGTCACGGGCCTGCTGGTCTTGTTCTCCTGGCTGCGGTCATCGGAGCCGATGCGGCAGTCGGCGACGAGTCTGCTTTTGCTTGTCTGGTTGGTGCATACACTGGGCATCGTGATCCGGGTCTACCTGTCGGGGAGGCCGCCTGTGACGAACCTGTATTCGTCCGCGATCTTCATCGGTTGGGGGTGCGTGCTGCTGTGTCTGATCCTTGAGTACCTGTTCCGTGACGGCATCGGTTCGGTGTCGGGCGCGGCGACCGGGTTCCTGACGCTGCTGGTTGCGCAGGGCTTATCGGGTAGTGGTGATAGTATGGCTGTGCTACAGGCGGTGCTTGATACGAATTTCTGGCTGGCGACGCATGTGGTCGTCATCACACTTGGTTATGCATCGACTTATCTGGCTGGATTCCTAGGGGTGCTATACATCTTGCGTGGTGTCTTCACACGAACACTTGGCAAGCACGAAGCGAGACATCTGGCGCAGCGTATCTACGGGATCATCTGTTTCGCAACGCTGTTCAGTTTCGTTGGCACGATTCTTGGGGGGATATGGGCTGACCAGTCCTGGGGGCGGTTCTGGGGATGGGACCCCAAAGAGAACGGCGCGATGATTATCGTGTTATGGAACGCGCTGGTGCTGCACACACGTTGGGGCGGGGTCGTCAAGCACCGCGGCCTGGCGGTGCTCGCGATCTTCGGCAGTGTGGTGACCAGTTGGTCCTGGTTCGGCGTGAACATGCTTGGCCGAGGGCTGCACTCTTACGGCTTCATGGACTCGGCGGTGTCCTGGCTGATGCTGTTCGTAGTCAGCCAGTTATTGATTATCGGTGTCGGGCTGTTGCCTGAGAAGATCTGGCGTAGCCGGGCCGCGCGGGTATTGAGATTGGATTAGCGTTTTAGAGCAGATTACAAACGTCAGCCTAAAAGCGTAGCGCCTGGCTGACTGTGGGCCACACAAACGACTCTTTATGACGCCCAGTAGCCCCAAAAAGTCACTTATATAGACGTGCCAAGCGTCAGAAAATATTGTGATATGAGAATGTTGTAAAAGAACTTACGGGGTCGTATCTGCAAAATGTGACCTGCTTGCAAAGCAGGCGATCTCCCAACTGAGCTATGGCCCCAAGGGGTGAGGCCGTATGTCGGCCTGACCGGGTATGCCAAGTGAGTTAATAATAGCTGGGCCCGGTGGCTTGGGCCCGCAGATAGGCCTCGTACCCGGCGATGCTCAGCGCGACCGCGATTAATGAAAGTGATACGGCGCTGCCGAGCACGGCCTGTCTTGTGCTGGAAAGCCGCTTAAGCCACGGCAGCCTGTCCGCCCACAGCCCAAGCGGAGCTACGACTAGCAGGATGGCCACGACACGTGAAGCCCAGGGCTCGTGCTGCATCTGCCAACTGTAAGCCCAGCTATTGATCAGAAGCCCAAGCAGCAGCGGGATCGTTAGGTCGGTCAGGGCCGGCCCAGCATGGGTGCATGTCTTGCTGCGCGACGTCGCCAACCAAGCCCCGCCTAGCACCACAGCGAATGAACCGGTGAGCTGGCCGGCGGTGATGCTGCCCGAGGCGAATGTGCATGCGGCGACGCCGGCGGCGGTGGCACCTATAACAAACAGCGGCGCCCGTCCGCCGTACCGCACCGTGTACAGATGCATGAGAATCCATACGGCAAGGATCGTCGCGCCTAACCCGCCGAGCCAGCCTGCCGCCTCGCTAACGCTCCAGTTGTAACGTACCATCGGTTGCATCAACACGGGCGCGACTCCCGCCGCAACAAGCACCCTAAGCAGCCACGTCAGCACCTTTGGGGTCTTGGGGATCGAGCCGATCAACGCAACGAAAAACGCAGCGGGGACGACCGCCATCACCAACCAGTGCTTGGACTCGATCGACTTCCAAGGCGGCAAGCCCGTAAGAGAGAGCAGTCCGATCAATGTGGCCAAGCCGATACTCATGAACCAGCCGATCGCTGGTAACCCACCCTGGCGGGAGTCCTTGTTTCTGACCAGACCCCAAGCCAAAGCCGCAGAGATCGCGCCCAGCGGCAATAGATCAATCACGATCCAGACTAGCTCGGTCACTGGCGGATCGCCTCGAAACTCACGGTCAGGGTGACTTCATCGCCGACCATCTCGAGCATGTTGTCCATGCCGAAGTCGCTGCGGTTGACGGTGAAGGAGGACTCGAAGCCGACGCGGTGTTTGCCCCAGGGGTCATCTGCCTCGCCGACCTTGACCATCTGGACGGTGATGGGGTTGGTGACGCCGTGGAGCGTGATGTTGCCGGTGAGTGCGTAGCCGGCCTCGTTGGCGGTCGCTTCGGTGGATTCAAAGGTGATAGTCGGGAACTGCTTGGCGTTGAAGAAGTCAGGCCCGCGGAGGTGGTCGTCGCGCTTGGCGTTATTGGTGTCGACGCTGGCGGCTTGGACGGTAAACCCGAACGACGCCTGCTCGCCTGTGTTGACCGAGCCGGCGATCTCGTTGAATCGGCCGTGCTGGTTGCTGGTATCCAGGTGGCTGATCGAGAAGACGATGGCCGAGTGGTCGGGATCGACCTTCCACTGGTCGGCGGATGCGATTGCACCCCCCGCACCCACGGTTATCACAACAGCGGTCAGCATGGCAAGGTATTTTGATACATGGGTCATGGGAGTCTCCTGGTCTGGTGGTCTGGGGTTTGAATCTGATTGGTGTCCGCCCTCGTTACGCAACAGGGTCTTATCCGGTTCTATTCCCGGGGGTTGCTGGTAGGATAGGCGGGGTCATGCTCAATAGACAATACGTTTGTTTGTTGGATTGAAAAAAGAACGAGGAGCCATCGTATGAAGTGGAACCATCAAGCAGGTAGCAGGCTGACCCGGGCTGGGCTGGTTCTCGCTTTGGCCATCTCGGCGATGATGCTGAGTTCCTGCGGGAAGGCCTACTATGGGACGTGGGAAGCGATGGGCGTCCATAAGCGCGAGATCATGGTCGATCGGGTTGAAAACGCCCGGGACGATCAGGAAGAGGCCAAGGAGCAGTTCGCCTCGGCACTGGAGCAGTTCTCCGCGCTGTTCAACTTCGATGGTGGTGAGTTGGGAGCGAAGTACAAGGCTCTCAAGTCCGAGCTTGATGAAAGCGAGAAGCGGGCCGCCGCGGTGACCAGCCGGATCGACTCGGTGGAGAGTGTCTCGGCCGCGTTGTTCAGTGAATGGGAGGCCGAGCTTGAGCAATACACCAACGCCAGCCTGCGTTCCGTCAGTGAGAAGCAGCTCAAGCAGACACGCAAGAAGTACGACCAGATGATCGCCGCGATGCACAAGGCCGAGGAAAAGATGCAGCCGGTCCTCTCGACGTTCCGAGACCAGGTGCTGTTCCTCAAGCACAACCTCAACGCCCGCGCCATTGCCTCGATCGAGGGAACCGCTGGGGAACTAGAGACGGATGTCGCCCAGTTGATCGCGGAAATGCAGGTGTCGATCGATGTGGCGGATGCATTTATTGAGCAGATGGGGGTGGGGGAGTAGGTCTAGTTGCTTATGCGTTCGATGGATTAAGAACGTTAATCTGGTATCGGATAGTGTCAAGTGAACCGACCCGAAAGGTACTGTGGCGGATGAAGCCCAATCGCTCATAGAGCGCACATAGCTTAGGCCGTTCATCACAATCAATCCGAAGGTATTGCCGATCTGACTTTACGACGGCTTCCATTGCGAATTGTAGCATGGCATCGCTAACACCTTGTCCGGCATGGTCACGTCGAACACAGAGCTTGTGTACATACAACGCCTCGTTCGGGGGCTTGTCGGGCCAGATCGTCGGGTCTTCCCAAAGCAATAACATGGTGCCAATAATAGACCCGTTGAGGTACGCGAGAAAAAGCTCCCTGTTTTGTACCCACGGGATTAGCTTTTCAGGCTTGAATTCATCAATGGACCAGAGCTGCTCACCGATTTCGATCAGCCATTGCGTAGCACTGCGCATAATTGAGGCTGCTTGAGGCACATCAATGGAGTCTGCCGCTCGAATCTGTAGCCGGGTGGGTGGTTGAGAGAAGATTGACTCCTTCACACGTTGAAGTACTTCGCTTCCGGGTGATGGACGATCAGCGCGCTGGTGGATTGCTCGGGGTCGATCTGCCAGTTTTCGGTGAGTTTGCAGCCGATGCGTGACGGGTCCAGCAGGCTAAAGAGCTTGTCCTGGTCGGACATTTCCGGGCAGGCGGGGTAACCGAAGCTGTAGCGGGAGCCGCGGTACTTCTGGGTGAAAAGGTTGCGGATGTTCGGCGCGTCGTCGCCGTCGATGCCCAGTTCCTGACGCATGCGTTTGTGCCAGAGTTCGGCCAATCCCTCGGCAGATTCGACGCTCAGGCCGTGGGTGTAGAGGTAGTCGGCGTAGTTGTTGTCGGCAAACAGCTTGGCGGTTACTTCGCTGGCCTTGGGGCCGACGGTGACGCAAGAGAGCCCCAGCACATCTTTGACACCCGACCCGACGGAGCGGAAGAAGTCGCTGATGCACAGGTTCTTTCGGCCGTCCTGACGGGGGAAGCTGAACCGTTCGATTTCCTTGTCGTGATCGTCGGCGTCATAAACCACAAGGTCGTTGCCGTCGCTGTTGCAGGGGTAGTAGCCGTAGACCACCTTTGGTTCAAGGATGCCATCGCCCTTCATCTGCTTCTTGAGCTTCTCAAACAAGGGTTCGATTTCATCTTCCAACTGCTGCTCATATTCGGCGTCGGTCTTCTTGCCTTTCTTAAGCTGCCATTGACCGCGGAACAGGGCGACCTTGTTGATAAACGGGTAGACCTGGTCGATGTCGATGCTGTCGATTACACGACTGCCGTAGAAGGGAGCGGTGGGAATGTTGGGGGCGGGGGAGACCGTGGGCGCGGCCGCCGCCGCCGCATCCGTTGCAGTTGCGGCAGAGGCTTGCTTTTTAGCACGGGAGGCTTGGGCTTTGGCTTCGCTGTCGGCGCGCTTGGACAGCCTCGCCTCGATTTCAGTTTCGAGGTCGTCGGACTTGCCGGACTTCATCAGGTCCATGATGCGCAGGCCTTCGAAGGCGTCTTTGCCGTGGTACACTCGGCCGTCATAGATCTCACGGAGGTGGCTGTCGCAGTAGTGTTTACTCAGCGCCGCACCGCCTAAGAGTATCGGGACATCGATCGTCTGGTCGTTCAATTCTTTGAGGTAGTCCTCCATCACCATCACCGACTTGACCAGCAGGCCCGACAGACCGATCGCGTCGGCCTGGGTTTCTTTCCACTTGTCAACGATGTTGTTGATGGGCTGCTTGATCCCCAGGTTGTGGACGGTGTAGCCGTTGTTGGTCAGGATGATATCGACAAGGTTCTTGCCGATGTCGTGGACGTCGCCCTTGACGGTTGCCAGCACGATTGTGCCCTTGGTCTGGCCTTCACTCTTCTCCATGAAGGGCTCAAGGTGCGCGACAGACATCTTCATCACTTCGGCGGATTGAAGGACGAACGGCAACTGCATCTGCCCGGACCCGAACAACTCGCCGACGACTTTCATGCCTTCCAGCAGGTGGTCGTTGACGATCTCTAAGGGCGAGTACTTCTTCATCGCCTCGTCGAGGGTGTCGGGCAGGGCCTTCTTCTCACCGTCGATGATGTGCTTTTGTAAACGCTCCTCAAGCGGCAGGTCCGTGATGTCCTGCTTGGTGGATTTGGCCTCGGCCCCGTCGGGGAACAGGTCGATGAAAATCTGCAATGGGTCGGTGGTGTTTGAGCCGTTCGCCAATGTCACCGCCTGGGCAGGGGCGCGGTTATAGATCAACTCCAACGCGGCATCCCATTGCGCATCTTGGATCCGCGTCTTAGGCAGGATCTTGCTGACGTGCAGGATCGCGCTGGTGAGCCCCACTTCGATCAACTCGTGCAGGAACACGCTGTTCAGCACCTGCCGGGCGGCGGGATTGAGCCCGAAGCTGACGTTGCTGAGCCCGCAGGTGATTTGGCACTTAGGGAAGGCCTCGGCGATCCGACGTGTGCCTTGGATCGTCTCAAGGGCGCTGCGACGATCCTTCTCCATCCCGGTCGAGATCGGTAGCACCAGTGGGTCAAACATCAGATCATCCGGCGCGAGCCCGTGCTGCTCGGTAGCCAGCTTGAACATCCGCTGCGCGATCTCGATTTTACGGTCGGCGGTGCGCGCCATCGCCTCCTCGGGGTCTTCGTCGATCGTGCCCAGCACCAACCCCGCGCCGTAGGTCTTGGCGAGGTTGCACATCAACGCGAACTTCTCTTCGCCGTCTTCCAGGTTCGCCGAGTTGATGATGCACTTGCCGCCGGCCCGCTTGAGCCCGGCCTCGATCGTCGCCGGCTGGGTCGAGTCGAGCATCAAAGGCGCGTTTACCTGCTGGACCAACAGCCCGACGACTTGGTCCATGTCCTTAACGTTGTCTCGCCCGGCGTAGTCGACGTTGACATCGATCACATGCGAACCCTCACGCACCATCTCACGCGCCAGGCTCATGATCTCGTCCCAGTTTTCTTCTTCCAGCAGACGTTTGAATTTCCTTGACCCCGACGCATTGGTGCGTTCGCCGACGTTGAGGATCGAGAGGTCCTGGCGGTACTCGACCGCGCCCATCAGCGAGGAAATCGCGGGTTTCCAAGGCTCTTTGGTTACTCTGGTGGGGGCGCGATCTCCGATCGCTTCGGCGAGTTGGGCGATGTGTTGCGGTGTCGTGCCACAGCACCCACCGACGATATTGATACCACAGCTCTGGACGTACTCGGCGACCTTCTTGCCGAACGGCTCGGGCTGAAGCGGGAAAACGGTTTGACCATCCACCAGGGCGGGGAGGCCGGCGTTGGGCAGCAGGCTCAGCTTGCCCGGCCAGTGCTTGCCGAGGTAGTTGACGTGTTCAGCCATCTCCGCGGGGCCGGTGGCGCAGTTCATCCCAAGGGACAAGATCGGCAACTCACGCAAAGCCGCTGCGACGCCTGCAATGTCGGTCCCGATCAGTGTGGTGCCGAACTGTTCGATCGTGACCTGCACCATGATCGGGATGTCGCCATCGTTATCGCCGGTGTCGGGGGTGAGGCCCTTTTCTTTAAGGACGTCGAGCGCCGCTGAGATAACGCACTTGACCTGGAGGATGTCCTGCGCCGTTTCGATCAACAGCACATCCGCCCCGCCATCAATCAGGCCACGGACCTGCTCGGCATAGCTGGCGTGCATCGTGTCCCAGTCGATGTTGCCAAGCGTGATGAGCTTGGTGCCCGGGCCTATCGAGCCGACGACGAACCGAGGCTTCTGCGGGGTCGTATATTTATCGCATGCTTTGCGCGCGACCTGGGCCGCCAGCTTGTTCAGCTCATGGACCCGGTCGGATAAATCCTGGTCTTCCATGGTGTGGATGCTGGTATTAAACGAGTCGGTTTCGACCGCGTCAGCCCCGGCTTCAAGGAATGTCTCGTGGATCTGTTGGATCACCTCGGGACGTGTCAGAAGCAGCACCTCGGTACAGTTTTCCCGTCCGAGGTAGTCTCGCTCAAGCTCCAAGTCCTCGATGGCATGGATGGAGGTGCCCATCGCGCCGTCAAGGATCAGCACACGGTTTTCCAGTTGGTCGGTGAACTTGCTCATTCTGGGTGCCAGTCGTTTGCCCGAGGTGGCTCGGGGTGGGATTTCGTGGTCAGAAGCGGGGCTTAGAGAAACATCCATTAATCCGGATAAACAGATGATATCAACGGTAAGTTGTCAAGGCAAGGCCGGATAGGCTGTCTAATTCCCATACAGCAGGGTATTTAGCAAGGCGGGGTCCGGCCGATAGAGACTATCGTCGGTAGATGTGCGAATTCATTATTTGGGAGCGGCGATGACCTGGTGGCAAGCGATATTGTTGGGGATGGTCGAGGGGCTCACGGAGTACCTGCCGGTCAGCTCGACGGGGCATCTATTGATTGTTCAGGAGCTCCTGGGGTTGGCGACGGGTTCGGAGGATGCGAAGGTGGCGGCGGACGCTTACGCGATCTGCATCCAGGCGGGGGCGATCGTGGCGGTGCTTGGCCTGTATGCCGGGCGGATGAGGCAGATGGCGGTGGGGCTGATGGGACGTGACCCGTTGGGGCGGAGGCTGGTGGTCAACCTCTTGGCCGGGTTTGTTCCGGCGGCTTTGGTCGGGTTGACGCTAAATGATCTGATTAAGGAATACCTGTTCGGCCCCTGGCCGGTTGTGGCTGCGTGGCTGATCGGTGGGGCGGTGATCCTCCTGGCGGATCGGTGGCGGGGGCATCGTGGGCATCGCGGCGGGGTCACGCCACATGAAGGGTTCGGCCTGATGAACCTGACTTGGCGGCTGGCGTTGATCGTGGGGTTCGCGCAATGCATCGCGATGTGGCCGGGCGTGTCACGTAGCCTGGTTACGATCGTTGCCGGCGTGCTGGTTGGGCTGCGGCTGGCGGCTGCGGTCGAATTTAGTTTCCTGCTGGGCGCGGTCACGCTCGGGGCGGCGACCTGCTACGACGGGCTTAAGCACGGTCCAATCATGCTTGAACACTACGGCATCACAGAAATGTTTATCGGCTTCCTCTTCGCCTTCATCTCTGCCGTCATGGCGGTGAAGTGGATGGTCAGCTACCTGAAGAAACACGGGATGTCCGTCTTTGGGTATTACCGGATCGTGGTCGCGGTGGTGGTGGCGTTGATGCTGGTGACGGGGATACTCGGCGGACAGATCGACCCGGTTGTCACGGCTCCAGCAGCACCTTAATCACATCGGATTTGGCAGCGGTCTTGAGCGCATCGGCCGCGTCTGCCAGCTTCGCACGCCGGCTTATCAGGCTTAACACGTCTATCTTTTCACTGGATAGACCGGCAAGCGCCTCGCTGAACGGCCCGCATCGGCTGCCGATCAGGTTGATCTCGTTGATGACCAACGGCGAAAGGTCGGCCGGCTCCTTTTGGGCCTGCAGTGCGACGGTGGTCTTCATCACGATCGTGCCGCGTGGCCGGACCATGCCCATCGCTGTGGTAATTCCACTGGGCGATCCGGTGCAGTCCACGACGATGTCCTGGTCGTTGCGCAGGCCGACATCTTCGAGCAGCCGGTGCTTGACGCCCCATTTTTCACAGAGTTGAAGTTTCTCGGTGTGCTTACCAACGCAGCGTACGGTGGCGTTGAGTTGGCTCATCACCTGGGCGCACAGCAGGCCCAGCCGGCCGTCACCCAGGACCGTGATGTACGGCCGCCCCTCGACGGTGAGCTGGCGCACGATCTGATACGCCGCCGCCAGGGGTTCGGTAAACACCGCGTGGTCGTCGTCGATATTCTCAGGCACCTCAATCAGGTTCCACACCGGCAGGGTGAACCGCTCGGCGAAGCACCCGTCCCGCCCGGCGATCCCCAGCACGGTCCGTTCCCGGCAGTGTTCGCGGAGACCGGCCTTGCACATATCACATTTGCCGCAGACGCAATTGATCGTCCCGACCACGCGCTTGCCGACCCACTTGTTGTCCTTGCGGTCGGCAACCGATTCGACCACCCCGACGAATTCGTGACCCAGCACGCCGGTGAAATCCATGTAGCCCTTGCACAACTCCAGATCGGTGGCGCAGATGCCCATGCGTGTGGGGCGGATCAGGGCGTCGCCGGAGACGGGCGTGGGCTCGTTGCGATTGGATTCGATCTGGGGTTGGTTGCCGTCAAACGTCAGTGCTAACACGGTTAATCTTACCCTTAGTGGTGGTTGCTGTGGGTGCCCTATTTGCCTGTCGGTCCGGGCGGTGAAGCCCCTGGGGCTATGCCCCCAATCATCGGCTAAATCGAGCCCAGCCAACACTATGTTGTTGTCCAAGCGGATCGGCAGGGGGTATAACTGACGTCATGTCCGATGCCGACCCCAATGCCCATACCCAAGCACCCAGCAAGTTGCCAGAGCGGCCGCGTGTGCTGATCCTCGCCAACCACAGCAAGCAGCACGTCCCCCAGGCCCTGCGCGGATTCGAGCCCTGGCTCGACGAGCGTGCCGAGGTGGTGGCCGAAGTTGATACCGCCAAGATGACCCGTGACTTTGTGAAGACACTGCCGGCTGCTGACCTGGCGCTGGTCTTAGGCGGCGACGGCACATTTCTCTCCCAGGCACGCGCCACGATCGACCTGGATGTGCCGTTGCTTGGCATCAACTTCGGGAAGCTCGGCTTCCTCGCCGAGTTCACCATCGACAGCGTCAAGACCCACTGGGACGCGGTCATTGGTGGCCGATGCAGGACCAGCGAACGTGTGGTTCTGGATGTCAAGGTTTACCCCGCCGGCAGCCCGGAGTGGGGTGACAACGATGAACCCATGCCCGAACCGGTCTTCCACGCGGTAGCTATGAATGACGCCGTCGTGACCTCGGGCCCGCCTTACCGCATGGTGGAAATCGAGCTGGCCATAGAACCCAAGCTCTCGCACACCAGTGCCACTCGTTTCGCAGGTGACGGCGTTATCATTTCGACCCCCTCGGGTTCGACCGCTTACAACATGGCGGCCGGTGGCCCGATCGTCAGCCCGGGTGTCGATGCGCTGACGGTCACGCCAATCTGCCCGCAGTCGCTCGCCTTCCGCCCGATTGTTCTCAATGCGAACTACGAGCTCTGGTTGGCGATGCATGCCGTCAACGCTGGCACCACCCTCGTGATCGATGGCCAGGAATCCTTCCACCTCCAGGCCGGCCAGCAGATCCTGGTCACCCGCCACACCCACACGGTCCGCCTGATCCACAACCCCGACTACAGCTACTGGACCATGCTCGCCCAGAAGATGCACTGGGCCGCCAGGCCCCGACGCGATTAAGTTGGCCCCGGCCCGAGACAGGTGTCAGAAAGTGCCCTCGATAGGATTCGAACCTATGACCTATGCTTTAGGAAAGCATTGCTCTATCCAACTGAGCTACGAGGGCAGGGTAGAACACGGGCAGTTTAACAGCTTGGTAAAATCGTGATCAGCCCCCACACTTGAAGCCCAGGCAGTTGTCTCACTTAGTCGCCATCTTGAGATCCGCCATCGTCTTGCTTCTGATGCAGCCACCGGTCATACCGTTGCCGGAACGTTCTCTCGCTGATGCCCATGTAGTCCCAGATATCCCGAGTCCCGGTTTGCCCCCGGTAGCTATCGCGCAGGAAGTCCACGAAATCGGTTTGGTGTCTTTGCCCCGCATCCTGTAGCGAGAAGGTCACCAATGAGCCGCTGGGGCCGTAAGGTGATGAGCGGTTCTTCCTTTGGGATCGTTCAACCGCACGGTACCAATCGTCACCCCCCCGCAATGAAAAAATCTCATCGACCGACCAACTGCCATCTGCCGGAGCCCCGTGAAATTCCGCACCCCGGATCCCAAACGTGACGGTCTGCGTGTACTCCGCGATGCCTTCGGTCAGCCATGAGGGGGATCGGTTTTGACCGGTCATCACATGCAACACCTGATGTGTGAACTCGTGGTACATGATGCCGCTGGGGCGGCCGTAGAAGTAGGCCATACCGGTGGAAGGCCTGAAGATGCCGCCGCTCCACCTTACGGCATTGGCTCGGCTGATGTACTCTGCACGATCCGCATAAACCCAGACAACAAAGGGTTCGTGCTCGGCTAATCCCAACGCATAGCGCATCACATCGACCCGCCGCGAATCGGTAAAGAAATTGGGATAGGTGATGAATATTTCGTCATAGAGCGATTCCAACCGATCCGCCACCTCGGCAAGCACACCCAGATTCGCGGTGCCTTTGATCAACAGGTGTTCGGTTTGGATTATCCAGTCCCGCCCGGGCTTTGCATGAAATGCGTTGGCTTCGTCGCGCGTGGTCCACTTGCGGCGTTGGTGGTCATACACAAACCCCTGCTCATAACGATCCGGGTTCTTGGCCTTGATCCAGCCGAATCGATCGTCCCACCAGAGCCCTTGGTTTAGCCTTGCCGCGTCGAATGGGCTGAACCAATACTTGTTGGGATGAAGGTTTTGGATCTCGGGCATCCGCTCCACCAGGTCGCCGCTGATCTGTACCGACGATTTCAGTTTTTCTACCTGATCGGGATTGACTCGCCGCTGGCCCAGAGCCTTTCGGATAGGCTTGAAATCAGGGTCGAAGAAGAGTACCTCCCACATAAACTCGGTGGCCATCTGTACGTGGCCGATTTCAACCGCCTTGCGAAGAAGCTCCCAAGGGCGTTGGGTGATAGAGCCCCGCGCCTCGTCCAAGGCTTTCTGGCCTGCCGGGTTGGTTTTCTTGGCGCTCACTTCCAGTCCGCGGAGCCGGTCAGGCAACTCACCCAGATGCTTGGGGCTCAGCCGTCCAAGACCGGCTAACAGTTGCCAGAGGTCTTCCTTCGCAACCACCACCTCACCGGCCTGAACTTGGTCCATCAGGGTGGAGATTTCCGTCGCAGCGTGTTCGGCACGGGTTTCACTATCTGCAAACGCCGCCTCTCGCAGTTCCGCCCGATTCTGCCGGACCTCCGCGCGGGAGGTGAGCCAATGACTGGTAGACGCGACAAGAGATGTCTGGCCCAGGGGCATTACGATCACGATTGCGGTTAGGGCCCCGGCCGCGAGAGAGCCCTTTATCCGGTCAGTTGGATGAAACGGCTGGACTATTGGCATCTGCTTCCCCGTTTTGGTGGATACCGCAAGGCCCAGACTAGATCGATTCCGCTAGAGGTTTCGATTCAGGTCTAATCCAGAACGCCCAACATGGCGGCTGATTCTGTGGGCACCTGCTTGTGTGTTCTGGATGTAGTATAGAGAACTATGCCGAGCCGGGGTCACTTCAAAGATGTTTTCTGCTACATTCCCGCCCTATGGCGATGCTCCTGACAGCCCGTGATCTAACTAAGACCTACGCGACACACACGTTGTTCTCGGGGGTGGCTTTGAGTTTGTCCGAGGGTGATCGGCTTGGGTTGATCGGGCCCAACGGGTCGGGTAAGTCGACGCTGTTGAAGATCTTTGCGGGGATGGTTGATCCAGATGAGGGAGAGATCACCCGGCGTAAACAACTGCACATCGCCTACGTCAAGCAGGACGATACGTTTGAACAGGGGGCCACGCCGATGTCCGCGGTGTTGGCGGAGTTGGGTGACGAGAAGCCCGGCGAGGCGTTTAATACCCAGACCCGTGCGGCGATGTCTTTGAGCAAATTAGGTTTTACCGACTTGGATAAGCCGGTCTCGGCGCTGTCCGGCGGCTGGAAGAAACGGCTGTCTATTGCCTGTGCGTTAGCGCATGAGCCGGATATTTTGATGCTGGATGAGCCGACAAATCACCTCGATCTGGAAGGTGTGTTGTGGCTTGAGAGTTTCGTTCGGCAGGCTTCGATGGCGGTGGTATTTATCACACACGACCGGGTGTTCCTTGAGCGCGTGGCGGGGCGGATCGTGGAACTGTCGCGGGCTTATCCCGATGGGTTGTTCGAAGTACGGGGGAATTACTCGGAGTTTGTCCGTCGAAAGGCGGAGTTTCTTGACGGGCAGGCGTCCCAGCAGTCGGCATTGAGCGGGAAGGTTCGGCGTGACACCGCGTGGTTGATGCAGGGGATCCAGGGCCGACAGACACGCAACAAGACGCAGGTCGCCGCCTCCGAGGACCGACGCGCCGAGCTCAAGGCCACCACCTTCCGCAACAACGCACCCAAGCAGACCACCGCCATCTCATTCCAGGCCACCGAGCGCAAGACAAACAAACTGTTGGCTGCGCACCACGTATCCAAGTCGATGGGCGGTAAGTTGTTGTTCGACGATCTGGACCTGAAGTTGTCACCGGGGATGCGGTTGGGTTTGCTGGGCCCTAACGGCTCGGGCAAGACGACGCTCCTGCGCCTGCTGACCGGCGAACTGACGCCCGACTCCGGCTCGATCAAACCCGCTGCCGATCTGCGGGTCGTTAACTTCACCCAGCACCGTGAAGACCTCAACCCAACCATGAGCCTGCGTGAAGCACTCTGCCCGGTCGGCGACATGGTCGAGTATCAGGGCAAGCCGGTCCACATCGCGGGCTGGGCGCGCAAGTTCCTTTTCGACACATCCAAGTTCAACGTTTCCGTCGGCGACCTCTCCGGCGGGGAGCAGGCCCGTATCCTGATCGCCAACCTGATGCTCAAGCCCGCGGATGTTTTGATCCTCGATGAGCCAACCAATGACCTGGACATCCCATCACTTGAAGTGCTCGAGCAGGCGCTCACCGAGTTCCCCGGGGCGATTGTGCTGGTGACCCACGACCGGTTCATGCTCGACCGCCTATCGACCGAGTTGATAGCCTTGGATGGCACAGGCAAGACCAAACGTTACCTCTCCTACGCCCAGTGGCAAGACGACCAGATCAACAACCAAGTGTCTTCCGCAGCCGCCGAGCCCCGCAATCGTAAACCCGCAAAGCCCGCCGCCGCAGATTCCCCGGACGCATCGCCCGGCTCGACATCTCCCAAGAAACTGTCCTACAAACTTCAACGTGAATTCGATCAGATGGAGGACGCGATCCTCAAGGCCGAGGCCGAGCACGAATCGTTACACAGCCTCGCCGCCGACCCGAAAGTCATCGCCGACCGAACACGCCACGAGGAGGTCTGCCACCAGATGACCGACAACCAGGCCCGCATCGAAAAACTCTACGAGCGCTGGGAGGAACTGGAAGCGATGAAGTAGAGCCCGCCCCCAGCCCCCCGGCCCCCGCCCCCAACCCCGGATCCCCGCTCTCCATCCCCACCCCGACACCTCGGCCCGCCGATGCTGTAAAATGACCCAAACGCCCACGTAGCTCAGTTGGATAGAGCAGCGGACTTCTAATCCGCAGGTCACAGGTTCGAATCCTGTCGTGGGTATTAAAAGTTAAGTTTCGCCGATCGCTAAGTTTAAGCGAACCTCTCGACGGTCGAGAGTGCGGCCTGGAAGACAAACCAAAACGGTACGTACCGTTTTAGCTCTTCAAGGAGCCGCACATGCCTCGACTCACCCACAAAGTTCCCTCGTACCGGTTACACAAGGCCTCCGGCCAGGCGGTTGTCGCACTTAATGGACGCGACCACTACCTCGGTCCCCACGGCTCACCGGAAGGCCACGAAGAGTACCGGCGGGTTCTACAGGAGTGGCTCGCCTACAATCGGCAGTCCCCGGCCGCATCCGAAACCGATGTCTCCAATAGCACCATCAATGATCTGGTGACGCCCAGTTACAAGATGAATTTAAGATTGCTGGACCTCCACTTAGACCAGATAGTACCTAAGGACGCCGATCCCGAACTGTTCAACGAACACGGTCACCTGATGGACCGCGAGCTCAAGTTTCTGCGGGAACTGGCGAGGGCGAAGCCAGAGAGGCCGAGGGTGTTGGGTTACTTGGGGGCAGAGTCTCAGGTCTATTCAGAGTTCTATGATAGTAGTATCCACCGCCTTCCGATTGGCCTGCCCCCGGATGCCTGTACGGCTCATGGATGATTGCCGTGGTCTGTGGATGCATGATCATCGGGAATCTTAAACGAATCCAACAATTTCGGTTTATCCAGTGGCGTTACCTCGTAAAGCATGAGGTCGTCGACTTGCCGTTGGAAGAGATGCAGGTCCGGATCGGTCAACTCCGGCTGTTGGTGTTCTGCAATTTCAGTGTGATCCACAAAAACGATCACCTTCTGGCCGTCCACGGTCGCCAGCAACGCGATCGTGCTGTAGCTAATTGCCGGGCTATAGCTCAGTCCGATGGCCTCGACACCCGTCGGCACCGCCCCGAGTACCAGAGGATGGCCAAGCCGGTACTCGAACGTATCGGCGAATTCTTCATCCGTTTCGCACCGCCAGAGAGGTTCAAAACCTTCTTCCAGCACGTAGTGATACGACTCCGTCAGGCCCACAACGGCATACTCTTCTTCGTGATGCGCCTCGTCGCCGGGGCCTAACACCCGCTGTACCAGTAACGTGGACATGACGCCGATTGCCACAAGCGCCGCGATCCGTCCAAGTTCTATAAACCAGCGTGGCAGCCGCAACGGTTCGTCAGCGGTGTCGTGCGCACGGGTCAGGAGTGTATCGATGTCCGGGGTCGAGTGGCACCGTTTCAGCGACGCATCCATCTGCATTTGTACCTCGACCTCACGACGCAGGCCCGGGTCTTGTTCGAGACGGGCCTCAAAATCACGGTGTTGCACTTCGCCCAGCGAGCCATCGAGGTAGGCATCCAACAGGTCTTGTGGGTTATCGTGCGGGGCGGTATTCATGAGACCACCTCGGTCGTGCCAGCACTCGTTGCGGGGTCATCTGAAAGCCTCTGCCGTAGCGCCCTGCGTGTCCGGTAGACGTGGCTCATCGCGGTGCCCTCGGGGATATCAAGCAGCTGGGAGATCTCCTTGTAATCAAGGCCTTCGATGGTTCGCAAAAGCAGGCATGCCCGTGCAACTTCACCGATCGATTTCAAGGCCGACATTAGCCGGTCGTCGAAATGGTACTGGTCAGCGGTCAATCCACCGTCCGTGTCCAAGGCCGGCCGTGAAGCATCGAAAGTACCCAATGCCGTCGGTGCTACCGTTGCGCCCACCTCGTCCAGGCTCACAGCCAGTCTTCGGTTGTGCTTTCTGCGGAGGTTTAATGATACGTGACGCACAATTTGTCCCATCCAAGCTGTGAAGTTTGTTCCAGCCTCGAAGCTACCCAGCTTCCTCAGCCCGATTACCGCGGCTTCCTGCACCGCATCCTCCGCTAGCTGGCGGTCGCTTAATACACCCACCGCGATCAGCCAAAGCACACGGCTCGATTCACGGAACCGGTCGGTAAACGCCTCGGCATCCAAGGATGGCAACGCCCCACCCTTAAGCACCCGCTGCTGAGATTTATGAACTACGGCCATGCACAACCAAATCTATTAATAAAGGTCTTCCAAGAGACACGTTATTGCATCGGATCGCCTGAACGCAACTCTCATCCGGTGTCGGCTGACTCAAGGTATTTTAACACGGATCGTTTCATGTTGCCTGCCAAGGGTTTAGGGCTTGTGCCCGGCGGATTGACCCCTCATCCATACTTCCTACAGGTCCACTGATTCATGGCGGACAACATGTAATCGAATCGGTTCCTACCTGAAAACGATTAAACATACTGTGTGAATATCTCTGATCGAATCGGACGAAATTTATGTGAGTTAACAGGGTAGGTGCCGCGTCCTACCGCGTGTTGATTGTGATAGTTTTTGAGGCTCTTTAACGCCACGGCCAGGTTCGTCGCCGTGATGGATAATCAAGGAGTTACAGACTGGACGTTTGATGTTGGTATAGAATTCGTGGCCAACATTCGGCCATGTGGTCTAATCCAATTCCGATGAGCCGCAGGGCATCGCCACGCTTTATATCCGGACTGACCACGCTGTCGTTATGTAATGGCTTGTCAATCCGAAGATTAGCAGTTTGAACCGATTTGTTTCTATGTGCTCACCATCGTCCGGCACGGTGATTGCAGGGGTTGTAAGGCCGCGAAGGAGTCCCGTGTTTGTAAAACCGGCCAAGCTTTGACGGGTGTGACGATCAGGTGATCGTTACTGAATGGATGCTCGGGTTTGTGGTTTGTAGAACCCGTGCCGTCCGAAGTGTGCCGAGCTGGCAGTCGGAGTGTCTGGTTGAGTGCTTTCGTGTACTAGCCCGTCCGATTTATATGTGACTGAAACAACCTGCGCTTATATGACGCATTACATTCTTCTCTTGAAATTGAAAGGACCTATCATGACGTTAAGCCACTGGTTACGGAGTCGGCGGAAGGGGACGGATGATCGCAAGAGCCACAAGCCCGAGGCCGGTGCAGTGTTTTCAGGTCTTGAAGGCCTGGAGGAGCGGCTGTTGCTCTCGGCGAGCGTTGTGGGCGACAAGCTTATCGTCAACGGGACGCGAGGCAACGATCAGATCATCGTTGTCGCCGGGGCGAACCCGGGTGAACTGACCGTTCAGAGCGCTCCGGGTGTGACTGCGAATACCGTCTTCACGGGCATCGACCGGCTGGTCATGCGTGGCCGAGGCGGCAATGATACCATCGAACTTCAGGGTAATCCGACCGCGACCGGTGGCGGGGCCATGCGGATCAGCCTTCTGGGCGGATCAGGTGATGACACGATCACGGGCAGTGATGCCAAAGACAAGATCCGCGCCGGTCTGGGCAATGATACCGTCAACGGCGGGGCTGGAAACGATGATATCCGTGGTGAGGGGGGCGACGACATCCTTAACGGTGGTGGTGGCAACGATAAGATCCGTGGTGGTAACGGGGACGACGCCATTAGCGGGGACGCGGGCAACGATAACATCCGCGGTGGTAACGGGGACGACACCATTAGCGGGGACGCGGGCAACGATAACATCGGCGGCGGCGTGGGCGATGACCGTATCACCGGCGGCGATGGCGACGACAAGATCCGAGGCGATGCCGGCAATGATGAATTGTTTGGGGATGACGGCGACGATAACATCCACGGCGATGTGGGCGATGACCGTATCACCGGCGGCGATGGCGACGACAAGATCCGAGGTGATGCCGGCAATGATGAATTATTCGGGGATGACGGCGACGACATCATCCGAGGCGGGCAGGGCATCGATGGGATTGACGGCGGGTTGGGTGACGATAATCTGCGCGGCGGTGGCGGCAATGACGACGTCCAGGGTGGCGGCGGGACCGACGACATCCTCCCGGGTGAGACCCCGCCGGCCGCACCCACGCCGGGCGCGACGGTTACCGTCAACGAAGCCGAAAACAACAACCGCAAGAGCCGAGCCAATCGCATCCATCTGTTCGCGGGCAACCCTGTCGAGCTCAACGGTACATCCACCAGTGACCGTGACAAGGACTTCTTCGTCTTCACAGCACAGGCTAGCGGTACCGTGAATGTCAACGTCCAGTCCCAGACCGGTTCGGCGAAGTTGGAAGTCGAAGACGCTTTGGACAACGACATCTTCGAGACTCAACCCAACGACGGAATCAACAGTGGCAGCTTCAACGTGGTCAATGGCCGGACCTACTTCGTCCGTCTACGGTCGGTCGATAGCCGATCATCGACGTACCTGGCAACCCTAACCGCGTAATTTACTCGACCTCTTATATCCCCCCCCCCTCAAAACCAACCCGACGAGGCGCAAGCTTCGCCGGGTTGGTTGGCATTAACAGCAACCAAATGTTTTGTGGTTTTTGATGTTGTGCAGGCGGGTTTACGCTTTGCAAAAAGGTATTTGCGGCGTGGCGTGCAGCACACGCAAACATAGCCAGATGCTGCGGAAAGCGGCGAGAATGTCGGGTGTTGTATGAAAGGCAGAGGATAATCTGGCACCACAGAAAAGTCTCACGAGAGAGTTTGGGTGCATTGGCCCGTGTCCTAGGCAGGATCGAGAAGTTTTAACCTTGCCCGTAGGGTGCTTCGGGAGATCCCCAGGACGACCGCCGCCTGCCGTTGGTTGCCCCCGGTGTGTTTCAGGACGCGGTGCAAGAGGTGCTTCTCGAGGATGCTCATGGCATCGCGGTGGAGATTGCTTGCGCCACCGATCAGTTGGTCGCTGATAAACCCATCCCATTGTGCGATATCCGCACCGCCTTGGGTCTGCACGGGTTGTGCAGGAGAACTGTGGTTCTGCATATCCCTGATCGTGGAGGGGAAAAATTCCTGTATCAGTGTGGGTCCGATAGCATTCAATAACGCCTGTTTGATGACGCTCTGAAGCTCACGCACGTTCCCGGGCCAATGATATTGGTTGAGTTGTGCCCTGGCGTCATCGGCGATTGATACCGCCTGCTTGCCTAACTCATCTGAGTACCGGGCGGTAAAATAATCCGCCAGGAGGTTGATGTCTTGGCCTCGCTGTCTCAGGGGCGGCAGATGGACGGTGGAGACGCTCAGTCGGTAGTACAGGTCACGTCTGCAATGACGCCCGGAGACGAGTTCGGTCTCGGGGTGGTTAGTGGCGGCGATTACACGGACATCGGTCGGGATCAGGTCGTGCCCACCTACGCGGGTCAGCACGTGTTCCTGGAGTACCCGCAGAAGTGTAGCCTGCGAGGCGGGGGTCATCTCAGTGATCTCATCGAGGAACAGTGTCCCGCCGGCGCACTGTTCGAACTTGCCGATGTGCAGCCGGTCGGCCCCTGTGAATGCCCCCTTTTCATGGCCAAAAAACTCACTTTCGATCAGTGACTCGGGGATGGCGGCGCAGTTAATCGCCATGAACGGTTTGTCCGCACGCCGGCTGTGACGCCAGATTGAGCGTGCTACAAGTTCCTTGCCTGTGCCGCTCTCGCCGGTGATCAGCACGGGCACGTCCTGCGCCGCGACGCGGCCGATGAATTTGTAAACCTCGTTCATCGGTTCACATCGGCCTACAATTGTCTCTTCAATGTCCAGGCCAGTGGTGTCTGCCGAGGGCGTAGCGGTGGTATTCATCGACCGGCGTACTTCAAAGGCAGTCGAGACCGCTTCACGCAGCTTGTCGATATCCAACGGTTTGAAGAGGTAGTCCAGAGCACCGCCTTTGATCGCCTCGATTGCGGTATCTGTGGTGCCTTGACCCGTGATGAAGACGACCGGGATCTTTGCGTCGTGTTGATTGATCCGCCGGTACATCGACAGGCCCGACTCGTCAGGTAGATTGATATCCAGGATGACAACGTCTGGCTTGTGTCTGCAGAGGCTCTCCATGCCCTCGCGGGCGTTGCTCGCGGTGAGCAGAGTCACATCCGGCCCATCAAACACCCTGCGGAAAGCGTGGAGGATCGCGGGCTCGTCATCAATGGCAAGTAATTTGGGCATGTCCCCCTTAAATGTCGCGAGCAGGACCCCTCGATTGCATCAAGTGGTCAAAAATTGGTCCGCCAGGGGTATTTTTGCCACGAAACAGGCACCTGATTCTGGGAGATTGAACCCGATCAATCCACCCCTATGGTCTTCCATGATCCGTTTGGAGACCACCAGCCCCAAGCCCATCCCGGTATCTTTTGTGCTGGTAAAGGGTTCAAACAGGCTGTCCGCGACCTCTGGCAGGAGGCCGGGCCCGGTATCGGTGATCTTTAACTCCAGGAATCCGTCACCCGTCAAGGCCGAAGCGAGACCCAACGTCCCGCCGTGCGGCATCACGTCCAGTGCGTTAAGCATAAGATTCAACAAGACTTGCTGGATCTGATCCGGATCGGCACGAACAGACACGGCCTGCCCGGTACCGGGTTGTCTTAAGATCCGGACACGTTGCTTGCCCGCGCGGGCTTCTATCAGGCGGCAGGCCTTATCCAGCAGCTCGTCCGAGTCTATATCGCGTTGATGAGATTTTCCCGGCCTGGCGAACTCCAAAAATGTCCCCAGGGATCGCGTCATCCGGCGGATTTCTTCTTCCACCACCCCCATATCCACCGCTAAGTCGGTCTGTGCCTCCGCGTCCTCACGGTGCTTCTGCACCAAGAGCATCATCGAGGTCAGCGGGTTGCGTATCTCGTGTGCGACGCCCGTGGCCAGTTGAGCGATAGTGGACATTTCCTTGGTCCGTCTCAGATCATTTTCACGTGTGATCATCTCGTTGCGCTTCTGTTCGGTCAGATCACGGATCACAGCGGCATAGACTATTTCGCCGGGCAAACGAACCCTCCGGCTGACAATCCAGGCGGGGAATGTTGATCGGTCGTGCTTGACGCCGCGCACTTCAAATCCATGTGACTCATTTTCCTGAGATATTACGCCTCGTCCGTCCTCGCTATCGAACAATCCAGGCAGACCATCTTGGCCGACGCCAGAACCCTGCAAGGGGGCAATTAAGTCCGTGAGCTTTAGCCCGTTCGCGGTCTTGTTCTTAAGAGCAAACATATCAATCGCTGCTGAGTTCAGGCTGTGCACGATGCTTGATCCATCGTATACAACGATCCCCTCTGCAACGTGGTCCACGATAGCACGGATGCGCTGCTCGCTGGCCTCGATCGCGTCTTGCTGATCGGTAATGATCTGGTTCGCTCGGTGCATGATCAGACTCAATACGGAAAAAACCAGGACCAAAAGCCCGGCTATCAGGGACGTGGCTTTGAGCCTCATACTCTTGACTGCCTGCATGTCCCGGGCAACATCCAGATAGATCGCCAAGCACCCGACGATGTTGTCGTTCGGGGCTGCTATCGGCATGAACGTCTCCACCACATCCACGTTAAACGTGGCCTCGCCCGGCATGTCCCATGCGGTTTCAGGCCGTGCGAAGTCACTGGTGATATGACCCGCTAGCGCCTCGGACAGTCCCCGGTGTGCTGGGCTGGTCTGGCCAATGATACGCAGGTCGGTGCTGTATATCACACGCTGCTGCGTGTCGAACAGCTTGACCTTCACCACGCCGAACTGACTCATCACAATCCGCATCCGTTTCTCGAATTGATCTATTTCAGATGGGCTGATCATTAAGCTGTACGTGCCCTCCGACTGTCGGTGAATAACCTTATCGACCTCCAGGTCGCGCAGCGCCGACGCCAGATAGATCGCGTCTCTGCGGGCACCGTCCAGCACCTCGCCCTTAAGCATGCTGCCAAGGCCGAACCACGTAAGCAACGATACGCAAACTGTCGCGATGCAGCATAGCGTGATAAACCTTCGCACACGCTGGGGTATCGCCACGCGTTTTCCCCCACTGTCCTCGGCTTTGCTTGCCGCCATTGGTTTGTGTGTGTGTTGGTCTGCCATGTTAATACGTCCCTTGATAGCATACTGTCTTCGGCATCTGCCTTATGTCAAACGATACGCAAGTGCCATAACCTGCCCGACATGGCGATTGCCGAGCTCCAATTTCAATTCTTGTACCTAAATTAGGACCCCTGCACGCGGGGGGGTGGCTCATGGGAATGCGCTACAGAGTTGTTAACCATTCGGCCGGCTGATGGCCCAGGAACTCTGAATCTGCTCTGAACCTAGTGATTGTCCTGCATCCGCATCCCGGGTTGAGCAGGTATACCAGCGAGCCGGTACAAACTCGGTTCATGTGAATGAAATCTGGCCATGTCGCCTAGAAAAAGTATCTCGCCCATTTTGCCTTGGAACGTCATGTCGCGATTAAGTGCTTGATGTGCATAGGGGTAAATCCAAGCAGGAGAACTTCGATCCCGGGATCCTGACTTGGCATACCGTTTGCAATCTACAGAAACACGTTCTGATCACTCATGTTCTTTCACGTGACGGCAAGCCGATCCGCGTCGTCGGATATGGAGACAGGTTGTTGAAGGGCAAAACGGATATCCAGCCAAATAGGAGTCATATGCGCGTATTTGCATATTGCCACGAGGGTATGGGAGTGGGGCACCTGCGTCGGACGATGACAATCTGCGACACGCTGGTGCGTCGTTACCCCAGCCTGACCTGCAAGATAGCCACCGGCTCGCCGTACCACTCGCTGTTTGATTCGGGCCCCCGGGTGGGTTGGTTCAAGCTGCCAACGATCACCAAGCACACCGATGGGACTTATCTGCCAACGAATTCAGGGTTGACGATCGATCCCGTTATCAACGTGCGTTCGCGGCTGCTCCTGCAGGCGGTGCAAAAATCCGAACCCAACCTGGTGCTGGTGGACAAGGCACCAGTGGGAGTGTGTGGGGAGCTTAAGAAGACGCTGCAATGGCTGAAGATCAACCGGCCTAAAACACGGATCATTTTCGGGATGCGTGACATCGAAGACGAGCCTTCGGCCACGATCGCCCAGTGGACGGCGCTGGACGCGGAGTTCTCGCTTGCGTCACACTACGACGAGATCTGGGTTTACGGCATGCGTGAGCTTTTTGATGTCGCGGAGTCCTACCGACTCAGCCCGGTGGTGAGGGACAAGCTTCGCTACCTGGGTTACGTCTGCCGGCCAATCCACGCCGACGCATCACCAGACCCATCGGGCCTAAAGGACGTGGTTGTGACGGTCGGAGGCGGGACCGATGGGACGATGCTGTTAGAGATGTATCTTTCACAATCGGCGCGGCGACTCGCCGAGGCGGGCTTCCGGTCGATTCTTGTGGCCGGCCCCGATCTGCCTTCGGAAGACGCTGAGCGCCTGGCGGGATTGGCGTCGAAATCAGAGTCAGTGACTTGGCTGAAGACCGACCGCCACATGACCAGCCGACTGAGAAACGCCAGGTTGATCGTCTCAATGGGCGGCTACAACACGCTTTGTGAAACGGTGTCGTTGGGGCGATCGGCGGTCGTGATCCCCAGGACCGCGCCGCGCCGCGAGCAATACATACGGGCCGACATCTGGCAGTCGCGCGGTGTGGTGACGATGCTTGACCCCGCCGACCTGAGCGCGTCTGTCTTGGCCGATCGTATCTTGGAATGTGCGGTCAATATCAAGTCAGTCGATCCGTCCGCCATCGACTTCGGTGGCCTGGGCCGGATCGCGGATCGGATTGGTGAGCTTTCGGAAAGGAGTAGGGCGCATGAAGTTGCTGTATCTATGCAGTGATTTCGGGATCTCCGCATCTGGGACAAAAGGTGCCTCCCAGCACCTGCGCTCTTTCATGCGCGGTGTGGTTTCCTGTGGCCACGAGGTTCAGTTCCTCAGTCCCAAGCCCGGCATGGAAGATGAACCGGGTGTCAGCCGTGTCCTACCCCCCGGATGTGATCCGGTAGAAAAAGCAGCCAAGCCCTTGAAGCGATGGCTTATCGCCAGTGGATTCGATGATGCGCTGCCTAGGGATCTACGGACGCTACTATACAACACATGGGCTCCGGATCGCGCCTGCGAGCAGCTTAGAGACACACCGCCCGATGCGATAGTGGAGCGCTATTCTCTATTCAGTCATGTGGGCATCGATCTGGCTGATCGGCTCGATGTGCCTCTGATATTGGAGGTTAACGCGCTGCTGACCGAGGAGGCGGCGGCGTTCCGTACACTCAACCTGTCCCAACTCGCTAACCAGATTGAGCGTCGTGCGTTCATGCGTGCAGAAGCCGTGGTCACGGTGTCTAAGACCCTCGCGGAACGGATCATTGATATGGGCGTGCCCGCCGGGCGCGTCCACGTCGTGCCGAACGGCGCGGACCCCTCGGTCTTCGAGCTGGCTAGTGACAAAACGATCTGCCGAAATGCCTTGAGGATCGACAACAAGGACTTTGTTGTAGGCTTCACAGGCAGCCTTAAGCCTTGGCACGGTGTGGATGCGTTGATCGATGCGTATGCCCAACTCCATAGCCAACGGCCTGATACGAAATTGCTGATTGTAGGGACGGGCCCGATCGAGGCCGCGTTACGCCAACGGGTGAACAACCTGGGGCTGCAGGACAACGTGATATTTACCGGCGTTCTGCCCCATGAAGAAGTCCCGAACATGCTGCGTGCAATGGATGTGGGAGTCGCGCCGTACACCGATGTCAGCGATTTCTATTTCTCACCCCTGAAGGTCTTTGAATACATGGCTGCGGGTCTGTGTGTCGTCTCACCTCGCCTTGGGCAGATGGCCCACCTGATCGAAAACGGCGTCAACGGCCTGCTCTACCCGCCGGGCCAATCAGCCGGACTCGAAGAGACGCTGCTGAGGGCCTATGACGATCCGAAACTTCGCGAACGGACCGGGGCCGCGGCAAGACAGACGATCCTGGACGGATACACATGGGAGCATGTCTCCGGGATGGTCCTTGACGTCGTCCAAGAAAAGATCTCTCAACATGGCACCACGGTGACCGGCGGAAAACCGGTCCGTGCGGGAGTGGTGGCATGAGTCTGATGACGCCATCCCTCGGACTTGAAGGACAGGAACACGCTGCCTCGCCGCGCGTCTTGTATCTGCTTCGCTACTATCCCCGCTTCAGCGAGACGTTCATCGTGAACGAGATCATCGAACTGGAGCGGCAGGGCATGGACCTCCAGATCCTGTCGATGCGGAGGCCTGATGATGGATTCTTCCACGAATCTGTTTGCCGGGTCTGCGCGGTTGCCGGGTACCTGCCTGAAACAGAGCAGAAGCTCAGGCGTCGCACGTTGCCACACCTGCGCCGGTTGCTGCGATCGGCATCGGCCGCGTCACGCCAGGAAATCCGGGCGCTATACAAGCAAGGCAGAATCACCTTTACCGATCTGCTCGGTGCGGTGTATGTGATACGCCAACTGAAGAAGCAGAGCATCGACCACACGCACGTCCACTTCGGTAAGGAGGCGTCCACCCTGGCGTTCCTGGCTAACCGCCTGACGGGTGCCCCGTACAGCATGACGCTGCACGCCTACGACATCTTCCGAGACGACGTGGACCGCGATCTGCTTGCTCGGAAGATCAACGCCTCACGACGTGTTATCACGGTATCGAACTACAACCGCACCTTCCTGCTTGACCAGTTCAGCCCCGAGGACCCTGAAAAGGTAGTCGTTCTTTACAACGGCATCGACCTCACACGGTTCAGCGATCGGGGCCAAACCAGGGAGAGCCACACGATCCTGACCGTTGGCCGTCTGATCGAAAAGAAGGGCTTTGTTCACCTGATCGACGCGGTCGCGCTGCTGCGAGACGAGGGGATATTCGTCAGGTGCCAGATAGCAGGTGATGGGAAAGAGGCTTCTCGGCTTTGTGAGCGTATTGAATCTCAGGGTGTGTCTGACCGGATCGAACTCCTGGGCAAAGTACGTCAAGACGAGGTTGGCCGGATGATGAGCACCGCGGGCTGCTTTGTGTTGCCCTGTGTGCGTGCGACCGACGGAAACATCGACGCTCTACCAACGGTCCTGCTCGAAGCGATGGCCTGTGGGGCCCCGTGTATCAGCACACAGCTAAGTGGTATTCCAGAAATTATCGATGACCAGATCAGCGGTCTGCTGGTCAAGCCCGAAAGCCCACGTGAGTTGGCCGACGCCATCAAGCGAGTCCTGGGCGAGGGGTTCTTGGGGGCACGACTAGGTCGAGGGGCTCGGCGGAAAGTGGAGATGTATTTCGATGTAGAAAAGAACGCGTGCCAACTGCACACACTGTTCCGCCAGATGATCGGTGGGGCGGCTGGCAGTCGATCCCGCCCGGACAAACGTGACAAAAGACAAACGCCCGTGGTCCATGTGGAAACCAAGCAATGAGTCCGCGGCTAACCATCAAGACTGCCCGGGGCACATTGGACATCAACCGGAGCCGGTCGGTGTGGGCTCGCTTCGTACCCTATATCCGCCGGCACTGGCGTGCGATGGCGTTAGCGAGCCTCGCCGCGATCGGCGCGACCCTGATGACGTTGGCCATGCCGTGGACGATCAAGGTCATCTTCGACTATGTCCTTTCGGACAAGATGCGAGGCACGCCTTTGGCGAACCTGATCGACAGTTTCGCGGATTCACCCCAACAAGTGCTATGGCTCGTGATCCTGTTTCTGCTGGTGATCGCCGTACTCGACGGGGTATTTAATTACACGCGGGATGTGCTGCTTGCGCAGACGGGTCAGAAGATCGTCGGCCGGCTACGGCAAAAACTATTCGACCACCTCCAGCAACTCACCCCAACCGAACTCGAACACCGCAGGACCGGCGACCTGCTTGCCAGGTTGACCGGCGACATCATCATGCTCCGTCAGATGCTCACCGGCACAGTCGTGCTGCTGCTGGAGTCGGTGCTGATGATGGGGGTGATGCTTGCCGCCATGTTTTACATCAACCCAGTCATCGGACTGGTGGTGGTTATGCTCATGCCGATCACCCTCACATTCGCATGGCTGGTCTCCAGGCGGATCAGATCGATCGCCAGGAGCCAGCGTGAGAAGGAGGGCGAGGTCAGCAACATCGCCCATGATGTGCTATCCGCGATGCCGACGATCCAGGCCTACAACCGCGAGGCGGTCGAAGCCGAACGTTTCGGCCGGTACAACCGCTCGACCATCCGTGCCGGTGTGAAGACCACAAAGCTGGAATCACGGTTGTACCGGTTGGTATCGTTTAACTCGGCGGTGACCTTGTCGGTCATCCTCTTAGTCGGTGTGCGGGCCGTTCTTGCATCTCAGATCACAGCCGGGGATCTGCTGGTCATCGTGGCCTACTGGCGCGGGTTCTCCAAGCCCATGCGGCGTGTCTCGAAGGTCGCCAGCCAGATCGCCAAATCTACCGCATGCGGCGAGCGTGTTGGCGAATTGCTCGACCTTAAGCCCTCGATCACGGACCGCCACACCGCTACCGATCTGAATCAGATCGACGGCCGAATCCGGTTTGAGGATGTTACATTCGCCTATAAAGCCCAGACCCCACCGGTGTTGCGAGGTGTTGACTTCGAGGTGACACAGGGCGAGCGCATCGCCGTGGTCGGTTCAAGCGGGGCCGGTAAGTCAACACTGATCAAGCTGCTGCTGAGGTTTTATGACCCGGATCAAGGCGCGGTGCGGATTGATGGCGTGGATATCAGAGATATCACTCGATCTTCACTGCGTCATCACATCGGTTGGGTCCAGCAGGAGACGGTGCTGTTTGGCCTGACGATTGCTGAGAATATCGCTCTGGGCCGGGTCGAGGCCTCGCGCGAGATGGTTGCCGATGCGGCGCGGCGAGTCCAGGCGCATGGGTTTATCGAATCCCTGCCCGACGGATACGACACCGTATTAGGTCAGAGCGGGCTGACACTCTCCGGCGGGGAGCGTCAGCGGATCGCACTGGCGCGGGCGCTTTTGCGAGAGCCGCATATCCTCCTGCTTGATGAGCCGGCGACGGGTCTGGACGCACGGACGCGTCAGGTTGTCACGCAGTGCTGGATGTCTGACCAGAACCGCGCGACCACGATCGTGATATGCCATCGGCTGCGCGACATGGCGCGTTTCGACCGCATCCTGGTGCTAGATGCGGGTGCGGTGCTCGCTTTTGATAACCACGAGGCCTTGATCCGGTCTTGCCCGGAATACGCCAATGCGCATGCAACCGAACAGGGCGGGTCTGCCGAGTCATCCTATACGCAGGAGGCGGGAGTATGCTAGACCGACGCCTCGAATTACCGAACCAGGACGACCGTGTCCCGCTGGCATCGAAGTTGACGCCGCAGCTTGTGCTGGAGGCGTGTGCCGATCACGTACCGTCCCCCAAGGCCGCGGCACATTCATCCTGGTCCGTTTGTCGCGTGCTCGATGTGTTATATCATCCCGGGCGGTACCTAAGTGCAGCATTCGTTCTTCTCGATAGCGACAAGACAACCCCCGATCGATACTGGGCCGATGGCCAGATCATTTATATCCGCCAACCGGTGCGTTTCCCGATCTCGCAGCGGGGCGCGCTGATCGAGATCGATGGGCAGGTTGCCGAGCTGTACCGCTTCCCCAATGACCGCCGTCTGCGCGATCTGCGTCGCATCTCAAGCCGAAGCACGATAGCCGAGTTGTGGTCCGGTTGGTCCGGCGTGCTCAGTGAGGATCAGCCGGAAATCCAACGGCAATTGCTTCGTTACGTTCCTGAGAAGAAGTGTGTCGCCAGGATCAAGGCTCGTTCAGAGCACGAGGGCGATCCGGTTTTGTCTTCGGGCGTGGCGTTACGTGTCAGTTCCACCAAACTCGCCGAACGGATCGCACACGTCCACCATCTCGGCGCCGCACGATCCAGAAAGATCGGGGATGCCCTGCGTCTACCCGATTGTGTCTACGCGGATACCGACCGAGGGATTACTGCGATCGAATGGGTCAAGGGCCGACCGTTGCTGGAGGTTTTAGCTGGCGACGAAGCCGAGTTGGCTACCAGCCGCGTCGTCGCTGCACTTGAGGATTTTCACCGCCTGGACCTGCCGGGGCTTGAACCCATGACACCGGCGATCCAGCGAGAGTTCACGGACTCGGCTGTTGACGAATTACTGCTGGCGGCACCAGAGCATTCCGATCGACTTAATAGTCTCCGGCAATGGGTCAACGAAGCATTGTCCGGGATAAATCCGGGCGATCTGGTCACGATCCATAACGACTTCTATTTCGACCAGGTTCTTATTAGGTCCAAGAACTGCGTATTTGTAGATTTTGAGCGTGTCTGCCGGGGCGACGCGCTGATTGACGTGGCGAACTACGCGGTGCAGTTGCGGATGTTGGCGTATCGGCCGGAGTTTGGCCTGTCGGCGGAGCAGGCTCGGGCCGGGGCTGCCGGTTTCCTGAATCATTACTCGAGCGTGCTCAACGGGGTCGGGGCCGAGCGGCGGTGCTGCGCCTACGGCGCGGTTGCCTTGCTGGCCCTGGCACGGGCCATGGCGCGTCACCTTAGACCCGGATGGCGATTGGTATTGGAGAAATGCCTTGGTGAGATGGAGACATTAATAAGTAGTGAAGCCCCCCAGCGGACTGCTTGAGTAGCGGTGTAACGGATGTATGAAATAAAAGATCAATCTCGTGTCGATGAACTGACCGTAGCCGCCCAGACAGCGCTAGGCCGTGTCTTGGCTGCCTCACCGAGCTATGGGGGGCGGGTGGCGGACATGCGGATGGAGCGTTACTGGCCAGGCAAGCGGGGCGGGGCTTTGTATGAGTGGTCATTCAATACGTGCCTTGAGGGCCGGGTCAAGGTATTTGGCGTGTTTAATCCAAAGGCGAACGGCTCTCACACATATGGTGAGAAGGACGCACAGATCAAGCGTGGGTGGTTGACAGGTGTACATGCGTCGGTGGGTGAAACGCTGTTACTGCATTCGGCCGACCAGGATGCCCGCCTGCCACAACTGACCGACAGCACCTCATCGGAAAAGTTCAGTCGAATTATTGGTGAGCATCTAGGTGATGCCTCATTATTAGATAAAACATTCTCCCCCACAATCCTGAGTTACCGACCCGGGCGGCGAGCGGTGGTGATGTATCGATCGTCCGCGTCCGATGTGGGAGAGATACCCAGGCGTTTTGTCGGCAAGATTTTCCGAGACGGGCGTGGTGTGGAGCTGTTGGAACGACACCGTCAGGTAGGCAAAGCAATACAGGACGGGTCCGAGGGACGAGTCACGGTTATACAGCCGCTGTGCCATATTCCCGAGTGGAACATGCTCTTGATGCCACACATCGGGGGTGACACTGAACATAAAGTGCAATCAGATGTACAAAGTGAAGGCGACTGGGCCGGTGTATTGGCTGCGTTGCACGGGGTCGACGTTCCCGGCCTCCCGGCCTTCACAGAACGGGACGAGCTGATGGTGATCGATCGATGGCTTGATCTATTCGAGCGATTGTGCTTTAAAATCCCTCCCATAGTGTCCGCGATGCGAAGCACCTTGGCGCTGTGGAGCATGAAGCTCGCGATTACGGACATCGTCACCACGCACCGAGATTTCTACCCGGCTCAGATCATACCGACGGATACGGGCAGTGTGCTTGTCGACCTGGACACACTGGCGCTGGGCTCCCCGGGGATCGACCTTGGAAACCTTGCCTGCCACCTGCTTCTGGAAAAAGCAATGAAAAATGAGGGTGAAGACCCTGTTCAGTTGTTGATGGATCTGAGGTCCGCGTATCTGCAGGCCGGGGGGCGGGTAGGAGTTGACGAGCTGGCATTTTTCACGATCACCTCGCTCTTACGCGTAGGTGTGGTACACGGTCTACGTGCCGAAACCGCAGCGCATGCCCCCTCGCTATGGCGCCATGCAACAGCACTATTACAAGCCTACGGCCCGCCACGCCTCGGCCTCACATCCGATGGGCCCTCGATCCTCGCCTTTAGTCATCTTTCTAATGAGGAGGATGGGATTTGAAACACCTTAGATACACAAGAGCCTTCACGCTGATTGAACTGCTGGTCGTGATTTCGATCATCGGACTTCTTATGGCCATTGTCTTGCCCGCACTGTCTTCGGCCGTGAAGAGCGCAAAGTCCACCGTATGCATGTCAAACCTGCGTTCGGTATTCCAGGCTTCGGTCGCGTACGCTACGGATCAGGACACCTTCCCTCCGTTAAACAACGACGTCAACGAAGGCAGTTGGCAATACAACTACCTTCTTTACGACGGGACGGATTACGACAGCACCTGGGGGCCGTTAGTTAAGCCCAGCTCGGGTCTGTTGGCTGACACGCAGGTGTTCTACTGTCCGCTGCAGACCAACGATTTCCATTTATATAACTCGGGCACGAATCCCTGGCCCGTTGTCCCCGGGAACGATACCCGCGCGGGTTACGGCAGACGTTACGGGCTCAGCGGTGAGTCCTTCGACGAGGAAGTGAAAACGATCGCCTTTGCCGCGGACGTGTTTCATTTTGCCGACGTCGTTCGTGAGTCACACGGCGACGGTGTGAACGCAGCTTATACGGACGGACACGTCACGTATGTTAAGGAGCGGATCCTGCTCTTTAACGGCTTGAGCAAACCGTTCAGTCCAATCGACAACCCGACAGTCAAGGACATCTGGAAGAGGATGGACAAGGTCCAGTGAGGCGCATCATGATTGGAAAAATGACAAGCACGGGCTACAAGACACTTGGGGCGGTGGTAGTCACTGTGGCGGCTATCACCCTCGCGGTCGCTGCTTTTACGGGTGTTGGCGGCGACATGGGGCAGTCCCTGCCCTCTCGCGTCACGGGGAAGCGCGCCAACAGCGGCCACACCATCAAAGTCTCGAACCACGCGTTGACACACCGTGTTATCTACGCCGGTATCCGTGCGCCGTACGAGGACGAACAGGGGCACATCGATGCGAAAGAGCGTAACGAGGCGCTGATCGCCGGCAGAGACCTGAACCTCCGCTACGACGAGCAGTTCAGGGACCACAAAGACAGGCTGATGGCGTACGTTTTCCTGGATGACGGCCGGATGGTCAACGAGATGCTGGTACGTGAGGGCTGGGCCTATGTCAGGTTGCGATCGGGCACACAGCGACACGCCCAGCGCATGATCCGGGCTCAATCGTTAGCTCGAAAGGAGAAACGCGGCATCTGGGCACACACGATGTCTCCATCGGACGAACAGTTCTACCCTGTCGATCCAATGTTCGCTGAGTTCCACCTACCGGCTTGTGAGGTCGTCCAGAAGTTGCCTGAGTCAAGACGGATCGACTTGAATTCAAAGGACGAGGCATTTGGGCGAGGATTCTCCCCTTGCGACAAATGTAAGCCCTAGCCGGGGGATGATTCGAGCCTTTTTACTAAGGCGCATACAAAGACACTGAAGCACTCTGTTTAGAGACATAGAAATGGGAAGGGATATGAGATGCCAGTAGATAAATTTTATCAGCCTGTCACACAGGACCGAGCAACCCGGGAGCAGCGAGGGGCGGATGGAAGGCCCATCTTTGAGGCGCTGGAGCCTAGGCTGCTGCTCTCGACGATCTTGGTCACGTCTACAATTGACAGCGGCCTCGGGTCACTACGCGACGCCATCCTCCAGTCCAACGCCCTGATAGGCACGGACAGCATCCATTTCAACATCCCGGGCCCCGGCGTCCACACGATCTCGCCCCTGACCGAGCTGCCCTCGCTCACCGACTCGGCCATCATCGACGGGTACACTCAGCCTGGGTCGTCGGTCAACACACTGGCCAACGGCAGCAACGCCGTGCTGAACATCGAACTGGATGGGACCAATCTGATCTTGTTCGAAGACGGCCTGAGAGTCAACGCGGGGAACAGCACCGTGCGCGGCCTTGTGATCAACCGCTTCAGCGATGGCATTTCACTCAATAATATCGGCGGCAACGTGATCGAGGGCAACTTCATCGGCACCGACCCGACCGGGACCCTCGCACTACCCAATACCGATGACGGGATTGGCATTGGCGCCCTCTCCAACAACCGCATCGGCGGCGTCACACCCGCTTCACGCAACGTTATATCCGGCAACCTCTCTGACGGGATCGTTATAGGCGACGGCACATTCAATCTGATAGAAGGCAACTTCATCGGCACCAACGCCAGCGGCATGGCCGCGCTACAGAACGGCGGCAACGGCATCAGGCTCGCCCGTGCAAGCAACAATACTGTCGGCGGCACCACGCTCGGCGCTCGCAACATTATCTCGGGCAACTTCAGCGACGGCGTTGATATCCGCGCCGCAAACAACAACATCATCGGCAACTACATCGGGCTGAATGTCCTTGGTAACGCGGCGATCCCCAACCTCTCCAACGGGGTACTCGTGCTGGGCACCATCCTTGAGCCATCCCCCAGCAACACCATTGGTGGTGCGCTGCCCGGTGAACGCAACATCATCTCGGGTAATACCTTCCACGGCGTGAAGATCGAGGGCGCACAAGCCGTAGGAACTATTGTCCAAGGCAATTACATCGGCACAGCTCCCCTCGGGACCACGGCAATCGCCAACGGACGCGATGGCGTGCGCATCATCGACGCACTGAACACAATCGTCGGCGGGGCCGCGCCAGGCGAGGGCAACCTCCTGTCAGGCAACGGATCTGACGGCGCCGAGATCAACGGCAGCAACAGCATCGTCATCGGAAACCTCGTCGGGACTACTGTCGACGGCCTGGGACGCCTGGCCAACCGTAACAACGGTATCGCCATACGACCCGGTGATTTCGACCCCGCCACAGGCAACATCATCGGCGGCGTCAATCCCGGTGAGCGCAACATCCTCTCCGGGAACACCTCGGATGGCGTCGAGATCGAGTTGACCACTGGCAATACCGTCATCGGCAACTTCATCGGCACCGACATCACCGGCACCGTCGCAATCGCCAACAACGGCGACGGCGTTAAGCTCACAGAGGCCTTTGGAAACACCATCGGTGGCGGTCTGCCCGGGCAACGCAACATCCTCTCCGGCAACCTCTCCGACGGCGTCGGGATACTCGGCGATAACAACAGCGTCTTCGGAAACTTCATCGGCACAGACGTTACCGGCACTTTGGCACTCGGCAACGGCGGCAACGGTGTATTCATCATTGATGACGTCCGCCCCTTACGACCGCCCATCGGGTCCACGGGGAACTTCATCGGCGGGACCGGCGCAGGTCAGGGCAACGTCATTTCCGCCAGCGGGACCGACGGCGTCGAATTCCGCGGTGCCCTCGTAACAAATAACACCGTGCAGAACAACCTGATCGGCCTGAACGCCGCAGGGACCGCGGCGCTCCCCAACAGCGCTAACGGTGTTCAGATCACCAACTCCATTGGCAACACCATCGGGGGAGCCGCCGCCAATCAGGGCAACGTTATATCGGGCAACCTCTCCGACGGCGTCGAGCTCAACGGTGCGCTTGCGGTCAACAACCTCGTCTACGGCAATCTCATCGGCTTGGACCCGACCGGGCTGTTCTTTATCCCCAATAACAGCGACGGCGTGGAGATCCAGGGAGCAAGCAACAACACGATCGGCGGCATCAACGCGGGGCAGGCCAACACCATCGCAGGGAACGGCGGCGACGGCGTTTCGATTATTGATAAGATCATCCTGCTGGCACCCACCGAAGTGCCAAACGGCAACACCGTCCGCGGCAACGCCATATTCAGTAACTTCTCTCAAGGCATCGACCTGGGCGCGACCGGCCCACAGGCCAGTGACCCCGGCGACATCGATGTTGGGCCTAACGGGCTGCAGAACGATCCGGTCATCCACACGATCACGATCGTCCTTGGACTTACCGTCGTGCAGGGGCACCTTATCAGCACTGCGAGTACCACGTTCGACCTGGATTTCTACCGTACTGCCTTCACCGACCCAACCGGTCACGGCGAGGCCGACGCCTACCTTGGGTCCACGCAAGTCACCACAGACCTCACCGGCAATGCCGACTTCCAGATCGTCCTGGCCGGGGAACTGGCGATCGATCAACTTGTAACCGCCACCGCCACGTCAACCACGACCGGCGATACTTCCGAGTTCTCAAATACATTCCCCGTCGCCCTGATCGGTGATTTGAACCGGGATGGATTTGTCGGACTTATTGACATGAACATTGTCCTGGGAAACTGGAATCAACCGGTAACACCTGGTGTGTGGTTGGCAGGGGACCCAACCGGTGATGGTTTTGTCGGCATCGGTGACCTTAATCAGGTCTTGAGCAATTGGAACGCAAGCACACCCCCTGCGGTACAAACCCAAGCCTCTTCTAATGAGCAAGCCCAGCCGCTTCAATCCGCAGACTCACAAGCTCTACCGAGCCGAGAAGATTTTACAAAAGAAGCTGTTGTCAATGGCGAAGCGATACCCGTGGATGTCTCTTCCCGAAATCGTCGTCGACAATCCGGGAAATCAACCAAAGGCACTTTGCACACGATCGACAACCAATTGCAAGACAAAGACCAATCTCGCCGACAAGCCGCCGCAGTATGGCAAGCACACAATACACACACACGTTCTGCGTTCCTCACACAAAACACCACCTACAAACCCGCGCTAGGCCTCTGGGAATCTGAAAGCGATGAATAAGTACAGAATCACCAATGCGGACATAGGGATATTAATGACAGGAACATACCCGCAGATTTCGGACGTTAGTCGTGCCCTGGATCATCCCAGGCGACTGGGTCGCATGCATCGCACGGCTCACGGGAATCATTTTCATTATCAAGGTGATCTGCAAGGCTATAGAAGAGTTCATTAACGGCTTTACTGCATCCGGGCCGGTGAAACAGTTTGTCTGAATTGCTCATTGCGTAGCCAAATATACTCAAATCAAGATCGATCTAAACTGCGGCACATACATTAGCGATGCCTCGCGCAGATAGTAGATATCGGTCTGGGCAGACTTGGCGGTCTTCACGGTGCGGATGTGCTGGCGTAGGCTTCGACGACCTGGCCGATGGGTGTGCGTGTCGGCAGGGGGTTATCCAGGCCCGCCGCCTATCCCGATTCGAACAGGCGTTTCTTCTCTTTGGCGATCTCAAGGGTGTCGGTTCTGAGGTTGACCTCCTTCTGCTTGCCGCCCAGGTAATACTTCAGGTAGTAGATTCGATTACGTTTAAATAGGTGAGCCATGACGACCTCCGGGGTGAAAAAAGAGTCCCTGGCGAGGCCCATGTTTTTACGTGGCGTATGGGGCAGAATGTGGGGCAGACTGCCAAAATGAAGCCATAAAAAAAGGGACTCGCTTTGCTGCAAGTCTCTTTGAGTCCATCAGTAGCGGTGGCGGGATTCGAACAGGCCAGCTGCCTAGAAAAAAACGCTGTTTCTAACTCATCAGCAGGGTTGACGAAGCCATTTAGGGCTCAGTTTAGGGCGCTGCACATCTGATTCACACACTTGATTGCGAGTCAATCAATGGTGCCTGGTGTTCGTGCTACCAACAAGGCAGCACCCGAGAAAAGAATGTAACGGCCTTTAATATACATGCTTGCATCAATACAGATGTGATTGTTGAAGCGGCCAGAAAATTAAATAGCTCGGCTGGAATAAAAACAGCCCCTCATAGGTAACCATAACTAAGGATTTAATAGTCTGATGTCTTGTGTGTAGCTGGATTGGACCTACAGCACCTTGGGTAGAGGTTGTCAACAGAATGGATCAGCGGAACTCGTCAAGCTGCAATCCGAGTCACGGGGATGTGATCCGGGTGGCGCACCAGTTCCGGGACCCTCGCCAGCAATTCGCCGCGGCGAAGTTGGGCATGTGGCTGTTCCTCGCGACCGAGGTGTTATTTTTTGGGGGGTTGTTTTGTCTATATGCCGTCTTCCGGAGCAACCATCCCGAGATCTTCAGCTACGGATCGCGGTTCCTGGATACCACCTGGGGCGGTATCAACACCGTCGTCCTGATTACCAGCAGCTTCATGATGGCCATGGCGGTGCGGTGCGCCCAACTCGGCCGCAAGAAGGAATTGGTGGTCTTCCTCTCGCTTACTTTATTGTGTTGCGTCGACTTCCTGGGCATCAAGGCGATCGAGTACTCCCACAAGTTTCACGACAACCTTGTGTGGGGCACTCAGTTTTATGAAGATCCACACCCTGGTCAATGGCAACCTACCCTTGTCGGAGCGGCAGCGGTCCAGCCCATCACTGTTCTTATGCCTCCCGATCCCGAGCAGGGACGAATGTTGTATCGAAGCAGTTGCGCGGGCTGTCACGGGTTGACGGGTGAAGGATTCCCTGGCTCCGGCAAGCCGCTTGGCACCAGCGGATTCATCCGCGATTTGGACGACAACAGGCTGTTACGTTTTATCAACGTCGGACGGCCCGCAAACGATCCGCTTAACACGACCGGTGTGATGATGCCCCCTAAAGGTGGGCGTCCCGGCCTCGAAGATCAGGAAATACGTCACATCATCGCCTATATCCGGGACCTGCAGACCCAGGCAGGGCAAGCGCCAGGCGATCCGGCCAGCGGGGCGAGGCCAGCGGTCGCGCAGGTGCCCGGGATCGCCATTATGCCCTTTAGCGAGGGGCCCAAGGGGCTTGCCGACACCTATTTCGAACTAGACACGGGCAAGGTTGATCCAATCGACAAACCTGTATTGGACCCACGCCACGACCCCGATCGGCCGGAGAACGCCCACCTTTTCTTCGGCGTCTACTTCCTGCTGACGGGTATGCACGGCGCGCATGTGATCATTGGCATGGGCGTGATTACCTGGCTGCTGATCGGTGCGGCCCGGGGAAAGTATGGCCGTAATAACTTCACACCGGTCGATATGGTCGGACTCTACTGGCACCTGGTCGATCTGATCTGGATTTTTCTTTTCCCACTGCTGTACTTGATTTAAATACACAATGTCTAAGGGCGGGCTTCGATGTCAGATAATCGTCGTGTTGATACTAAGTTTTCTCTTACCGTCACGGGGTCGTCTATCGCGGTGGTGTTCGCGATCAATCTATTGATCCTCAGCTATGCGATGTTCCTGAGTTGGCCTACTGCGGGGCACGTGGCAGATGCTCAGGTGCCCGAGGCCGTGGAGGTCGCGCCTGTAGAGGACCTAGACACCGATCTCGGAGGCGATCCGGCCGAAGCCGAGGCGACCCTCGAACCGGAGTTGGTCGGCCCCATCCGCGCAACCAGCAGCTTTGTGATGGCCGGCTCAGACGAGGTGAGCCAACTCTACTATCGGCACTGCGCCGCGTGTCACGGACAAGATGGGACCGGGGATGGCCCGACAGCCGGGTTGCTGTTCCCCAAGCCCCGGAACTTCGTCAAGAGCCCGTTCAGGTTCGCATCGCCCGGTGGTAGTGACGACGATGTCCTTGCGGCGCTGGAGCGGACAATTGCCCAAGGCGTGCACCGCAGCGCCATGCCTGGTTTTGGCGGCGTGCTGACCGAGCCCCAGATCGCCGGTCTGGCGACCCGGGTGTTGTCGTTCAAAGACGCCGAGAGTCAGCCGCCGGTCCCGGAGTTGATGATTGATGTCGGTCGGCATCCGCCGGTGACGGAGGAGCTCATCGCACGGGGCGCAGAGTTGTACCGATCCGCGGGGTGTTTCGCATGTCACGGGGACACGGGCGAGGGCGATGGTATTGCCGCGGCAGGACTAAGAGACTCAGCAGGTCGGCCCTTGCAGCCGGCGGACCTCGCATCGGGATTATTCAAATCAGGCCAGAGCGCCGAGAGCATCGCACGGACGCTGATGACGGGCGTCCCCGGGACACCCATGATTTCGTTCGAGCCGTTGCTGATCAAGGAACTGCCCGATGGCAGTAAAGACGCGACGGATGTGTGGGCGCTGGTCTCCTATCTGCGGAGTCTAGGGCCTCGGCCCCGGTCACCGGGTGAGGCTTCCGGCTCCGTGATCACGGTGCATGACGCGCCCGACCAGGCCATGCTCTCTGACCCTGCTCATGTCGCGTGGCTGGGTGCCCAAGAGGCACTGGTTGGGGTCAAACCGCTGTGGCAGCGCGAAGAGGAGACCGCTTCGGTCCATGTCCGTGTCGTGCGGTTCGAAGACGAGTTGGCCGTCTGTCTGGACTGGCTCGATGAGTCGATCGACTTAACGCACGGCGAAGACGTTTACCCCGACGCGGTCGCCGTGGTCTTTGCCTCAAGTGAAGAAGTGCCGTCAATGCCTATGGGCATCGAAGTCGCGGGAGAGCCCCAGGTTGATCCGGTGAACGTCTGGTACTGGTCCGGTGATCGCCAATACCAGGCCGTCGTCGAAAGCCTTGAAGGTGATGTCGAGCAAAGTCAGACCAACGGCAGCCGCTGGTACCTGTTTACAGACGGGCCGGACGCCAAACTCCCTGTCCTTACTGTCAACGAGGCCGCCACACCGTCCGTCGATGATGATGCACGTGGCAAGACACCGCCGGACAACCATGCCGCGGTTGAAGGCAACGCCTACGGCATAGGCCCCATCACCTACCAAGACGCCGACCATCAGCAGTTGACCGCGACCGCCGCGTGGTCCGACGGGATTTGGCGTGTCGTGTTGAAGCGGCCGCTGACGACAGGCGACAATCAGGATGCTCAATTCGATGCAACAGGCCGGATACCTATCGCCGTAGCCGTCTGGAATGGCTCCAAGGGTGATCACGCCGGCGCCAAGTTGGTCTCTGGGTGGCATTGGCTGGACTTAGGCAACACTTCTGATTCACAGAACACCAAGGAAGGAGCCAGCCAGTAGCAGCGTCATCAAATCATCGATAAATGAACCTTCGTGCGAACCAAATAAGAACTCACTACACCACTGAACAGGAGACCAGTACCATGAATCGCCGTATTTTAAAGACGTTTACCGCGAACACCTTGGCCGTTACGGCCCTCGTGGCGGGAACCACGCTGATTTCCCCTGCATTGACATATGCGCAGGAGGCCCCCGACGCCGCTCAGGGCGAGGAGGCGACCCAAGACCCACCCATCAGAGGCATCACCGGCACGGTCACCTTCGCGCGGGAAACCCGTCTCAAGAAGGTCGAGCTCGTAAACGTGATCGTATCGGTCGAGGGACTCCGTCTTGAGGAAGATGCGCTGGCCGAGGCACTCGAATCGCGCGAGCCCTCTGTGATTGATCAGGAGGACATGACGTTTGTCCCGCACGTGCTGCCCATCCTGATCGGTGAGGCGGTCGAATTTAACAACGGCGATCCCATCTACCACAACGTCTACCCGGCGACCGGGGAACCGCCATTTAACCTCGGCATGTACCCCAACGCCGAGCCACAAGCCACGACCTTTGAAGAGCCGGCGATCGTGGAAATCAAGTGCGCAGTGCACTCTGAGATGCAGGCGTTCATCGTGGTGAAGGAGAACCCGTACTTTGCGAGTGTCCAGGAAGACGGCACGTTTACGATCGAGGGTGTCCCGGCCGGGGTGCAGCAGTTGCAGTTGTGGCACCCGGAGACCGAGCCTGTGACTATCGAAGTGACGGTACCAGAAGACGAAGCAGTTGAGATCGAGGCAGAAATCATGTACCGCCTGGGTGAGGGGGAAGAATAGCAATGCATACCACAAGCCGTCTGAACCGTAATACATCCACCGTGACCTCGCGGGCTGCCGCCGCGGCGATCCTGGTGATCCTCATCGGATATCCCGCATGGGCCCAAGACAACGCAGGGCAAGACTCACCGCTCTCGCCCGAGCAACTCCAGCGCCGCGTGTTGGAGCTAGAACAGCAGAACCAGGACCTGAAGCAACACAATCAGGAACTGGAACGCGCTAATCGTCGGCTCAGGCCCAAAGCCAAGAAAGCACCTGAGCCCGTGGACATCCGCGAGGTATATCCCGATGAGGCGGGGTATGACTTCCTGGGCTTGGGGACCGACGTGGACTACCTCAAGGCGGAGCGTTTCCGGATAGCCGATCAGATCGAATCGTTTATCCCACCGCTTTACGAGCCGGTCCGGCCTTTCCACGCGTACACGCTTCCCCCCGGTGCCTGGCGCATCAAGCTGAGTTCGCAGGTCCAGCGTAACGACGCCGACTTCGGCCGTGACGGCAGTTACGCGAGCCTGTTTTCGGGTGTCGACGTGCGCTCCCAGAAGACCGTGCTGTCGATCCAACACGGCCTGGAGCTAGCGAATGTCCCCGATCTGACCCTTGCGCTGGATGTCCCATTCAGGAGCGTACAGGTCTCAGGCAGCGGCGTACCATTCCCGGGTGCCACGATGACCATGAGCGGTTCCGGAGACGGGCTGGGCGATATCTCGCTCACACTCAAAAAGAAGTGGCTTGACCAGGGCAATGACGGCTTCAACTTCGCCACGTTCATCGGCGTCATCCTCCCGACCGGGAAAGATGATGTCCAGTTTAATTCGAACCAGGTGCTGACCACCGGCATGGGCCCGATGCCCGGGCCGCCCCTGAATATCTTCGGGCGCAACCCCGCCGACAGGCTGCTTCCGCCGGCACTTCAACCGGGGCAGGGTGCATGGGGGTTCCGCGTCGGCGGGGCCGTCACCCGCCAACTCAAACGCGGCGCGATACACGGGGGAATCATCGCCGACTTCTTCGAAGACAATGACGGGATCACGCCGGGGGATGAATATAAATACGGCGTCTCCTATGTGGTTCCTCCGTTCGACAGCGATCAGTGGGCCATCGATCTTTCGCTCTTCGGCCGTTACAAGGAGGACTCGGAGTTCCCAGGTGTTGGGATTCTCGGGCCCCGATCGGACTTCGAGCACGGGTTCGTCATGTTCTTCAGCCCGTCCGTCATCTTCACGCCGAACCCCCAAATCCGTTTTATCGTGAGCCCCGAGATCCGGATCATTGAGCCGGACAGAGGACCCTCCCCCGAGTTCGGCCTGACGACGTCAATGACCTTTACCTTCTGATTACTCCAACTCAAGTGAGATGAGCGATGCGACCATCAATGATATGCCTCGTTGTAATGACACTCGCGGTGCTAAGCGGCTGCTCACAAGCCCCCGTGGAACACACCGCTTCACTGGCACCGGATCAATCGGCGCCGGCGCCTCGGAAAGCAAGCCAGAGCGCACAACCCGATTACGCCGAATACCGATCGCCCATCCAGACGCGCGTGCTGGATAGACGGTTCAGGACAAAAGAGGCCATGTACCTTGCCAACGAGATGAACATCGGCGGCGAGCCGTTCCTCCTCAATGCGGTTCAAGCCGGACTGCCCGTCGGCAACGACCGTGAGTTCCAGTACATGACCGCGATCGAGTCGTATTGGTACAGCCGATACAACATGTCGTCACTGATGACGGAGAGCCGACTGGGTGTGCACTTGGTCCACGGGCCCTACGTCACCGACAAAGCTTTGCGTGAGAGCGTCGGGGCGGACAGCCGTTACCGCGGCGAACGCATCGTCTCCAACAAGACCGAACTGATCCAACGTATCATCCCCGCCTACCTGGCGCGGACGGGCCTCCCGCGGAGGTTTGAGGATGCCTCTCCATGCATGCTTCAGTTTGCCTCCGGCGATCCACATTTCCCGCAGGAAGTCGACAAGGGCACGGACTTCGAGTCCACGGACAACAAATTGGCTAACAAACAGCTCCGCCATCTCTACGGCCCGGGCTACGAGGCGCCGCCAAGCGGCATGGGTGAGCCGGGGAACGACATGTGGAAATACCGCGTCAACTACCGGGAGAACTTCCTCTCGCTGCGGTGGGACCACGACAAGATGGAGCACGAGGTCGACCTCGGCGCCGAGGGGCAGGTCCTGATGAAGCAGGTGCTCTGGGCGGAGTATTTCTTCCGGCAGTTGCACCACCGCGGCAAGTACCTGGGGAATAATCCCGAGGAAGGGTTCCGCGGCGCGATACTCAATCTCGCGGCCGTGTCGAAGATGCTTATCCTCAAGTCGGCGATGCTTTACGATGGCGATCAACTCACGGGCATCAACCCCACCGAGTACGACCCGAACGAACGGCTTTTGTATTTCCCTCACCGGATCGGTGTGCGCCTACGCTACGTTGGTGACCTGCCTCCCCGACCCGAGGAGTTCCGCGTCGTCGATGCGTCCAGCCAACTTTTCGACCAAGCGTCCCTGCTGTGGGGGCTCAGCGAGTACTACTACTTCGCGGACCCCACGATCACAGACCCGTGGGACAGCGTGTTCGGGGAAACCCCGCCTTACGACGGTTCGCTGATGGAGCAGAAGTATGCTTTGCTCTCACAGGGGCTCGCCAACGTCGTGCTGGCGAACATCAAACACCAGCACCGCGCGGACGGCCGGTGGGCGTCACGATGGGACCCCGACTCCGGCTCGGGGAGTACGGTCTCAACGGTTGACCTCGGCATGACCATGGTGGCGCTGGCTAACTACTGCCGACACATGCACGTCGAGGAAGAGAAAACCACCGAATCCAGCCAGATGCTACGCGAGCAGGCCGACTTTCTCATTGATCAGATGCAGGACGCAGACGGACAGGTTGCAAGCGGATATGACCATGCCGGGAATCAACCGGTCCAGGACGAGACCGCAACGCTTGTCTCGCAGGGGTTTGCGATCCGCGGGCTGCTCGAAGCCTATCGGATACTCGAAGATGAAAAGTACCTCGATGCGGCAAATCGTGTGTACGCTTTCATGAACGACCGCCTATGGGACGACGAATCCGGCGTGTACCGGTCATCGGTCGACTCGGAAATAACCGTATACACACCGATGACCGTCGGCGCGGTGCTGGGGGCAATGCGCGAAATCATCCTCACGACGAAAGATATGGATGAGGTCGAGCGTTTTAAGCGGTTCTTCGTCCAGGGTGTGAACTCCAGTGGCATCCAGCAGGCGGAGTACGAAGAAACCGGTGAGAGCGACCTCACCCAGGTTGACGGTGACGGCGACGGCATCCCCCGCATGGAGGCCGCTGGCGGACGACACGGCATCGCGCCGGTCTACGCATCAGAAGTAGAGATCGAAACACCGGTCACACAGCAAGTGGATGCGACGCCCCCCGGGCAGTAAGGCCACCGGTGTGATTGGAGAACCATCGCCCGTCCGGTGGGTGAGAGATCACCTTAGATCGTTCACTGCCGGACGGGTGAGAGGTAAGTAGCCCATGACTATGGATTGGAAAGACGGTTATCTAACCGGCGTCAAGCGGGTGGATGCACAGCATAAAAAACTGTTCGTCTCACTCAACGACATGGAGCAGATGATCTCTCAAAAGTCTGTCTCCGCCTCTGAAGCGGACGACATGATCTCGGCCTTGGCCACAGATGTGCAAAAGCACTTCTCGTTCGAGGAGGGCTGCATGATGCGGCACGAGTGCCCCATGGCTAAGAAAAACAAGGATGAACATGACCAGCTACTCGAACTCATCCATGAGTATCAACATATATGCAAAAAGAGGAAACCGACCAAACAATCACTTGCTGCATTCCACAAGAGCGTTGAAACCTGGATTATGGAGCATGTGTGTTTCGTAGATATCCACCTGAGGTCTTGTGTACGCAACAAAGGATATTGAGGGACCTGCTCAGCCTCGCGTCTCTACACCTGCGGACCATGACAGCACAGATCAACAAATTGGCCCACCGCCGGAAATGGCCCGCGCCACCTCAGCTTCCGACAGGCCTCTTCGACCGGTACGCCCGACTCGACCTGACGCAACGCAAACGCGATCTGCCCGTCCGAATCGTGATATCTTCATCGCCAAAAACCCCCGTGGTTCTTGGCCGGAATCTAACCGAATTCTCTCACATTCGCTGGATCAGATTCAGGGTTGCAGGTCAGTCCACCTCAAGTGCTACTGATTGGCATCTTTGTTAGATCGTCGGTTATCAGACCTACTTAGCGCCTCATCTAAAGATCAATACATACCGATGAATTAAGATTGCCTCACATAGCAACTCGATCTCGGTCGGATGGTAAGGCTCCGGGGCAGAGGGAAAATGGTGGATCAGCTTAAACCTGCTAACCCCAAGTCAATTGTCTATGTCGGTCCGTACCGGTAGCCGTTGAGCTTTTTACGCTCCTTGCATTCGTTGAGATGGCGTGTGCCGGTTTACGTGGCGCAGCTAAGCACGCGGGACCCAGGACATTGCTACGACCGTTCATCATAAGGACCAGGACACATGACCCTTCATAAAACAGCCGGCATGATCTGTGCCTCGCTCGTCTTACTTGGCGCCAGCCAGGCCGCGTCGTCTGAAGTTCCCCAATACGCGGACGCGAGCCCGATCGACACGGGGGCAGACACCTCATCCCACACGGCCTTTGAGGGGGACGGCGAGGAGGAGTTCGAGGGTTTGATCGATGAGCTGTTTCTCGGTGAGACCGCCTACCCCGAAGAGCAGGGCTCGCTGGAGGTGACTCTGTCGGCGTCCTTCTTTGATGACGAAGAAGCGGAGAGCACGCAGATGCGGGCCGAGTTCTTCTACGGAGTGACCGACCGTTTCAGAGTAAGCGCCGAGGTCCCGTATCTGTTCCGCGATCCGAAAGAGGCGGACGAAGACCTGGCCAACGGCTTCGGTGACATCGAGATCGGCTTCCTTTACAACCTTGCCGGCGCCGGCGAAGACGATCCCGCCGTCGTGTCCGCGGCCCTGGAGGTGGGCTTCCCCACCGGTAACGAGAAAGACGAGTTGGGCGAGGGCGAGGTCGAATGGGAGCCCTCGATGCGGGTGGCCACCGATGTCGGGTCCGGGGAACTCTTCGCCACGGTGGGCGGGAGTATCACGCGTGATGACTCGTCGTTCGTCTTCAACATCGCCTTCGCGGTGCCAGTCGGCCCGGTGATCGCGGTCCTGGAACTCGACGGCTCTGAGGGAGATGAAGACAGCACCACCTTCGTACCCGGGGTCGTGTGGGACTTCAACGAGATGGAGATGGGGGTCGGCATCCCCCTGAGCGTGTCCGGTGACGACCCGGACTGGGGCGTCATCTACAGAGTCACCCGTGAGTTCTAGTTCTTGTACAGGGCAGATCGACCATGAGCATCCGCAATCAACTACTCCTCTCATTTCTGGCCGTTACCCTGTTAACGGCGGTCGTCGGGATCGTCGCCACCCTGGGCATGAGGTCTGTCGCCGTAGAGTTTGGGGAGGTTCAGGAGGACAACATCCCGGCCACCAGAGCCATGGCCCAGATCACGGAGGTTCTTACCAAGATACTCTCGGACGCCCAGGCGCACACCGGTGAAGAAGAACACGATGACCAGCATGCCGATCACGGGTTCAAAGAGGAATTCGGTGAGCAACTTGCGGAGTATCAGGCCATCACAGATCGGGCCCCTCTGCCGCTCTATCAGGACATGGTCGATGAGATGAACGAAAGAACCGAGATCATGTCGGTCAACGGTTACCAACTGATCGGGTTGTATTCTAAGCTTGAACAGGCGATTGAGCGTGGAGCGGGCCACGAGGAACGCCTGGCAATCTGGAATGAGATGATCAATACCTACATCATCGCCGCCACAGCCGCTATCGACGGCACGGTCGATGAGACGGACGAAATGGATGAGCACGCCGGCGAGATCGCAGGACTCATCGCCCGTCAAGACATGATATTGATCGTTGTGACTTCAGCCACACTTCTTTTCGCGACTCTGTTCGGCTTCATCATTGCCCGTAAGATGAGTAAGCCGATCCAAGCGCTTACCGAAGTGACCCGAGACATCGCCGCGGGTGATCTTCAGAGCCGGGCATCAATGACAGTCCACGGTGAGATCGGTGATCTGGCCGTGTCATTCAATGCGATGACGGAGGAGCTCCTGGCGGTTCAGAGCGACCTGATCCAGGCCAAACAACACGCCGAACACTCCCGGGAGCAAGCCGTCGCGGGTCAGAAGGAGTTGGCGCAGTCTAATTCAGAGCTGAGTCAGGAGATTATCGAACGCCAGCGCCTCGAGAAGGAGCGGGAAGAGCTGAACAGGCGGCTGATCGTGGCGTCCCGTCAAGCGGGGATGGCCGAGGTCGCTACCGGCGTGTTGCACAACGTGGGCAATACCCTCAACAGCGTCAACATCTCGGTCAGCCAGATCAGCAAGAAGGTACGAGCCAGCGGGTCCGGGCGGCTGGTGTCCGTGGCCGATCTGGTCGAGCAACACACCGAAGACCTGGCCGACTTCGTCACCAAGGACGAGCGTGGGGTGCTGCTGCCAAAAGTACTCCGTGAGTTGAGCGATCTTCTGGCCAGCGAACAGGCCGAGGTACTCGTGGAAGTCGGGGAGCTTGATTCGCACATCGACCATATTAAAACAGTGGTCTCCACACAGCAGGATTATGCGAAGCTAAGCGGCATGGTTGAAAGCGCCTCGCCGGTCGATCTGGTCCGTAAGGCATTGCTGATCTGCGGTGACAACCTGACCCGACATCGTGTCACGGTGGTGCAGGAGCATTCTCCACAGGTCCCCGCTATCGTAACGGACCAACACAAGGTGGTGCAGGTCCTGGTGAACCTGATCAACAACGCTAAAGAGGCTATGTCGGGCGTGGCGGAAGAGCAAAGGATCATTACGTTACGGATCGAGCCGCCCACCGGAGGTTTTATCCGTGTGAGTGTACTGGACAGGGGTATCGGGATCCGCAGTGAGGATATGACGAAGATCTTCTCGCACGGGTTTACGACCAAGTCGAACGGGCACGGGTTCGGCCTGCACAGCAGTGCTTTGGCGGCGAAGGAACTGGGCGGTTTGATCGCCATGCACAGCGACGGGGAAGGCAAAGGGGCCAGCTTTACACTCGAACTGCCCGCCACTCAAGAGGAAGAGATCGCCGCATGACAGATGTCACGCAAGAACACAATCGACGGGTTCTGGTGATCGATGACAATGTATCGATCCATGAGGATATGCGCAAGGTCCTGGCGGCCAGCGACCGGAGCCACCATGCCGACGACGCGACCGCGGCCATGCTCGGGCCGGGCCAACCAGATCAAATCAACGTGGCCTACGACATCGACTTTGCCACGCAGGGCCAGGAAGGGCTGGAGAAGATCCAACTTGCTGCGGCGCAGGGCCGTCCCTATGCCTTGGCGTTTATCGACATGCGGATGCCGCCGGGGTGGGACGGGCTGGAAACTCTCCAACACATCTGGGCCGTCAACTCGGATATCCAGTGCGTTATCTGTACCGCGTATTCGGACTACACCTGGGACGACATCATTGCGAGTCTTGGCATCTCGGATCGGTTATTAATACTCAAGAAGCCGTTCGACGAGGCGGAGGTGAGCCAGATAGCGATGGCGATGACCGAGAAGTGGTCGATCACTCGATCCAATGAGGTGTATGTCTCTAACCTGCAGCACACCAAGGATCAGTTACAGAAATCTAACGACCGGCTATATCGTGAAGTGAGCAATCGTAAAGCCGCCGAAGAAAAGCTACGGCACAGCGCTTTTCACGACCCATTGACCGATTTACCCAACCGGGCGTTGCTGCTGGAGCAGATCGAGCGAAGCATCGAACGATCGAAACGGCATGAGGACTACAACTTCGCCGTGCTGTTTCTTGATCTGGACAACTTCAAGGTCATCAATGACAGTCTCGGGCACCAGAAAGGCGACGAGTTGCTGATCGAAGTCGCCCACAGGCTTCAGACGAGCCTCCGCATGCTGGACACGACCTCTCGGCCGGCCAATGACACCGCCGCCCGTTTGGGGGGCGACGAGTTCATCATACATCTGGACGGCCTCCAGCACCCCGGTGACGCCACCATGGTCGCCGAGCGGGTCCTGGATCAGCTATCCGCCCCCATGATCCTTCACGGACATGAGATCCAAGTCACCGCGAGTATCGGTGTCGCCCTGGACGAGAACGGCTACCACGGGGCGGGGGACATCCTGCGTGACGCGGACACCGCGCTCCAGGAGGCAAAGGCCAATGGTAAGGGAAAATATTTAGTTTTCAGCAAGAAGATGCGGCAGCGCGCGATACATCGGTTACAAATGGAGGAAGACCTCCGGAAAGCCATCAATAGGCAGGAGCTGCGCCTTCAGTATCAACCGATCGTGTCTCTAACGAGCGGTCACATCGAAGGATTTGAGGCGCTGCTGCGCTGGGATCACCCCGAGAGTGGTCTGATCTCCCCACAGGCGTTCATCCCCATCGCCGAGGAGACAGGCCTCATCATCACGATAGGTGAATGGGTGCTCCGCGAGGCGTGCCGCCAGGGCCGAGTGTGGCAGGACAAGTATCAGAACCTGAAGGCGCCATACATCAGCGTCAACCTATCACCAAAGCAGTTCGCCAACGCCAACCTCATGCAGAGTATCCAACGGGTCCTTCAGGAGACAGGCTTGGGGCCACGGCACTTGAAGTTGGAGATCACCGAAAATGCGGTTATCGAAAATAACGAGCTGGCCGCCAAAATCCTCAAGGGGTGCCAGGAACTCGGCATTGAGATATACCTGGATGATTTCGGGACCGGATATACTTCGCTCAGCTACCTTCACGACTTGCCAATCAATGCCATCAAAATCGATCAAGCTTTTACCAAGGACATGAGTCTGAACGGACAGCACGCCGCCACGATCCAGGCGATTCAGACGTTAGCGCAGAACCGGGGAATGAAAGTGATAGTCGAAGGCATTGAGATCCTTGAGCAACTCTGCCAAGTCCAGGTGCTTGATTGCGAATTCGGCCAAGGTTATTATTTCTCCAAGCCCCTCGATGCCGAGCAAGCGGAGGCCATGTTGCTGTCAACGCCTACGTGGTTGAAGTCGGCCTGATAACCATTTCACAACCAATCCGTGTCTGAAAGTCTGGCATACAGGTGACCAGCTGGTGCCAAGCGGATGACCTCATGGTTGTAACAGCGCCTTGCGAACGAAGTACTTGTGCCTCGGAAGTGCTTTGACCGCGCGGCCGTTGGCGAATACCGGTTAGTCCGTATGATAGAACCTCATTGACCAGATACACGTTGGGGCGGTTCTAGGTCTAATAGCTGGGGTAACATATCCGCGGGTATCGGACGTACAGGCTGCCCATATATACTCAATGTAACCCAGGCAGCTACAAGTCTACGCAAAGAACTTCAACTTCCCACCCCATTACCTCGAAGACTCCCCGCAACACCCGCTGGGCCCGACGCCGCGCCCGTTCCACAAGCTCCGGATTCCAAGCCGCCGACTCGATCTCGACCTGGGCCTCCTTCATCGCTCCATTCACTAGTGGTACTGGGCAGACGAATGAATGGCCGACCCCAATGTTGAAGATTCGAGTTGATAATCACCTTGACCCCAAACGGCCTTTGGCCCACGTAAAGACCGACTCTGTGCCGATATTTTGGCTTCCCCCGGCTCCATTGTTGATGATTATCAACGAACCCGCTAAGACCCTATGCGAATAGGGAATCAGCGGGTTTTTTATTGGTTACTTAGTTTTGCCAACTAGCACAGTAGCTCTTGTGAGTGAAAATATGGGTCTTGGTCTTTGGGCTTACTAAATTGCCTGGGCCTGTATGGCTACTCGTGTCCGCTCAATGAACCTGCGACTTGGCGGACCGTTCCCACAACACACACAAGTAAGCCTTCACCCGACGTTACTCGACCAGGAAGACCGTGCGAGGCAGGCGTGGGAACTGGTCTTGGAAGTCGATGGTGATGTCGGCGGTGCCTCTGATCTCGATATGCCCTGCGATCAGACCGTTGGCAAATGTTCCGGGTGTCCCCTCAACCGACAGCGTGCCCTCGGGTATGTAGACGGTGCCACCGATCGACCAATTGGGCGTGCCGTTGAGTTCTGCATCGCCGGCGTTGCTGCGAGACTGGAAGATGGGCACCTGAATGCTTGCGATCTCGCCGGGGACGGCTGGGCCATCGGGGTAAGCGGTCGGATCCATCCCGACAATGTTGAAAGCCCCGTTCCCGGATACGTTGAAGAAACCGGTAGGCCCGATGAAGAGCATGACACCCCCGGTCGCATCGACATTGCCGCCGGTTATATCTAAATCGCCGGTGATGTAATAAAGCCCGGGCAGGAACGTGATGTCACCACCGTTGATCCGAAGATCGTTGTACAACCCCGGCTGAAGAATGACGACGTCGCCATTAGAATACGAAAGGTTTCCGAAGTTGACGGCCGGATCGCTGGGCACGTTGGGCTCGGGCAGGGCGGCGAGCGGATCGGGGATGGGATCGGCGTCGGTTATGAGTTCGCCATCAAGATCGACCTGGTCCTCGAACTTCTTATCCGTGCCGCCGACAACGTAGACTTCTTCTACATCCATCGTGGGTTGGCCGGAGTGGCAGGCGGCCTGCGAATCGTCGGAGTTGACTTGCAGGACGCCGCCCTCGACTGAAAACGTGCCGCTGGTGCCTCTCATGTCTAAGGTGCATTGGGCGTTGGGGTCCAATGCGATCACGCCCGGGCCGACATCTCCGCGGACCATGGCGATGGCGTTTCGCTCGACATCAATATTGTTGATCCCGAACATCGAGGCGAAGAGAGTCGGCATCGGGCCACCGAGTGAGCCTTGAGTCCTTAGTGCATTGACGCGAACAGCATTGGGTAGCTCGCCGGGTGTGATCGGTGTAAAAGTCCGATCGACGCGGCGGTAGATGCCGATCACCACGTCCCCTGTTGAGGCGTTGGCGTCGTTTCGGCGTATCTGGATCGAGTCTGTGTAGGCAACGTTCGCCGCCGCCAGTGACACAGCCTGATCTCTTGCTGAGCTCTGGTCTCGTCGGACCTGCGCCACCCCCGCTAGTGCCGCGGCGTCCGCGCCGGCGCTGAGTTGACGTCCTGTGAACGTCACAAAGGTGACATCGACCGCCATCGCCACGAACGCGAATAGAAGAATTATGGTCATGGCCACCCAGAGCGTTGCCATCCCGCCACAGCGGGCGTCACGCCGGATACTCTGTCTACTCTGGCCGGTGAAGTGTTGGGTGCATCTGCTCATGGTTGTCACCTCGCATAGGTGTCCCGATTACGGCCGTTAGTACCTGGGCGGGTCTGGCACTATCACCCGCCTGGCATACTCCCGTGCAGACCATCTACCGAGCATGGTCTGCCATCACCCCGCGAAGCTTCTTGCGCGCACGGTGCTCTCGATACCAGACCTGCTGACGACTGAGGTCCAGAGCCTGTGCCACATCATCGACGGATCGTTGTTGGATCCACCGCATATACAACAGCTCGTAGTTTGGTCTTGAGACGTTCCTGCGTATGGTCAGCAGCATGGTCTGGACTTGCTTCTGTGAGTCTAGCTCCTCCATCATCCGTGCGGGATCATCATGGTAATCACTATGCACTCTGGACATGGCCGAGCGCTTGTCACCATCATTGACCCGGAACTCGTGGCGGAAGTAGCTGGCGGTCACGCTGCGGACTACCCGGTAGAGCCAGGAAGAGAACGCGCCGCGCGAGGGATCGTAGTCGAATGTCTTAAGACGTTTGATTAGACGTACCCAGACCTCCTGACTGCAGTCGTCCATGTCGACGGTGGTCCTGACATAGATCCTGACGAAGCGGTGTATCAGCGGATCACACTGGCGGTAGAATTCACGCCAGGCAGCGACACATTCCGGTGTGGGTCTGTGGTGATCGCCTCTAGCTCGCAGGTGACGTTTCACCGCTTCTAGCATTGAGCGATCGAATTTGAATCGGTCCCGCCTCAACCTGTACTCCCCACCCTCAAAATCCGGTTCTATGTCCGTGCGCGATTTGCCCGGTAAGACCGGAGACTGGGCAGAAGTGATTTCGCTTGATGTTACGGACGGGTTATTTGAAACACACCCGATGGTGTGAGGGATGTTGAAATGAAGCGAACAAGCACAGTTTAATTCATGGTATGTGTAAGGGCAAGAGCCAATCGCCATAATACGCCTATAAATGTGCACATGTTAAGTTGGGTAAATTATTGTGATTCGTCCATGATGCTTGTGCTGGCTCTTGGCGGCTCTAAACATTTTCGAACCGTTTTCTCTTATTAATGCCGCGCGCAAGTTGCGCAGAGTTGTGGCGTATCACATCAGGGCATCACGGGATTGCCCCGTTTTGGTTTGGAGAGATCCGGCCGAATCATGTCTGCGTCTGAGGAGGCGTTGGTAAACAGAATGGCGGATTAATGTTCCGCCCCGTGGCTGGGAGTGTGTTCCAGAACGGAGCGACGTGCGCTGTACGTGCGTTGTGATGAAAACCAAGACGCACTTGTGCGTGCGTCGAATAAGAAGGAGATGAGTCATGTTGGAGCTTCTGAAAAAGTTCGTCCGTGAAGACGAAGGGATCTCGAGTGTTGAGTACGCGCTGTTACTGGCATTCGTCGGTTCGACCGTCGCTGCGGCAGCGTTAGCGCTGGGCACCGCCGTCGCCGCAAAGATGACTGGTGCCGCGACAGATATCGGTGCAGCCTAAGGTCCGTAATGGCGGCTCCTGCCGGCTAAGCGCCACGCGCTGGTCGGTATGGCCGTAACCCCACCGACTCCATCTCACGGGACCGCCGTCTCGTGAGATGGGGATGGGCGGGACAGGCACGATAAGCATCGATCACCCGGCGTCCGTATGGACCAGGGACGGGGCATGAGGGCGGCATGGGATACATCACTTGCTTCATACATGACCAGAAGGGTGTAACCACGATCGAGTACGCGCTGCTGCTGGCGTTTATCGGGGTGGGAGTAGCCCTCGCCGCGGCGCTCTTGGGGGTGGCTGTCAGCGGCAGGTTTGATGAGATGACTGGTGAAGTCAACAAGTAAGACAGACGGAGAGACGACGACATGAACGACTGGTGGTTGACACTTTGGGATCACGCCTGGTGGCCGTTGCAGTGGCTGGCCGTGCTGGCTTTCACGGTGATCGCCGCAACCACCGATTGCCGGACCCGTCGTATCCCCAACTTATTGACCGGCCCGGCGATCCTGGCTGGTCTTGGTTGGTCGGTGATCGTGGGGGGCTATGCCGGACTGGCAGATTCATTAGCAGGTGCGGCGTTGGCGATGCTGCCATTCGTGCTGTTGTTCGTATTTGCCGGCGGGGGGGCGGGGGACGCAAAACTGATGGCGGCGATCGGGGCTTGGGTCGGTGTCATCGGGGGACTGATTACGGTCGCGGCGGTGATGATCGCCGGCGGGCTGCTTGCTATTGCACTAATAATTATTCGCCACAACCTGCGCGACGTTGCGGCGAATCTTCATTGGATCTTTGACAGCCTGCGGTCGGCCGTATTCGGGCAGGGTGGATCCCACCGGGGCTACCTGCTCCCGGCTGTCGATTCGTTACACACGATGCCGTATGGCTTGGCCATCTTCGCGGGGACATTGTTTGCGTCGGGAGGGGCATGGCTATGGCACGTGTAAATCAGAATACACGGGGTGCTTCGTTCCGAGCCCGGGGGATCGCATCGCTGGAATTTGTGATCATTATGCCGGTGCTGATGATCCTGCTGTTTGGCGTGATGGAGTACGGGTGGATGCTGACCAAGTCCGGCGAGTTGGTCAACGCGGCGCGCGAGGGTGCCAGAGTCGGTGCCCGTGCTGATTCGAATAACGCTGACATCAACTCTGTCGTTGACGCGCGGATGACCCAGGCAGGGATGGGTGCTGCCGGGTACTCAACTACGATCACACAAGCGGGAGACGTGGGAGACCCGGTGACGGTCCAGGTGAGCGTGCCCTATGACGGGAATGTTGAATTGATCGGATTCTTTTTGATCCCCGTCCCCGGCAACCTCCAGGCGTCGGTGAGTATGTCAAAAGAAGGGCCGTGATCCGGCACAGACCAATCGGGCCTGCCTGTGGTCGGCCCCAGCAGAAGGAAAGGCATAAGCCATGAAGATGTCAATCGTCGGACTGATAGCATTGGGCCTGGTTGCCGCGTTCTCGGCGGCGTTGCTGATGGCCGCGGTGGGTTCATCAACGAACCCAGCGCAGTCGTCGCGCGGCTCGGACCTGGACGTAATTGTTTATGTGGCGGCACGGGATATGCCTGCGGTGTCATTGGTCCGCGCAGAGGATCTCGTCGAGCGTACGATCAAAGCCAAGGACGCCCCTGTTGGTGCAATTCAGGACACGATCTTGGCTGTCGGACAGACGCTGACCCGTCAGTTGGTTCAGGGTCAGCCGATCACATACGACTGCTTCGCCGGTGGCAGCCGTGGCATGAGATTGGTCTCGAATCTCCCTCCGGGGAAACGGGCCGTCACCGTCGAATTGAAACTCTCTGCCGGGCTGGAAGGCCTGCTGTACCCCGGCAGCGTGGTAGACGTCTTGGCGTTCTTCCGTTTTGACAGTGACATGAAGAAGAACGTCGCAGACGCCGTATCCACCACGCTCCTGCAGGGTGTCAAGGTGCTGGCAATCGATGATGAGACTGCAGACACCTCCAATGAAGACGGGCAAGCTAGTGCTGATGAGGAAAGTGCCATGGCACGCCGCAAGACACGCCGGGTCACGCTGCTGGTGGATTCCAGGCAGGCGGAGGCTCTGCAGTTGGCGTCGGTACACGGGACGGTTTCACTGGCGATGCGGAACCCGCTTGACACGACGGAGTCGGACCGGGACGCGACACTTTTAAGCGGTGGCAAGTTAGCGAGTCTTGCAGAGTACCTGGGTGCGTGGGTGGGTGACGATCAACAGGCGGTGAGCACAGCCATGGTGATGAACATGCCCGAGCCTTACACCCCAGACATGAACTCGCAGCGGACACAGCCCGGAAAGTGGACGGTGACGGTCATGCGTGGTGATCAGGTCGGGGTGCGTAATTTTGTACAAAGTGATAGTGGCGAGCCCCAAGTCGCCGAGCGGCTTCATTAGATTGATCCCCCGGGCGACCGCCGTAAACCGGCGACCCGTGAACTATGTATGGAGATGTCATGCTTAAGCTCAAGTATCAAGCAAGCTGGATCGTTCTGACGAGTGTTGTTCTCATGCTGGTGCTGGTGACCACCCATAGTGTGATGGCCGCATCGGATGAGGGGCAAGGGGACGGCATCATTGCGCTATCAGAAGGCCGATCAGAACTGGTCAGCGCGCCATGGTCTATCGCTAAGGTCTCGGTCGCGGCGCCAAAGATCGCGGATGTACAGATCGCCGCGCCCGACCAGGTGGTTGTGCTGGCAAAGAGTATCGGGAGTACCGACCTTATTCTGTGGAGCGATAGCGGACAAACGATCACCAAAGTCATTACCGTCCACGTCGATGTCTCCGAATTGCAGAATGATCTGAGTCGGCTATTCCCCGATGCCCGCCTGGTGGTGGGCAAATCGCGCGACCTGGTGACAGTACGGGGGCTATTTAATCGTGCAGAAGACGCCAGGCGTCTGCGTTCCTATATGGAAACTGTTGGGCTCAAGCATCTGGACATGACCTCGGTGGCTGGCGTGCAGCAGGTACACATCAAGGTCCGCGTCGCCGAAGCCAGCCGGACAGCGTTGCGATCATTAGGGGTCAATGCGGTTCATACGGGGAATGACTTCTTTGGTGCATCAACGATCGGTGGCAACTCCAATTCACTGGACATCGGTGTGCCGGCAGGCTCGCCCGCCGTGTTCGGTCTGCCGTTCACGTTCAATTCCGCTACATCGGTAGGGTCCGCGGTCACGCTGTTCGCTGGCATCCCCGACCTGGACCTGCAGTTGTTCCTCCAGGCCTTAGAAGACAACCAGTACATGCGTGTGTTGGCCGAGCCATCCCTGGTTGCGGTCAGTGGGGAAGAGGCGAGCTTCCTGGCGGGCGGCGAGTTCCCGATCCCGGTGGTGCAAGGATCTGGGGGGGGTGACGGCAACACATCTATCACGATCGAGTTTAAGGAGTTCGGTATACGCCTGAAGTTCCGTCCGACCGTGTTGGGTGACGGAACCATACGTCTGAAGCTGGCACCCGAGGTCAGCCAACTCAGCAATATCGGCTCTGTTCAGATCGAAGGATTCAGTATCCCTTCACTGATTACCCGACGTGCCGAGACGACGCTTGAGATGCACAGCGGGCAAACGTTTGCGTTGGCTGGGCTACTAAATCAGACCACCTCGGCTCAGGCGCAGAACACCCCGGGGTTCGGCAACGTCCCCGTGCTTGGGTCACTGTTCCGCTCCGTGCGGTACCAGCAGGAGGACACCGAGCTGATTGTGCTGGCGACGGTTTCGCTGGTAGAGCCGCTGTCGATCACCGGGGTACGGCCGTTGCCGGGTGACCTGCACGACGCGCCCAGCGACTGGGAACTCTATGTAAACGGTTGGATCGAGGGTCGGGTCCCCGCCAAACGTGGCGATGTCCACGCGACTTGGCTGCGTGAGCACGGCCTGGATCAGCTTAAAGGCCCCGGTGCGTGGGAGTCATACATGGGTGCCTCTGGTCCGTCCCCCTGGATGAATGGCGTTTCAGAGGAGGAAGAAAGCGAGGCCCCGGCTGACCAGGAAGCCTCCGAGTTGGACGCCATGCCAGAAGACGGGGCAGCAGCAGATGAGGTGGAAGAGCCGACCGTCGATGCGCCAGCCGACGAGCCCGAGCAGATGCAAGCACCGGAAGAAACCAAGTAGACGAGAACGCCATGACCGGCCAAAGAGACATCTGGATCGTCAGCGATGACCCCGCATCAACCGCGTCGGTTCGGTCGGTGTTTGAGATGTATGGGTTGACAGCATTAACCCACGAGTGTGGTGGTCTTAGCCACATGGTGGCCGAATCGCGGGGCGAGGAGGGCGAGACCGCCATAGTCGATATCGACCCCGCACCGATGCAAGCGTTGCAAGAACTCGAGCGGATCATCATACGGTTCCCACAAACACGTTTTGTCGTGATGAGCGAACAGATGCAGAGCGGTCTGGTGATGGAGGCGATGAATATCGGCGCACGTCACTTCGTTGCCAAGTCCATGATAGAGCAGGAACTGCCACGCATCATCAAGCGTCTGCGTTCAAACTTAACCGGCACGGAAGAATCCAGTGGGTCACTGGTCACCGTACTCTCGGCCGGCGGGGGTTGTGGGGCGACCACGCTGGCGGTCAATCTGGCCACGGAGCTTCCACGCGGGGACAGTGAGCCGGCGTTGTTGATCGATTTGGATAATGCCTACGGCACGATCGCCTCGTACCTGGGACTCAGCGGAAGCTACGGGCTCGCGGAGGTCATGGGCTACGACGACGACAGCCAGATCGATCCACAGCTGGTCACGACCACCGCGTTAAAATTCAGTGACCGCCTGCACGCACTAATCAATCCGGTTAGTGTCGACTTTAGCGACCCGGCTCCGCTGCGGTACGATCGGCTCGAGCCGTTGGTGCAGGCATGTCAGCAGGCTTACCCCTGGGTCGTGATCGATGCCCCCCGAGTACCTATCGCGTTGGCGGCGAGGCTGGCGCATCTTAGCCGTTTCACATTGATAGTCGGTCAGCTTTCTGTCAAGGATATCCGCGCGTCCCGAGCGATTCAGAATGCTTTGATCCAGCACGGGGTAACGCCCAACTCGGTCCGCCACGTCATCAACCGCTACAAGAGTAGGCACAGCCTTCTGAGCCTCGACGAGGCTCGTAGAGCGCTGGGCGGGTGTGACTTGCAGGTGGTCAAGAACGATTTTACCAGTGCGACCGAGAGCATCAACATGGGCCAGCCACTGGCGCAGTGCGCCCCACGTTGCGGCGCGAGGCGTGACATCCAGAGACTGGCTGAAGATGTCGCCAAGGCACAGGGAAACGGACACATATCGGTACTGAACATGCAGAACTAAACAGGTTACAGGTCAATCATGGATAACTCACAAACATTCGAAGCGCCCTCAAACGGCAACGGAAACGGCGGCATCCGCAGAGACCTGCTAGCTCTGCGTACCACGATTCATCGTCAACTGTTGAATACGATGGACATGAACGAGGCCAGGCAACTCAAACCAGAGCAGCTGCACGCCGAGTGCTCTCGCAGGGCGGACATCCTGATCCGTGAGCAGCGCGTCCCGCTGACCGGCCCGGAGAAGCAGCAGCTCGTGCGTGACGTGATGGATGAGATCTTCGGCCTGGGGCCGCTTGAAGAGTTCCTCCGTGAGCCGGGTATCAGTGACATCCTTGTCAACGGCCCAGACCAGATCTACATCGAACGCCGCGGGCGACTCGAGAAAGTGGATGCGACATTCCGTGACAACAACCACTTGATGCAGGTGATCAACCGGATCGCCGCGGACGTGGGCCGACGTATCGACGAGAGTTCACCGATGCTCGATGCACGTTTGCACGACGGTTCACGGGTCAATGCTGTGATACCGCCATTATCCATCGACGGCCCGATGATGAGTATCCGTCGATTTGGGACCGTGAAGATCGATGAGGATGAATTAATTGAGTTGGGCACGCTGACCAAGGAGATGTGCCAGTTCCTGGCCGCCTGCGTACAAGCGAGGCTGAACATCCTGATCTCCGGCGGCACCGGTGCGGGTAAGACGACGCTCCTTAACCTGATGTCCAAGTGGATCCCCGACGAAGAACGGCTCGTGACTATCGAGGACGCCGCAGAGCTTCAGTTGCCCCGCGATCACGTCGTGCGCCTAGAGACCCGCCCACCAAATATCGAGGGTCAGGGACAGATCACTCAGCGTGACCTGCTCCGAAATTCCCTGCGGATGAGGCCGGACCGGATCATCATCGGTGAGGTCCGTAGTGCCGAGGCTTTGGACATGCTCCAGGCGATGAACACCGGGCACGAGGGGTCCATGACGACCGTCCACGCCAACAACGCCCGTGATGCGACACGCCGGGTCGAGAACATGGTTTCGATGGCGGGGTTGAACTACCCCATCCGTGCGATCCGAGAGCAGATGGCGTCGGCGCTTGACCTGGTGATCCACGCCGACCGACTTACAGGCGGCAAGCGGAAATTGATCACGATCTCCGAGATCACCGGCATGGAAATCGATCAGATCTGCATCCAGGACCTGTTCGTATACAGGCAGACCGGTTTGTCGGAGCAGGGACACGCGCAGGGGCACTTTGAGGCATGCGGCGTGAGGCCACAGATCCTCGACCGGATACATACCGAGGGTATCGACCTGTCCCCTGATTTGTTCAAGCGGCGTCGACTGACACCGGATCACACCACCGTGTAAAGAGAGGCCTTACCCGTGTTCGAAACCACCTTAACAGCGAAACAGATGATGTTGGCGGGTGCCGCGTTCGGCCTGGTTATCTCGCTGTGGCTGCTGGTCATCCTCTTTGTCTCCATGCGTCGGCTGGAGAAGGAGATGGCGGTTGCCCGTCGGCTCGGAGAGATCAGCCCGACCCAGGACCACGTCCGGGTGCTGCGCCTCTGGCACGAGGGCGAGCAAGTGACAACGATCGTCCCGGTCGAATCCACTTGGCAGTTGTGGAGGAGTCGGCTTCAGCAGATCCCAAAGGATGCTGGCTGGACGACACCGATACACTCGATCCTCCTGGGGTTGGCAGGGTTCTCGCTACTGCTGTTCACGCTAACGTCTGCGGCAACGGGAAACATACTCTCGGGGCTCGGCATCGTGCTGGCAGTCCCGGTGCTATTTTCGATCTACACACGCTACCGGATCAGCCGTCACACGGCCGAGTTCGAGCGACAATTCGCCGACGCACTGCAGTTGCTGTCCAGGTCGCTCAAGGCAGGCCACCCGTTGACGGGCGCGTTTAGACTCGTGGCCGAGGAGATGCGGCCACCGGTCAGTGAAATCTTCGCTAAATTCTGTCAGGAGCAGTCTCTGGGCGTGGGCCTGGAAGAGTCGCTGCGGTCTGCCGCCGAAGCATCGACCAGCGGTGACCTCAAACTGTTTGCAACGTCGGTGGGGATCCAGATACGTACCGGCGGGAACCTGGCTGACATGATGGACCGCTTGGCTGCTGTCATCCGTGAACGTATCCGACTAAGCCAACACGTCCGCGTGATCTCGGCACAAACCCAGTTCAGCAAGCGTATTTTGTTGACCCTGCCTCTGCTGATGCTGCTTGCGTTGAGCATCCTGAACCCGGCCCACCTGATGCCGCTGTTTGAAACGCAGTTGGGCAACTACATGCTCATTGCTGGCGCTGTCGCCATGCTTCTTGGTTGGTGGACGATGAATCAGATGGCGAAGCTTCATTATTAACTGGGGCTCGGCCCCGGAGGAACCGTAAGGTGAATCAGATACTCGTCCCAATCCTTGTCTTTCTTTCCGTAGGTTCTATCGGTGCCGCGATACTGATCGGGCGTGCGGCACGACAGCAGCGGTTGAGGGTACGGATGGAGGAATTCAGCACACTCGCCATCGGCGCGGATATGTCCGAGGGGCAGTCATCCGGTTTGTGGAAGTTGTTTGAGCACATCGGGACGAGGTTCGCTTCTAAGGACAACACAACTGAGATGCAAAAGAGTATGGCCCAGGCTGGGTTCTTCTCACCCTCAGCCCCGTCGGTGTATCTGGGCGTGCGCCTGATCTCTCTAACCGTTGGATTAACTGCCGCGGGGGTATTCGTGTTGCCCACCGATTTCTCCACGATGATTAAGCTCACGATCATCTTCGGTGTCGGTTGGGTCATGTCGCTGATCCCCAGCTTGTACATCGATATCCGTCGGAGCAAGCGTGCGACACAGATCCGCCACCACCTTCCCGACGCGGTAGACATGCTTGAAATCTGCGTCAGTTCGGGTATGGGCCTGGACATGGCATGGAACGCGGTCGCCGAGGAGATCCGTCGAGTCAGCATGATCCTGGCAGACGAGATGGCGCTGACGAACCTGGAGATCCACCTGGGTGCCGGCCGTGCCGAGGCCATGCGGCACATGGCCGACCGCACGGGTTCGGACGATCTTAACTCGCTGGTCAGCACCCTGGTGCAGTCCGAACGATTTGGCACCGCGGTCAGTGACGCTCTTAGGACTTTCGCCGGCTCGATGCGCGAGCTAAGACAGACACGAGCCGCGGAGTCGGCAGAAAAGATGGGGGTCAAGATGCTGTTCCCGATGATCGCCTTCATCCTCCCCGCCATCCTGATCGTCATGGGTGGGGGGGCGTTCATCAAGATCATGGATATGTTCAAGAGCCTGTAAATAGTCCACCGCAGGACCGCCGTAAGGAGACTTGATATGAGACGTTTGATCGCAGTGATGACAACCGCCGCCGCCCTGACCGCCGGGGCATGCAATTCCCCCCAGTGGCCCGAGCAACGCCGAGAGGTCATGAACGCCTGGAGTGTGAATGAGTACCAGCGTGACTCGATCGAGGCCGCCATCGTGTCCCAACACACGCTTTACCCGTACCACTTTGTACAAAACGGTGCGGACCTCAATGAGTTGGGTGCCCGTGACCTGTCGGTCCTCGCAGAGCATTACCGTGATAATCCCGGCACACTGAAAGTCCGCCGAGCGGATACCGCCTCTGACCTCTACAACTCCCGGCTTGCGACGGTCTCCGCGCTGCTCGTGGAGCACGGTGTGGATACCGATCGCGTCAAAATCAATAACGGTCCGGCGGGCGGAGATGGGGTTTCTTCCGAACGCATGCTGATCATCCTGGACGAAAAAATGGATGAACCCATGAGTGACGATTCGGACGGACTCAGCAGCTTCCGCGGAAACCGATAAATATGTACACATCCAAGAAGGTAGGAAACCTATGAAACGCATTAGAACAAGAATCGGCCTGGCCTTAGCTCTTACCGCCATTACGGGTCTCGTACCCCTGGGCTGTGAATCACTACCAGACTACTCCCAGCAACCCGAGTTGAACCCGATCCAGGACGAATTCACCGCTGGCAAGGACCGTGTCCCGACTGCTCAGACCCTCTACTCGATGTCGAGGTTGCTGGTAGTCCGTCACCGCGAGGCACAGGCCGAGTATGTGCTGACACGGATCATCGACGAGCATCCGAACTTCATCCCCGCGTACAACGACCTGGCGGAGTTGCAGATGCGCAATGACTCGACCAATGACGCCATGGCTACTCTAGCAATGGGCCTCGCACTCGACCCTCAGAACCCCGTACTCCTGAATAACTCCGGCGTCTGCCTCATGGTCAGCGAAGACTATGCAGGCGCCCTGGATCAGTTCACCGCTGCCTCGCACGCCGCGTCCCACGTTCCGCGCTACCACGCCAACCGCGGCGTGGTCTTGGCGCTGATGGGTGAGTACGACCAGGCGTTGGAGGTGTTACTAGGGGTCCTCCCACACGAGGACGCACACCGCAACCTGGGCATGATCTGCCGGGCCAACGGCGATCGGGCTCGGGCGGCGGACGAATTCCGCTTTGCTGATGAGTCTCACGACAGGCACCCATGAGACGCGAGTTCCAACGCTATACCGCCACGCCCCAGGTACAGAGGGAGAACGCCATCTTTCTTGACGCACCCATCCAGACACGAGTAGAAGCCCCCAGGCCCAGGCTGATTGAAGTCGGCGGTGCGATGGCCCCCGGTGCGGCTGGCGATCTGGACGCCTTGGCCATCCCCAAGGAGCTGCTGGCCGGGCTCGTGCTCAAGTCCGTTCACGTGGTGCCTTATTTCACCACCGACTGGGTCGCGGACCAGGTACGCCTGCCGCGCGTATTGACGTCCGAGTTGTTGGATCAACTGATGGCCGACCGTCTGGTCGAAGTGATTGGGCAGGACGGCCCGCTTTCTTACCGATGGGCGATAAGTGACAAGGGCAGACAGCGCGCGCTTCAACTGCTAAAAATATGCGGCTACGTCGGGCCCGCCCCAGTCGCGGCCGATACCTACAACTCCATGACCGAATGGCAGTGCGATCACCTTCCCGATGTCTCACCCATCGACATCGCAGGGATCAGGCGGTCATTGGTCCTGACTGATGAGGCGGTTGAGATCGCCGGGCTCGCGGCCTTATCCCAGCGGAGTCTGTTCCTCTACGGACCGCCGGGCAATGGCAAGACCAGCGTAGGATACCTCCTGAATAAGTGCCTCAAGGGTGAACTCTGGATCCCACACTGCATCTCTGTGGGTGATAGCGTGATCCGTGTCTTCGACCCACAGGTCCACGAGGAGGCACCGTTAGACCTTAGCCGTGAGGAGGAGGCGAGCGTCGATAGGCGATGGGTCCGTATCAAGAGGCCTTTTGTCATCGCTGCGGGTGAGCTGCAGCTTGACGATCTGGACCTGGCCTATTCCCAGGCGCTCGCTTACTACGAGTCGCCACTGCACCTCAAAGCCAATGGCGGCATCTTCATGCTCGACGACTTCGGCTACCAAAGGATGAATCCTTTCCAGCTACTAAACCGCTGGGTCTTCCCGCTTGAGCATGGGATTGACTTCCTTACCCTCAAGACAGGCCAGAAACTATTCGTCCCGTTCCGCCAGATGCTCGTGGTCTCGACCAACCTGGACCCCGAGTCGGTCATGGAGCCCGCCATCCTCCGGCGGATCGGTTACAGGCTATACCTGGGCAACCCCACCGGACCCGACTACGCCAGGATATTCAAGCAATACGCAGGCAAGTACAACCTCATGCTTGACGACGATCTCCTCAAGGGCTTGATTCGTCGCCACAACAAGGAACATAGACCCATGCGAGGCTGCGTGCCCCGTGACTTGATCGAACGGGTACGCGACATCTGCAGGTACCGAGGGCACCCGTTGCGCATAGACGACGAGTTGTTGGACATCGCATGGCGTGGGTACTTCGGCAATAGTGGAGCGGAAGACGATGAGCAGTCCTGGGACTAGCCAGCACTCGTAGCACCACTTCCAGTACAACTTGAACCTTGCCCAAGACCAGTCAAAGCAGATCAGGTGCATGGGATCGCAGCGCTATTGAACCACATGGGGCGGGATCGCGAAGTATCGAGACAACATCACTGCGGTCATCAGAGATCGTGCTTTCCGTGACCTCCAGTTTCATGTCTCCCGGATTCAGGTGATATTTGCGGAGGTTCGCCGTGGGCGGGGTCGGCCCCGTCGTTCAGCCGCTGGCAGTCGTGGAGGGCGGCGAAGAGACGCACACCAGTTCGTCGGCCCCGGTTTCTTTGGCAAGGTAGACCCCGTTACGCTCCACCCGGGCTCAGTGATCGGTGCCGTGGATCGATCTTGTGTCGGCGGTGGCGTTCGCGATCACCTCCTGCCAGAGGTCATCCAGATTCTTCATCACAATCAGCATACCCGATCCGGCTAGGCTTTCTGTGCGACCATATCCCGCCGGGCAAATGTCGGCTACCATGGCCTCCACTTTATCCACCCCTTGAGTGAACACTTATGACCAACCAGCGACTTGCCGTGTTCCTGTTGCTACTTTGGATCTGTGCCGCGTACCCCGTCCAGGCAGCCGAGCTGCCATCTGCAACCCCGTCCGAAGTGGGTCTGTCGGGCAGCAAGCTCGCAGCCGCCGATGCGGCGATGGAGCAACTTGTCGCCGACAAGAAGATCGTCGGTGGGGTTGTGGCGGTCGTCAAGCATGGCAAGGTCTGCATGCTTAACGCCTACGGTCAACGTGATACCGTGCCCGCCGCACCGATGCAGACCGACACCGTTTTCCGCATCTACTCCATGAGTAAGGCCATCGTCACCGCCGCAGCGCTTACACTTGTCGATGAAGGCACGCTCAGCCTCGACGACCCACTCACCAAGTACGTGCCCGAGTTGGAAGCCCTACACGTCCAAGTGGGCGAGGAACGTGTGCCCCTAGCACGCCCCATCACCATCGCTGACCTGATGCTTCACACGGCCGGTTTCTCTTACGGCATGGGCGACGACGCGGTGGATCAGATATTCAATAAGCACCTACCGCTCGAGGCCGAAAATCTCGATGGTATGGCCCAACGGCTCGCACAAGTCCCGTTGAGAAGCCAGCCCGGCGACCAGTGGTTCTACTCCGTTTCGATCGATGTGCTCGGTCTTGTCATCGAACGCGCGTCCGGGCAACCGCTGGATGTCTTTCTCAAGAAGAGAATCTTTGACCCGCTGGATATGAAGGACACCGGCTTCTACTGCCCGGCCGAAAAGCACGATCGCTTCGCCGCGCTCTACTACACCGAAGACGAGGGGCTGACCCGCCAGAACGGCAGCACAGGGGGCAACCTGTTCGACAAACCGACCACGATGTTCTCCGGCGGTGGGGGGCTGGTCTGTACCGCGCGGGATTACCTGCATTTCCTTGTGATGATCAGTAACGACGGTGAACTGTTCGGGCACCGTGTCCTTAAGCCCGAGACTGTCACCCTGATGACGACCGACCAGCTCCCACCTACAGCTTTCCCGATCGGCTTCGGTAACCCGCATCCCGGTGTCGGTTTCGGCTACGGCTTTTCGGTCCGCGTGGCCCACGACCCAGACGACCGGCACCGCCCGGTGGGTGAGTATGGCTGGTCCGGTGCCGCGTCTACCCACTACTGGGTCAGCCCAGCAGATGATTTGATCGTCATCACGCTCGAGCAGCGAAGGCCGTTTACCCTTGAGACGATGGGCGAGCTAAAACCGCTGATCTACGATGCGGTCGTAGCGCGTTAGTTGCTGGCGGCGTTCTCAGCGTTCCGATTTTTCGCCTCGATGCGTTCCGAAATCTCTTGAGACAGCTCTTGAGCCTCAGCGATCTGCTCGGGGGTCATGCTGCCTTGAAGGGTTGCAACAGATAGCGGGGCTCGCTCATCCCCACCTGCCCAAGCAATATTGAACCAAGCATAGGCTTTAACAACATCTTTTGGCACGCCTTCACCATATTCATGCATCAGCCCTAAGTAGAACTGCGCAACGGCATCCCCCTGTTCAGCAGCCTTGCTATACCACTTCACCGCTTCGACATCATCCTCGGAGATACCCTCGCCGATGTCGTACAACCTGCCCACGCCGTATTGCGCCATAGCGAACCCTTGGTCCGCGGCCTTGAGATACCACTTCAACGCCTCGATGTCATCCTCGGGTACTCCCTCGCCTTTGTCGTACAACGTGCCTACGCCGTATTGCGCCTCCGCGAGCCCCTGTCCCGCAGCCTTGAGATACCACTTCATCGCTTCAACATCATCCTCGGAGATACCCTCTCCGATGTCGTACAACCTGCCCACGCCGTATTGCGCCCTCGCGAACCCTCGGTCCGCGGCCTTGAGATACCACCTCAACGCCTCGGTATCGTCCTCCAGGACACCCTCGCCGATGTCGTACATTACACCCAGGTTGTTCTGTGCCTTCCCGTGCCCTTGTATTGCGGCTTTGTAGTACCATTTCACCGCCTCAGCGTCATCCTCGGGTACACCGCTGCCGTTACTGTACATCCCGCCCAGGTTGTACTGCGCGTTCGCGAAATTCTGGTCTGCAGCCTTGCGATACCACTTTATGGCTTCTGCGTCGTCCTCGGGTATGCCATCGCCGTTGTCGTACTTTAGGCCCAGGTTGAACTGCCCTTCAGGTGATTTCGGCTGGCGATCACACGATACGAGAGACATGAATGTTAGAACTGTCGCAGCGGTCACTATCTGGGGGAATCGCATCTCGTCCTCCGGGGGATGGATAGGTTCATTCCATGCTATCCACCAGTGGGATTGGCGGCCAGCGATTACATCTGATGCTTCTGTCGGGGCGGGTTAGTTTGATGTACACGATCCCTTGGAGAAATGAGCTAGAACAAACGCTGCTACAGTTTAGGTATGACAGAACCAGACACATCTAATCCCCCAGACGGTGAATTGACGCCGGAGATGGTGGTGCGGGCTTATTGTGCGGGGGCGTTCCCGATGGCCGACGGGCGCGACGGGTCGATCCGATGGTACAGCCCGGACCCCCGGGCGGTGATACCCCTGGAAGAAGACGGCTTCAACGTGCCGAGGTCACTGGGCAAACGGGTGCGCAGCGGGTGTTACCGGGTAACGATGGACCGTGCGTTCCAAGAGGTGATCCAGGCCTGCGCACAACCCCGGCCGGCTGATCCCGATACATGGATCAACCCACAGATTGTTGAGGTCTATAACGAACTGCATCACGCAGGCTTGGCCCACAGCGTGGAAGCCTGGGACGGGGACGACTTGGTCGGCGGGCTGTACGGGGTGTCACTGGGCGGCGCGTTTTTTGGCGAGTCGATGTTCCACCGCGCGACGGATGCGTCCAAGGTGTGTCTGGTCGCATTGGTCGAACACCTAAGAGCAAAAGGGTTTGGGCTATTGGATGTGCAGTTCGTGAATCCGCACCTCGAACAGTTCGGTGTAACAGAGATACCGAACGCAGCCTACCTCGGGCGTTTGCATGAGGCGCTCGAGTCGGGGGCGATGTGGTGAGGTCAATCGGGCTGCGCATACGATAGAGGACAGCCGCTAGACGAACCCAGCCGTAACGTAAACGCGGTGTGGTGATGCGAGGGGTACTATTGAGTCCGTCAGGGCAGGACGATGGTCTGGCCCACGGCAAGCTTCTTAGGGTTGGTGCCGGGGTTGGCAGCGGCGATGTCGGTCCAGCGTTGGCCGTTGCCGTAGTGCCGCTCGGCGATCTTCCAAAGCGTGTCGTTCTTCTGGATCGTGTAGCTACCCTGGGCTACAGGTGCCGCAACCGGCGAGACTACCGGCTGGGGTGCCTGCATGACCGGCTCAAACTGCACGGGCTGCGGCGCGTAATCCTGTACCTGGACGGGCTCAACCGGTGGGGGCACCGCCGCCAACTCGGGCTTGGCTTTTCTCTGGCAACCCACGGCCATCCCCATGCTCACGATCAGTACGGCAGTCAGCGGCTTGTTCATGGTCTTTTCCCTGATTTCGGTAGGTGGTTCCATCCCAACCCGGTTTGTACCCCATTCTCACCGGCCCGGCAATGCCAGAGGCTTAAAACAAGAGACACATCAATACCCGAGGCCCTGAATCACCCGCCCCGGCCTCCATCCAAGGGCACTACCGGGCAAACTTTTGCCGAAGCGCATGCAACTCCGCGATCTGCTGCTCATCCAGCGGCTTGATCGCCCCGGCCTGCCGCCCCAACACCAGCAAACGGCAGTAGGCATCGAGGATTTCCAGCTTGTAGTAAGCATCCATCAGGGTGTCACTAAAGCTCACCGAGCCGTGATTTGCCATCAAAACGCTGTTGGTCTTGGGCCCGATCACCGAGGCCACAGCATCGGCGGCGGCCTGGGTCGAGGGCGTGGCGTAAGGCGACGTCGGGACGTCACCCAGGAACAGCTCGGCCTCAGGATGAATCCCCATCGGTAACGGCCCGTCACAAATCGCAAACGCCGTGGCGTGCGGCGGGTGGCTGTGGATCACCGCCTGGACATCCGGGCGTGCCTCATAGATCGCCAGGTGGACCTTGATCTCACTGGTCGGCTTACGCCCCCTGGAACTAAAAAACACCCCCTCGCCATGCCCATCGACCACCACCAGGTCGTCCGACTCAAGAAACCCCTTGCTGATCCCGCTGGGCGTGCAAATAAACCGATCCGGCCCCAGCCGCACCGAGTGGTTCCCCTCGTTACCCGCACAGAAACCGCGCTGCCAGATCCGTCGCCCGACCTCGCACATCTGCTCTTTGAGAATCCTAAGTGGGGTCTGCATTA
>JAJDCX010000034.1 GCA_029260615.1 Phycisphaeraceae bacterium | reverse complement strand
GGCGTCCGCAGCGCCCGATACAGCAACACCGACGGCCCGCGCGCCGAACGTGATGCGGCGAACAGCCTGGCGTTACTGAAGAACCTCGCCGACACACCAATTGAAAAACGCACCGCCCGTTTTGTCTGCGCGATGGCCTTGTCGTGGATTATCGAGCGTATCTCGTCGAGCTTGTGCGGGTTGGAGGTGGCGACGAGGATTTGCATGGTGATGTAAGCATAGATGAAGAGCGAGACAAAGAATGTGGACAGGATGACAGGATGGTCAGGATCAGGCGGGTAACCGCCAACCGGTCCATATTTTATCTTGAAAATCCTGTCATCCTGTCAAACCCCTTCATCGCTAAGCCGCGAGCGGCTAGGGTTTCCACCAGTTCAGGTCGATGATTGGGAAGATGACGTCGTGGATCTCGGCGTCCTTGATCTCGAACTGTTCGACCTCGGTGAGTTTGCCGAGGTATTCGTTGTCGGCGGCGACTTTCTCGGCGATGTCGGTGAGGCTCTCGAAGCGTGCGACGTGCTGCATGTAGCGCTTGATGCCGTAGTCCACGGCCTGGCCGCGTCGGATGACGAAGGGCCAGTCGCTTGCCTGGAGCAGCAACAACTCGCGGCCGGCGTTCTTTAAGAGCTCGTGGACCTGCTTGTTTTCTTTCCAGGGCAGGTCGTGGATGAAGCGGATGAAGTTGGACTCGCAGCGGTACTCGATGTCCCACATCCAGTTGACCTGGTCGTTGGTCCAGACGCGGTGGTCACCCTTGTCGCCCCAGGAGCCCTCGGGGAGCGCGACGACCTTGTCGATCGGGTTGGCTTCGAGGTACTCGGCGGTGGTGGCGAGGTTGACCTGGTCGTCGGCGTTGAGGGTGAGCATGACGTCGCGGAGGAACTGTGGGCCCTCGAACCACCAGTGGCCGAAGAGCTCGGCGTCGAAGGTGGCGGTGACCATGCCGGTCTTGCCGGTGAGGTCGCGGTGGGCGCGCAGGCGGTCTTTGATCTTGTTGACGAAGTCCTGTGAGTGTTCGTGTATTTTTCCGGAGACGTTGTCTGGGTAGTAGAGGTGTTTGTCGCCGAGGTCTGTTTTCTTGCCGGTGACTTTCCAGTATCGCAGGCCGCGTTTGGGGCTCCATGTTTTGTGGAACTCGAGGTACACGCCGTCGGCCGGGTATCCGATTTCGCCGGACCAGACGCTCTCACAGACGTCGGGGTCGCGTGCGATAGCGACGGCGCGCGCCAGGCCCGTGCCGTCGGAGTTTACGCCATGTGGTTCGTTGACACTGCGCCAGCCCCGGCTCGGGTATTTCGCCGCTTCTTCCCAGCCGATCTTCCACCACTGCCCGTCATTGAAGACCTGTTCGCTTCGGCTGTTCTCGATCAGGTGGTTCTCGACGAAGAAGTGGGTGATGCCTTCGTCAGCCACCAAATGTTCGATGCCGGTTCGGCCGTGGACTTTGGCCCAGTGGATCGGCGGGTCCCAATCCCCGCCCGGTCGATACGCACACTCCGGCAGCCACATCCCGGTGGGTTTGAACCCCAGGATGCGTTCGCTGCTGGCAATACCCGCACGGACCTGTGCCCGGATCGAGTCGTCGTGGTAAAGAAGCGGCATGTAGCCGTGGGTCGCGTTAGAGGTAAGAATTTCCAGATAACCCTTCTTCGCCTGCGCCGCGAAGGCTTTGGGGATGTCTCGGTTTATCTTCTTAAATTGCTCGCTCAGTTCCTTGAATAGCTTGACCCACTGCCCGGCAAGAAAGGCCATGTGCCCGTTGTCCATCTTCTTAAAGTCGGCCAGGTCGTAAGCAGCCTGCTGGGCGCGGTCTTCGAGGTAATGCTCAAAGCCCTGCTTGAAGTGTTCGTGGCTGAGTTGTTCCAACAACACAGGCGTCAGGCCCATCGTGATCTTAGGGGTAGCGTTGAGATAGACGCATTCATCGACCATCGTCAACAACGGCAGATAAGTCTCGGCCGCCGCCTCATAGAGCCAGTCCTCACCATGAGGCCAGGTCCCGTGGCGAAGGACATAGGGGAGGTGGCCATGCAGGACCAGACAGAAGCTGCCGAGGAAGTCGCTCATGGGGATATAGTAGCGGGAATTGCGTCGGGTATTGGGTCTGGGGTTCGGGGTCTAGTCAGAAAGTCTGGGTGAAGTCCGGCCAGCCCCCAGACCCTAGCCCCCAGACCCTCATACCGCCGATACAATCTGCATGATGACACACCCTATGCGTGACAAGATCGAAGCCGGGGAAGCCGGGGCAACCAGCGCGAAGAGCCTCGCCGGCCGCCGTGTCCACTTCATCGGGATCGGCGGATGCGGGATGTCGGGACTGGCCCAGCTTGCAAAGCACCACGGGGCCCACTGCTCGGGGTCCGACCTCAACCCCTCCAACACCGTCGAAACCCTGCGTGACAACGGCGTCGAGGTATCGATCGAGCAATCGACCCGGTCCCTGCCGGACGACTGCGACCTGGTGGTGGTGTCCGCAGCTATCCATAACGACCACCCCGAACTCACCGAAGCGGTCCGCCGAGGGGTGGAGATCAAGAAATACGCCCAACTCCTGGGCGAGCTGATGATCGGCCGCACCGGCGTCGCCATCGCCGGGACACACGGCAAATCTACCACCACCTCCATGCTCAGCCACATCCTCATCCAGACCGGCCTGGACCCCTCATTCATCGTCGGCGCCAACTGCCGACAGATCGGTGGCGGCGTCCGCGTCGGCGAAAGCGACCTCCTGGTCGCCGAGGCCTGCGAGTACGACCGCTCCTTCCACAACTTCCACCCCACCCACGCCGTGATCCTCAACGTCGAAGCCGACCACATGGACATGTACACCTCGCTGGACGAGATCGTCGAGGCGTTCAAGGTCTTCGCAGAACGGCTGCCCGGCAAACACCCCGCCCCCGAATCCACAGGCCCCACAAACTCACCCCCAACGCCGGCCCTGAGCCAAGCGAAGGGCCGGGCCTCCCATATCACCGGCTCCCTCCTAATCAATCACGAGATGCCCCACCGCCTCGCCATCACCGCCGAACTGAACTGCCAGGTCGAAACCATCGGCTTCGCGCCCCAGGCCGACTGGCGCATCGGCCTCAAGGGCGACCAGGCACGCCTGCACCACAACGATGAAGCCGTCATGGACTGGACCTCACCCATGCCCGGTGAACACATGGCCTACAACGCCGCCGCCGCCTGCATCACCGCTCACCGACTCGGCGCAGCCTGGCCCGACATCGCCAAAGCCATCGAAGGGTTCCAAGGCCTGGACCGACGCATGCAACTCATGGGTACCCGCAGCCCCGACGGCCACCCCAACCCCAACGCCCCCGGTGCCCCACAAGACCAGGTCATCACCGTCGTCGACGACTACGGCCACCACCCCACCGAAGTCGACACCACTCTCCGTGCCCTGCGCCAACACTACCACCCCAAACGCCTGATCTGCGTCTTCCAACCCCACCAGCACAGCCGAACACGCTTCCTCATGGACGAGTTCGCCGTCAGCTTCTCCTCCGCCGACACCGTCATCGTTCCCGACATCTACTTCGTCCGCGACTCCCAAGTCGAATGCCACGCCGTCACCGCCAGCGACCTGGTCGATCGTTTAAGAGGCAAAGACGTCCAAGCCATGCACCTCTACCCCTTCGCCGCCATCGTCGAACAGTTAAAACTAACCACCCGCCCCGGCGACCTAGTCGTCACCATGGGCGCGGGGAATGTCTGGGAAGTGGCGAGGGGGTTTTTAGGAGAGGAGTGAGTGATTAAAGTAGCTCATGTAGGGATTCAAGCCGAAAATTTACACGTTAGATCACAATAATGGCCCCTAAATGGAAAACAGATCGTGGCGATGAATGGTTTTACTCCGATCATGTAATTGAAGCGCGTGCTGGAGTGAATCAAGGTTCGTCTCCGCCTGTGTTCTCTGTCGCATTGTACGTGCGTAATCGCAGAGACTTTAGTGCCAGTGCACTGTTAAGGTTCCTCCGAAATACATACGAGGAATTTCCGGATTTCCAAATTTTTTGCAATCTGGATAACTTGACAGAGCCCTTATTGAATGAATTATTTGATCGAGGTCAACTTAAGTGGGCTCGCGTACAGCACCCATACAGTAGCGATGCTCATGTCATCGGATTTGGTTCTGCCGACGGAGACAATATCAAAGCCCTGTAAGGCAGGATCAGAAATGCAGGGCAAGTGCATTCCCCTCAGGCTTGTATTTCGAACACATCATTCATGAACAACTCCTTCAAAGACTTCGCACTCGACCAGTTGCGTCAACTCGACGGCATCACCTGCCGATCCATGTTCGGCGGATGGGGGTTGTATTGTGGGGAGGTGTTCTTCGGGATCATCCACGACGATCGGTTGTACTTCAAGACCGATGACGTAACCCGGCCAGCCTATCTTGAACAAGAGATGGAGCCGTTTAAACCCAACGACAAGCAGACACTCAAGACCTACTACGAGGTCCCGGTCGGCGTGTTGGAGAACCACGACGAGTTGGCGGCATGGGCACAGCGGGCGATTGGGGTGTGATCGGGGCGATCCCCCGGCGGAGCCGGGGGCTGAGGGAGGGGGCAAATATTTGTATTGCGATTGGTTTCGTTAACCAGTCATGCCCGGCTCATCCAAACGGTACTGCTTGATCTTTTTGTAGAGCGTGCTGCGGTTGATGTCGAGTTGCCGGGCTGTTTCCTGGCGGTTCCAGCCGTTGGCCTGCAGCGCGGCGATGATGATCTGGCGTTCGGGTTCCGCAAGCGCGGTGGACAGAGGCATCGGGTTCCAGCCGCCAGCCAGCGCGGGGATGACGGGTTGCCCAGCCGGGGGTTGGCCCGTTGTGTGGGGCCGTGAACCGATAGGGATCGAGCCGGGGTGTGTGACCGCGATGATGGATTCGGGCAGGTCGTCGAGTTGGATCTCGTTGGCCTTGCTCAATACGACGGCACGCTCGACCGCGTTTTCAAGCTCGCGGACGTTACCGGGCCAGGTATAGATACGCAGAGCCTCGACCGCCTCGCCGCTGAACTTACGCTGCCTGCCCAACTCCTTGCAGTACTTTTCCAGGAAGTGTTCAGCCAAGACAGGCACATCCCCACCACGCTCTCGAAGCGCGGGCATGGCGATGTTCACCACGTTGATGCGGTAGTACAAGTCTTCACGGAACAGGCCCGTTTCAACCATCTCGGCAAGCGATTGGTTGGTCGCCAATACGAAGCGTACATCGACGTGGACGGTTTCGGTTGAGCCGACGGGTTCGAAGGCCTTTTCCTGCAACACGCGGAGGAGTTTTAGTTGCAGCGCAGGCGTAGCGGAGTTGATCTCGTCGATGAACAGCGTCCCCCCCTCGGCCGCGAGGCACTTGCCGACCTTGTCGGCATCGGCGCCGGTGAACGCGCCTTTAACGTGGCCGAACAACTCGCTTTCCAGAAGCGTCTCGGGGATCGAACCGCAGGCGAAGGTGATAAACGGCCCGCCGGACCTTGGGCTCGTGGTGTGGATCGCCCGGCCGACCATGCTCTTGCCCGTGCCGGATTCCCCGGAGACCAGGACGGTGGTCTTGCTTTCTGCGACGGTCTCGACCAGGTCATAAACCTTCTGCATCCGGTAGTCGTTGCCGACCAGGTTACCCATCCCAAAGCGTTCACTGAGTTGGGTCTTCAGGGATTTGTTTTCGTGTACGAGCGTGTGCTGATTGACTGCTTTATTCACCGCGAGCCGGAGCTCATCATCAACGACGGGCTTGGTGAGGTAATCAACCGCGCCGAGCCTGACCGCCTCGACCGCCGAATCGATCTTGCCGAACCCTGTGACGACGATCGGGACAACGGACTCGTGGTTCTTACGCATGCCCTTAAGCAGTTCCATGCCGTCACAACGGGGCATGTTCATGTCGGCAATGAGAATGCTAAATCCGCCGCCCGCCTTCTCGGCAGCGTCGTCGAGCATGGTCAGCGCCTCCCGCCCGTCACATGCCGTCGCGGTGGCATAACCCTCCCGGCTAAGAAACTCCGCGAGGCTGTCGGCGACTATCGGGTCGTCATCCACAATCAAGATGCGTGCTTGTTCTGGCATATTATTGATAGGCTTGGGTTGTGTCGGGCACCGGGTGTGTCTGGCTGTCGGATGTGGTCAGGCTTGCTACTGGGCAGCGCAGCGTCAGTTGCGTGCCGTGGGGTTGGCGGGAGGTTAGTTCGAGCGTCCCCTTTAGGTCGGCGGCGATCTGCTGGCACAGCGGCAGGCCCAGGCCGTGGCCGTTGACCTTGGTTGATCTGCCAAAGCGCAGTTGGCCTTGGGCATCACACATCGAAGGGTTCAGGCCCGGCCCGTTATCGCTAACGGTCAGGCAGAGCTGGTCGGCTTCAAGCACTACAGCGATGTCGATCCGGTGGGGCCTCGGTGCGGCTTGCGGGTCGGCGTCGGCGATCGCTTCGATGCTGTTGCGTAGAGCGTTGGCGACGATGGGAAAAATCGGGCCGGAGGGGAGGCCCGCCGTGTCGTCGCCGAGGGTCATGCAAAGCTCGATCTCGTGGCGTGTGGCGGAGGGATGGTGCAGTTGGATGACCTGCTCGAGTGTCTGCCTAAGCGTCTGGGATTGGTCAAACATCTCACGCGGCTGCGGGGCCCGCTTCATCCAGGCATGGATCAGCGATGCCATCTGCCGCATCGCCCGGTCGGTCGTCTGCAGCCGGGACAGGACAGCGTCGGCTGCTGCTGCGTCTGAGTGGCTTGCGGGGCCGCTATGGGTGGGGGCAGGTGTCGGGTCTGTTTCCCTAAGGGTATTGATCGCCAGCCCCAAGTGACGCAGCGACCCGTCCAACAGATTCGCCAACTCGTGCGCCAACTGGTCAGCAGGGTCCGGTGGTGCGTGGGAGCCCGGTTCACGCGGAGCTGGGCCATTCGTGTTGTTGTTTATATGCGACATCCTGCTAGGGATATCGAACATCGGACGGCTGCGGTTAAGCGCCACGTCGCGAAAACGCAACACAGAGAATTGGTTTAAACGGTGCATCCATGCACCACATACAAGCACAAGCGTTATCGGGCGTGTCAGGCCGCTTCGGTGTCCGCGTCGGTGTCGTCTTCGGCCTTGGCTTGGGCTCCAGCAACGCTCTGTGCATCGGCTTGGTTTTGATCGGTCCAGTTGGCGATGGGCCATTCGGCGGGAAGATCGTCCCGGCCGTGATGACTGATCCGGCAACGTCGGACACCGGCCCCATTGACCTTCATCAGAGCCTTATTTATCAGTTCCCCGGTGAGTTGATCGGGCTCGTCGATCTTGCCAAGGCAGATGTTCAGCTCACATGACCGCCCGGCGGCGTAAGCCCCAAGGACGGCCGCGACGATCGTTTCGCCGTCACAGGCGATCAGGCTGACCTGGGGATCGACCGTGTCGGGCTCCAGCATGCAACCCGTGGTCTTTACAAAGTCGATAGCGGCCTGCAAGCCTTCCGGGCGGAGTTGCGAGATCGTCACAGCCATAGCGAAGCTCCTGTCGCGGCGAAGGTTAAATGCATCACCGCTACCGAGCTATCGGCCAATACGAGGCACGGGTTTGGAGCAGACGGGTCAGGTCAAACCCAACGCCTTAGCGTCACGGTCCGATAGTGTTCCCCCGTCGCTGCGGGGCTTGACCGTCACATCACGCTTCCAGGAACGCTCACAACGCGGCTCATCGCGCAGATCATCCACAGCAACCGCATCAAGCGAATCATCAAACGCAAACCGGCTGACACCGCAGAGATCGGCCAGGTCGGTCGAATCAAACGATGAACAAGCAACGTCCTTGATCGTCGGCACACGCACCCCGCAATCCAGCGGGTTGTCGATCCCCTGCGCCTGACGCGCTTCTTCGATCGACTTCAACCAAAGGTCGCGCGCCTGCATCACGGCTTGCCAGTTGGGGCTGACCGGGATCTGTCTCATGCAATCCACATCCTGGAACGGCAAAAGATGCACGCAAGATTCCTGATCGCCCATCAACGCACGCCACGCCTCGTCGGCGGTGTGTGGCATCAATGGTGCAAGCAGGCGGATCAATGTCGTCGCGGCCCGATAGATCGTGGACTGGGTCCTACGCCGGCGCGGGCTGTCGGGGGCATCGCAATACAGACGATCTTTCACCGCCGTGAGATACACCGCGCTGAGCGTCTCATTGCAGAAATTAAACAACGCCTCGTGGGCTTTGCGGAATTGGAACCCGTCATACGCCGCTTGAACCGTGTCCGACACCTTGATGATTTCATGGGTCATCCAGGCGTCGATGCTGGCCGCGTCGTCCTCCTCGAAACGGGTCTTGTCTTTCTTGAAGTTAAACCCGTCGAGGTTGCTCAAGAGGAACTTGATGGTGTTGCGCACCTTGCGGTACTCTTCCCCAGCCAATCGGAAGAACTCCAGATCGACCTTGATGTCGTTGTCGGTATTCAACCCGCTGACCCACCATCGGCAGACATCCGCGCCAAAGTCTTTGAAAAGCACATCCACATCCAGCGCGTTGCCGCCGGACTTGGACATCTTTCGCCCGTCCTTGGCGACCATGAACCCGTGCGTCAGCACCGCACCAAACGGCGGCTTGCCCTGTGATCCCAGACAAGGCAACAGCGAAAGCTGGAACCACCCCCGGTGCTGGTCCGAGCCTTCGAGATAAAGGTCCGTGACGGATGACGCATCGTCCGGCTTGGCTAATCCTCGCTGCAGCATCACCGCGTTCCAGGACGAGCCGGACTCGAACCAGACATCGAAGATGTCCGCCCCCGGGACAAGTTTGCCGAGGCCACAGGACTTCACCCACACGGGCGCGTCCTTATCATTGGCGAGGTCGTAATGGGTGAGTAATTCTTCCGGCGGGGCGACGAACCAGGCGTCACTGCCCTTCTCACGGAACAACTTCGCGACAGCATGGGTACTGGCTGGTGTGAGCAGTGGTTCACCTTCGACACCCTCCGGCGGATAGAACGCGGGGATCGGCAACCCCCACGAACGCTGACGACTCAGGCACCAGTCGGGGCGAGATTCAAGCATGCCACGCATCCGATTACGGCCCCATTTGGGGATGAACCGTACTCCTTCAGCCCGCGTCCATTGCAACTCTGGACCCAACTCCTTGAAGAACTGTCGTTTCTCTTTTTCTGCTAATGGCCTGGTCTCCCCACGAGAATATTCCTCTTGCGCCTCCCGCTGGTATCGAGCTTCTGCTTCAATGATCTCATGCTGCGCATCTGTCTGAGGATTGTCTCTGTCAAAGCCAATCTCGTTCAATGATCTTTCAATGAAAGATTTGGATTTCAGGCCTTCAGGATCCCGATCATGCTTAAATTCCTTACAAACTGATACGAACCACTGCTCGGTCGCGCGGAAGATGACCGGGCTCTTGCCCCGCCAGTCGTGGGGGTAGCTGTGGGTGAACTGTTCGGCGTGGAAGAGGTGTCCACTCTCTCGCAATTTATCGACGACTAGGTCGTTTGCTTTCCAGACGTTGATGCCTTGCAGCCAGTCGGGGGCGGTGTCGTCGAATGTGCCGTCATCACGGACCGGGCAGTAGACATCGAGCCCTTCGCGCAGGCCGGTCTGGTAATCGTCCACGCCGTGCCCGGGCGCGGTGTGGACCAACCCCGTGCCGTCTTCGAGTGTGACGTAGTCGGCGGAAACGACTTTACTCACGCGGTCGATGAATGGGTGCTTATATTCCAGGCCGACTAGTTCACTGCCTTTGTAGGTTTTCTTGGGCTCGGCATCGGTCTTAAGGACTTTTTTAGCCAACTCAACTGCGACGATGACGGTTTGACCATTGAGATCGTATTCGCCGTAGTCGTGCCGTTCGTGAACAGCGACAGCGAGGTTGGCGGGCAATGTCCAGGGCGTGGTGGTCCAGATCATCAGCGACCCCCGGCCATCAACCCGGTCAAACTTCACAAACACACTCGTATCATCCCGGTCGTAATACTCCAGCTCCGCCTCGGCCAGCGCGGTCTGGTTTTCGATGGACCAGTGCACGGGCTTGAGCCCGCGGTAGACCACGCCGCGCTCGACCAGGTCGGCGAAGACCTCTAGCACCGCGCCCTCGTAGCCCGGGTTCATCGTCAGGTACGGGTCGGCGTAGTCAGCCAGCGTCAGCAGCCGTTTCATCTGCCCGCTCTGGAGCTTGACGAACTTCTCAGCAGACGTCTTGCACTTTCGGCGGACCTGGATCGGCTGCATGTCTCTTGCTTTGTCGCCGAGTTCCTGCATGACCTTGTGTTCGATCGGCAGGCCGTGGCAATCCCAACCCGGGACGTAGGGCACGTCGTACCCGGCCATGGTCTTGGTGCGCACAACGAAGTCTTTGAGGACTTTGTTCAAGAGGTGCCCCAAGTGGATCGACCCGTTAGCGTAAGGCGGGCCATCGTGGAAGACGTACCGCCCCCGGGGGTTAGCGTGGTCCTGCTCACGGAGCTTCTGGTAAAGACCCATCTTCTCCCAGCGCTTGAGGCTGGCGGGCTCGTTCTGCACGAGATTGGCCTTCATCGGGAAGGCTGACTTGGGCAGGTTCAGCGTCTTCTTGTAGGTCTTTTTGTCGGCCGTCTTGTCGGCCCGGGGGTCCATCTGTTGATCGCTCATGGCTGTCTCTAGCTGTATCTAAGTAGTTCTATGAAAAAAGCCCCGCCTAGTGGGCAGGGCTTCTGGTTTGATCGTGGGGATCGCCTTGCCCTACCGTGTTCCGGGAGAGTGAATGATTATCTGGGCGATGCTAATGGGCAATTCTGCGCTCATCGTGGTCGGCATTATAGGGATATCATCGGGTATGCGAAAACCGGGCTTGAGGCCTTGGCGGGGCGGCTAGAGCAAGTCTTTCAACGGCAGGCTGATCTGGTCGAAGGCCTTGGCCGGGAGGCTGACGGTATCCCACTTGGCGCTGCGTGGCCGCATGTGTTCGGCGTAGTCCGACAGACGTACAGCCAACACGGCATACCAGCGCTCGTTGTATTCGAAGACTTCGTGGAAGAGGGCGTCGGGGGGTTGGGCGTCGCACCAGAAGAGGAACGCGAACGCGGGGTCGAAGTCTTCGCCGAAGATGCCTTGCCATTTGCGTAGGCACTTGACGTCGTCGTTGGTGACCCAGTTCTGAAACGCCCGGCCGGTCTTGCCGGTGTGCTTGCGTCCTTTGACATCGACAAGGAGGTTGCGGCCAGATTTCGAGTAGACGACGAAGTCGAAGCTCTTGAGTTTGATCTTGGTGCCGGCAAGCTGCCCGGGGGTCAGCGCACGCTTGGCTTCATCGACAGCGATGTAGGGGATCGCATTGGCGCGGAGGTAGTGCTCGAATGCGCGGTCGTAGTGGAACCGGCGGTTGGCCATGGGGAGATTGTACGTCAAGTGATCGGTGGCAGCGGGGCAAAACCGACGGGGTCAGGTCTTGGAAGCGCGGACGGGTAGAATTGCAGCCAACCCCAAAAGCAGCCAGCCGACCAGGAAAGCGCTGCCGCCGATGGGGGCGATCATCCCCAGCCACTTCGCGCCGGTGGCGACGAGGATGTAAAGACTCCCGCTGAATAAGACAGCACCGGCGATGAACATCCACCCCGCGAGCAGTGGCAGACGGCTGGGCCAACGGGTCCAGATCCAGGCCGCCCCCAACGTCGCCAGCGCGTGGTACATGTGGTAGCGGACCGCCACATCAAACGTATTGAGCGATTTAGGGTCCAGGCTCTTATCCAGCACATGCGCGGCAAAAGTCCCGGCAACAACCGCGAGCAACCCAAGCAAAGCGGCGGCCGCAACCAGAGCGCGGGCCGGGCGATCATTCGTTAACTGTGACATGGTTACTTCACTCCATCGGTACGGACCGGCGTGTGCTGGCCCCGGCTTGATTAGTCTTCCTCTATCCGCAAGGCCTGGCCCTGAAGCGTCTGCTCAACCCGGCGGGTGATGCTGGCGTTGGGCATACGGATGGTGACGTCGATCGTGGTCGTCTGGATCGAGTTGCGCCCGACCGCCTCGGATCGCGACAGGTCGAACAAGATCTGGGTCTGCAATTCGCCTTTGATGAGCTTGACATCGAACGGCGGCATCCCCTCGGGCAGGTCCGAACGATCCAACTCAAGTTTGAGTTTGGATCGCCCATCGATCACCGCGATCCTCAGCCCAGCCATCTGCTCGATCCCCGAGAGGGTGTATGCCATGTCGTGGTGCATGTAGCCCTCAAACGGGGCGTCGGACCACGTCCACTTCATCCCAGCCTTCCAGTTCTTGCCCACCGCAACCGAATCAGGCGCAGCGACGAGGGTCGCCAGGTCGGTGGCGGTCTCGATAAAATCCAAATCTTCCGGGACCATTTCTTTGAGTTCGGATTTGATCTTCGCGGCGACCGCCTTGACGCCCTGGACTTTCGTAACCGTGCCATCAGGCCCGACGGTGACCTTGATCGGCACCCCGGCCATCGCTTTAAGAAGTGCGTGAAAGGGTTCGATGTCACCCTTGCCTTTGCGTGAGTCGTTCTTGAGAGTCTTGCCGTCGTCGGGGGTGTAATCCAAGGTCAGCCAGTCGATGGTCATCGTGCATGTGGCCGAGCCATCAGACTTGACCTTATCGACAGTCCATATGATTTCGCCCTCGCTGACCATGGTGATGTCGATGGTCCGGCTCTGCCCGGCAAGTGTGACGGTGGCGTGCTGGGCTCGGCTGGACCAGACCTCGTAGCGCGAAGTTTGGCCGGGCGTCCAGCTTGGGCGCAGGTCGTAAGACTCGGCTTCATCGGCGCGGGCCTGTGACCACGGCATCACCGCCAACAAACAAAATACCGCGATCAAGACCGCCGGGAACTTTAACCGGGCGGTTGTATGTAAACGAGCATCACCAATCCGCATCAGGTCGTCCTTTCGTATCAGGGCATCATGCCCCGCTGGACCTCTTGGCCCTGGAACCGCATCCATCGTATATCAACCACCCGCCATGCGCCATCTGTTCCCTGCCCACGGTGCCAGGAAAGCCGCCAGCCGGTGTTGATCGGGGTGCCCCCAGCACTGCTTAATTCCGTACGGACCGTCACGGTCGATTCGCCCCAGCCGGTGTCATGTGCGATAGCCTGGATATTCCGAGCCCGCTGGTCGTTGACGCCGAACCGGCTGACGACCTTATGCAGACGCGGCGTAACCCGCCCCGAGTCCAGCCAGACCGTCCCATCGGGCCCGCTGACAGTCACAGCCGGGTCCAGCAGACGATCCAGCGCCGCCCCATCCAACGGTGCGGTTGCAGCGATAAGAGCTTGAGTATCCTGAATCAGTTGTTCCCGGTCGGTGGTCACCGATTTCGCCAGGCCCCAGACCCCAACCCCCAAGATCAGCGCAATGATCGCGAGAGCCGCCACCCGCTTGCTGCGTCTGTGCCGCCCCACCGCTACCAACACGATCGCCGCGATGACACACACCGCCAGCACAGCCCAAGGCGACTCCAGAAACAAGTGCTCAAACATCGACGGAGGGTCAAGATTCATACCTACATCTTTGTCACCCAAAGCCTCGCAGGCAAATCCAGTCGGTCCCTGTGTTTAACAACGGGCTATGGCCGGGGAATATCAAGCGCCAAGCACCCATGTTCCGATAATACCCAGACGTTATGCCTACACCGTCTGACATCCTGAACCAGAACCTGGCGGTGATCCGTCAGCGAGACCCCGACCTGGCCCAGCGGATCGAGCAGGCACAGCCCACGGAGCTGGATTGGACGCCCTCGAAGTCCGGGCCGTTGACCGTGAGCGTTGACCACAACGGCCGACCGCTGTGGCTAGCCAGCCGGTACGACCCAGCCAAAGAAGCCGCCAAACTCGTCGAGGGGATCGAACACGACAAGATGGCCTGCGTGGTCGCCATTGGGATGGGCCTTGGCTACCACATTGCAGAGTTGGCGAAGGGCATGGGCGATCGGGGTGTGCTGATCGTGTTTGAGTCGGACGCCGGGATGTGGCGGGCGGTGCTTGAGCGGATCGACCACCGCGGTTGGCTGACCCGGGGCGAATTGGTCTTGGCCGACAGCCAGACCGATCGTGCGGCGTTACTCGAGCGGATCGAAAAGCACGCGGGAACGATCACTCAAGGCATGCACCTGCTGACCCACCCGCCCAGCAAACAACGCAACGAGCAACCGACCCGTGACTTCAGCAAGATGGTCGCTGAGGTCTTGGCGTTCTGCCGGACGAATGTGGCGACCGCCTTGGTCAACGCTTCAAGGACCTGCCGGAACCTAGCGAGCAACATCGACCACTACACCGCCGGCGCCGGGACCGACGAGTTGCACGGCATTGCCAAGGGTTACCCAGCGGTGTGTGTCGCCGCCGGGCCCAGCCTGGTGAAGAATGTCGACCTGCTAAGCGATCCGCAAACACGGTCGAAGCTCATCGTGATCGCCGCCCAGACCGCGCTCAAGCCACTTCTCGCCCGTGGAATCAAACCCGACTTCGTGACAGCACTGGATTACTCTCACATCTCCAGTCGGTTCTACGAGAACCTCCCGCCGTTGCCGGACGTAACCCTGGTCGCCGAGCCCAAAGCCCACCGCACGGTACTGGAAAGTTTCCCCGGCCCGATCCGTGTCCCCTACTCACAGTTCAACGACCTGTTGCTTGGCGACATGGCAATCCCACGCATCCCGATCAAGTCCGGGGCAACCGTCGCGCACCTGTCGTTCTACCTCGCGCAGCACCTGGGCTGCGACCCGATCATCTTCATCGGCCAAGACCTGGGCTTCTCCGACGGGCTGTACTACGCGCCCGGGACCGCAGTCCATAAGGTCTGGTCCAGCGAACTCAACCCGTTTAACACCATCGAGATGATGGAGTGGCGGCGAGTCGTGCGGATGAAGGGCCATCTGCGCAAAACCGACGACATCCACGGCCGGCCGATCTATACCGACGAGCAGATGGTCACCTACCTCAAGCAGTTCGAGCGTGACTTCGCCACCGCCAAGCAAACAATCCTCGACGCGACCGAGGGCGGCGTTCCCAAAGAACACGCCACACAGATCACGCTTGCCGAGGCGATTGAAAAACACGCGGCCCGGCAGACCCCCAAGCTCCCGATCCCACCGATCGGGCTTGACCGATCCAGATTGGGTGAGCTGCGCAGCCTGCTTCGTCAACGTGTCCGTGAGGTCAACGACCTGCGTGGCAGCGCACAGAAATCCATGTCGATCCTAAAGCAGATGCTCGAGCATCAGCGTGACAAGGCCCGCGTCGGCAATCTGTTCGCTCAACTCACCAAGCTCCAGAAGCACGTTGAGGTAGACCTGGCATCGACCTTCAACCTGGTGAATGCCCTGAACACGATCGGGTCTTTCAAACGAGCCAAGGCCGACCGCGCGATTTCCCATGTAAGCAAAGACACCTTCACACGCCAGACACACCAGATCGAGCGTGACATCGAAAACCTTGACTGGCTGATGCAGGCCTGTGATGAGGCGTTAAGCATCCTCGATGAGGCGCAGCAGCGCGTCGATAAGAGTTACCGTCTAGCAACAACCAAACCGCAAACCAAACCCCACAAGCAAAAAACCCCAAGCCCCGCAGTGACCTGACCGTCACCAAAGAGCGAGTACTTTCAGCAAGAGCCGACCGATGCCCGTGATTGCCTTGATCCCAACCGACACGCAGACAAGCCGGCTTGGGCTGCGCGCCCGGCTTAGCGATCAACTCGGCGATGCTAATATCCTGGAACACACCGTCCGACGTGCGGCGTCGATCCCGAACGTTCAGAAGGTTGTGTTGATCCACCCCCCCGGGCAAGACCCGCTTTCACTGATCGACCTGTCCAAGTTGAAGATCGCCAAGCCCGTGCTGGCCCACATGGACCCCGGCTGCCTCAAAGACAAACAGTTAGCCAGGTGGGTCTCGTCCCGCAAGTGGGCGCAGCCGCATTGGCGCGGCGGGCTCGGCGGCGCAACCTGCTACGACGAGCTACTACCGGCAGGCCCGCTTGCAGAAGCGCTACGCACTCACGGCGGGAAGACCGCGTTGATCGTGCGGGGCGACTGGTGCCTGTTTGATCCGTCTTACGCCAGCAAGCAACTGGACAAGCTCTACGAAGACGTCGAGGCGATGAAGATGATTTTCACGCAGGCGCCCCCGGGCCTGTCGGGGATCGCGGTGAGCCTGGATATCTTGGAACAGCTAAGCAATGGGCTGGCGGGATTCGGCGACATCCTGGCGTACAGCCCCGTACATCCGCACATCGACCCGGTCGGCCGAGATGTGAATTGCACGATCCCCGCCGAAGTGCGCGACACGGTCGAGCGGTTGGTTTATGACACGCCACGCAGCACCGCAATGATCCAGGCGCTCGCCGAACGGTTGGGTGACTCGCTGGGTGACGCCGACGCCGAAACAATCACGCAAACCTGCCGGGCCATACGGTCGGATGATCCCGGGATGATCTACCGATGGCTGCCCAGGATGGTCACGCTCGAACTGACCCCCCGCCGAACCCCCGCCGGCCCGATCACCCCTCACCACCACACAACCTTCGACCGGCCAGACATCGACACCGATCTTGCGTTGCGTATCATTGAACAACTCGGCGAAGACGACTCAGGGGCTGACGTGACGCTGATGCTCGGAGGTCTAGGTGACGCGATGCTGCACCCGCAGTGGGAACAGATCGCCACTGCGGCACACGAATCAGGCGTACTCAGCGTAGGCATCGAAACAGACCTGCTTTGCGACCAAGAAGACCTGGCCCGGCTTCTGGAATTACCGATCGAACTGATCCTCGTGCGGTTCAACGCAGACACAGCCGAGACCTATCAAAAAGCAATGGGCACCGACGGGTTTAAGCAGGTGCTAAACAATATTGAATGGCTGTACAACGAACGCATCCGCCGCGCGGGGGAAGGCGGGGACGCAAAGGGCGCGATGCCCTGGCTGGTCCCGTCGATGGTCAAGACAGCCGACACGTTGCCGGAACTGGAAAGTTTCTTTGACAAGTGGACCCACTACATGGGCCACGCTTTGATCGCTCCGGCGTGTGACGGTTGCGGGCTGATGCCGGCGATGAGTCCGGTCCCGATGGAGCCGCCGGACCGCCGAGGCTGCTTACAGATCACCCGACGGATGTCGATCCTAAGTGACGGCACGGTGGCGATGTGTGACCAGGACTGGCAAGGCAGGTCCCCGATCGGCGACACACGCACCCAAACACTGATCGACATCTGGCGTGACTCGCAAACATTCGCCAAAGCGCACGACGAACAACGGTGGAACGAATTAACCATCTGTGGCGGATGCGTAGAATGGCATCGGCCTTGAGTACGACCCACACCGACAGATAGACAAGCAAACCAAACAGGTAACGCGATGAAGACACTGACCATCATCCTCGCCCGGGCAGGCAGCAAAGGGCTCGTCGGCAAAAACAGCCTCAACGTCGCAGGCCGACCGATGCTGGCGTGGACACTCGAACATGCGTTGGGTTCTCGCCGTGCGGGACGGGTTGTCTTATCGACCGATGGCGACGACCTGGCAGAGGTCGGCAGGTCGATGGGCGTCGAGGTCGTGAAACGTTCCACAGAAACCGCAAAAGACAACGCGACGGTCGATAGCGCCGCGAGGCACGCGGTCCTGGCTGTCGAGGCCCAGGCGGGCAAGCCCTTTGAAGCGGTGGTGATCCTCTACGGCAACATCCCCGTCAGGCCCGCCGACCTGACCGACCTCGCCGTTGCCAAACTCACCGAGACCGGTTGCGACAGCGTGCAGAGCGTGTACCCCGTCGAGAAGATGCACCCCTACTGGATGAAACAACTGGGCGGCGACACGGGCGATGAACTTCTGATGTACGAGCCCAATGACATCTACCGACGTCAAGACCTGCCCCCGGTCTACATGCTCAACGGCGGGGTCATCGCGGTGACGCGCAAAAGCCTCTTCAACGTGGACCCGCAACGCCCGCACGCATTCCTCGGCGACAACCGTAAAGCAATCATAAATAAACCGGACGACGTGATCGATATTGACAGCCGGTTGGACCTGCGCGTCGCCGAGGCCGTGCTTCTGGAACGCCGTAAGAGTTCGGTCGCGTAACGATGCCAGGTAAACATAAAACCATCGCGGTGGTCACCGGCAGCCGGGCGGAGTCGGGGCTGTTGTTAAGCACGATGCACGCAATCAAAGCACACCCGAAATTGAACCTGCGCATCATCGTGGCGGGCTCGCACATGGTGCAGGGTTCGTGGCGAGACATCGAGGCGGCGGGGGTTACGATCTCCGCCAAGGTACGGATGCAAACCAAAGGGAAGACGGGACGGTCTGCGGATACCGAATCGCTAGGCCGGGGCGTGACAGGTTTTGGAAGTGCATTTGCACGGCTGCGACCAGACTTTGTGGTCGTGCTGGGTGACCGCATCGAAGTGCTGGCGGCCGCGTGCGCAGCGGCAACCGGAGGCTATCGGTTAGCGCACATTCACGGCGGCGACCGGGCCGAGGGTGTTGCCGACGAAGCGATCCGACATGCGGTCAGCAAGCTGGCAAACCTGCACTTCCCCGCGACCACCCAGAGCATGAAGCGATTGATCCGCATGGGCGAAGCGCTCGGATTGATTCATAAGGCCGGCTCACCCGCAGTCGATGGGCTCGGGGAAATTGAGCCGGCAGAGGACGCGCCCGAACTGATCGTGATGCAGCACCCCGTCGGGGAAACCGATGCGACCGAAGCAAGCCGGATGCGTGCGACACTCTTAGCAACCCGTGGCTACAAGTGTTTGGTGATGATGCCAAACCTTGACCCGGGCAACGAGGGCATCCGCCGGGCGATCCGTAGCTCTAAGGTTAAGCCGATAGAACACCTGCCGCGTGACCGTTTCTTGTCACTGCTCAAAGGCGCACGCATAATTGTCGGGAACACCTCGGCGGGCCTGATCGAAGCGGCCGCGATGCGCGTACCGTGTGTGAACATCGGACCCAGGCAAGGGGGTCGTGAGAAGCCGGGGAACGTCGTTGATTGTGCATACGGGAAGGACTCCGTCACCCGGGCGATCAATAAGGCCCTGAAGCTGGACCTCCGCCGGATGCGCCACCCCTACGGCGATGGTCAGGCCGGAAAACACATCGCCAATCTGCTCGCCAAGCTGGGCCCACAGGCCGTCCCGCTGCATAAGCACAACGCCTACTAAAAAAAGAAACACGTCTTGGGAACTTACCCCGAACCGTGGCGTCCAACCGTGGGTAGTAAACCGGTACACAGCCAGGAACCCGCCCAGGTGGAGTCCGCCTGCCGCGGCGTTAGCTGTACCCAACCCGAAAGGAGCCCGCGATGCGACGATGGCCTTTATGTCTGTCAGCGATCATGCTGTCTGTATTGGTTCTTCAATCGGCCGTGACGGCAGGTGAAAAATCACCGCTCACCGCACCGCGCCCGGCGGTCGACATCGCCATCCTGCTGGATACCAGCAACTCAATGGACGGGCTGATCGATCAAGCAAAGAGCCAACTCTGGACAATCGTCAACGAATTCGCCGCCGCGAAAAGACACGGCCTCACCCCGACCCTGAGGGTGGCGCTGTTCGAGTACGGCAACACCAACCTCCCGGCTAGCGAGGGCTACATCCGCCAGGTCGTTCCGCTGACCGATGATCTGGATGTACTCTCCGAAGCCCTGTTCGCCCTGACAACCAACGGCGGGGATGAGTACTGCGGGCAGGTCATCGACGAGGCGGTCAAACGTCTTGACTGGACCGGCGAACCCAACGCATACAAAGCGATCTTCATCGCAGGCAACGAGCCATTCACCCAGGGCCCCGTCGAGTACACCCAGTCCTGCGCCTACGCGATCCAGCACGGCGTGATCGTCAACACGATCCACTGCGGCGATTACAACACGGGCATCGAAGGGAAGTGGCAGCACGGCGCACAACTCGCCGAGGGAAATTACCTGAACATCAACCAAGACGAAACCGTCATTCACATCGACGCCCCCCAAGACGCCGAGCTGATCCAGTTGAACCTCCAACTCAACGCGACCTATCTCTGGTACGGAAAAGAAGGCATGGCCGCGGGTGCCCGCCAGGAAGCACAGGACAGCAACGCGAGATCGTATGGGCTGGCAAGCCTGGCTAAGCGTGCCCAGAGCAAGTCATCCGCTGTTTACAGCAACAGCCGCAGCGATCTGGTCGATGCCGTTGCCAGTGAATCCGTCGCACTCGATGAAGTCAAAGAGGCGGACCTTCCCGAACCCATGAAAACCATGACCCAAGAGCAACGCGAACACTACGTCCAGGAGCAGTCGGTTAAACGCACAGAAGTACAGACAAAGATCCAGGCATTGACAGCAGAACGTGAGAGCTACGTCGTCACCGAACGTAAACGTCTGGCAGAAGACGGCGACAACACGCTCGGCGACGTGATCGTGCGATCGGTCCGAGAGCAACTGGATGATGCGGGGTTTGATGTGCAGACGAACGACGCCGCCGAGTAGACTTACGCTGACAAGGCCGAGGCCGCTTCTTCTGGCTTCGGAAGGATCGTGGGCCGCTCGAAATTCAGGTCGCTAACATCGAACCCGTCGCAATGGGCGACGAACACGCGCGGGGACTGTTCGGCCAGATCAAGCATCGGCCCAAGCGGCAGGTCCTCCTCTACCAGCCTCGACGGGTCGGGGATCAACTGGACGATCGGGCGGCAGGGACGTTGGGGGTGGTGGTCGATGACCACCGCGTGTCGGCCGTCGCTAAGGGTAACGACCGAGCCGGGCGCATAAGGCGGGACCACCGCCAGCAGCGCATCAAGGACCTGTGGATCGTACCGTTGGAACAGCGGAGCCTCAAGCATGCACCGAAGCGCCCACACCGTTGGCTGACCCGGGCGGTCCGTTGGGTAACGCAGACGGTCGAACTGCTCCGCCACGGTCACGATCCGGGCAAAGATGTGGATGCGTTTTTGCCGCATGACCGGGAAGTCCGCCCCGGCGAAACCCGATCCGTCGTAGTGTTGGTGGTGGTGCAACACGGTCGAGGCCGCGGTCGCGCTGACCTTGCCTCGGACCAGCCGGTACCCCAGCGCGGTGTGCTCGCGCCACGCCGGGTCGGACTCGTCCCCGGTCGCCTCGTACCGCGCGTGGACCGCTTCGGGCAGTAGCGTCATACCCACGTCGTGCAGCATCGCACCAAGACCCAGGTTCACCACCTCCGCCGCACGGGCCGGATCGACGTGGCGGCGCTCACGGACCAGGTAGCCCTCCAGCTTCAGACCCAGCAGTAGCGACAGGTAGGTCACGCTGGAACTGTGGCGCATCAGGTCGTCCCCACCCTCGCTGAGATCGCCCAGAAATACTGCCGACTGGGGGTTGCAGATCAATTGATGCACAAGCTTGGAGATCGAGCGCGTATATAGATGGTATGGGAGCTTGGCGGAAGACTGTTGCTGGACAGCCTCAAACGTCTTGGTGATCTGACCCGCGACGACCGACTGTGTCTGGACCGTGTCTGCGTTAATCACCTCGCTCAGGAAAGACAGGCTCGGGTAGCCGACCCAGAGCGTCCGTATTTTTAGTTCGGCGAGTTTGTGGATGGTTTGCGCGGTCAGCTTGTACCCGACACGCAGCAGAAGCCGCGACGGTGCTTGGGGCAGCTGCACCGGTAGCGCGAGTTTCATCCCCGGCGTGGCGTTTCGGGTCTCGATGCGCAGCATGGCTTCTCCCTGGCGTCTCCTAACAGGTTCGTCGGCTACCGAAGATCGTGTCTTGACGGTCCGGCAAGACGTAACGGTCACAACGACACCCCTTGCCAAGGGCGCAACCCTCACCACCGTGCCAGCCCAAATAACCGGCACATCTGGCCCCCCAGAAACCCCGGCAAAACCTAATTTTCCGCCTGCGGCCTTGATATAGGACATGGATAACTTATGATAGATTAGAGGTGTACCATGATTGATGACAGACAAGCTCTGGACCTGGCCATCAAGCTCATCGACGAGGCGTTCGTGGGCATCATGACCACGGTGGACGAACACTTCGCCCCGGTCAGCCGACTGATGGGTGCGGTCGCGGATGAAGAAGGGCCGCACCGGCTGTTTAGTTTGAGTGCCAAGGACACGCGCAAGGTCCGTCACCTGGAAAAAAGCCCGGCGGTCTGCTGGCTGTTCGGCGTGCCGCCCTACGACACATCCATCCTGCTTCGCGGGGTCGCCAAACGTTTGGAGACGCCGATGGTTCCCCAGCCTACCTGGGACCGGCTGGCGGACTGGGCCAAACCGTACGCCGCCAATGTTTTGACCGACGACTCGCACTACGCCTTCTCTGTGATCGTGTCGAATATCCACACATTGGAATTGATCAGCCCGAGCCTTGGTATCAAGTCGCCGTATGTTGTGAAGCTCGATAAGTTTGCCGAGGAGGAAGAGGATTAGTGGTTAGTGGTTAGTGGTTAGCCATTCGCTGTTAGTCCGATTCATACATCCTCAATCACACATCAATCTTCTTCCCCGGCCATTGGACCATGGTGACGGCGGCGAATACACCGACGAGTGCCAGGAGTTGTGCGCCTGTTACGGTTTCGCCGTCGTACCAGCCCCAGGACAGTGCGCCCAATGGGATAACGTAGGTGACCATCCCGGCGTAGAGTGGGCCGTGGGTCTGGATGAGGCGGTAGAACAGCACGGTGGCGATCCCCGTGCCGACGATGCCTAGCCAGGCCATCACTAAAACCGCTTCCCATAGGTCCGGGCCGCTGATCGGCTTGACGCCTTCTGCCACGATGCCGACCGGTGTGATGACCAGGCTGGTCAGGCCCAGGATCATCGCGGTCATAAACAACGGCGGCATCTTCGACAGCCGACGCTTGATGAAGGTGTTGCTCACCGCGTAACTCATCGGGACCAGCGCCGCTAATAACAAATCCCAACCCGACATCCCGCGTACCCCGCCGTCGCGGAAGAGTAGGCCCATACATAAAAGCCCAAGCAGCACCCCGCCGAGCTGTCTTGCGGTCGGGAAGATGCGCAGCATCGGCACGGAGGCCAGCACGGTCATCAGCGGCACGAGACACACCATCATCCCGAAGAACGCGCTGTCCTGATGCTTGCCGATCAGGTACGGCTGCATGATGTACGGGTAGATCGACCCGATCGTCACCGGCACCATCAACGCCAACCAATCCCCCCCGCCCCCGGGAAACCCGGAAGCTTTGGTTGCAGTAGTCTCGCACCCTTTTTCGCCCTCGTCCTGGGAAGCTTGGCCGTGCGTGTGGAGATTCGACAAGGCCCACACCGCCCACAACACGCCCGCCCCGCCGAGCACTCGGCCTGCGCCTACGCCGATCGGGCCAAACGCGATGTAGGCCCACTTCATCAAGACGAAGTTGCTCCCCCAGATCAGGCAGATCGCGATGAACATCAGGTGGTGCATGAGGGGAAGTGTATCGGGGTTAGGGATTGGGGGTTAGTGGTTGGAGATTGGGTTAGGAAAGATACGGGTGGTAAGTTCACCGCCGAGATCACCGAGGGCGCGGAGAAGAGGGGAGAAGCGTTTGGCAGGATGACAGGAGGGGGAGGATAAGATTAGGAGCCTGTGCGTGCCCCGTTTGATCCGGCCAATCCTGTCATCCTGTCTACATTCTTTATTCTTTGTCTTACTCTGCGTCCTGGGTGTTCTCGGCGGTGAGTTTTTTTGTCTTTCTTCTTGTTCTTCAAATCATAAATCTCACGGTGTTCCGGCGGTAACGGCAGGCGCGGGGTCAGCGGGACCGGGTCGAGCCCGTGTCCTGTGATCCGTTATCTGGCCGGGACGGTCCGCTACCAAGGCCCCCCCCCGGAAGCTCTCGAACTTTCATTCGTTCGCTTTCAGTATCCCGGTTGTGTAACAGTTGGAAGCTGGCACACATCCGGGGGTGGGGGCAGCCCTCGAGTCCCGGTCCTTTTAATCTTTGGATGCTCGGGGTAGCTGTCGATCGTCGCCGTGAGGTTGTCAGCAGGCACGATTGAAAAATAAATCGTGTCTCCATAGTTGGAGGATGCGTCAGGTTTGTGCGCACAAAAGCGGTTGAAGCGGCCGGGGAATGAGTTGTAAAGGGTGGATGGATTTGAGGTAAAGAAAAGTTTGGTTTAGCGTGATTTTTGGTTGGGAAATGGGTCAAAGTGTGCGCACAAAGGTGGCAGGGAGAGGTGAAACGCGAAGTCGCGAAGGGCGCTAAGAAGGGCGGGGGGCGAATCACCGCAGAGGTCGCGGAGAGCGCGGAGGAGACGGGACGGGAGTATCCACAGATTGCGCAGATGACACAGATTCAGGAGGTTGGGAATGGGCTCACTCTATTGTTAATAGGGCTTCTCCTCTTTTTCTTCTTCTCTGAGGAGAATAATAGGCGTTCCCCGATTCCGTTTTTAAGGAACGATGACAAAAAAAACACCCCTGAACACTGTATGTCCAGGGGCGTTGTGTTTCGGCAAAACTGCGATACCTAAACGGCCAATAATGCCGTACCATTCTCAAAATCAAGCTCATCATCAGGATCTGAATCTTCAAGTTGCTCTATGAATGTCTTGATATGCTGACTCCACTCATGGCGTTGATCGTCGTACCAAGTACGAGCATCAGGAGCGCTAAGGATTTCACTCCGTGCAAGTCCCATCAAAACAAGATCAATACCAGTCTTGCCAAGCGGGGATTCCGACTCGATCCGCCGATATACTCTCTCATAAAAGCGGTGGTGCGTATTAATTAGGACAACTATCGATCGACCAACTAACTTGGTCCGGTAGAATGGGGCCCCTGGTAGCGATTCATATTCTACCAACATAGAATATTTCGACAATCGGTCTTCAAGATCACGAATAACTTCGACCGGCTGATCACTTCTTTGATCGACGAAGGTTTTGACCTCAGTTTCGACTTGCTCTTGTGACTTATCATCAAGCCCTTCAATGGGTTTTAGCCTTGATTCAACTTTCTCAACAACTTCTTCTGCAGGTTTCGTTCGGGCCTGATGCGCTTTTTTACCCCTTGCGACGATCATATCTTTCAGGGTGTTGACATTGCCCGTAATAGCCTCGCGAAGTTGTTCATAAATGGCAGACCCGCCCTTAATTGAAGAATGCTGCTTTGTGTGTGTAACACCAAACACTTCGTCAAGCTCGGGGTCAAATCGTATCTCCACGCGATACCAAGAATCGGTCCAGTGTTTCGCGTGGTAGGGACTCTTAATAAGATCGATTTCACGGCGAGCACGAACAATACTAAACCCTCGTGTCACTTCAATATGCCGACGCTGCAATTCCTTACGATCTCGTTTGAATTTGTTCTGCCACAGCTCTGGCAAAAGTGAAAACACAACTTCGACGGAGGACATGCGGCCAGGCTCGTCTGGAACAGGCACCTTGAAGGTGAGTACACCACCATGCTGTGATGCTAATTCATCGCCACCTATTCTAGCGTGGGGCATGAGATATAACGGGTCAAATGGACCGACAGGTACTCCATTAATAGTAATCTCAAAATCAGCCGCTAAAAAATGCCGGAAGATACGTCCGAGTGCGGGTTTTAATGACCGCTCCAAAGTTTCAAGCCTCTTATCATGGTCAAGCCGATCACAACATTTCCAAACGACCAAAGTACCGTGTTGAGGGTCCACTAAATCCTCATATGGCGCAGGGATTGGTGCCTCCATAGGTTCTGGAACCTCGGTGACTTTACCCTCAGCAATCTCATTAACATCAATGTAGGTAAGCACTGGGATTTCACCATTACGCCAGGTATAAACCTCAAATCGCTGACACTGGCTCACACTGGCGTTCGGCAGACCCATTCCGAAACGACCAAGGCCGTTTCGATCATCAAACCGATTTGAGTCACCGAACCGAACTGCTCGCCGCAATAACTCTGCATCCATCCCCTTCCCATTATCTGCAATCCCAATTTCGACAACACGAGGCATCACCCTTCGACCGCGACCAAGCTGTTCTTGCTCGACTGCGAGCATCTTGATATCGACGCGCGATGCGCCAGCCTGAATTGAATTATCAATCAACTCGGACATGGCACTATCAGTACCCTTGTACCCGCTATCTCGGGTTGCTTTGATGAACTGATCTTGACGCACAATGTAGTAATCTGACTGCATGGCAGCCGCTCCTTTCTTGGGCCTGACTTAAAGCCGGACCAAAAGAGATAAATATGGACCGAGACCTTCTCGATCCTAACCACGAACACACGGAAATCTGCAGCTTCCAGTGAGAACGTTTCCAAATTGTTGCAAGGAGAATCAGACCGGAATGGTCTAGCGAAAAGATTGCTAGCCGACTCGTCTTTGCCGTGACTCTAGGCCACAGCACGACCGACCTTGCGGATACACAGTATACCCCCTTATTTCAACGATGCAACCAGAAATGTGACAAATCTCGTAATATTTTATAGCCAACCGAGTTCTCTGTTCGCACTCGCGGTCACCGTAAAACCCGCAACCCACGTTTGGTGCGTTCGGCGTTGACCATGGCTAGTACGGCGGGTTCTTTTTGGAAAAGTTTTATTAGTTGGGAGCCGGTGACGCCTAACACAGCAGCGGTTTTTGTTGTGTCGTAATTGAGGGCGGCGAGGGTGTCCAGGGCCTCGGCGAGGATGGGGGGAAAGTCGTGGTGGTCGGGGCTGATGACGAGGCGGCGGGATTGGGTGCGGGATTGCCAGAGGGGGCTTGGTCCCCCCGGAATGCCCGGAAGCCCCGGACCCTCGGGAATGCCCGGAGCGTTGGCGGGGTTTAGGGGGGTGCGGACTTGGATGGCGAGTTTAAGGCGTAGGCGTTTTAGGGCGATGCGGTGGTTGTCGGCCTGGGTTCTTCGTTCGCTGGCGGAGGCGGAGGTGCCGGTGGGTGTGTGGGTAAGCTCAATGGCGGTTTCGACTTTGTTTCGGTGCTGGCCGCCTGGGCCGGAGGCGCGGGAGCGACGGGTGGTGCATTGTTTGAGCAGTGCGTCGTCGGTGAGGTCGGCGGGATGGTTGCGTGGCAATGGGTCGGGCATGGACGTATGGTATCGCGTGTTTGGCGGGGGGGATGAGATCTCGCTTGGCGGGTCTTCGGTTGCTGATGTGTGATACGGATTGCATTAAGAACTCGCGCGTCGTCGTTTGAATATGCGGGGGCTAAGGGTGAAGGCAAGACGCACGGGAATTAAACGTGATTGGTGTGATTGAAGATTAGTGGGGGAAAACAAGTGACACGCGGATCTGCGATCCGCCGCTAAACGGCAAGCCAGGACCCCGGGCCTACGACGAGACTAATACGATATGAATCCGACTGATAAACAGGAAACTCAAGAGACGGGGGCTGGGCGGCTGGCTGGGGTGGACCGGGCGATGGGGGATGGGCCTTGGCTGGTGAGGTTGGCGCCGCTGCTGCTGTGGGTGGGGTGCATGTTTGTGGTGGGGCTGGCGCGTGATTTTGATGCGCGGACGCTGCCTTATTTATATGCGGCGCAGTGTCTGGTGACGGTGGGGATGTTGTGGCGGTACCGGAAATTATTGTCGGAGATGACGGTTTGGTTTCATTGGTCGGTGATCCCGTCGGCGGTGTTTTTGACGGGTGCGTGGATCTGGTTGGGTTGGTGGGTCGGGGGTGAGCTTCCGGTGCGGTGGGAAGCGTTGATGGGGGGGGAGTTGTTGGGTGCGTTGGATGGGGAGGCGGAGTTGCATTACTTCGAGACGATGCGGGGGGAATATCCGGGGACGTATTCGGTGGGGATCGGGTTGCGGTTGTTGGGGATGGCGATGATCGTGCCGTTTATTGAAGAGGTGTTTAACCGGAGTCTTTGTCTGCGTGCGATGCACTCGATGAAGAAGACGGGCGTGGCGGTGTTGCAGGTGGTGGATGAGTTGCCGTTGATCGGCGAGTGGCTGATGGATAAGCCGATGGTGAAACGGGCGGCGCAGCAGCCGCCGATGTTTACGCGGCAGTTTAATGAGACGGCGTTGGGGGCGGTGAGTGTGTTTGGCGTGGCGGCGTCGACGTTTATATTTATGTTGAACCATATCCCGCGTGACTGGATGGGGTGTATTGCGTGCGGTGTGTTGTGGTGTCTGATGGTGAAGTGGACGAACCGGGAGGGTCGTGGGCGTAAGCTTGGGCTTGGGCCGGTGATCTGGTCGCACGGGCTGACCAATGCGCTGCTGTGGGGGTACACGTTGTACAGCGGGGATTGGCAGTTTCTTTAAACGTGTTGGACACGCGCTAAACGGCAGGCCCTTGCGCGGTGGTGGAGGTTGACCTGCTTTAGGGCACCTCTAAAAGTACCCATTGACCCTGCTTCGCTAAGCCGCAAGCGGCTTTTTCGTGGAGGGATTTCAATTATTAGAGGTGGCCAGTATAAAGATCAATAGATGTCACACCCACAAATCCAGATGTATAACGAATTGAACGTACCCGAGGGTTCGGCTGCGTCGCTTGGGTATCGGATGCCTGGGGAGTTTGAGGGGTTGTCGTGTGTGTGGGTGGTGGAGCCGAGGAATAAGGAGACTTGGCCGGGGTGTCTGGAAGAGGCGCGGGGTGAGTTTGCGGCGTGGGTGGGTTTGATGCGCGGAGCGGTAGAGGTGCGGGTGGTGGGTGAGTTGGAGATTGAAACGGATGACTCATGGGTGCGGGATTTTGGGCCGATCTTTGTGGTGCGCGATGAGGGCGATGGGCAGGGGGGGGGGATCGCGTGTCATGATTTTCATTTCAATAGCTGGGGCGGGAAGTACGAGCTGAGGGGTAAGGATGATGTGGTGCCGCAGCGGATTGCTAAAGAACTTGGTGTGCCGATCTGGGTGCATGACTTTGTGTTGGAGGGTGGGTCGATCGATGTGAACGGGCGGGGGACGGTGATGACGACTGAGCAGTGCTTGTTGAACCCGAACCGCAACCCGGGTCTGACGCGGGAGCAGATCGAGGGGAAGCTGCATGAGACGCTTGGGACGAGGCATGTGATCTGGCTGCCGGGGGGGATTGCGGGGGATGACACGGACGGACATATTGATGATGTGGCGAGGTTTGTGTCGCCGGGCACGGTGGTGGCGGTGTCGGCTGGGGAGGGGCATCCTGATTATGAGGTGACACAGAAGAATCTACGGGCGCTGCGGGGGGCGGTGGACCAGGACGGGGGGGCGTTGCGTGTGGTGGAGTTGCCGATGCCCGAGCCGGTTTTTTATGATTATCCTGACGGTAGGGGGCAGGTGCCGGCGAGCTATGCGAACTTCCTGATTGCTAACGGGCATGTGTTTGTTCCCACATTTAATCAGGCGGGGGATGACGTGGCGATGGGGGTGCTAGAGGGGGTTATGGCGGGTTTTACGGTGATTCCGGTGCCGGCGAGGTGGTTGGTGGTGGGTTTGGGGGCGTTACATTGCCTTAGCCAGCAGCAGCCGGCGGTCGGTGGTTGCGCGGCGGGCTGATCCGGGTGGGTATATAAAGTATTGCGTGTATGGAGATGCGAGGTAGCCAGGGGGGGCTTGTCGTGGTTATACTACGAGTTGGTCCTTACCTCGGGGTGGGGGCGTAACCTAACCGTGGTAATTTTAGAAAATTGGAGACCGCCATGTTTCGTCAATCGATGTTCCTGATTTTGGGCCTGATGGCCGCGTTAACCTTGGGTTGTGAGAAGAAGGAAGAGGCCCCGGCCGTACCTGACGCCGATGCGGCGACCCAGGCTGTTGACGGTGCCCACGACGACGCTGCGGCTCACGCTGACGACGCTGCGGCCGACGCCGAAGCGGCAGTGGAAGAAGCTGCTGAGAAGGTTGGCGAGGCTGCCGACGAGGTCAAGGACGCCGCTGGCGATCTTAAGCTCCCCGGCCAATAAGCCATACATTCGCGACAGCCGACCGGCGGTCGCTATGTAGATGACACAAAAAAAGACCCACGGGCGATGCCTGTGGGTCTTTTTTTATGCGCTTTGATATGCGAGGATCGGTGATTTTTAGGCCTACCGAGCGAGCGGGGAACGTCGGTTCAGTGATCGTGCAGCGACTGATCGACTTGATGCACGGTGGTAATCGGGCTCAGGGGCGGGTCGATGCAAGGGGCTTCCAGGCGGACCGGGGCGCTGGAACGCGACGGGGCGAGGTGCTTGACCGCGTTGGCGATGACCCGGCGGACCTGCTTGTGATAATAGATCGGGAACGTCTCGTGGCCGGGGCGGAAGTAGAAGATCTTGCCTTTGCCGCGGTTCCATGTGCAGCCGGAGCGGAAGACCTCGCCGCCCTCGAACCAGCTCACGAAGATCAGTTCGTCGGGTGTGGGGATGTCGAAGAGTTCGCCGTACATCTCGGTGTGTTCGATCTCGAAGTATTCATCGTCCAGGCCGTCGGCGATCGGGTGGCCGGGCATCAGGCACCAGAGGCGTTCTTTTTCTCCGGCCTCGCGCCAGCGCAGTGAGCAGGTGGTGCCCAGGAGTTTTTTGAATATCTTGGCGTAGTGGCCTGAGTGCAGGACGACCAGTCCCATGCCTTCGAGGACCCGGCGGTGGACCTTTTGGACGATGGCATCGTCGACCTGGTCGTGTGCGCAGTGGCCCCACCAGGTGAGGACGTCGGTGTTAGCGAGTACCTCGTCGGTCAGGCCGTGGTCAGGTTGTTCCAATAGAGCGGTGCGGACGGTGACGTCGTTGCCGAGATGTTCCTCGATGGCTTGCTTCACGACGGTGTGCATGCCGTCGGGATAGAGTTTCTTGACCGCGTCGTTGGTGCGATCATGGACGTGCTCGTGCCAGACGGTGACACGGATGGGGGAGGAGGGCATGGGCGGTTCCGATATAAAGTGGGGCCGTGGGGTGAGTGGGCCGTTGTATAGCCGATCCCGGCGGTCTGCAAGCGGCTTAAACGAGGCGGGTCCGGGGTCTGCGGGGCTGGGCATGGGAGGGGTGTGAAACCCGGGGGCGGGACGGGGTTTTGGTCTATAATTGTTAGTTATGAAAAGCCGTGTGACTCGATCGCTGTTGTGGATGGTGCTGGGTGTGCTGGTCGCGGCGCAGTCAGGTGTGGTTGAAACGGCACAGGATGCGGGGTCCGTGACGCCGATCACGGAGGGTTCGTCGGAGGCGGCGACCCAGCCGATGTCCCTGCCTATCTCCAACCTGGCGCTGCCGTCGGGTACGGATATCGCGGTGATTCCGGTCACGGGGATCATCTACGACTTCACATTGGTGAGTTTGGAACGCCGGGTCGATAAGGCTCTGGATAGTGGGGCGACGGTGATCGTGATCGAGTTGGACACGCCCGGTGGGGTGGTGACCAGCGCGTTGAAGATCAGTAAATACATCAAAACGATCCCCGTGCCAACGGTGGCGTGGGTACACAACGAGGCGTACTCGGCGGGGATCATGCTGGCGGCGGCGTGCGATGAGATCGTGATGTCACCTGCGTCGGCGACGGGGGATTGCGCTCCGATTGTGCCGGGGATGGCGTTGGCACCGACCGAGCGGGCGAAGGCGTTGTCCCCGATCCTCGAAGAGTTCCGCGACAGTGCGCAGGCCAACGGTTACGACTATGCGTTGTTCCATGCGATGTGTGTGCTGGGGGCCGAGGTTTACTTTGTCGAAAAATCCGACGGGTCGGGCGAGCGCCGGCTGGTCAACCAGATTGACTTTTCGGTGATGGTCAACGGCGAATCGGCGCAGGACCTGGCTGGGCCACCACCAACACAGGGGACGGGGCCGGTGGTGATTGAAGATGTGGGTGCGGTGACGCTGACGGTTGCGACCGAGGCAGACCGGGGCGAGTGGCACGCGGTCGAGGTGCTGCCCAGCGGTGACAAGATCCCAGGTGGGCGTGTGCATGACGGCAAAACGCTTTTGACTCGCAACCAGAAACGGGCGCAGGACATCGGGCTATCCAAAGCGACCATCGCATCCGAGCAGGCGCTCAAGCAGCACTACCGTGCGGCGAGTGTGGTGGCGATCCCGCCGACCTGGAGCGAGGGATTGGCGGCGATCCTGACCTCGTGGTGGATGCGTGTGATCCTGGTGATTGTGTTCCTGCTGGGTGCATATATCGAGATGCAGGCTCCGGGGTTGAGCGTGCCGGGCACGGTGGCGGTGGTGGCGTTGATCGCGTTGATCGGTGCGCCGTTTATCATCGGGCTGGCGGAGGTGTGGCACATCCTGCTATTTTTGCTCGGGTTTGTCCTGGTGATTATTGAGATTGTTTTCACCCCTGCGTTTGGGATGCTGGGGGTTGCGGGGCTGATGATGATGTTTATGGGGGTGGTGTTGAGCGTGGTGCCGGCGGGGCCGGGCGTTGGTGGGCGGGGCGTGGGTTGGTTGCCGCCGCCTGAGATGTGGAACCGGCTGGTCGCGTCGATGTTCATCACGCTGTTGGCGCTGGTCGCCAGTTGTGTCGGTTTCTACTACATCACCAAGCACTTCGGGAAGATCCCGGGGATTAACAGGCTGATCCTCGCCTCGGCCCAGCCATCGGGCGATGCGGTCGGTATCGACCTGACCGGCCAGCCGATCCATGTCAGCGGCGACGAGGTGTTGGGTGTCGGCGTTGTTAAAGTCGGGATCACCGGCGAGACCGCCAGTGATCTGGGGCCGACTGGCACGGCGCGGTTCGGCGAACACATTATCGATGTCGTCAGCGTTGGGCCGTACATCAACGCGGGCCAACCTGTCAAGATCGTTGAGGTCCACGGGAACCGGATCGTGGTGGATGAGGTTTGATACCCATCTCATTTAATCCTCGCGCGGTCAGCCAGGATACACGGTCTATTTCTTGTAACACTTGATCGTTGGGCCAACACGCGGATCTGCGATCCGCCGCTAAACGGTAAGCACGCGTGCTGAATCTAATACGGATTCAGATTAAAACCCGCGTTCATCACCAAGCCAATCCCCCGGCAAAGCCGGGGGCTGAGGGTCAAGTGGTCGCGTATAAATTAACCTGAAAGTATAAAGTGACGTGCTCTAGGCATCCGGTGGTGTCACGCGGTAATCCAGTAGGACATCTTCATCGAGCTTTTCAACTGCATACAGTGACAGGCGAGGCGCGTCGGCGATGGTCTCGTGTGACATCCCGACTACCGCGCCCAGCGCGTCTGGGTCGCCGAGTACTTTGGGGGCGACGAAGGCCAGTGCCTGATCGGCGAGGCCCTGCTTAAGTAGCTGGCCGGTGAGATGTGCGCCGCCCTCGGTGAGGATGTTCATGGCGTTATGGGTCTGGCTTAGGTGTTTCAGCAGCGGGCGGAGGTCGAGTTGGTTGTCCTGGTACGAGGGGAGCCCAAGCAATTCCACGCCGAGGTCGGCGAATGCTTTTAGGCGATCGGCATCGGTATCGAACAGGCGTTGATCGATGGCGAGTGTCAGGGGGGCCTGGTCGAGTGTGCTTAATAATTTGCAGGGATTTGGGAGGGTTAGCTTAGGATCGACGACGACCCGGCGGGCGGTGCGTTTGATTTGTACATCGCGTGCGGTGAGTGTGGGGTCGTCCGCGCGTGCGGTGCCGACGCCGATGAGGATGGCATCGACACGGGCGCGGAGCTCGTGGACGCGTTGGCGGGAGAGGTCGTTGCTGATCCACTTGCTGTCGCCTAAGTGTGTGGCTGTTTTGCCATCGAGGGTTTGCGCCCATTTGACGATGACCCAGGGGAGGCCGGTGCGTCCGCGTTTGATGTAGGGTTCGGCGAGGCGTTGGGCCTGGTCAGCGCAGACGCCGACGATGACATCGAGGCCGGCGTCTTGCAACATCGGGATGCCGTTGCCTGCGACGGGATCGAAGGGGTCGGGGATGGCGACAACGACACGTTTGATGCCCGCTTGGATGACGGTTTTGGCGCAGGGGGGCTGTTTGCCGTAGTGGGAGCAGGGTTCAAGGGTTACGTAGATGGTGGAGCCCGCGGGGTCGATGTTTTTTTGTTTGCAATCGAGGAGGGCCTGTGCCTCGGCGTGAAGGGAGCCGAACCGGGCGTGGTAGCCGCTGGCGATGATTTTGTCGTCACGCACGATCACCGCGCCGACCATGGGGTTGGGCTCAACATGGCCTTGGCCTAAGCGGGCCAGTCGCAGGGCTTCGCACATGAAAACTTCATCGGGCATGGCCCCATGATATAGTAGTGGGCATCATTCACCATCTACCCGGGGCGATAAGGGGCTTACTCATGAAGTGGATCAAACGGATCGTCGTGTTGGTGGTTCTGGTAGTCGTGGTTGTGGGCGTGATCGGTTACGTCATGATCGACAGGATTGCCAAAACAGGGATCCAAGAGGGCGGGACGTACGCGATGGGCGTAGAAACGAAATTGGACGGCATCCATGTGGGGCTGCTCTCTGGGAAGGTGTCGTTGGATGGGTTGTCGGTCGCCAACCCCGAGGGGTTTAATGCTGACCACTTCATGAGCCTGGGGGACGGGAGTGTTGAAGTGACGCTGGGATCATTGATGGGCGACAAGGTCGAAGTGCCCTTGCTTACGCTGAATCACATCAACCTCTCACTGGAGAAAGACAAGGGCACCGCTAATTACCAGGTAATCCTGGACCACCTGGCGGAAGTCACCGGCGGCTCGGACGAGCCCGCGGAAGACACCGGGGCCGAAGAGGGCAAGAAGTTTGTCATCAATGAGTTGGTGATCACGGATGTGAGGGTCAAGGCCGAGGTGATCGGGGGGATGTCGGTGCCAATCACGATCCCCGAGATCCGGTTGACCGACATCGGCACGGAAAGTGACAAGGGCGTTTTGCTGAAAGACCTAACCGGGATCATCCTCACGGCGATCCTTACATCGGTGGTCGAGCAGGCTGGGGACCTGCTGCCAGGTGGGATCGGTGAGGGCTTGCAGGGCGGGCTCGCGGCGGTGGGCGATCTGGGTGATTTCGGGGTGCAGGTCGTTGGTGATGTGACCGCGCAGGCGAGTGAAATGGCTGGCAAGGCCGCGGAAAAACTGGGCGAGAGTGCCGGTCAGATCGGTGACAAACTTGGGGGAGCCGGCGAAGAAGCGAGCAAGGCAGCCGATAAACTCACCGAGGGCTTAGGCGGGCTTCTGGGGGGTAAAAAGGACAAGAAAGAAGCTGCTGAGGAGTAGATTTTTCGTTTGGCCCACAGGCTGATCCAGACGGGTCAAAATCCACTTATTCTACCTATGCCGGCTTGATCGGTGCGCCCAGATTAGTCTCAAATGAGGGTTGGGGTGTCTAAACGTCCCCCACGCCGATTAGACCCCCTGAGGCTGTTATTCATCTATTACAATATCAATATTATCCTTACCTAATTAGCTGAAAACAAGCCATTTAGGCTTCAATTTCCGAAATTAATATCTAGGATTGTCTGTCCGCAGGCTTTAAATTATAGAATATAACGGTATACTGAACGAAGGATTGAATGAGTGCATCACAAGTCAGAATGATCGCTGGTTGTATGACCGGCACGAGCATGGACGGCTTGGATGCGGCGCTGGTCGAGGTGACCGGTGAAGGTCTGGGCATTAAGGCCCGCCTAGTCGGCATGGTAAGCCATGGGCTGGGCGAACTTGTTGATGTGCTTGAGCCGATAGCGGAAGGTGAGCTGCGGGCCCCGTTGGATTACCTGCTGGCGGCTCGACAGCTTGGAGAATTGCACGCCGACGCGGTAGAAGACCTTTGCGGGCAACACCTTCCGGCGGAAACGACGTTGAGCATGGTCGTCGCCCATGGGCAGACGATCTGGCACGCACCGGGTGAGGGCGTGAGTTGGCAGTTGTTTGATGCCCAGCCGATTGTGAGGCGATTGGGCGTGCCGGTGTGTTACGACTTGCGACAGGCGGATCTGATTGCGGGTGGAGAGGGGGCTCCGATCACGCCGATCAGCGATTGGGTGATGTATCGTCATCCGGCGCGGGACCGGCTGATCGTGAATCTTGGTGGGATCAGCAATGTGACCCACCTGCCGGCGGAAGGATCGCCGGGGCAGGTTACGGGCGCGGACGTTGGGCCGTGCAACCTGCTGATCGACGGCGTGGTCCGTCACCTGTTCCCCGACCGACGGATCGACATTGATGGTCAAATCGCTCGAAGTGGGCGGATCAACCTGGAGATGTTCGGCTTGGTTCAAAAGCACCCTGTCATCAGTGGTAAGACGAAGCGCTCGATCGGGCGTGAGGACTTTACCGATAGCTGGGTCCGCGAGCTGGTCGATCATCTTAAAACCAAATTATCCCCGTCTGACATCGTTGCAGGTGCGGTTGAGGCGGTGGCCCAATTAATCGGGCGAGCGAGATTTACAGACATACAGGACGTGGTCCTGGCCGGCGGGGGGGCCAAGAACCCGGTTTTGGTCGAGCGGCTTGGGGCTTTGATGAAGGACCGGGCCGTGATGTTGTCTGATGAGCTTGGGTTCCCGGTGGATGCCAGGGAATCGGCTGGTTTTGCGGTGTTGGGGGCGTTGTGCCAGGACGGTATTCCAATCACGTTGTCGCAGGTCACTGGTGCGGCCACCCCCGGGGTGGCAGGGCATTGGGTGTTCCCTGGAGTTTTTAAGCGATGAACCAGAACGTCGGCGAATTACCGAACCGTGGCCATCTGACCACAGAGCAACGCAGCCCGGCCTCGGCGGCTCTGGACGCGCTGTCGACCACGCAAGCCCTGCAGATGATGAATGCGCAGGACATGGACGTCGCGGTGGCGGTCAAAAATGCTATCCCAGCGATCTCTGATACGGTGGATGATATCGTCAAGGGGATGCGTCACGACGGCCGGCTGATCTATGTCGGCGCGGGGACGTCGGGCAGGCTTGGTGTCCTGGACGCTAGCGAGATCCCCCCCACTTTCCAGGCAGACCCCGGCCAGATCGTCGGCATCATCGCAGGCGGTGACGGCTCGCTGCGCAAGAGTAGCGAGGGGATGGAAGATGACTTTGACGGTGCCAAAGCCGAGTTGGACAAACTCAAGCTCGGGCCCCACGACACCCTCATCGGGATTGCCGCAGGCGGGACCACCCCCTATGTCTGGGGCGCGATCCACTACGCAAAAATACACGGGTCCACCACCGCATTGATCTGCTGTGTCTCGGTGAAGAGCCTGCTGGCCCGGCCCAAAGCACAGGTCGTCCCGGGCAACGGCACGGTCAACATCCCGCCACCGCCAAGCCTCCCCGCCGAGATCGATCACCAGATCGAATTGATCGTCGGGCCCGAAGTCGTTACCGGATCTACCCGACTCAAGGCAGGCACGGCTACTAAACTCGCGCTGAACATGGTCACCACCATAGTCATGGTCCAACTCGGCAAGGTCTGGGGCAACCTGATGGTTGACCTGCGGGCATCGAATGTGAAGTTGCAGGACCGGGCGATCCGTATCATCTGCTCGCAGACCGACCTGGACCGTCCCAAGGCAGCGGAGCTACTGGTCCGGGCCGACAGCATGGTCAAGACCGCTTTGGTGATGGAGCGGCGCGGCGTCAGCGCGGAGCAGGCCAACCGGCTCTTGGACGAGCACAACGGCCAGATCCGACCGATCCTCGGCCCACCGAGGTGAGTCACTGCTGCTGCCTCAAAGAGGCCCGAATAGTATCTGGGGGATAATAAAAAACCGCGCCGACTTTCGTCGACACGGTTCGGTTCTCATTTTCCCGGGATCTACAAAGATCAGTAAACGATCGCTGTCACTTCTTCAACCACCTCAACCACCTGACGGACATGGAACGGCTTCTTGAGGTAGCCGTCGAATCCGTTTTGCACCAGATGCTGTGCTTGCCCGTCGGTCAGCTTGCCACTCATGGCGATGACCTTGGTGAGTTGCAGGTCGTCGTTGCTGCGGATGAGCTTGAGTGCGTCCTCGCCCTTGACGTCGCCCAGATGCATATCCAGGAGCATGACGTGTGGCCTGAACTTCTCGCACTCGACACCGCAGGCAAACCCGGAGTGTGCGATGCGTATTTCGTAGTTGGCCTGCTCGGTCAGCACTTTCTCGAGTACCTGCATGGTCTCGGATTCGCCGTCGACGATCAGGACGCGCATCTGGCCTGACTGCAGGCCGTCCATCGGGATGCTGTGCGCCTTCATGAACTTAATCAGGGCGTTCATCGGGATGCGCCGATCTTTCGAGCCTGGGATCCGATAGCCACGCAGTTGACCCGAGTCAAACCACTTGCTGACGGTCCGGGGCGCGACGTTACAGATCTTCGCGACTTCGCCTGTAGTCAGGATGTCTTTTTGCCTTGGCATACGCTGGTCACCTTTCTCCAGAAAACTCCTACCAAGCGCCCCCTTCAGACGCCCGACAAAAGAATCATCGGCTAAGCGTGCCAGGTGATTAAGGCGTCACAAAAGGAAAAAGTGGAAGTGCTGTGTAACCGGTGTAGAACGGGGGAGCGTCGCGGATGGGCCTATAAAACAAGGGTGTTATTGGCGCTTGCCTGGGATCAACCACCAGAGACCGGGGGGATCACCGCAAGCTCATCGCCGTCGCACAGATGATGCTCTGAGCCGACGTAATCGAGGTTCACCGCTGTAGCCAGGCGGGAGCGGTACCGAGATATCGGCGGGTAGTCCCGCGAGAGCGCCGCGAGTGCATCGCTAACGGTGGCGTTATCGGACAAATTCAATTCCAGTTCGCCTCGGCCAACTTCCTGTGCCAACGACGCAAATAAAAGTACGCGGAGTTTCACAACGCCCCCCCGATCATGGGGAGCAAGCGTACCGCGTCGCCGGGCTGTAGTGGTTCCGCTTGTGCTGGCAACCGCACGAAGCCGTCGGCCTGTGATGTATGCGCCAAGTCGCCGGACCCGTGCCAGCGGATAACTTCTACTTGGTCTCGCGTGTCGCCGATCAAACGGACCGATCGGAACACTTCACGCCGTGGGCTAGGCAATGCCTCCTGGGAAAGCCACGCTCGGCGCCATGGCAACGCGGGAGGAAGCCCTACCATCGCACGGATGACCGGCCAGACAAACAGGTGCGCCGTCGCCAACACACTTACCGGATTCCCCGGGAGCCCGATGACCAGTTTCCCCGATCCATCTGCGGGCTGGGCAACAAACACCGGCTTGCCGGGCTGGATCGCAACGCCTTTCACAACCGTCTGCAAACCTAATTCGCCCCAAGCCCAAGGCAGGTAGTCACGCCGCCCGACACTGATCCCCCCCACCGTGATGACCAGGTCTGACTTGCCCAAGGCTTCTTGCGCCGCGGCCAGAGTGGCTTGCTTGTCATCCGCCACATGGACGTGGTCCATCAACTCAACGCCTAGATTACGAAGCAGGGCATCGATCATCGGGCCGTTGGAGTTTCGTATCTGCTGAGGGGCGAGCCCGTCGGTCGGCGTGGCCGGGGGGCGGACTTCATCGCCGGTGGTAATCAACGACACGCACGGCTTGCGCACCACCGGGATATCAACAGATCCCACGGCGGCAGCGATTCCGATGTGCCGAGGGCCTAGCGGGGTTCCCGCTGAGATAAGAACCTGCCCGGCCTGAGCATCGGCGCCGCGATTATGAATACAGGCGCCGGCGTTGGCCCCGTCTACTGAAAAGGAAACATGCCGGCCGTCTTTATCTTCTTGTGCCTGCTCGAGGGGGATCACCGCGTCGTATTCGCCGGGGACAGCGGCCCCTGTGGCTATGCGTGCAAACCCCCCAGCGAGATCAGATGATGGAACCGGCTCCGCACCGGCCGCGATGGTAGCGGTAATCGGGTGTGATGAGCCAGCGGTCACCTCACTACTGCGTACGGCATACCCGTCCATGGCCGAGCGATCGAACGGTGGCTGGTCACGGTCGGCGATGATGTCCCGGCAAAGCACGCGGTCTAAAGCCCCGCCTAACGGGACATTCTCTTCTGCGACCCGAGTAACTTGCTGCAACACCAGATCCAACGCGTCGTCATAGCTTGGCAGCGGGTGTGTCGGTTGCGTGTCTTGCATCGCCACATAATAGGCTATCCAAGAGAGCTAGCGTATCCCCCACCGCTTTGCCGACGACGCGGCGTCCCCCTACACTCCCGGCATGCTTAAAGCGATTGTGTTTGACTTCGACGGCGTGGTGGTGGATTCCGAGCCGGTCCATTACAAGGCGATCCTGGAAATGGGCAAGGGCCTGGGGGTCACATTCGACTACGAGCATTATCTTCGCGAATACATCGGCTTCGATGACCGTGACGCCATGCGGATGATTCTAAAGCAAGCCGGCATGCCCATCGAGGAATCGCACGTAGCGGAGTTGCGTCAGAAAAAGCAGCTAGTGTTCAATGAGTTGGTCCTGCAGGGTGCGGCCGCGATACCGGGGGCGGTCGAACTCATCGACGAAGCCTACAGCCAAATCCCGATTGCGATTGGTAGTGGCGCAACGACCATGGATATCGAACTGATGCTCGACAGCATCAGCAAACGTGACCGGTTTGAGATCATCGTCTCGGCCGACCACGTCAGTCGATCCAAGCCCGACCCCACGACGTACCGGATGGCGGTCGAGCAACTCGCTGACAAGCACCCCACTTTGGATTTGACGCCGGGCAGCTGCCTGGCGATCGAAGACACCGCGGCGGGGATCGAGTCGGCACGGGGTGCGGGCCTGATGACATTGGGCATCGCAACAACCGGGCCGGCCTCTACGCTGAGGCGTGCGCACCGTGTTGAGCCGGGGCTTGAGGGTGTGACGTTGGCGAAGCTGCACGAATGGTTTAACGGTGTGGGCTGATGGTCGGCACCAGAAATCAAGTGGCCACAACAAGCAATAGTTTTTATGTTGTAGGATTGAGAGCAATCACAACAGTGTTTCATATTTCTTGAGGCAAATAACGATGAACGGCGAAGCGCCATTGATGTTGAGTGTGAGCGGGATGCGGGGTCTTGTGGGACGGTCACTGACCCCTCAGGTGGTGGCGAACTACGCGGCGGCGTTTGGGAGTTGGCTCATCCAATCGACCGGGGTCAAGACACCGCACGTCGTATTGGGGCGTGATTCGCGCCCTTCGGGTCAGATGTTTGAGATGGCTGCGGCGTCGGGCTTAACCGCTGTCGGCTGCCGGGTCACCCGAGTGGGCATCCTCAGCACGCCCGGCATCGCGATCATGGCCGGTCACCACAACGCCCAGGGCGGCATGGTCGTCACCGCCAGCCACAACCCCATCATATGGAACGGGATCAAAGCCCTGCGTCACGACGGCGTCGCCCCCCCCACCGACCAGGCCCTGCAGATCATCGAGCGGTTCAAGAACAACGACTTGGCCTACGCAGATGTCGAAGCACTGCAACCTTGTGGTGAAGACATAACGGGCACGCAGGTTCATCTTGATCGTATACTGCCACACATCGACGTAGATGCCATCCGCGCCGCCAAACTCAAGGCGGTGGTCGACAGCGTCAACGGGGCCGGCGGGGAAGAAGCGCGGGCGCTTCTTGAAAGCCTGGGCGTTGAACTGATCCACATGTATCCCGAGCCGACCGGCCTATTCCCGCATACCCCCGAGCCCACCCGAGAAAATCTGACCGAACTCTGTGGGCAGGTCACCAAGCATCAAGCGGCCATCGGCTTCGCACAAGATCCCGATGCCGACCGGTTGGCGGTGGTCGATGAACGCGGCAGCTACATCGGCGAGGAATACACACTGGCGTTGTCAACGATGCACCTGCTTAAATCCGGTGACCAGGTCGTGGCCAATCTATCCACCAGCCGGATGGTCGATGATATCGCTGCTGCCGTGGGTGCTTCGGTCATCCGAACCGCGGTCGGCGAGGCGAATGTCGCTGCGGGCATGGAGCAAAGCGGCGCGGCGTTGGGGGGCGAAGGCAACGGCGGGATCATCTGGCCCAAGGTCTGCGGGGTCCGCGACAGCCTGGTGGGGATGGCGCTGCTGCTGGAGATGCTCGCCAAACGTGGCAAAACGCTTAGTGAACTGGTCGCCTTGACACCCGCCTACGCGATCGTCAAGGACAAGGCCGACGTTAGCCAGGAACTACTCGATCAGATCGGACCTAAGCTCAAAGAGAAATTCAGCCAACAGAGGGTTGATACCCAGGACGGTGTCCGGGTAGATTGGTCGGACCGATGGGTCCACGTCCGCCCCAGCAATACCGAGCCGATCATCCGCATCATCGCCGAGGCTGGCGAGGAAGATCAGGCCCAGTCGCTCGTCCTTGAAGTGCGCGAAGTGCTTGGCTTGGCATGAGGTCGGTTGAGTGTCAACGGAAACAGACGCAACACCCGGATCATCTACCAGTCAGACCGAACTTCCGACTCGGCTTCGAGTCTTGCTCGATCAACCGGCGTAAACACCACCTTAAGCAGCGTGGTTTGCCTGGCTATTTTCAGATCATCTACCCCCAGACGGAAGAGATATCCGCGCGTGATCGGGTCGTAGTGCTCCTGCTGTTCGTCCAGTGACATCAGACCGGCGTCCCATGTGTACAACAACCGGCGGGGCGTGTTGCCAAGCGATTCATCCACACTGAACAACTCGATCTGGAACGTCCCAGCGTATTTTACCGGATCACCCATCTCGTCATACAACTCAAACCTCGCCTCAAGTATGGACCGGCCGGCCTCCTTGATGAATCGAGTCGATGGATAAACCCGCGCCGACGTTGGGACAGGCATCCAGTGCTGCCCCTGATCCGTACGAACCCTCGGCGACTGGGACGAGCCTGCTGGTATAGACTCACACCCTTGGGCGAACACCAATACCAGCGCCGCCAGTGCCAGCACCCTTGAATCCACGCCAGGTTTTTTGGGGTATGCCCGTGTCATCAACCCAGAAGATAGGTCGGCGGGGCGAGTCAATCAAGATTAAGGCTCTTGGTTAGTAACCGTCGATGCCGTGCGTGCATCGATCGCGGCTTCGGATACCACATAACCCAGTGAACTCGCCAATATGACGAGCAGTGATGTGATGGAAGTCGCTGCCTCGACGATCGCGGTTTCCTGGCCGGGCCACATCAGGACGATCAGGGCTGTGACCTGGGCTGACACCGCCATGATGAATTTTCGGCTGGTCCATCGGTGTCTTGGGTTGGGGTTCTGGGGCATCATGTGTTTCCTTGAGAAAGGGTTTGGTTTTCAATCGTGCCTGACTGTCTATCAAAGCGGTAATGAATTTCGGATGAGCTGGTCGGCCCGGTCGAGGATGCTCGCGGCGAGAGCCAGTTTTGCTTCGTCGAGGTCGGCCTCACGCATCGCCTGAATAAACTCAGGGTCTTGCCGCAACAGATCGACGGCAGACTCAACAAGCCGGGTACGGTCAATAGCCAATGCCAGGTGCGGGTGCTGTGATGACCAGTCCGACCACCGAAGATCGATCTTCTCACTGATGAGGCTACGCAGGTCGTGTGTGGTCATCGGATTGACTCCTGTCGGGTCCAATCTGAATATGTAAGCAGGCGCTGAAGGTTGTTGTCGAGTGTGCCGTGGAGCAGCTTGTCCTGCTGCTCGATCAATGCAATCGCCCGCCGAGTCGCCGCAGCAGCAGCCAGAAGATTGTCCGCGCGAGCACGCTGCTCTTGCGCCAAGGCGTGCTGATGACTGATGATTGTTTCTCGGGCCGTGATGTAGACAGATGTTGCTTCACGGACCCACTTGGGTGTTAGAACCTCGGCTTGGTCCAGGTCCTGGCTGTACGCATCTTCGAGCGTGCGGAGTGTCTGCCGGGTGTAAGCGGTGTAACGCTCGGCGTCTTGTTTCAACCGTCCCGACTCATCTAACAGTGCACGCTCGGTCACCCTCAACAGGGGAGCCACCGAAGGAGGCGTCGCGCAACCGCCGGCCAGTGATACCAAGCCCCCTATCATTACGAACACACATCCCCACCTAAGCCGCTTTGCGATCGATCTCATGGTGCATCTTCTCCAGTAGTTCTTTGAGTTGTAGCTGCGTCTGATCGAACCGGACCATCGCGCGTGTGTTCTGACGAACAAGTTTGACCAATACGTTCAATTCGTGGTGCTGACTCATCAGGCGGTGGTGGGTTTCGTTGAGCTGTGTTTCACGCCTGCGAGACATCAGGCGTTCCCACACCCAGAGCAGGCCCATCAGCCCGGCGACACCGAACTGGGTCAGGGGTTGTAAAAATTCCAATGGCATAAAGCCTCCCGGGTCACTTAAAAGGTCAGGTCGATCTTGGTGGTTCTTCCGTTGCGTTGGCTCGTAGCAAACCGTGTTTCATAGGAGAGGACTGAGGCTCCATTCCGCGTCAGGGCCTGGGCCTGTCCGTCGGCCGCCACTCCCGGGCCACGGACATCCAACAGACGGTCACCCGGCCTAAGCAACGGCCATGCCCCTGCAAGTTCCAATGTCGCCCGGCCACCCGATGGAGCACCGCCTTGAACATGACGGACCGTCCGCTCCACCAGCCAGTCGTGCATCTTGTAGGTGTGATCGATCTGATCTGCGACCAACGTCCCGACCTCAACGCCTGAATGATGAATGCTGTTTGTGTCGATACGCTGGAAACGAAACACATCAGACAGATCGAACACCAGCGGCGGCAGCTTCGCACTAAACGTGCTACCGTTCCATCTCTGCAATTCAACGCGTAAAGGGCTTTGCAGACTGGCGGTCACCCGCACTCGGGCTGAGCCCGCTTTGGCCGCAGCGAGGAACGACGCGGTGAGTGCCGTGGGATTAAAGTACACACCCGCCCGACCATCCAGAATCATGACCGACTGTGTGAAGGGCAGCCATGTCGATCCGTTATTGGTACTGATCTCGACAACTGGCTTCATAGGCGAGCCGTCAGCTTGCAGTGTCACATTAGATTTAAACTCAAGCGGCTGTGAATCGACGGTGCCCGTGCCAAAGAACGCGGTCAGGCCGAATGCCGGGCCTTGGTTGTAGGGCGGCCCCGAGAAGAAGCCGTCTTCGTTTAGCACCCACCGGCGGTAGACGTCGGCGTAGGTCGCAAAGTCGCTGCTTTTTTTCTTGTTGTATTCATCATCCGGCTGCCCTTCCAAGGCCGGGTCCCATCCTTTGGACAGATTAAAAGTAGACTCGACTAGCCAGCCGCCGGCTCGGGCGATCCAGAGCTGCGCCGTCTGTGCTGGTCGTTCAGACTTAACCACCAGGGCATCGCCCAGCGGTCGTTCATCGTCCGCCCACACGACACGGACCGGGCGCCCAGACGAGATGGGACGAACTGCGCGTCGCTCGACAACCGTTCCGTCCAGGCGTGTGATGTCGCGCTGGATCGTCAAGTCATAAGGCTCAAGTATGCTTTTGAGTGCATCGGAAACAGGTCGGGTAAGGTCGATCGCTTTGACCAGATCGGCATCCGCTATTTTCCGGGGCAACCCTCTCAAGGAAAGGCTCAGACCGCCTAGTGTGGAGACCGTTTCCAACGCGGACAACACGGTCCACCCCAAGCCGGACCCGTCTTGGATAACGTGAGCCATCACCCCATTAACATTGAAGATCCCCGTTGATCGGTTGCCTTCGAGTCCGATCATTAACTTGCCCGCTGGCCGTTGGATCAGCGAACCAGCAGGATTCAAGCCCCAGATCGTATCCGTCGGCTTGGCGATCATGTCATCCCATGCATCGACAAGCTCAAACCATCGGCCCCGCACGCCCGCAGATTCACTGGATACGACCTCTCGGAGTTCGCCTTGTATCAGAACCGCCCAGTAAATCTCATCATCCACAAGCCGCATCGGCCAGGCGATTAACATCTGCGAGCACAACCAATGCTCCAACACTCCCGGCGAATCATCGGGCTCATCAACAAATAGTCTTGCCGATCTAATGTCCAATGGGCCCTGTACCTTGAGCGAATCGACGGTCAGCCTCGGCTCGGGTACGCCGTTAATCATGACCATGGGTTTAGGATCATCCGACACGCCCGCGTGTCGCGCCGGGCCAAGCGATGCACATGCGTTCAAATGTCCGCTCCAATCTGTTGAAGGCTAAGAGTGGGTGTGGTCGGCGGCTCAGCCCAAACTGACCAATCCGTGTGTTGTACGATCCCATCGAGTGAGGTGATCCGCCAACGGTATCGAGTCTTCACAAGCGGGATGGCTGTCGTGACTTTGATGTGCTCGTCCCGTGAATCAAATGTGGGCTGCGCGGTGATCGCTTCGGCCCCGCCTTCGGGTTGACTAAGCAACTCCACTGTTGAAACGCGCATCGATCCCAGCGGCCCGCCCCAATAAATGGCTGGGCACACCGAACCTGCCTCCAAAGCAACGGGCCAATCAGTGCTGTCTGGCCAAACCGGCAACGATGAAGCGAACTTTGCTACGCCACCCACATTGACTACCCGGGCCGAAGTGACCGATGCCTCGGCACGCCCCAGCACATCTGTGCGACGGACCATGTATGTCGCAGCTGATCCCTCGGCGGGGAGTGCAATCGACACATTCGCTTCAATCGTGCCGGCAGGCAGTACAAGCAACTGTGATGCCGGGTCCAGATCTTTAACGCTCTGCAACGGGCCGAAGATCTCAAACCCCTCACGTGGCATGGAGACCGTCATCAACGGGTCACCCACGAGGTAGAACCCACTGCGCAATGCTGGTTGGGCCGCATGCCAAGCCTCGCCTACAGTCCATCCTATATTCAGGGCGTCAAAAAAAGCACCCGCGTCCGGGATCGACGGCACCGGATTATCTCGGGATGACACGATGGTGCAGGCATACCCGGCATCCATAGGCGTGTCGGCCCAATTGCTCGGCACAACTCCGCGTAACGTAGTTGCCGATGCACCCCCGAGATACATTTGACCACAAACTGCCCGCCTACCCGCCGGTGCGGCGAAGATATCAGCGTCCGGCAACGCAGATGACCAGCCCCAGAAAACCCCGTCGCCCGACACCGATGAAAAACTCACCTCTACATTGCCGCTGGGGTCCCCGCTTAAAACGATCGGGAGCCGGGTCCGCATCCCACGCAGGCCGGTCGCCCAACCAAGCATGTCTCCGAAGGCCTGCTGGTAAGACGGGTTGTTGCCAACAAACGGATCGAAGTAGATAGCCGAGTCATCCCCGGCAAGGCCGGAGGCCAACAACGCGGTCGACCGGTCTACAATCAGGTTGGCCCCCGAAATATCCTGCCCGTCGATCCTGGCGGTCATGCGATCTCCCGCGAGGTCGCTGTGTGTCAAGCGGGTTGATGGGATCGGCAAAGCATTTGTGTTAGTTACAGAGCCCGCCGCAACCGAGCTGGTTTGCATCAGAGCTGGCACTGCTTCAAAAAATCCGACCCCGGTAAAATCCACATAGCCTGGAACTCGATAGCCCAGCAAGACGCCCATCACTTCGCTGTCAAGATTGTTCCTCGTCAGATAATCATCGACAGCAGAAACTAGATTGGCGTATTCAGCCGCGCTAATCGTTTCTACAATCGATAAGTTAAGACCCAGAAGATTCGCAAACGGGACGCCTCGTGCCTGGCGATATGCCTCAACCCAAGCCATAGCGTCCGGGTCGGCCGTGTTATAAACCACTAGCCAACGGCCAGACGCATCGGCGTAAGGGCTGATCGGTGTTACAACAACCGTTCCGATATAACTATCCCCGAAACAAACCTCATCGAGATATAAATCACCCGCCAGAGAAGTGTCCTTGAAGATGACGCCATGCCACACGGCTTGTACTTTCAATAGCGAGAAAGAACCCGATGCCTGGTCCGCCAAGACCCCGTTTAGCCACAAGTCTGCCTGGCCGGCAATCGAATTAATACCCACTTCGACGCACTGCCACGGGAGCACGCCATCCAGAGTCACGCTAAGCGTATTTAGACTCGCAAGCTTAATCGAAAGCAGCCGCGTATTTGCGTCGTAACTAACACGGAATCGTTCAACACCGCCCGAGTCAAACCCCACAAACATCGCCACCTCGCCCCCGGCCAAGCTTGCCGGGTTCATCACAAAACGAAGATGGAACACCTCCTGCTCCGTCTCCAAGGAGTTGACAAGGTATTCACCATCTCCCCCCAAGCCCAATGTGGCCAGAAGCCCGACGCCGCTAGCGCTTGGCCTGTCGGGGAATGATGCCAAAGCAGCTTGCGTGATCGTCGTTGCCATTACTGCCCCACCCGGCCTTTGGCCGTGTCATAGTGTTCCTTCACCCGCTGGGACGACAACGCCGTGCCATAGACCGCCACTTCGTCGATCTCACAGTTGTTGTAGAAGCCGTCCCCAGACATATTTAGCAGGAGCGGTGAATCGGTTGTATTTATCAGCGTGGCTCCACTCCCAAAAAATACCTGCATGGTGATCGGCTCACCATCGATATAGATAACAAATTCATCGAGGCGAGTTGAACCGGACGGGAACACGAACGCGGCGTGATGCCATTGGCCAGAAAGGTCGGCCGTAAGACCTCCAATTCCGCTGGTGCCAACGGAAACAACCAGTCCATCAGCGCTATACACAAAGACTATCATGCCAGACGCCCCTCCCCCATAACTGATACCAAACAATGGAGAAGTCGCCACATTTGGTCGGAACCAAAACTCAACCGTTCTTGGATCGGACCCGGTCGGCAGCCAGCCGGTCGAATTGACAGACAACCCACCTGTCGCCGGCGAACCAACCGCCGTGTCATCGTCGTGCCGTAATCCCCCAGCAAGCCCCCAGTTCATCGCACCTTCTTCCGTCGCATTGTGCGACCCGGTTTCATCGTAGGCTGTTGGCCCAGAAGATTCGCCCAGCCGCAAATATATCAGCGGCGAGTCTTCCAAAACCTGGGATCGGTAACCGGGTCTTGGTTGTGGACCTTGCTGAAACTCGCCCCAACCGGGGACCTGAAAGTCATTATGTTTGAGTGTCGTCATGAGTAAGTCGTCTTTTGGAAAATGTCTGCAATCGGTCAGATGCTGAATACGGTTTCGAATCGCCGGTCAAGGATGCTGGATATCACGCCCGCGGCGAGCGTGACCTTGGCGAGTTTGATGTGTGGGGTCACGGGCCAACCACTGGCGTCGGCATTGACCCCGACCTCCGGCGACCCCGCGTTGTCACGTAACCACACGTTCACCGTGTCATTGTTAAACAGCGACAAATCGTTGATTTGTCCCGGGAAGACCAACACCACACCCGAGATGGTCACCCGGCCAGGCGCAATCTGGATCGCCGTCACAGACGAATCGTCCTCGGCGACCCTCAGCTCGCCAAACGATGATTCTGATAGTAGGTGCAACGCTCGTAGCAGCCAATAGTAATATGGCTGCAAACCATTCGGCGGATACTCGATACCTGTCGATGGGTGGCGCGTACCGACAAGGCTATCAATCTGATCGGATGTGAGTTCTTGGATCGGCATCTCTGATTCCTATTTACACGTTTGTGTTCAAGCAAGTTGTATTCATGTGCCCGTACTAAACCAGTGCCCATGACAGATGAAAAGACGGGTCGATGGTTAAACCGGATACCGGATCAGGCAGACTCTCGACCTGTACACCTTCAATCAAAACCGGGTTTGCTACCGGTGCGCCAGTGCGATCCACCGCTTTGACTTTGATCTCATGGCTCCCGAGACCCAAGCCATCTCTACGCCAACGCCACACGGTTCCATCGCCACCCAACGGCCCCACACCCAGCCCCCCCACCCCCACACCAAGCCCAGCCTCATCGTCTTGCCCCAAGGGGTTCCCAAAACCAGATCGGTTCTGGTCTTGTGGCCACATCGCCCCGCGATCAACGCCCTTCCCATCAACCTCTACCACAAGTTGGGTATCCGAAGGCAACATCTCATCACGCACCAGAACCACCTCGGCTACACTTGAAATCGCAGGCCCCCACGACCCAAGCAAGTCAGGCTGCGGACGCCACACCGCCTGCGGATCATCCGCCGGAACCGCTAGCAATTCGATCCGGTTTTGCCTCGTGCGATCCAGCACCAAACAAATCTCTCGCACAGCCGGATCGAGGGTCACATCGTAGAGTTCCCCCTGCACATAAATCTGCACCAGACGATCATCCTGAAACGGCGCAAGCCACCAGAGATGAATCAGCCACGGGTGTTCCCCCGCAGCGGTGACAACCGGACGGGCGAGGACCAGGCCAAAGACGTCCTGCGTCGCGTCTGTGGTGATAAAACTACTCAAGGGATCACCTGTAAATACTTAGTGCGGTACGCGGTCTTCCAGCGAGCCCCGACTCTCTCAAACGGATCCCTATCGAGCTCAAGCAAAACGACGTCGTTCCAAACACGACCAACGTTATCTACCAACGTGTGGGCAATCCCATCAATCCTGTTTTCAATCGCATCAATTTGTGCCTGAAGCTCGACTGTCGTGTTGGCGACAAGTACACCCGCCTGGTTTATCCGCCTGGCTTCGGTTCCCTGCCCGTCGAGCCGAACACCCCGTGACCCCGGCGGGTGCTGGACCGTATGACGCAATTTGACCGGGCCAATCTTGAAGCTTGCCACGCCCAATCCAAACAGCAGTTCGTTATCAAAAGTCACCATGGTGTATCCCGTGAATGAAAACCCACCACCTCAGGCGCGGGTAAAGTGAATCGTACCCAACGATAAACGCCTGTCAGCCAACCCGTCACCGTCGGTATCCAGTGACAACGTCGCTCCCGCACAAGCCTGGCGAAACCGCCTGCGATATTCCCCCGCTTTCATCAATAGCGTGTCGTTGTCCCCGACTAAAGACGCTGCCCCCGAGTAAACCACCTCAAGCGTGCCCAACGCCTCGAGCCGTGCCATCAACGACAGTGAAAGCACCGCCGACTGGGTCAACCCGGGATCAGGGTCATCTGGGGCCAAGCCTATCAGCCGCAGCAACCCGTCGTGGACCAACCCCGCCTGGGGAGAAAAAGTCTGCACCACCACATTCAACCCCACACCATCACCACCCGGAATCCCGGGGTCGGTCGTATGTGTCCTAGGCAGCGATATAGCCAGCGTGTTCACGTCAGTCCTCGCCAGCACCTCATGCGGCACACCACCCACCAGAACCACCGCACCCACATCGACCTGGGCAGACACAAAATCCGCAGCCGCACTGGTAAGTGTGGTCCCGATGACCGAACCATCAGCTACGCTCACCCGCCTCTGGGCCGCAAAGGGCACGTCCTCGAACACCGCCGGTTCAATCGCAAGCAAGTCTCTGTCGGTTGAGAAGTTCATATGGAATCCCGTCGTAAAATCTGGTTCGTTAAATGGTGTCGGAGGCTGTCAAGCCCCCGACCCATGAGAGGGTGTTGTGATTTCAGTACGACCCGTCACCCGCTAACAAATCCATGCGGGCCTGTCTCGTTACGTTAACTGGCAGCGAGACCGCGGATCACGCCGTGCCCAAGTTCATTGCGCACCTCGGTGGTGTACTCACCAATCACTTGGCCGGATTCACTGTCACCGGTTGAAGCCAGTTTCTTGAAGCCAAAGCTCCGCCCTGTCAGCGGCATGACGTCGATACGTGAAGAATCCAGCAGCAGCACCGCGTCTTGAGGAACCCACCGCGACAGGACTACCCGGCAAACGCCGAAGTCCGATTCGTAAGTACTCACCAGGTCGCGGAAGCGGGTCGAGCTCTCGTCATACCCTCGCCCGCTGGTGATGAAGCTGTTGATACGACGCTTCTGGAATCCACCGACCAGGATCGTGTCGATCGAGCCGGACGACTGGTCCCAGATCAAGCGTAACGCCATATTGATCTGGTCCTCGGTCAACTGGTCTGTCCCAACGCCGACCCCGGAGGGAAAACCGCCGATCCCATTGGTGAAGACATTGGTCTGGATGCTAGGGACAATCCCCTGCATGGTCCGCCTGATAGACGCGGTGCCCTCGGGGTTGCTGGATGCTGCGACACCGTTGACCACGCAATTTTCCAAGTCACGGATTAGTTCTCGAAGCCGCTCTTGTTTTTGGTAATCCAACTCGTCGGAAAGGCCGATCTGCTTAGACGCGATCTGCGACCCGGACACCTCGACCGACGAAGTAAAAATCTGGGTGTAGTTTGATCGTCGCGCCCGGCTTGTAAACCGTGCCGCCGGTGCATCGTCTCCTTCCAATGCCGCGTTGCCCAGGATACGGATCGTGGAATCGTCCACAAGACTTTCGGCCACCGTTCCGCCGTACCCACGGACCACGGTCAGATCATTGCCGGAGATTCCCGTCACGAACAGGACCTCTTTAGACGTGGCAACCTGGATCTGATCGCCCACCCTAAACCGCGTACCGTTACCAATCGTGAATGTGGTGTCGGTCAACGGGGCGGAAATGATCGGGTCCTGAATAATGTCGGTGTTCGGCAGGAGTGAATCCTCCAGCCACTCATGCACCGTGCTGCTTGCCGATCGCTGGGGGTCACCCAAGTGATTCAACAGAGGCGTCTCAAACGGGCTGACAATACTGATGATGTCCGAGACATCTTCGACGAGTTCCGGGAGGCTTGCCCCCGCGGAGTAGGTAGCTTTACCTGTAAATGGCATAGTGTGTGTCCTTGTGGTTCTGTGTATTTAAAGGGTTAAAACAATTCGCAATCGAGGCCAAGCCGCCCGCTATTCAGTGCTGACGGCGAAGCCTCAGGTAGCGCAACAGGTCTCGGCGATCACCGGTTTTGGTCGCCTGCTCCGCAGCCTGCTCGGCCGGGTCGTGGCCATGGTTCTCGATACTCGGGGCCATCGCGGAGAAACCCTGTGACTGCTTGTGGCGGAACAAGAAAGGCTTGTGCCGTTTCAGATCACTGACCACCAGTTCAATCTCGGGATCGTCCATCTGGGTCACCGCCTGCTCGGTGAGCAACCGAGCCGTCTCCAAATCAATCGCGTCCGCTTCCGTAAGCAACGAATCAACCTTCTGGCGACGCTCCAAACCAACAATAGTTTCGTCGGCCTCATTCAGCTTCGCCCGCATCACGCGGACCTCTTCGTTAAGATCTTCGAGCTGCTGCTCGGCTGTCTGCGCCCGCTTTCGATAACGGATCGCTTCACCCACCGGCACGAGTCTGTCCGCACCGCCGACCTGATCGGGCTTATCGTTGTCTGCCAGGGGGGTCTTGGGTTGTGTGTCAATCACCAGGCTGTCAGTCATGGTTTTGTTCCCGTAAAGAAAAGTCGTGGGCTTCTGCCCGAAAGTGTGCTTATCCCGTCGCGCAACTCGACCGCTAAACCCCGGCCTGGTCGGCATAGCCCAATTCAGTCAGGACCTGATGACGAGGAACACCCGCCTCAAGTTTCAATAACGCGTTCCGCAAAAGCTCCGAATCCGTATCCGGCAACGGCTCCGCCCAATCCAAACGAACACCCCGTTCTTCCGGGCTGTTCGGGAACAGGCCGTACACATCCGCAGCATGCAACAACAACTCGCAGATGCGCTCGATCCCATCGCCATAGGTAAGGCGCTTCTTTTCAACCTTCGCAAGAAGCCCCATCAGCACGATCCGCAACGCATTCTGACTGGTGAGGTTGCCGACCCTGGCACGCAACAGCCCCGTCGCCAGCGGGCTGACCGCGCTGGCCTTGTCCATCGCCTCACGGATCTCGTTGATGTGAGCCTCTTCGGAGGGGTTGTTCCCATCGCCGCCGAACTCCGTAATCGAAGCGTCGGGGTTGTCGGTCGCCCACATCTGACCGGGCCCAACTGGGCGGTCCGTAAAATGTTCGATCCCCTTGCCCAGGTACATCTTGAAAGACTGAAATGTCACCCGGTTAGCGCGATCCGATAGGCGTGTATTCAACTCGTCCTGCAACGGAATCAAAGGCTCCACCTCACTTAACCCCTCGTAGAAGAATGGCTGAGATAGATTCTGAATATGCACGACGGGGATGCGCCCAAGCCGATTGACTTCTTGTTCCACCAGCTTTCGACCACCCCCAAACGTCCCAGGCTGACCGACAAAGCTCTGGATCATCTGCCCAGTCCAGACCTGGGTATGCTCGACCACCGACCGCTGCCTACGCCCCGACCCGCCAAGGACACGGTTGCGAACCCTGGTTAGGAAATGGTTTTGTTCGACCTGTGATGTCCTTCGGCAAAAGTGCAGGGCGTAGGCGTCAAGTCGGCGGTAGTCTTGCTGGCTAAGTAGTGGGATGGCCCGGGGGGCTTCGATGGTTTCAAGTACAAGCCGATCGGCGTCGGATACCCCGTCACTCAATGGGGTCTTGTGTGTGTCAGTAACGCGCACCAACACATCCACAAACCCGTAAACCGAGCCGAGTAACCCCAGGTCCTGGAAAAACCGCTCCCCGCCATTCGCTTTGATGACTCGGCGAAGGAACCGTTGGATCTTCTTTGCCCGGGCCGGGTCTTTGGCGATGCTCTGAATCGACAGCGGTTTGCCGAACATGAAATCGACCTGGGTATGCATCCGCCAGGCGATGTCGTTTTCTATCACGACCTCACGCTCGGCCTCCACACCCAGACCACCGACCGCTTTCGCCTTGGTCAATCTCTGGGGCAGCCCGGCTTCTTGCGCAAGCACGCCAACCTTCCCGTCAATGCTGGACCTCGCGGGATTCCGGTAGTAGTCCCAGAGGCGCCGAAGCCGAGGCTCGGTACAACCGCGGTGCTCCTCGATTAGCGAATCCAGCAAGTCAGGTCCAAGGGTGCTGGGAACGGGATGATCGGTCGGGTGGCTCATCGTAAATATCACTCGCTGGCAGGTAACGTGTCGCTTGGGAGACGGGCCCGTCTGGCCCTGGCCAATGTGTTGACCCTTCACTCTTGGCCAACGCGTCAACAATTAGCGCACAAAAGCGACCAATCGCAATCTCAGACTGAATTAAGTCCTGCAACGACAAACCAAAACGATTTTTGCACTTTTTGGAATTTTTGTATGGTTTATGTTCGGTTTTGTGCGCACAAAACCGACAACCAGCGTTTGCACACATGCCCGGCTGATGATTTAATGAGCGGTCTATGCGGCGAGCCGAACAAGAATTAGACGTCTTAGAGCAGATCAGCCAAATCCTTGGCGATGGGCTGGAATTGAGCCAACTGTTTCAACGTGCCATGGCGCTCCTTAGCGATCGTTTGCATATCCAGCGGGCTTCATTGGTTTTATGGGACCAGGCCTCTGACCAACTGCGCATCGTGGCGAGTATCGGCCTGAGTACCGCGGAGCAGCAGCGCGGCCGATACGACGTCGGTGAAGGAGTCACCGGCCAAGTCCTCGCGACCGGCGAGCCCGCAGTGATCAGTGACCTCACCAAGCACCATGCGTTCTTGAACCGCACCGGCAGCAGAGACCTCGAAGATGGCAACGCCACCCCCACCCCAACCAGTTTCATCTGCGTCCCCGTCAACGACGGCGGACAGGCCGTCGGAGCCATCAGCATCGACAGGCCCTTTATTGATGACGAGCACCTTCACGCTGACGCCCGGTTACTAACCATCATCGCCGGCTCAATTGCCCAGACAATCCGTATCCACCACCTGATCCAGGTCGAGAAAGACCACTGGCTGGAAGAAACCCAACAGCTGCGAGACAACCTCCGGGGCAAATACAAATTCGACAACATCATCGGGTCCAGCCCCGCGATGCTGGACGTGCTGGCGACCATCGGCCAAGTCGCCAGCAGTCGAGCGACCGTGCTACTGCTGGGCGAGACAGGCTGTGGCAAGGAACTGATCGCCAAAGCTATCCACTTCAACTCACCGCGAGCCGATCACCCCTTAATCAGAATCAACTGCGGCGCCCTATCTCCCCAACTGCTCGAATCGGAGTTGTTTGGGCACATCAAAGGCGCGTTCACCGGGGCCGTTAAAGACAAGATAGGACGGTTCGAGGCCGCCGAAGGAGGCTCAATCTTCCTCGACGAGATCGGCACCCTGGACCCACAACTACAAGTCAAACTCCTCCGCGTGCTTCAGGAACGCGAGTTTGAGCGGGTCGGCGATCACCGAACGGTCAAAGTCGATGCCCGGATCATCGCCGCAACCAACCTCGACCTCGAAGACGAAGTCCGCAAAGGCAACTTCCGCGAGGACCTTTATTACCGATTAAATGTCGTCCAGATCAACCTCCCCCCGCTGCGCAAACGCCGGGAGGACATACCCAGGCTGATCGACTTCTTCCTGGACAAGTACAACACGGAAAATCAGCGCAACGTGCGGAAGATCAGCCGCGATGTATTGAACACCCTGCTGCGATACCCTTGGCCAGGCAATGTCCGTGAGTTGGAAAACGCGATGGAGCGGGCGGTTGTCCTCTCAACTGGGGAAGACTTCTCCGAAGACCTCTTGCCCCTTCAGATCCGGTTGTTCTCCAAACAAACAAGATCCGACACGACGGATACGTCGATCGAATCGCTTGCCGCAAGGCTCGCCGAGCACGCGGTCCGGGAGTACCAGGCATGCGAGGGCCAGGTCTACGATCTGGTGGTTGGTGAGATTGAGAAACAACTCATCCGCGAGGCGATGAACTACAACAGCGGCATAAAAGTACGCACCGCCGACTTCCTGGGGATCAACCGCAACACGCTCAACAAAAAGATCAAAGACCTGGGTATCGAGTCTGCCGATTAAGCACGAGGCAGATCTCCCGCCCCGTTTTCATATATCTGTCACGCGGCCCGGCGACGTGAAGATGTACGCTTGCCGTCGGAGCGCAACACCTTGACCGTCTCAACTCGGTGCCGGGTAAGTGGCGAACGTGTGGTAAGAATTGACCCCCGCCTAGAGGGCCGGGAACTCCGCCTCATCGTCTTTCGACCATACGAAGCGATCGATTTCGCGGGTAAGTAGCACAGCGCCCCGGCAACCCCACCCGTGATAAGCCCGCCAATCAGCATCGGCATAAACATACCCGGGCCAAGGCTATAGATACTGCGAAACGCGGTAAATACCGCTCCGATACTCGACCAGTGCTGCCCTCCACTGATCGTCTGACTCAACTGCGACAGCCCGACATCGGGCGAAGCAGACCAGAACGGCCGACCCACCATGTAGGTGAATGCGTAGATCGGGCCCATCGTCAACGGGTTGGTGATCCACACACATGTCACCGCAGCGACGCGGGACGCATTGAATATCGATGCAGCCACAAGTGCCAACCCGATCTGAAAACCGATCGTTGGAGAGAACGAAATCAACACACCAAGCGACACCCCAAGCGCTATCCGCTTGGGATTCGTTTGGATAGGGATCAGGATCCGCAACCACCTACGAAACCCGACCATGCCCAAGGCCTCTCTGCCGGCCCCACTTCGCCTCGGTGATGTGTTAGGAAAACCACTCATACTTGCAGCTATCGGCTCGCCGGGACTTCACCTGCGGTAAATCCGTCTGAATACAGGCTCTTAGGTTAATCTTTCACCCACCGCACCTGTTATTCGGACGGTGTATCGGTTAACCGAGTCCGCAAACGCCGAGCGTAAGCCACCTGATACGCCGCGACCCCCCGGTGTGTCAGGCGGTAGGACATCAACGCCGCAACCAGCCCAACCACCGCCCCACCAAGCAGCATGGGCAGCATGTATCCCCACCCCGTGTGAAGAAGATTCTCAAAACCCATGCCAGCCCCAGACATGAACGAGGCCGAGCCCTCTACACCACCCAACCCCCGCCCGGAAACCCCAGCCGAGACTGATTCTGGGGAACCCAACACTCGACCAAGTTGATAGGTAAACGCAAAAATCGGGCCCATCGTGATCGGGTTACTGATCCACACCGCAAGCATCGCCGCCTTCCGCGAAGCACCCACCACCGTCGCGACCAGCGCCGCGATGAGGGTCTGCAAACCGATCAACGGTGTGAATGCGATAAATGACCCCAGAGCCACGCCCAGCGCAACCTCTCGAGGGGTAGCACGGATCGCAACAATTCTGCCGGCCCAGCCCCGCCAATCACAACACCTAAGCCCAGCCACTCCCCAAAGACCCCCCAAAGACCGCCCGCCCTTGCTCTGCCCCGTCTTCAAGGATACATTGGCACACGTCATACCCAGCCTATCGGTAGCCACAGCCAACAACTGCGGCCAGTTACCTCTCTAGATTAATCCCAGCCCAACTCGATCCACGCAGAACGACATAACCCGTAGAACCATACGCGGCGATAGGTCCGATCTTGCCAAAGAGGCTGCTCATGCCTCCCTGATACCTCACCACCAACGCAGGCCAAACCCGCATCCAAGACCCCTTCAACCGATGAATCCCCCGGAATCCACGCCCTCTCCACCGCTGCTATCATGGCGGGATGTCCAAACAGGCCCGCCACGAAGAGATCGAACGCATCATCCAGATTTATGGACGGGATGATGTCAGAGCCATCATGGAGATGGTTGAACGCCACTTCATGGTCCTACACCACCGATCACAAGTCCTCCTTGGACTAACAGGCATCGTGATTACCACCACCGGCTTCTCAGGCCGGCTGATCGCGGGAACCAACCAACTAGCCCAATTGCTCATCATCAGCGGGGTTGCCCTGGTCATGGCCGCGGCCGCAACCGTCTGCTACGGAGTCTTGCACCTCCGATGGCTCACCCAGCACCCCGGCACACAAGTCGAACATTGGCTCGATACCACCCTGGCGTACCGAGATCGAAAAACACGCTTCTACCGTGTGGGCATCGTCATGACCATGATCGGCTTGGCGCTCTACGTCGGCTCGATCTTCGTCATGCTCTGCTCCCCCCTGGACTTCCCAGGCATTAACTCAATACGATAAATCGCAAATAAGGCGCAACCCACAACACGTTGTTTTGCCAATAGTTGAGAGACATCCCCGGGCCATGATGTTTGACATAAATCCAGACCGATGCTAATTTTTGCATCTCCGAACCACCCGCCTCCCCGGTCCCCACGACCGACGGACGGACGGCATTACTTCCCTGCCCGCCTGAGAGGACTCCGATGAAATTCAGCCGATGCCCGCTTTGGCTTTTGGCCACGCTGTGTGTCGCCATCCTTGGCCCCGGGGCCCAGTCACTGTCCGCACAGAACTCTCTGCCTGCCGCGATCCTTCAGGCACAAGCCGAATTGACGCCCCAGGAACGCGCCACCGTCGATTCCTTCGTGGATGCCCAGACCGCCAGACTACAAAGCGACGACCCTGAGCAGATCGCCAAAGGTCGATCTCTTTTGGCAGAACAGTTCAGCCTTGGCAGATCGGCTTTTTTCCTGGACTACTACCGCCCAACAATTGCCAACAAAATCGCCCCGCTGCTCACACCCGATGGCGACCTCATGACTCGCCTGAACGTCGCGATCGTCAGCTCCAAACTCTCGGGCCAAAGCCTGACCACCGTGCTTCAAGCCGGCGCGGACGACCCCAGCCCAGCCGTCCGCTACTGGATCGCTAAGGCCGTCGGCGCCGCCGCTAAGAACAAGAGGCTCAAAACCCAGGGACAAAAAGACGCCCTGGCCGTGATGGCCAAACGGCTCAAGGCCGAAGACAACTCCCTTGTCCTAGAGCAGGTGATGGTGGCGATAGCCGAAATCGACCTCCCGGACGCCATACAGAAGGTACTGGAAGGTCTCGACAGCCGCGTCACCTTCCACAAGCAAAACACCAAGGCCCGATTCAAACCCGTACACGGCGGGATGAAACAGCTATGGAGCAAACTCGTCCACCTCAGGGCTGGCGGTAACAATGTAGATAAAGAACAGTTTGAGTTGGCCCGGATCGCTTTCCGCTATTACGCACTGATCGCGGATCAACTCACCGAAGCCAACAAAAACAATGACAATGGTGATGATGAAGAGGCCCAGCAAGCCAAGCAGGACAAGGTCGCCATGGCTGTTATCTGTGGCCAAGTGATGGCTGACGTGGCAAAGGAAGTCGCTGGCGTGACTCCACCCCAGCCCGTCAACCCAAACAACGCCGCCGAACTTCGGGTATCCGTAGACCGTTTGCGAGAGATGCTCAAAGCATCCCCCTTTAGCTTCACCGACGAACAGCTAGCAGTCGGCGAATAACCCCACCACCAAACAACCACACACACAACTCCGCGTCTTCCAACCCAAAAACCGCCACTAAGTTGGTCTCCCAAACGCAACCACGGATACCAAACCGCCCTAAGTCAGATCAGGATTAACCAACGGCGACTCCGCTGCCGCAGGCTCCCCCGCGCCACCCGTCACCCCAACCGCCTGTGCCGCCGAGCTTCGGCCGTACATCGCGTCATCCAGCCCCCTCACCAGATCCACGTAATCCATCTGGGCCAGTTGAAACTCACGCAACACCAGGTTGTGAACCACCTCGCTCTGCAACTCCGCCAGCCGCTTCTTATCCGACACCTCGATCGGCTGACCCGACATCTCCTTCTCCCCTACCATCTGCAGGTGCCGATTCAAGTCATTCAGGGCCCGTTGTGCCTCCACATCTTCCTTGAGCTTCTTGATGGCCGACTCAAGCCGCCCAACCCTGGGGTGCCCCCCAAGCATCTCGCCAAGTTCCGAAGCGGCTTTCATGATCTGATCGTCGGTTGCCATAAGGGGCCTCACAAAGGGTACATCTGTCATGCGTGATTGATCTGCGGTAGCATAGCCGGGTCGAGCAATAGACGCTCGGCGGGCTGTGGGCTCAAGCCCGGGTCAATGACCACCACCGTGAGCCGCCCCCCTCGTATTCAGTCCCCATCCATGCCTCAACGTTACACCAAAAGCATACTCCGTCATATCGCCAACACACGGTATGAACCCCGCACACTCCGGCAACTCGCCCAGGACCTCGGTGTCGATGACGCCGATTTCAACCAATTCAAGGAAGCCGCAGAAAGCCTCCTCGAAGACGGCTGCGTCATCCTCGGCTCATCCGACACCATCGCCCTGCCTCCACCCGGCAAAGAAATGGTCGGCATCTTCCGAGCCCATGAAAAAGGCTTCGGCTTCCTCCAGCCCGATGAACTCACACAGCACGGCGACCTCTTCATACCACCCGGGTCCACCGGCGACGCCATGAACGGCGACCACGTCCGCGCCAAAGTTATACACGAAGGCAGACGCGGCGCAGGCAAATCTCCCTTCGTCGGCCGTATCGTCGAGGTCCTCCAACGCGTTGACAAACAGTACGTCGGCACCTTGATGAAACGCGGATCGGTATACGTCGTAAAAATCGACGGCCGATTGATGCGCGACCCCGTTGTCATCCGTGACCCCTCCGTCAAAAACGCAAGCGTCGGCGATAAGGTCGTCATCGACATCGTCGAATACCCCAAAGACGCCAACGACGTAGCCGAAGGCGTCATCACCGAAGTCCTCGGCGAGGGCGGCACGCCCGAAATCGAAACACTCTCGGTCATGCGCGCGTACAGCCTCGCAGACAAGTTCCCCAAAGAGGTCACCGACGAAGCACGCAAGGTCTCCCAGGCGTTTGACCCCGATACCATCCCACCCGACCGCGAAGACATCACCGGCGTACTCACACTCACTATCGACCCACCCACCGCAAAAGACTACGACGACGCCATCTCCATCAACACCTCCCAGGAGAACGGCGAAACCGTCTTCGAGTTAGGCGTCCACATCGCCGACGTCGCGCACTTCGTCACACCCGGCTCCGCTCTGGACGAAGAAGCCTACGAACGCGGCAACAGCACCTACCTCCCCCGCGTTGTCGTACCCATGCTCCCCGAAGTACTCAGCAACGGCGTCTGCTCGTTGCAGGAAGGCGTCAACCGCTACGCCAAGTCTTGCTTCATCAAGTACAACGCCGATGGCAAAGTCCTCTCAGAACGCTTCGCACGCACCGTCATCCGATCCGACAAACGCATGACCTACCTGGAAGCCCAGGCGCTGATCGAAGACGACATCCGCGAGGCAAGCAAGCACGCTAAAACAGAAGCCAAATACCCAAAGCCCATCATCGAAGCAACGAAATTGATGCACGACCTGGCCAAGCGCATCCGCGCACGCAGGCTCGATCAGGGCATGATCGTCCTTGGTCTCCCCGAGGTCGAACTCGTTTTCGATGACACCGGCCGAGTCATCGACGCAGAACCCGAAGATAACGCCTTCACACACACCCTTATCGAAATGTTCATGGTCGAGGCCAACGAAGCCACCGCACGCCTCTTCAACCGCATCGGCGTCCCGATGATCCGCCGCATCCACCCAGACCCCGACACACACGGCATCAACGACCTTCGCATGTTCGCAAGAGTCGCCGGCTACAACATCCCCGCCAAGCCCAACCGCAAGCAACTCCAAACCCTGCTCCTCGCCGTTAAAGACAAGCCCGCACAGCGATCCGTCAACATGGCCGTCCTGCGAACGCTCAGCAAGGCCGAATACTCCCCGATGCTGGTCGGCCACTTCGCCCTGGCAAGCGAACACTACACCCACTTCACCAGTCCGATCAGGCGTTACCCCGACCTCATCATCCACCGCGGGATCGATGCTTACCTCAAGCTCGCATCCGACGAGACTCAAGGCAAGCGTGTTAACCCGAAGAAAATCGGGAACAAGATCACCAAAGACCACCTCGTCCCCACCGAGGAGGAACTGTATAAACAAGGGAAACACTGCTCTACCACGGAACGAAACTCCGAGAGCGCCGAACGAGAACTGCGCAACTTCCTGGTCCTGCAGCTCCTCGCCGACCACCTCGGCGAAGACTTCTCCGGCACCGTCACCGGCGTCACCGGCCCAGGCGTCTACATCCAGATCGACAAATACCTCATCGATGGATTCGTCCGCAGCACAGACCTCCCCGGCTCATCCAACGACCGCTGGAAACACAACCCCAAAACCGGCGCACTGGTCGCACAACGCTCCGGCAAAACCATCTCCATCGGCAACACCTTCACCGTCCGAGTCATGTCCGTTGACTTGGCACGGCGCGTTATGGAAATGGTTGTCGTAGACAACGGATCAAAGAAGAAAAAACCTTCAAAATCCAAAAAGTTCAAAAACAAATCTAAAAACGACCAACCAAAATCGGCCAGCAAGCCTAAAACCAAGAAAAAACCCCACGCAAAAAAAAGCAAGGCCCACGCCGCGCAACCCAATCCCAAGAAGAAGAAAACCAAACGCAAAGCCCGTGGCCCAAAAAGAAGCTGATACCTAAACTAATCAACACGGCCACACCAACCACCTGACACACACACCATGACTCTCGCGGTTTGGCTACACAACCTCAGCCCCATTTTAGTTGAGCTGGGCCCGGTCCCGATCCGCTGGTACGGCCTGTCCTACCTCGCCGGGTTCTTCGTCGCCTACCTCATGGTCAAACGAGTCTGCCGCGTCGGCATCTCCACACTCAAACCCCAACACGCCGCCGACCTGGTCGTCGCCGTCGCCATCGGGATCGTCCTAGGCGGCCGACTCGGCTACGTCCTTCTATACAAGCCCGAAATGCTCTGGGAGTTTTCCAACACCCTTCCCTATTGGGACGTACTAGCTATCAACAAGGGCGGCATGGCTAGCCACGGCGGAATGATCGGGGCGCTTCTGGGCTGTCTATTTTTCGCCTATCGACACAAACACAACTTCCTCTACCTCGCCGACCTGTTCGCATTCACCGCGCCGCTCGGTGTGTTCTTCGGCCGAATCGCCAATTTTATCAACGGCGAACTGCTGGGCCGTCCCTGCGATGCAAGTTTCCCTCTGGCCGTCAAGTTCCCACAAGAATTAATGGACGCAGACCCCTCCCTGTTGAGCAAAGTTTTCGCAGCGCTCCCTCCGCCCGGCTCGGTTATCCCCGGCCTGCTGTCATGGGATCGCTGGACCGTGGTCGAACTGATACAAAAAGGCGACGCGGTAGTCAGCCGTGCAGCCGAACCCTTCTTAACACCAAGACACCCCTCACAACTTTACGCCGGCGTGTCCGAAGGCCTGGTCGTCCTAGCCGTGTTGGCCATCATCTGGATCAAACCCCGCAAGCCCGGCGTGATCGCCGGCACATGCGCGATGGTCTACGCCGTGATGCGCATCGCCAACGAATTCTTCCGCATGCCCGACGCACACCTGATAGACAAAGAATTCGCCACACTCCACATCACACGCGGACAATGGCTAAGCGCCCTGCTCCTCGCCTTCGGGGCCGTGTTGCTGATCGTTTCAATGAAAAGCAAATCCACCGTCATGGGCGGGTGGTTGCCCACCAATAAACAGGCAGCCAAAGCCTGACCGCCCAGCCACAACCAACTCAAGTGTCACAACTCAATACGCGGATCGATCCACGCATAAGCCACGTCAACGGCCAGATTAAACATCACCAACATCGTCGAAAAAGTCAGCACCACCCCAAGGATCAGGAACTGATCTTTGTTGATGACGGAGTTGACAAAGTGTTCGCCCATCCCCGGGATATTAAATAGCTTCTCAACGACAAACGACCCGGTCATCACACTCGCCGCCGCCGGCCCCATAAAACTCAGCACCGGTAGATACGCAACCTTCAAGGCATGTTCAAAAAGCGCCTTGTGCCGCGACAAACCCTTGGCCCGCGCTGTCCGCACATAGTCGCTGGACATGATATCCGCCAACCCCAACCGGACCAGCCGCGCAATGTACGCCGCCGGCGCGATCCCCAATGTCACCGCGGGGAGAATGATATGCCAGGGCGATTCCCAACCCCCCGCCGGCAACATCTTAAATGCACCCGCAAATACCGCCAGCAGGATCGACCCCGTCACAAAGTTCGGCAAACTGATACCCAACAACGCAACACCCAGACTCGATAAATCTATCAACCCACCCGGACGAAGCGCCCCAATCACGCCCGACAACGTCCCGATGAATAACGCCACCGCCAAAGCCGATGAACCCAGCATCACACTCACCGGCAAACTCCCCCCGATCATATCAACGACGCGCTCTTCCTTGTAAGCCAGTGACGGCCCAAAGTCAGGCCAACCACGATCTGTACCCATCGCCACACCCTTGAGATAACTGATCCCAAAGTGAATCGGCCCGGCATCCATGTTGTACTGTTTGAGCATCGCCGCCTTGATTTCAGGCGCGATCTCTCGGCCGTCATCCGTATCCAGCGGGTCGCCCGGCACAACCCACGCCAGCGTCAACGTGACAACAAAAATCATGCCCAGAATCAATGGGAACTGCAACAACCGCCAAAAGATCATCCGTACCATCAAACGCTCCCGTCGTTATTCGTTCCCGCCCTGATCGATCACGCTCACTTGCTCGAAGCGATCCCGCGTCCACGCATTAAGTTTCAGCCCCTTAACACGCTTGGGGTCGTACAACGACACGCCTACATAATGGTAAAGAACCGCCTGCGGGCATTCCTTGAGCATGATCGCTTCGGCTTCCCGCAGCAAACGCATCCGTTCATCCGGTGCCTCTGTGCCAGCCGCCTCCGCAAGCAACGCATCATATTCAGGGTTCGACCACTTGGTCGTATTGTTCTCATCCTTACTCGAACGTATGTCCAGCCACGACGTCGGGTCGGCGTAATCCCCATACCACCCAGCACGACGGATCGTGTAGTCCTGGCTTCGGCTCCGCTGCGAACTGATCTTCGACTCGACACCGTCAAGCGTCACCACCACACCCAGATGCTCTTCCCACATCTTCTTAACCGCCTGCGCTACCCGGTCGTGCCCAGACCCCGTGTTATAAAGGATACTCAGCCCGGTGATCTTAGAGCCGTCGGCATAACCCGCCTCGGACAACAGAGCCCGCGCGGCCTCCGGGTCAAACCGCGGTGCCACATCAACAGGGGGCTCGTACCCCGCACACGAGCCCGGTGGAACAAAGCTGTACGCCGGCGGCTCGTTCATCCGCGTGACCATCTCCCCCAGTTGCTTGCGATCAATCGCTGTACACAACGCCCGCCTCACACGCCAATCCGCCAACGGGTTCGGCTCGCCGTTATTCAATTTCTGTTGACAGTTAAAGTTATAGATATAAGTCCCCGCCAACGGGAAGACGTGCACATCATCCCTCTCCTGCACCACCAGATCGTGCGCCATCTCCACCGAAATCAACGGGACATAATCCACCACCCCTTGGTCGTACGCCATCAGCATCGCCATGTCGTCGCCAATAATCCTCGCAAGCACCGATTGGTTCTTCAGTGAATCCCGGTTCCAGTAGTGCGGGTTGGCCGTGAGATAACTGTACTGACGAAACTTCCGCTTACTCAAAACATACGGCCCGTTACCAATCAGACGCTTAGGATCGTTCCAATACGTCGGATCATCCAGCCGCCTGCCGCTCTCCGCACTATAGGTCACCCCAGCCTCAACACTCGCCGCATGCACCGGCATGTAGGTTGCAAAAGCAACCAGGTCCAGAAAATACTCAGTCCGCTGCTTGATCGTTACCTCAAGCGTCTTGTCATCAACCGCTCGCACACCGACCATCTCGTCGAACTTCTCAAGCGCCTCTACCCACAACCCCTTCGCCGCCTCTTCGCTGCCACCCTCTACCTTGGCCCGCTCAATGTACGCCGCAAGCTGGGCCTCACGGAAGGCGTAAAAATCCTGCGCACCTTCGATCGCAAAAAGAAAAAGGGCGTACCCCGCCGCCGTATCCGGCAGCACCGCACGACGCCACGCATATATAAAGTCATGGGATGTCAACCGGTCGCCGTTGGACCAGTACGCATCCTCACGGATATGAAACGTATACGTCCGACCATCCTCCGACACCTCCCACCGCTCGGCCGCGCCCGGGTTCCTCGATAGATCGTTGAAGTCCAGATCGACCAGCGTCTCAAACAACCGACGCGCCAGACGGATATCCGCCAGGTAAGTCATCCGCTGAGGGTCACGGCTGTTGTACTCGGCGACCTCGACATAAACGAAATCGGCCTTGGGCATCGGATCCCCAACACCGATGATAAACGGCAACGAAAACACCACTAGGATGACTACGACGATCCGCTTGAACATGCCTAAGAGTGTAACGCCATCCGCAGCATCAATCAGCCGGACCCGATCTGACGCGGATCAGCCACAACCAAGCAGACGAGTCCGTCACCCGCCCTGGTCAAACCCGACGTCCGCATAACGTGAGGCCGGACCCGTCACTTTGACAAGCTCGATGATGTACCTCAACTCCGCGCCTGGCGGAATAACCCCCGCCGCTCCACGCTCGCCATAACCCAGATACGGCGGGATCTCGATCGTACGTGTCTCGCCCTCGGACATACCAATCACACCCAGCTCCCACCCCTGAATCACCTCACCCGCACCGATACGAAACTCGATCGGCTCGCCCCGATCATATGAGCTGTCATACGCGGTCGTTGTCCGGCCTATAAAAGCCCTGTAATGGACCTGAACCGTATCACCCGGACGGGCTATCGAGCCGTGGCCAAGCGTGTCCGTGGTAAAACGAATCCCAGGCAAAACCCCTACCAACTCAATATCAAATAGCAGCGCCGTATCCGGCAACGTCACCGACCCGGGATACCGGCCGTACAACAACTCCGGCGGCAAAAACAAGCGCCGCTTCTCACCCACCCTCATCCCTGCCACCCCCTCATCCAACCCGCGCAGCACCCGGCCGGACCATAAAACATACCCAACAGGACCGCCAGGGTCAGACCGATCGATCAACTCACCAGACAGAGTCGAAACAACAAAGTTCACCTGAACATATCGCCCAGCAACCGCCGCCTCACCCGTCCCCGGCCTCAAGATCGCGTAACGCAACCCCGAAGCCGTGCCGATGTAATTACGGTCAGCTACACCAACACCCACACCAAAGCCTTCCACTACCCCTACTCCGCCATCTAATAAAGACGAAACATCACCACCATCCAACCCCGAACCCGGCCCAGCCGGAACGTGTTGATCCCCCGGCACCCCCCCCACTCCCTCTCCTTGGTTATCGGGCCGCACCAAATACCACGTCACCATAGCGATCACTGCCGCAAGGACCAATAACCATACCCACCGCATAATCCCAGGCCCCGACGGCTTACCTGTCGCATCATGAATCTGCTGCGCAGACCTCTCGGCACCCGAATCATGCGCACGCTGGGTCTTGTCTATCATATCCAGGCAACGCTGCTCATCTTTATCAGACCCTTTGCGCGTGAACGAGCCGTAATACCCCTGCCCGTCGCTGCGCTTAACCGCATAAAAGATACGGCCTTCGCTGTCGCGGATCGCACGCTCCAGATCCTGGTCACGGACTTTGACAGCCTGGCCGTCGTGGGGGCTGTGAACGATCATCGCCATGACACTACATCTCCATAGCCGGACACCGGCATGTACCGGGACAAACCCACCGATGACCCACACACGGATCACCGCCGTCCCGAACAATATATTCGGACACAACACTGATATCGGATAAACCCACCCACATCGACACGTTATTAGGTCCGCTTAAGTTACACCCTCAAGACACATCCAAAACCTGTCCGATCCAAGGCAGGCGACGCGAAGTCACGCCGCCACGGGATAAGGATTAACAGCCCAACGGGCAGACACGTCTCTGGAGTTTAAGTATGAGCAAGCAGCAAATGATCGACCTCATCCGTCAACGCAACCGCTCGGCCTCGAGCGAGTTCCTTGTAAAGTTCGATGAGGATGCTCTGAAGACTTACCTCCGCCGCCTCACCACCGTGCAAGGACACCGCGGCCGATCCAGCGTCTGGGTCCGCAGCGGCATCGCACCAGCAGCCACCATGCGGGCGTGCGCCTAAACGCAACACGCCCACGCCCATCGCTCCCAACCTACCCAACCCAAAACCCACCGCGCACCCCCTGCGGCCAGGTAAAACACCCGTTCCCGCGTGATAGCATCTGCCCGTTCACATTTCACCGTTTTCACACCCTCCAGCAGCACCAACCCCACAGTCGTTACACCCATCGACCACGCCTGATCGACCGGTGAGGTAAACGCCGCGGCTTCATAGCTCATCCGCCGAAAGTACCCCAGTCACAAAAGTTTCCCCGGTACCCCTATAATCAGCCGATAATATAGAGCCTCCGGCCGACGAAACCGCTCATCAACCAGACGCTAAATACATCCTGAGCCTCCAAGGGCTTGAGGCTCATGAAATTACAAACACTCATCCGCGATCTTGGGCTTACCCACCACACCGGGCCACCTGACCCCGCCCTCTTAGACCTCTGCGACGACTCAAGAGCAGTCACCCCGGGAACCCTATTCATCGCACGCGGCGGATCGGACCAACGCACCACCTATATCAAACAGGCCATCGACCGCGGGGCCACCGCTCTTATCAGTCAACCCCTGGACGCTTACACCCCCCCCAATAACATCACCTGGTACCACCACCCACAGGTCGATCAACCCCTCGCCGGCACACTCGCCGAACGTTTCTTCGGTGAACCCGCCAAGCGCCTCGCTCTCATCGGCATCACCGGCACCAATGGCAAAACCACCACCTCACTACTCATCCAGCATCTTCTCCAACACGCCGGCATAAAGACCGGCGTCATCGGAACCATATACACCGACGACGGCACCGAAGCAGGCAGACGCACCGCCAGCCTCACCACCCCAGGCGCGATCGAGTTCTCACGCGAATTGTCACGCATGGCCGACGCAGGCTGCCGCGCCGTCGTAGCCGAAGTCTCCAGCCACGCGCTGGAACAAGGCAGAGCATCCGCACTCACTTTCCACACCGCCGTCTTCACCAACCTCACTCAAGACCACCTGGACTACCACAAAACAATGCCCGCCTACGCCAAGGCCAAGTCCATCCTCTTCACCCAACTCGCCAACAACGGCATCGCCATCCTTAACCACGACGACCCACACGCCAAACTGGTACTCGCCGACCACCCCGGCCCCGTCTGGTGGACCTCCCTAAAAGATAAACCCATCAACGACCAAGGCACCCCCTGCTTCGCAAAAGACATCGACCTCCGCGCCGACACCAGCTCCGCACGGTTCATCGGCCCCTGGGGAGATGTCACCGCCCAACTCCCCCTCATCGGCGAACACAACGTCTGCAACACCCTCCAGGCCATCGCCGCAGCACAATCAATTACCGGCCTCTCCGATTCACTCCAGCAAGGCCTGGGAAACATCCCACAAGTCCCAGGTAGACTCGAACGTGTGCCCTTCACCCCAAGCACCCACGACAACGTGCCTCAAGCAATCCACCCCCCCGCCGTTCTCGTTGATTACGCACACACACCCGACGCCTTGGAAAACGCCATCTCCGCCCTACGCCCCGTCACCCCCGGAAAACTCATCGTCATGTTTGGCTGCGGCGGCGACCGTGACAAAACCAAGCGACCCAAAATGGCGCAAGCCGCATGCCGACTTGCCGACCAGATATTCCTCACCTCCGACAACCCACGCACCGAAGACCCCGACGCCATCATCAAAGACGCCCTCCCCGGTGTCCCACCTGACAAAATCAACCACCTCACCGTCATCCCCGACCGCGCAACAGCCATCCAGGCAAGCGTGCTCGCCGCCAACCCCGGGGACACCGTCCTCCTTGCCGGCAAAGGCCACGAAGACTACCAAACCATCGGCAAAGAAAATATACACTTCGACGACCGCGAACACGCCGCTCTAGCCCTCCAACAATGGGCCAAACAAAAGGCGGATTCGTAATGACCCCAAATACCACCGACCACAATTGCTGGACACCGTCGTGGGTTCAGGCCGTCACCGGCGGACGCTGGCTTTCCCTACCCACCGACCCCGATGCAACACTCACCGGCCTAAGCATCGACTCCCGATCCATCAAGCCCAGCCAGGTCTTTCTCGCCATCAAAGGCGACAACTTCGACGGCCACCAATTCATCGCCGCCGCAAGCAACGCCGGTGCCACCCTCGCCATCATCGAACACAACGATCAAACAACAGACGCCCAAGCCCCCGGCCTGCTCCTGGTAGACAGTGCCGTAGCCGCTCTACATAAACTCGCACGCGCCTACCGAGAAACCCTCCGATCCTCGGGCTGCCACGTCATCGCCGTCGTAGGCTCCAACGGCAAAACCACTACACGACACCTGATACACACCGTCCTGTCATCAAAACTCAAGGGAACCCAGTCACCCAAAAGTTTTAACAACCACTTGGGTGTCCCCCTCACAATCCTCGCCGCCGCCACCGACGACCGCTACCTCGTCGCCGAGGTCGGCACCAACCACCCAGGCGAGATCAACGCCTTAGGCGACCTCCTTCAACCCGACTCCGCCGTCATCACCTGCATCGGCAAAGAGCACCTCGAATTCTTTGGCGACCTCCAAGGCGTTTCAGAAGAAGAAGCCGCCATCACCCAGCACCTCCCCCCACAAGCAAAAGTGTTCATCGAATCCAACGCCCACCCCTGGGTCACCAAAACAAAATCATTCAACCCCAACACCAACGCCGTCACCTACGGCCTCGATTTAAATACATCACAACAACCGAAAAATCTCGGTGACCGCCAACGCTTCCCCATCAGCGACACCGAATACATTGACCTTCCACTGATCGCACCCCACGACATCAACAACGCACTCGCAGCCGTCCAAGTCGGCAGGTCCATGGGTGTCCCAGACGAACAAATTAAAACCTCACTCGAGCATATCCAACCCATGCCCGGCCGCATGGAGGTCAAACACTTCGGCCCCCTCACCGTGATCGACGACACCTACAACGCCAACCCCGACTCCACACTCGCCGCCCTGCACGTCTTGTCGAATTTCCCCACAGCTCCCAACGCCCGGCGCATCGCCGTCCTGGGTGACATGCTCGAATTAGGCGGCACCGCCGAAGAATCACACCGCGAGGTCGGAAATTTACTCTCGCAGATGTCTCAGTCAGGCACGATCCAGCACATCACACTCATCGGCCCACACATGACTACCGCAGCCAACCAACTAACCAACGCCCACCCATCCGCCGGCCTCACCCACCACACCGAATTAGACGCCGACACCCCCGACAAACTCGCCGACCTGATCCGTCCACACGACGTTGTTCTCTTCAAAGGCTCCCGCGGCATGCAACTGGAACAACTCCTCCCCGAACTGCAACACCGCTTCACCCAATAAACCCGAAACAAACAAGCCCACTCAACATCACCCACCCACTTAGTTGCACCCCCAGCCCATTGCGATCAAACTGCCCCGACATGATCTATCTGCTCGTCAAACATCTGCAAGAAGCAATCGACAGCAGCACCCTCCTGGGCCCCCTGGGTGTCTTTCGATGGGTAGAGTTCCGCGCAATCCTCGCCATCGTCCTAAGCTTCCTCATCGTCGTCCTCTTTGCCAAGCGCACCATCCGCTGGCTGGTCAAACAAAAAATCGGAGACAACCCCAGCTTCGACCACAAAGACCTCGACCAACTAATGAAGCAGAAGGCCAACACCCCCACCATGGGCGGCATCCTCATCGTCTTCGCCATCTTCGCCACCATCATCCTCCTGGCAGACCTCTACAACTTCTACATCCGCCTGGCCATGGTCTGCCTCGGCTGGCTTTTCATCCTGGGACTCGCCGACGACTGGCTCAAACTCACCACCGCAAGACGTAAACCCGGCTCGCGACACGGCCTCTACTCCGGTGAAAAACTACTCCTGCAACTCGGCCTCGCCGTGATCCTCGGCCTCTTCATCCACCACTGGGGAAACAACAGCGTCCTCTTCCCCGACCCCGCCGAACAGGTCATGAGCCACAGCCTCACACTCCCACTCCTAAAAACCTGGGTCTTCCAGGACGGCTCATACATCCCTTCCCCCTACCTCATCGTCCTGGGCACCTGGCAGTTCGTCCTCCTGACGATCTTTATCATCACCTACTCTTCCAACGCCGTGAACCTCACCGACGGCATGGACGGCCTCGCCGGTGGGATCATGGTCATCGTCGCGTTCGCCTTCCTCGTACTCTGCATCATCGCCGGCTACACCGACGGCGACTTTGTACTAGCCAAAAAACTACTCGTCCCACACATCCCCTTCAGCGACGAACTCGCCATCGTCGCAGGCGCGATGGTCGGCTCATGCCTCGGCTTCCTCTGGTTCAACTGCTCACCCGCGCAAGTCTTCATGGGCGACTCCGGATCACTCCCATTAGGCGGACTTCTCGGGTACATCGCCGTCGTCATCCGACAGGAATTCCTCCTGATAGTCATCGGCGGCGTCTTCTTCATCGAAGTCCTCAGCGTCGTCCTCCAGGTCGGCTACTTCAAAGCCTCAGGCGGCAAACGCATCTTCAAGTGCGCCCCGATCCACCACCACTTCCACCTCGCCGGCTGGACCGAACAACAAGTCGTCGTCCGCTTCTGGCTCATCAGCGCACTACTGACCGCCATCGCGCTGGCGACTATCAAACTCCGATAGCACACGCTTCCCCGGCAACACCGCGCATCGCCCAATCTATTCACCGGGCAAATTTATAATTCTCGCAACACACCGGCTCGACGTTTAGCGGCGGATCGAAGATCCGCGTGTTACCAATCGCGCTAAATCCCCCCGACGAATGCAACATGCCGCAGATGAACGAACAGCTATATAAATAATGCGTACTCGGTTTCCACCCGCCCGCCATGACGCACACCAACAATCGGCACGCCTCATCGGACAGAAAAACCACCCCCCAGATCCAACACAGCCAAGTGAACAACCAGCAATTGACCGCCTACGGCGCAGTATACTCCCCGGTCGACTCATCGAAACCCACCGCAACCAACGGTGGCTGCTCGGTCACATCGTACTCCCAGCCATCCGTTGCCGCGCCAGCCCCAAACGCAACCACACCCGTGCTGTTCGTGAATGGGTTCTCCGGTGCCGACTTGAGGTAAGGCCCAAAGTCACCCGCCGCGTTTAATGTCCCATCCAGATCGGTCTTCCCCGTAAGCGCCCCCCACAGGTCCGTGATGTCCGGGTAGGTATCGTTATGATCCAGCTTGTACCGTTCTAAAACAGTCCGCACCGACCGCAGTTGGTCCTGCGTGGCAGCGGTCTGCGCAAGCTCGCTCGCATTGGTGAATTTGGGGATCACCAACGCCGCCAGGATCCCAAGGATGCTGACAACAATCATCAATTCAACCAGCGTGAAACCCGACGTGCGATTAACTGACAACCTGTAGTCCATAACTCGTAGACCCCTTATTACCTTGACTTGTCGTTTTATCGTTCATTCCCGCAGACAGATTCAGTCCAACTGGGAACACAACGCAAATAGTCTCGGTTATAGGCCCCATCAATCAGCGCGACTTATCGCACCCGCTCCCGAAGTGCCCCCCCCATCCCCTTTTGTGCGCACAAATCGACCCATTCCCGCCACAAAAATCTCTACTTCTCCAAATACGTTTTAACCCCGCCATATCAAACCGTTATCCGCGATATAGACCAGCACTAAACCACTTTTGTGCGCACAATGGTGACGCTTCCAACACTGGTAGACGGCGCTTTTACAGAGAAAAACCCGTTCATGAATCGCATACCAATCAAGGATCTAAACACCGCCCCAATCCCGCCCCTCACAACCGCGAGTACCGCCACACCGCCTTGTAAAGCCCCGCCACCCGCTCCCTCCCATACACCGCCGGGGGAAACTTCGGGTTCAAAGGCTGCAGCCGAACCAAAGCACCACTCTCGTCAAAAAACACCCGCTTAAAGGTCGTCTCATGGTCCGGCTCAAGCCTGACAAAACAATCGCACCCATCGGACACATCCGCCGCCGGGGAAAACACCACGATATCTCCCTCCCGATACTCCGGCATCATCGACTCCCCAACCACCGCCGCAGCGAAAGCATCCACATCATTCAGCCCCGGACAACTCAAATAATCATCCGCCACCCGCGCAGGGTAATCCAAGTCCGTGAAATCACTGGGATAACCCGCCGCCACCTTGTTCACCAACGGCACACGGCTCAAAGCAACACCGCCATCCCCTGCCTCGCCCGACAAAATACCCGCACCCCCCGCGCCCCCCTGCTCAGTCCCAAGCGCACGCTCGATCCGCCGACGAAGCTCCCCACTACGGTAAAGCTCATCCAGATTCTTCCCCTCACCACGCCCCCCCGCAGAGTCTTTGATAAAGCGCGCAAGATCACGCCCCCGCTGCACATCACCCGTCAGCCGTTCAACCTCCTCACGCACCACCTCGGGAGCCCGCTCAAAATCACCCGTCAGATGCAAACGCCCATCCGTCACCCCCAACACGGCCTCCAAAGACCTAAGCAGCGCCCCCGACGGCGGCTGAGCCACCCGATGATTCTCGATCATCGAGAGATACCCCTTGGTCGACCCGATCGCCTCCGCCAACGCCGACAGCGTCAGCCCACGTTCCAGCCGTAGCGCCCGGATCAGTTCGCCTACCGTTTGCATGTCAGACCTCAAAACTTTGTTCAAAATATATCAAACATTCCTTGACACGGATGCCGGCCTCGGGTTTAATACCTAACATAACCCAAACTAATCCGGGCCGCAACCCCATGCAACACCAACTGAGCAACCTTTCCACCCTCGCTCACCACCGCCGTCACATCCAACGGCAGCAGGTCGACGATTTACTCGCACTGGCAGAATACCTCCCCAAGCCAGACAAGATTTTTATCCACCAGGTCCTCAGCGGAGACCTCAAAATCGCCCAGCTCGCAAGACTCTACCAAAGACCCCCCAGACACCTCCAGCGAAAAGCCTCATCAATCATTAAACGCCTGTCAAACAAGACTTTCAAGTTCGTGGCCATCCAGATGGAGTCCCTCCCCCTCAATGTCCGCACTACCGCCAAATACGTCGTCCTCGACGGCCTGAGCATGCGAAAAGCATCCCAAGTCTCTGGCATCTCTCTTTACCGGGTACGACAAGACATGAACACCGTTCAGGTCACCGCCCGCGTGTTTGTCTGATCCAACCCGTAGCCCAACAGCCCCTGTAAACAACCATCCCCGATGGGCCTATCCACCAACAACGCTTCTCATCCAGAGTTCACTAATCATTGAATCATCGGAGCCCCTCATGGAACTCACCCTCGAACACACCGTCCCCTCAGCCGTGCAGCCCACCCCAAACGTCCTGGAAGTCGCCACCATGTTCGGCTTGGGGATCGACCACGACCGGCCCATCCAACTCATCCCCAAAACTCACCTAAACCTCGCCCCAGGCCATCTCATCTTTGTCACCGGCGCAAGCGGCAGTGGCAAATCCACCATCCTCAAACTCATCCACCAGCAGACCCAACAGCACCCCCACGCCCACGTTCTAAACTTCGATGCCCTCCCCAAACTACAAGACAAACCCCTCGTCGATGTCTTCCCCAACCGCACGCTCAGCCAGACCCTCCAACTACTCAGCCTCGCGGGCCTCAACGACGCCTTCGTCATGCTCCGCAAACCCTCCCAACTATCCGACGGCCAACGCTACCGACTGCGACTCGCACAAACCATGGCCATGGCCCAAGCCGACGTCATGCCCACCAAACTAAAAATTATCCTCGCCGACGAATTCTGCTCCACGCTCGACCGTGTCACCGCCAAAGTCCTCGCGCGAAATCTCCGCAAATGGGTCACCCACGCCGACGTCTGTTTCGTCGCCGCAACCACGCACGATGACCTGCTCGAACCCCTCGCCCCCAACACACTCATCGAAAAACACCTCGGCGAATCATTAGACCTGGTCGAAAGGCCCGCCCAATGACAACCCCTATCCAACAACGATTCCTAGCTCCGCCCAATGCCAAACCCCACGAAGACCTCCAACTGGTGCAAGGTTCATTAGCCGACTACCACGCGCTCAAAGAACACCACTACCGCGCCGACCGACCCGCAACCGCCACCCGCGTCCTGGCCCTGCGCTGCCCATCCCGGTCTGTCGCCCAACGATTCCTAGCCAAACCCATCGGCCATCAAACCGTCGCCGTACTCATCGAATCACTCCCAAGCCTTTCATGCACACTCCGCAACTGGGCACTCCACGAAAGGTACGGCAACTGGCTGCCCCCCCGACAGCGGGCAACTCTCCTAAACCGTGAGGTCCGAGTCATCAGCCGAGTCGTCGTCCACCCCTGTTGGCGCGGCATCGGCCTGGCCGTCCGACTGGTCAAAGAAGCACTCGACAAACCCACAACCCTATACACCGAAGCGCTCGCCGCCATGGGCAAAGTCAACCCCTTCTTCCAACGCGCCGGCATGACCGCCTACCACCGCCCCCCCCACGCCTTCGACCAAAGACTCACCGACGCCATGCAATCCCTTGGCCTAACCCCCAACGCCCTCGCCTCCCTCGAACAGATGCAATCCAAAATCTATGCCCTCGCCCCCACACAGCAGCAATGGTTCCACAAAGAACTCTACCGCTGGTACCGACAAAATGGTGGTCGATCCGTTGTCCACAGCACCGACCCAGCGACACACCTACGCACCGCCCGGCAACGCCTCATGCTCGAACCCGTCTACTACCTCCACCACAACACCCCCACCACACCCGCCTAAACCTCCATACATCATGCAAACACTAACCCTCAAACTCGACAACCTCCGCCCACACCCCGCCAACAGCAACGTCATGCCCGATCACCTGATCGAAAAACTCGCCAACCATATCCAACGCACCGGGAACTACCCCCCCCTGATCGTTCGACCACTCAACGACAAAAGCAACAGCGACCCATCAACGACAGACACCCACACCTACCAGATCCTCGACGGCCACCACCGCGTCATCGCCCTGCGCCGACTCGAGCACCACACCGCCCAGTGTGTCATCTGGCAGGCCGACGACAATCAAGCCCTCGTCCTATTGGCATCACTCAACCGCCTCCAGGGACAGGACGATCCACGCAAGCGCGCCAACCTGGTCGGATTACTCACCGAGCAGTTCAAGCTCGCCTCCCTCGCCGACCTCCTCCCGGAGCGCAAAGACCAGCTCAAAAAACTCCTTGAGATCAACGGCCGCCCCCCCTCACCCCGCCCCCCTCAACCCATCGAACAGATGCCCCTGGCCGTGCACTTCTTCCTGCTGCCCCACCAAAAACAACAACTCAACAAAGCCCTCCACACGCTGGGCGGATCGCGTGAAGAAGCTCTCATGAGCCTGCTGAACCAACACACTGAATCCAATACATCCAACTTACCCGACTAAAGCCTCTTCCCGCTGACCCAGCGTTCAATCCTCACGAAGCGCCGCGACTTGTCGCGCCCGTCTGCCCGATCCGATCACCCCGTGTGGATAATGTTCTAACTCACCAACCCCTCCACGCCCCTACCGAAAGCACCCATGCCCAAAAGAATCAGCGCCAAACGCCGCGCCACCCTGATTGACGACCTGATCAATTCAAACTTCGATCTCACCGCCTTACACAGCAAGTACGCCCTGTCACCGGACAGCCTGTCCAAGTGGATACAGGACGAAGACAACCACCGCTGCCTCGCGGGCCTGTGTGTCCTGGCGGACCTCCAGACCCAGTTGCTTCTAAGTAGATACCGACTGATCGCAGCCGGAAAACTTTTCGAACTCGCAACCAACCAACCCCAAGACTCAAAGACCAGCCTGGACATGTCCAGACGCGCCTGCATCGACCTCTTAAAACTCGATCTTAAACGCGCAGATGTCAACAACGATTTCACCGTCCGCGCCCTGGATAAAGACCCCATCGCAAATGTCGATTCACTCCGAGACCTCCTCTACAACGCATCAACCGAAAACAACAACCTGGCACTCACCGCAACCACCCAGCGAACAGGTGCCAACGATGACTAAACGACATCCTGACAAACCCATCAACCCCGCAACACAACTCCTTTCACTGGAACCTAAGACACCCGACCAGTTACACCGCTTTGTCCGCGTCGCCCTGGGAATGACCGTCCCCCGTGTCCCCCTGGTCGAAGGCAGCAGCGCCCCGTTTGATTACCTGATCCATACCTTCTTCGAGCAGAACCAAGCCGCCACAACACCAGCCAACAAAGACGCTGTAATCTGGGCCAACCGCGGCGGCGGCAAAACCATGCTCGGCGCAGCCGCCACACTCCTGGACCTCCTTTTCAAACCCGGCATCCAAATCCGTATCCTCGGCGGATCACTCGAACAATCCTCCAAAATGTTCGAACACCTCACCGCCCTCCTTGATCGCCCCTGGTTCCGCAGCCTCTTGGATGGCGAACCCACACAACGCCGAGTCGCCCTTATCAACGGCAGCAAAGCCCAGCTACTCGCCGGCTCCCAACGCTCCGTCCGAGGCGTCCGCGTCCACAAACTACGCTGCGACGAGGTCGAAGAATTCGAGCCCGGCGTATGGGAGGCCGCCCAAATGGTCACCCGCTCCGGGCCCTGCGGCGACAAACTCGTACACGGCGCAGTCGAAGCACTTTCCACCATGCACCGCCCCTTCGGACTCATGGCAAAAATCACCGACGGCTTCCAAAACAACAAACCCGGCGCATCAAAACTCTTCAAGTGGACCGCGCTGGACGTGATCGAACAATGCCCCAAGGCCAGGCCCTGCAACGGATGCGTTCTCTGGGATGACTGCCGCGGATTGGCTAAAGACGCCATCGGGTTTATACCCGTCGATGACCTCGTTAGACAGTGGCACCGAACCAGCCGACGCGCCTGGTCCGTCGAGATGATGTGCCGACAACCCCAGGTCAGCGACTGCGTCTACCCAGAATTCGACCCAACCAAACACGTCCGCGAAGAAGACCCACACGACAACCAGGGCCAATGGATCGGCGGCATGGACTTCGGCCTACGCAACCCAACCGTCATGCTCTGGGCGCACCTCCACCAATCCGATGACCAAAACGATGAACCCATCTTGCACATCCTCGGCGAATACATCCGGGCCGGCGTGACTTTCGATCAGCACATGCAGGCAATCGATCGACAAGCATCGTTAAACGGCTGGCCCCACACAGACTGGCTCGGGGTCGATCCCGCAGGGAACCAACGCAACAGCCACACCGGCATCAGTGACGTGCAGGCCCTGCGAAAACTCGGCCACACCGTAAAAACAAAACGCTCTTCCCTACGCGACGGCATCGAACGCATCAGACGCAGACTCGACCGACACACCTTACGCATACACCCGCGGTGTAAAAATCTGATCGAAGCCATGCGGTGCTACCACTTCGATGTAGACAACCCCCAGCGACAAGAGCCCATCAAAGACGGCCCCGACCATCTCTGCGACGCGCTTCGGTACATGGTCATCAACCTCGAAGCCGGGGCCGAGTGCATTACCGCTACCAGTTATCTATAAAGGCATCACTCTCGGCGCACATCTGTAGCGCACCAGGACAATATACCGGGGAACGAAAACTTACTTACGTCTCTTCCCAAATGGCAACAGCGAACGGAGCCCAAGTGTCGCACCCGAAATCTCTTCCCGGCGTTCCTCCTCTGCCTCACGCATGTGATCGATCTCGCCCTGGAACTTCTTCTCGCAGTTACGCAGGTAACGCCTTGCCTGAAGATCATCGTCAAACTCGTCGAGCGTGACAGCCATCAAGGTGTGCCCGATCTGTATCACATCTCCCTCATGCAAAGTCTTGAACTTAACCACCCGCTCGCAGTTCACGAACACGCCGTTATGGCTATCCATATCCACCGCGTAGTAACAGTTGTCGCTTGACTCCTTGCGGACCTCCATGTGTTCCCGTGAAACACAGGGGTCGTTGATCTGGGCCAACAGCTTGTTGTCGCGCCCAAAAACAAACGCTCGGCTCCCGATCGTGTACCACTCGCCCTTGTTCTGTCCGTTAAGCACTACGATGGTTGCCATAAACAAACGCCTCCGCCGGCATAGATGCCGAGCTCACCGTGTCCCGTTGAATACCGGGGTGGGTGCAAGCCAAGAGTATACACGTCTTAGCGTGGATCGAGTCAAATCTTACTATCTAATTATACCGCTACGGATGCGTCAGTTCTCAATGCATCGGCCTTGAACCCAAGTGCGTGCCCGCTAAAAACCCCTACTCCGGCAGTGGGATCATCTCCGTCGGACCGCCCTCCAGCGGCTCGCCCAGGTCGATCGTGGGCGATTCGCCGTCACGGACCTGATTGACCCACCCCAGAAACTGCCCGTCTTCCAGGTAACGATAGAAGTCGGCGCCGGGACAACTCGTGTCCTTCGCCACATCACGATGGCCCCCGATCGAAGCATCCTCTACGCCGTATTCCTGAGACAGCCACGCTGTCAGATGCACCACCGAATCGACCTGCGACGGGCTGATGCGCTGGCTCTGGAAGTTGCCCCATATCTGCACACCGATGTGCCCATGCACATCATAATTCGTGTTGGTCTCAGGCTCGTATTCGATAGGCCTGCCTTCAAAGATCCGGCCATCCGGCGAGATCAAAAAATGGTACGGGAGGTCCGGCCAATCTTTACCGCCATCTTCAACCGTCTTCTTCCCCCACGATTGGAGGTTGCGGATCTTCTCATAAGGATCATTCCCCGCTTTCCAATCAACGCCGGCGTGGTGAATGGTGATGAACTTCGGTGTGTGCTTGCGATCTTCCGGGATCGGTAACGGGTCCGAACCCCACTGCTCGGCCGTGATCGTTACGGGTTTCTCGATCGTTGATTGAGTCTTCGCGACATCTTCTTCGGCAACACTTTGTGATGTACAACCCCACAACATCAATCCAAAACACAACGTACCCATCATCATCTTTGTCGACATGGCATACTCCGTTTTCCCACCATCCCATCGTAATCATCACATCATGCGAGCGCTCAGGCGGGATCGACGAAATCTATCTCGCCGCAATCCGGCACCAGGCCAGCGGCGACGGCTTCACTTAATAGTTTGCGCACGGCTTCTCGGCCGCGGTCGCCGTAGTCCAGAGTCCACTGGTTGACGTACATGCCGACGAATTCGTCCGCGAGGTCCGAGCCCATGTCGCGGGCCCAGTTCAATGCAAACGCCACCGCCTCGTCTCGGTTTTCCAGCGCGTACTCGATGGAATCCAGCAGCACCCGGCAGATCGCTGGCATCTGATCGCCCAGGTCACGGCGGATCGCGTTGCCACCTAAGGGCAGCGGGAGCTTGCGGGAATCGGTCCACCACTTGCCCAGGTCACTGACACACGCCAGGCCATCGTTGCCGTAGGTCAGTTGCCCCTCGTGGATAATCAGCCCGGCGTCATACTCGCCGGCGATGACCTTGGGGATGATCTCGTCGAACATCACAAACTCGGCGGTCAAGTCGTCCTTGCTCATCCCCTGCTCCGCGAGCATGAGTTGGGTCGCCAGCCAGGCGGTGGTCTGGTACCCGGGGATCGCCAGGCGTTTGCCCTTGAGGTCGGCGACCGTCATGGGTTTGGGTGAGACGATCATCGGGCCGTAGCCGTCGCCCATGGATGAGCCGCAGCTTGTCAGGGCGTACTTGTCGGCGATGAAGGGGTACTGATGGATCGACAGTGCGGTGATTTCCAACTCGCCTTTTTCGCTGCGCTCGTTGAGCGACTGGATGTCTTCCAGGACGTGTATGAAGTCGTATCGGCCGGTGTCGATCTTGGGGGTCAAGACCTTGCCGTCCGGCGCGGTGAAGTTGGCTAAGGGGTACCACATAAACGCATCATCAGGATCCGGGCTGTGCCCGATCCGTAGCGTCTTGCGCTCGGCATCGATTTTGGTATTCATGCAGGGAAGTGTACCGGGATCGGGTATGGATAACCACAGCGGCGCAGGGGAGAGCTGGGCTTCGCGGTAGTTGTGCAGGCGGGTTAATGCTTGATGCAACAGGTTCTTAAACCCTCGGTTTTGCCGGCCTTTGCGGTAGGTCGTGATCGGTCGGGGCGGGGTCGATGCCACGTCCTAGGGATCCGCGCTTGGCTGGGGCGGTCCGCTTCCAAGCCCTCCCCCTGGCCCCGGAACCGTTCGAATCTTCATTCGAACATCTTCCAAAGGCCGCCGGTCGCGTACCGGGTAAAACCTGGCAAACTTCCGGGAGATTGGGAGCCCGTGAGTCCCCGCCCTTTTAATCAATCGGGTACTCAGGAAAGCTGACGACCGCCGCCGAGGGGTTGTCATGAGGCCGACGGAAAAACACGCCGGCCTCTACCCTTGGATGCAGCGACAGGTTTGAGCGCACAGATGCGGTCTTTTGCGGAGCGGAAAAGTTATTACTTGCGGTGGGGACGGGGGATGAAAAAATGAGTCAACCGTAAAGATTTGTGGGCGGAAGCCGCCAATTTGTGCGCACGGGAGTGGATGAGGTGAGACAAGGCGAACGCCAAGTACTCTTTGAATGAAGCATAGACAGATAGATTGACAAGACACGAAGGGCGCTAAGGACGGGGTTGGGCTACTGAGTCGCGTCAACCCGTTGGGTGATCTGCTGTGTCAGGCCCTCAGCTTCTTTGATAGCCCCGACATTTCGCTTCGGAACTGAACTCGCACCATTTCTTCCCTGTATCTTCGCACAATCTATATGCCCTGTGGAAGTCATTTCGTCCTCGTACACTGGTGTTAGGATGTTTTGGTCTAACCAGCGGATTACTGGAACACATACGCCGTCCCCGAATCCGAACAGTGACTGGGTTGTATTCTTGGCAAGTGTGAAATCTGGCGATCCTTGAAGCCGAGCATACTCTCGTGGCGACATCCAGCGGAACCGGACTCTTGCATCGTCGATGATCATTACAATCTGACGAGCACTTCCGCCTCGTGGTGTTCGCAAACAGCCCGCAACATTGTCAAACCTGACTTCGGCTCGCATTTTGTTATACCGACACCGCCGATACACCGTACCCACATGTAGCCCGCCTGCCTTGCAGCGGTTTTCCACTTCCTTGCGGTGGAGATCGGAGAGCATCGCGTAGTGCTTATCGTTCGCGGCTTTGTCCCACCATAATTGATCGTCATCGGTGTCGATGAAGGATGCTAGTGAGTATTTCGTTTGTTTTGGGGGATGTAGCGTAAGCGTTGCCCATCCTGTCGAAAGCTCAGTCTTGGCCATCAACCGTAGTAGTGAATCTGGTCGAAGCGAATCGGCTGAGTCTATGGCCGCTTGCCATCCATCACCGAACCACCCGTTTTTTACCTGGCGAATTATCCGTTCGGACTGTAATGACTCATGGAATCCGATTACAAACACACGGGGGCGGCTTTGCGGCACAAACGACTTTGCGTCAAGCACAATACAGTCGATCCAATAGCCCTCCGCTGCAAGGGCAGATACGGCTCTGGCGAAATCTTCGCCACCCTTCGATGTCAGAAAGCCAGTCACGTTCTCCAACATCACGATTTTCGGCTTGTGACCACCAAGCGATTGAAGAACGCGGATAAAACCGAAGTATGTAGAGGAGTGATCACCTTCGAATCCCTCCCAATTCCCTGCAAGCGACAAATCGGTACACGGAAACGATGCTGTAGCCAGGAATACACTTTCCTTGATCTCCTCAACGATCTGCTCGGTCTGCCATACGTCTTCTAGGTAGAAGTACGGACTGGGACCGAAGTGCCCCTTGTACATCGCCTCTTTCTTCGGGTCGATATCGTTGGCGTACACACAGTCCCATCCAGAGCCCTTCAACGCCTCATGAACCAACCCGATTCCGGCAAAGAACTCGGCGAAGCGTTTGGATGGATTTGTCTGACTCATAAGTAATTCTCTGTCTATCAACGGCCCACATGGCGCATCCTATCTGACGAATGACGCATCGGAAAGCCCCCACCTCATGATACTCATAGTCCGTGGACCAATCAACATCATATGCGATAATTTTTAAATGGCACGTTGTGATGTACTCAAAAAGTTCGGCGAACGAGTCCGAGAGATCCGTTTGCAAAAGGGCCTCAGCCAAGAGGAACTGGCTCGCATAGCAAAGATCGACCGTACCTATATCGGTGGGATTGAACGGGGCGAACGTAATGTGGGTATCCGAAATGTTTATCGCATCGCAACAGCGCTTGGGATACCTGCTGCGGACTTGTTTCACTAGAGGGTAAAAATGACTGAAACCGATGCCCTGCCCCTGATCCTCCAACAGGTAGAGGGGGCTAAGGCCGAGCTTGAATCCTACGCGCCATCAAACATTGATTGGTATAGGCGCTCCGTCACTACTGTGGAGACGCTCGTTCCTTGGCTTGCGAAGGAAGCGCCGGGACTCCGGCTGCATGTTGAGGAAATACTTAACTCCCCGGTGCTGCTCCGAGAGACTTGGGCAGCGCTTCGTTCGCGGATCGACACGCACGATGAGGTCGCCCGCATAGAAGAGTTGCTTAAGCACGAACAGGTTCTGCTCGATTTCATTGCTGGGGATACCGTAAGTATCGTTGTGACGCAATATTTGGTTACGCGCTACCAGAACGGCGCACTCGTCGGGAATAGCAAGAGTGACTACCCCGATCTGTTCCTCGAAACCAATGACTACTCGAAGCTGCCGGCACGGGTTCGCAGCGGCAAAAAAATCGGTGCCGCTGTGCGTGGACCTCTTCGTCGACCGGTCCGCGTGCCGGATGGTTTGGAGATCAAAACCTCGCGAGGTAAGGCGAGTATAGATTGCCACTATCCACACGTTGGTCTTCATCTGATGGTGGCGTTTACCAGAACGGGCGAGCTCGCGGTCGTTGATGATGTCCTTGTAGCTTTCCTCGGTTCCGCCGACTACCGGATTTCGGGACGTAAGACAGAAGCGACGACTGTGAAGGCTTCGTTCGGACGAGCGAAGTTCATCTCGCTGTTGGAAGAATGAGGCCGAGTCAATACCAAGTGTAATGCCGACAGTATAAATGTTTACAACGCGGCGATCCGGTCGATACCTGGACGTTATTCGTTCCTATCTGCTCGTTCGGTGATCTCTTTGACGAGGCGCGCTTCAAGATGTGGGTCTGTGCCTACGACTTCCCAGTAGTTGCCGGTGACGCCTTGGGCAAGGAGGCTTTTGGGGGGGGCGGCGAGGTTGGAGAAGACGTTTCTTCGAGCGGAGCCTGCGAGGCGGCGTGTGGGGATCTGTCTGCGTTCGAGGATGACTTCGACTTGGAGTGTGTAGCCTGCCGTCGAAATCCCCCCGGAACTATCCCCGGAGTCCGAGAGACTTGATGCGCTGGGCTGGCTGGGTTGGTCGGCCGGGGTGAGGGTGATGTTGACTCGGCGTTGTTCGCTGGCGAGTGTGGATTCGATGGCTTGTTGGCGGGTGGTGTTGTGGGGGTTCCAGACCTCGAAGATGTTGGGCGAGCCGATGGGGAGGGTTGTGATTTTTCCGAAGCGGTAGTCGCGGCGGTCGATGGTGAAGCCCAGGTCGCGCAGGACATCGACGGAGGCCTGGAAGGTCTGGCGGTATTGGTCGGTAGCGACGGGGGCGGGGTTATCGGCCTGGACGATGGCGCGGGAGCAGCCGGGGGTGAGTAGGCAGAGACATAAGAGCAACGGGATGGCGGGTAGGTATCTCATATCTATATGAAGTCTACCTTGCCGAGGGGTTGACCGCTACGGGGAGCGGGACATCGGCTGGGGGACCAGGAGGCGGTTCCTTGGTGGTCCCCGGAGGCTAGTCCGCTGGGGATGGTGGGTATCAGCCATCGCCGATAATTCTGTAACCCCCCCTACCGTACCTGCTAAGTGGTTAATGATTCAAAGACCCTAAAGCGCAGGGGCCCCACCTCCGATGCAATGCATGACCGTGTACTTAAAGTGGGCAACCACTTATGTGCCGATCACGGCCCGCAAGACGTAGTGGGCGACAGGCGTCGGAGACTGGCGTTGATTTCGTGACATGGGAGATCACACGATGACAACCGAAACCCAGGCCCAGAGCACCGAAGAAATCAATTCCGCGATTGACAAGGCATCTGCTGATAGCGAGCTGTTGCAGTTGGTGAGTTTTGAGGTCGGTGAAGAGGAGTATGCGGTCCCGATTCTCAGTGTGCAGGAAATCAACCGGATGATGCAGATCACCCGGGTGCCTCAGAGCCCGCCGTTTGTTGAGGGCGTGATAAACCTGCGTGGGAAAATCATCCCGGTGATCGACCTGCGCAAGCGGTTCGGGCTGGCTGAGTTGGAGAACTCGGACGATGTTCGGATCATCGTGGTGGAGATCGCCAGCCGGGTGATCGGTTTCACGGTGGACCGTGTGAACGAGGTGTTGCGTATCAATTCAAGCATCGTCGAGCCGCCGCCGGCGATGGTATCCGGGTCTGACACAGATTACGTCCAGGGCGTGGGGAAGCTGGAAGACCGGCTGCTGATCCTGCTGAGCTTGGACAAACTTTTTACCGCAGACGAGATCGCCGAGATAGAGCACAGTGGCTCACAGGCGGCGTAATGACAGTCGACGCCAAGCGGTTGGCGAGAGGCACCACAGATCAGGCGGGGATGCACTAGGTAGGACCAGGGACCCAGCATGGCGATTAAAAGCATTACGATGAGTACGGCGCAGTTCGAGAAGCTGCGTAAGGTGGTCTACGAGCGCTCCGGCATCTACTTTCAGGACACCAAGAAGTATGTCCTGGAGAGCAGGCTTTCACGCCGGCTGGATGAGTTGGAACTCGAAGACTTCGATCAATACATCATGTTCCTGACGGCCGGTCCATACCAGACCGACGAGTTTCAGGAGATGTTTAACCGGATCACGATCAACGAGACCAGCTTCTTCCGCAATGAGCCGCAGCTCGATGTTTTCGAGCAGGAGGTGCTGCCGAAGCTGCTGGAGGCCAGGAACGCGAGCAAGACTTTGCGTATATGGTCCGCGGCGTGTTCAAGCGGCGAGGAGCCGTACACGTTGGCGATCCAGATCCACCGGTCGCTGGGCATACGCCTGTCGGACTGGAAGATCGAGATCCTGGGGACGGACATCAGCGAGAAGGTGTTGATGACCGCGCAAGGTGCCAAGTACCCGCACTACTCGATCCGCTCGATGAACCCGATGGTGCTCAGCCGGTATTTCAAGCAGGACGGAAGCTTGTACCAGTTGGACCCGACGGTGCAGAGCATGGTTCACTTCGAAAAACTCAATCTCAAGGACCGCTTGGCAGCCAAGCGGTTTGGGACTTGGGATGTGATCTTCTGTCGAAACGTGATGATCTATTTCGACGATGCCATGAAAAACAACTGCGCAAAACTGTTCCACGAACAGCTCCAGAGCGACGGCACACTGATGATCGGCCACAGCGAAACGCTGAGGAATCTGGACGTAAAGTTCGAGGCACTGCCCTTCCCGCAAGGGTTCGCCTACAAGAAGGGCTAGTAGGAAAGGTAACTAACTGTGTCATTTGATGCCATGGATCCAAGCCTGTTGCAGGACTTCCTGACCGAGTCGGGTGAGCTGATCGAACAGCTCGACACCGACCTGGTCCGGCTGGAAGCCGCTGACTCCTCCGAAGAGGCGCAAGAGCTGTGCAACGGTTGCTTCCGCGCACTGCACACGATCAAGGGTGCGGCCAGCTTCTTGGGGCTCACCGCGGTGACCACCTTTGCGCACGCGGCCGAGGATGCACTGAACAAGCTTCGTAAGGGTGAGATTGATGTTACCGAGGAAGTCATGGACGCGCTTCTGCAGAGCGCAGACATCGTCAAGGGGATGATCGACGAGCTCTCGGCGGGCGAAGAAGCACAAGACGGGCCCCAAGGTCTAATCGAGACACTGCACGCTTTGGCCGAGGGGAAGACCCAGGAAGCCGGCGCAACGAGCACCCCAGACACATCCAGCGAAAACGCCGCTGCACCCGAGCCCGAAGCCGACGACACGACCCAGCCTGACGACACAGACAAGCCGGGCACTCCATTAAGTCTTGGGCCACAGAAACTCGACTTGCTTGAGTTCATGGTCACGGACCTTAAGGATGCTTCCAAAAACATCGGCGACACGGTGGACGGCCTGTGTAACGACGCGACGCTCGAAGAGTCTGCCACCTTCCTCGTTGAGGTCTGCGATGAAATGGAGAAGACCGCCGAGTTCTTCGAGCTGGATGAGTTGACCTCCCTGATTAAAGTACTCACCACGGTCTCCGGAAAACTCAACGAAGCATCACACGAAACGATCGAAGAGATAGCGATCCGTATCAAGGCCGCTAAGGTCCTGATCGATCAACAGGCCGAGGCATTGAATGACCTGCGGGCGCTTAGCTGGCCCCTGGAGACTTTCTGCTCACGCCTGACCAAGCTGGCGGAAGACGGGTCGATCGATCCGCAAGTCAAGGGGCAACACAACGGTGACGTGCAGGCGTTGCTGGTCCTGGACGGGGTGATCGAAGCACAGGCAGAGGTTGCTTCCACAGCACAGACTCAAGAGACTCTCTCATCATCAGCCGAAACTTCTGCGGTCTCGTCTCAGGCTACCGAAGCCAAGCAGACTGATGACGCGGAAGAATCTAAGGCCGTTGGTGAACCCGAGAAGGAAACGGAAAAGGCGGGGGCACGGGCCCAGGCCAAGCCGGTCGCCGAGCAGACGATCCGTGTCGAAGTCAGCCGGCTCGAATCGCTTCTGAATCTGGTTGGACAGTTGGTACTTAATAAAAACCGGGTACTGGCGCTGACTCGAAACATTAAAGACCAGGCGATCCCGGCGGAGATGGCAGAAGACTTCTCCGATGCTGCTGGGGATCTGGACCATCTGATGAGTGAGCTTCAGGTCAGCGTGATGCGGACCCGGATGCAGCCGCTCGCCAAGCTATTCGACCGTTATCCGCGCGTCATCCGTGACATGGCGCGAATGACAGATAAGAAGATCAATCTCGAAATCGTGGGCAAAGATACCGAGGTCGACAAGAGCGTATTGGAACAACTGGCCGACCCGTTGGTCCACATCCTGCGCAACTCCTCTGACCACGGGGTCGAGATGCCGGATATTCGCAAGAAGGCCGGCAAGGAAGAGACCGGAACAATTCGGCTTGAGGCAGAACACCAGGGTAGCCACGTCCGCGTCGCTATCACAGACGACGGCAACGGTCTTGACCGTGGCGTGTTAGGTAACAAGGCGGTCGAGAAGGGCTTGACCACGCCGGAAAAACTCGAGCAGCTCGCCGACGAGGATGTGTTTGCCTTCATCTTTGCGGCAGGTTTTTCCACCGCTCAGCAGGTCAGCGACCTGTCCGGCCGAGGCGTTGGGATGGATGTCGTACGCACAAATATCAACAAACTCAACGGCACGATCAATATCTTCAGCAAGAAGGGGCAGGGAACGACTATCGAGATCCTGATCCCTCTGACCGTCGCGATCATGCCCGCCATGGTGGTCGGTGTCGGGGACCACGTCTACTCGATACCCCTGCAAAGTATCGTTGAGATCGTTCGGCCCGAGCCCGAAGAAGTTAAGAGCGTGTCTGGGCACCCGGTAATGAAGTTGCGAGACATCGTGCTTCCACTGGTCGATATGCGTGAGCGGCTGAACGAGCCGCCGATAGAGGACGGCGGACGGTTCGCAGTCGTCGTCGCCATCGGTGGGCAGAGGGTCGGCCTCTGCGTAGACCGGCTGGTCGGGCAGCAGGAGATCGTGATCAAACCACTTGATGACACCTACACACAGGGCGGCCCATTCAGTGGCGCCACCATCCAGGAAGACGGCGAGGTCTGCCTTATCCTCGATGTCATCCAACTTATACGCAATAACGCACCGACATCAAACAGCGAGTCAAAGGCGGCCGCCTGATAACCAAGGAGATTCAAGCCGTGGACCAGTCCTATATCATCCCGTTTATTAAATCCGTACAGAATGTGTTTGAGACCATGCTCCAACTGCCCGTGCAGATTGGTCAGCCTGAGATCAAGCACCCGGGCGACTCCGGGCACGACGTCTCGGCGATCATCGGCATGTCCGGTGACGTGGAAGGCTCCGTTGTCCTGAGCTTCCCGACCGCCACCGCCACGCGAGTCGTGGCCATCTTCACCGGCACGGAGCTGGACCCCGGGCACGAAGATTTCGCAGACGCCGTCGGCGAGCTGGTCAACATGGTCTCCGGCGGGGCTAAGGCCCAGTTCTCCGGGAAGGACGTCACCATCTCCTGCCCATCGGTCGTGATCGGCCAGAGCCACCAGGTCTACGGCCGAAAGGATGTGGTCGCGATCTGTATCCCTTGCGAATCTGATTGTGGGCAGTTCAATGTCGAAGTCTCCGTGCGACAAGACACAAGTGCACCCGTCGCCACGAATTAACTCCCACGTAAAACAAACCGATTCAATCTAACTAAGAACCGCGGCCAAACACGCCGTGCCAGATCAGGAGTAATGAAGATGAAAGTCATGCTTGTCGATGACTCCAAGACGATGCGGAATATCCAAAAGGGTATCCTGACTCAATTGGGTTACACCGAACTCGAAGAGGCTTGTGACGGCTTGGACGCCCTATCCAAAGTTGGTGCGTTCCAGCCAGAGCTGCTTCTGGTCGACTGGAATATGCCCAACATGGACGGTCTGACGTTCGTGAAAAAGTACCGTGAGCAGGGCCATAAAACGCCTATCATCATGGTCACGACCGAGGCTGAGAAGTCCCGCGTGGTCGAGGCGATCAAGGCCGGCGTCAACAACTATGTTGTCAAGCCGTTCACACCTGATCTCCTGGGCGAACGGATCAAGGAAACGCTCTCACGCATCGCCGCCTAGTCAGTGGCCTCGCCTCGGTATCAGCCGATGCCAGGAGTTAACCCATGGCTGCTGCCGAACAAGATAAGTCACCCACGGTGACCATCGCCAGCGATAAGCTGTCTGCACAGCTCGTCATACCGATCGGTTACGACCCGGCTATGCTGACCGCCCCCATGCTCAAAGAGATCATCCGGGGGCGCGGCGTTGAAGTCACCGACTTCACGGATCAAGCCCTGCAAGAGTTCATGGCGAGCAAGCCCGAGGAGGACAAGGTCGCCACCATCGATATCGCATGCGCGCAGCCCCCCACACACGGGACCGACGGCTCCCTGCGGTGGTTTGTCGATGATAAGAAACCCGACGCCCCCGAGCAGCAGGACGCGGAGGACACCGACATAGCCTCGAAGAGTAATCCGGAAGATGATGCCGTGTCCCACTACGACCTCTGCGCCTTTGTGATGGTAGAAACCGGGGACGAGGTCGGACAGATGCTCGAAGCCAGCCTCGGCCAAGACGGACGCGACGTCCTGGGCGAAACCATACCCGCTAAATCCGGCAAAGATATTTCCCTGCAGATCGACGAAACCCTGATGCGTCGGGCCGACGGCACACTGATCGCGCAGCAGGATGGCGTGCTCTACCGCGAGAAGGGGAAGGCACAGATACGCAAACAGATCGAGATCAGAGAGTACGTCGACTTCTCCACAGGGAATCTGGATTTCGACGGTGACATCTCCATCGGCCGCGGCGTCCGTGACTGCTTCACCGTTAAGGCCACTGGCAACGTAGAAGTCAAAGGTCTCATCGAGGCGGCCACGCTTGAAACCGGTAAAGACCTCGTCGCCACCGGCGGCTTCGCGGGACGGGAACGAGGTTATGCCTACGTCGGCGGGTCTTTAAGAGGCAAGTACCTGGACAATGTCCAGGGCCACGTCAAGCACGACCTCTGCATCGACCGGGAAGTCATCAACTGCGATCTTACGATCGACGGTGGGATCAACTCGCCACACGGCGCTATCATCGGCGGAGAAATCATACCCACCGGCGAGATTATCATCGGCACCCTCGGAAGCGGCGCAGGCGTCGAAACCAAACTAATCATCGGGTCCGTACCACGCCTGGCCCCTTTTGCCGATCAACTGGACGTCATGGTTCAGGTGCTCACCAGAGATGTCGAAAAACTCACCGAGGAACAGGACCTGATTAATAAGATGTCCGCCAAGGGCCGGATGACCGCAACCGACAAGGAACGGCAGACCGAGATCATGTTTGAGTTGTCAATGTTTAACACGAGCCTGCAAAAAGCGCAACGGACACTGGACAGCGTCAGCCAAGAAATCCAGAAGCGTCGGTGCGTGAACATCACGATCCAACGGATGGTCAACACCGGGGTCTCATTGATCTACGGCGAACTCCGTCACAAAATTACAACCGAACTAAAAGGTCCCGCCAGGATATACCTTGAAAGTGGCGACAAGCTTGTGTACCGCTTGGGCGATGCGCCCCCCTGCCCCATCGCGCAGGTCGCCGACGTGCAGGCCATCCGGCCCAGGAAAGCCGCCGCATGATACTTTTGACCAACCAGCTTACTGCATAGAACGTTTTAAGAATACACCAACACTTACTACCCGCCGGGAGATAACCGATGCGCGTTTTGGTAACCGATGATTCCGCTTTCATGCGCCGTGCAGTCTGCACGATGCTTGCCGCCGACCCCGACATCGAGGTCGTCGGTGTGGCGCATAACGGCAAGGAGGCGGTGGACCTCGCCAAGACGCTCAAACCGGATGTCATCACACTCGATATCGAGATGCCCGAGATGGACGGGCTCACCGCCCTGCGGCACATCATGCGTACCGCGCCCACGCAGGTCCTGATGCTTAGTTCGCTGACCACCGAGGGATCAACCGCATCGCTTCAGGCTCTCAAGCTCGGCGCGGCGGACGTGCTGGCTAAAGACCAGTCCAATTTCTCAATGAACATGAGCAAGATGCAGGTCAAGCTCATCCAACTCGTCAAAGCCCTGGCTCAATCAAACCCACACCGCAAGACCGCCAGCTCACAAAAGCCCGCCGCCAGTACAGAGCTGCCTCGATTCCGCGCTTCACAGTTTGACCTTATCTGCATCGGATCATCCACCGGCGGGCCACCGGTGCTGGAAACCATCCTCGGCGCACTGCCCGAGACGCTCCGCACACCGATCGTCGTTGCGCAGCACATGCCCGTGATCTTCACACGATCCATGGCCGAGCGACTGGACAAGATGTGCGCCCTGAGCGTGAAACACGTGGAAGAACGTGAAGCTGTTAAGAGCGGATACGTCTACCTGGCCCGTGGTGGCAAGCACATGCAGATCCACAAACTAAGCTCTGGCAGACTCGAAGCCCGCGTGGGCACCGAGCCCGCCACGGCCGTGTACAAACCCAGTGTCGATGCACTCTTTTCCTCATCCGCAAAGGCTACCGGCAGCAAAACACTCGCTATCGTGCTCACCGGTATCGGGGCCGACGGCCTGGAAGGCGGGCGGGAACTACATAAGATCGGCGGGACCATCCTCGCGCAAAACCAGGAGACATGCGTCGTCTACGGCATGCCCAAGTCGGTAACCGAAGCGGGGATCACCACCGCAAACCTGTCACCATTCGATCTCGGAAAGACGCTTCGATCACTTGCAGCCACCGCCGCAGCCGCGTAACACACGCCACGACACCCTGCTAAAGAACCGGCCTAGTTGTTGGTTACAAGCAAACCCGCACTCTAATGAGGTGGGTTTGTTGGTACGCAACCATGTAGAAATGCAAAACTCACTCACGGCAGGTTCGGCGGATCGGTCGCGTCCCATTTCGCATGCCACTTCAAGGACCAGAGGTCCAGGATTCTTATTCGACGCGCGGAGCCGTCCAGGAACGTCACATTGATCGCCTCGTTGTGACGGTCCACACACATCCGCTCTAGATAGCCGGCCCCTGTCGAGTTGTACGGGCTAATATAGTTTGGCGGCAGCGGGTTGGTTTCCAACGGCCAACCGGTATCCGCCCAGGCGCTGTCTCCAAATAGAGGCGTCTCGCTGGTAGCGACCAGTTCATCGATCCCCATATCCAAACGGTAGTCTTCCGCCCTACCGCCGGCGGCATTGATCGCGGCATTTGCAACGCCGGGTGTAACTTTCTCAAGCCAGTTGTTGTAACCGAATCCGCCGTAATTCAAGGGGACGGAAAACTGTCCCGATTCATACCAGGCATAGGCGGCGCCACCGGGTACCAATGTGCCCGCAGGCGCTGATGCAAATTGCGGATTGGGTTCAGGCGCGACCGGGCATTCAAGGATGCCAATGCTCGTCGAGTAGTAAGGATATAAATCAACGTACCAGTGCTTGCCAGGTAACCCCGCGCCACCCAAGTGAACCGGGTGGACGTAGCTCTGCCAACTCCCGACCGCTGCCCCCTCATGATCCACGGCGTAGGCGAACCACGCGGTCCCCATCTGTTTTTGATTTGATGCGCATTTCATCGCCATCGCGGTCCGCCGCGCGGCACCCAACGCGGGCAGCAGTATCCCCACCAGCAATGCGATGATCGAGATCACCACGAGGAGTTCAATCAACGTAAAGCCCACAGGCTTATATGTGGACCTAAACTTTTGGTCGGTATGGAGAGTTAAATGCCGCATTGCCAGATATCGAAACACACACAAATAAATAGAATTAAATGCTGAATAACATGATATGCAAAACCAAACGCCTTGAAGACAGATCGCACTTACACCATCACCCCACCCCTGATTATGTCTCCAGTTAGGATCGTATTCAATTAAAATACATGCATTAAGTGAACATAAAAGTCCGAGCCCTTTATAAACCAGCTAAATTCTTGTCAAATATGCTTTAATAGATTAAATTAAAGTTTTGCTTTTTGGCTGATTTGCTAGTTAGTTGGTGTTCACGCCAAGCTTGCTGACCAGAGCATCAAACTGGTCCAAGGTGTAGAACTCGATGCTCAGAGAGCCAGAACCTTTTTTCCGTCCAGATCGGATAGCCACCTTTGTCCCGAGCTGCTCGGCGATCTGTTTCTCCAAGTCGGCTAGGAAGGGGGCCTTGACGGACCGGGATGATTTACTTGGCAGTGATGCCCCGGCCGTGAGTTTGCGGGCCGCAGCCTCGACCTCGCGGACCGACATCCCCTGCCGTACCGTCCGCTCAGCCAACATCTGCTGCTGCGCCACATCCGATAACCCCGCCAGTGCCCGGGCCTGGCCCATAGACAGCAGGCCCTCGCCTATGAGTTGCTTGACCGTATCGGCAAGCCCAAGCAGGCGCAGGTGATTGGAAATGCTTGAGCGATCCATCCCGACTCGGGCTCCCGCTTCTTCGTGGCTTAGGCCGAACTGCTCGATGAGCCTGGAAAATGCCTCCGCCCTTTCGATCGGATTGAGGTCTTCCCGTTGCAGGTTTTCGATCAGTGCCCACTCTGCGATCTGCCGATCGTTCAGATTACGGACAATCACAGGCATGGTGACCAGACCCGCTATCTGGGCGGCCCGCCATCGCCGTTCGCCAGCCACCACCTCGTATCTCCCGACCCCGTCGGCGCAAGGCCTGGCAATGATCGGCTGCATCACACCCTCAGATGCAATCGAATCCGCCAGCCGTTTAAGACTGGCCTCGTCAAAGCGCTGCCGGGGCTGATGACGGTTGGGCTGGAGACTCTGGACCGAAAGGTAGGTCAGACCCACTTGTTCTTGTGTGGGTGGTGGGGGGGCTGGACGTGAAATACCTGGTTTTTGAGCTGTCTGAGCCTGATCTGGAGTCTTCTGGTCAACTTCAGCGACGGGAGCCCCCTTCTGCTCACTCTTTGCCGTGGCTTGGCCCGCCTCTGCTGGAGCACCCCCCACCATCGGTTCTACTGGCACCTGGACCTGAACCGGGCTGGACATCAAGCTTTTTAGACCTCGCCCAAGCTTTGGCGAACGCTTCTTGTTCGTAACCACAACGACCTCCGTGTCTAAGGGTTGGACAAAAGTTATACATGGACAGTGTATCTGCCGAGCCCCCGTACGCCAATCCCTACTAGCCCTGCAATCTGCATATCTATTTGGTAGGGCGGCCGCCGGTCCTGCCAGCCTACCTTCAGGACCAGGCAAAACATCCAGCCACCCACGGCAGCGTTCCACGTGAAACATCCGGCGAACCACTTCTCATAACCCCCCATTTCCACTGGGCCCGACATGTTCCATACAAACTGGTTCCACGTGGAACAGGTCTCGCGCTACCCCCCCCCGCAAGCTCGGACAAAAACCAATCCTCCAGGCGGACACAAGTAATGAACGCTGTTCACCCTGGGCCTTTCTCTGTATAGAAGGGCGACGGGATACCGACCACCATGCAATAATATCTGTATTACATTGTCATTTATAGACTTACATTAAGTAAATCCGGCATAATTTTATAGGACCGCCTTGCCTCTGCAGCAGGGCGGACCGGTCTCGTGCCGATAGGGACTACGAGCCCCACCCATGCCAGATCCATCCCAACAAGATTCGATGAAGATCCCCCACGCACAGGAGTTGTTGGATCGGCTGAATCTGATTGAATCGCAGTTCAGCCAAGCCAAGGAGGGGATCGAACACCTCCATCGCCTGGCGGAACTTGGGACGCTGTCCGCCATGGTCGCGCATGAGCTGAACAACATTCTGGCGCCGGTCATCGGCTACACGCAGATGGCCTTGGCAAACCCGGATGACCCGGGCCTGTCTCGCAAAGCCCTCAAGAAAGCCTTGGGCGGAGCCGAGCGGGCGGCGCACATTTCATCCTCACTGCTGGGTTATTCTCAAGATGACGACTGCTCATCCCAGGCCCATCTCAAACGGGCGGTTGATTCGGCACTGGGCTGTCTGGGCCGTGGACTGGAACGTGATGACATCCAGTTAACCCTGGAGCTGGAAGATGTCGAAGTCGCGATGTCACAGATCAGCTTGGAGCAGGTGATCTTTAACCTGATACTTAATGCGCGAAAAGCCATGGCCGGCAAGGGCGGCACATTAACCATCCGTGCCTGGTCAAAAGAAAACACTGTGTATATAGACCTAAAAGACACGGGTAGGGGGGTTGCGCCGCAGATTGCTGAGCATCTGTTCGAGCCGTTCACCACACACGATTCCTCGCCCAACCTTAAAGGCGAGAAGGGCACGGGGCTTGGTCTAAGCATCTGCCACGACCTGGTCATCAATGCCGGCGGCCAACTGGGCTTTAACAGCGAGCCGGGCCAAGGCACGACCTTCCACCTATTAATACCCAAGGCTGCGCCACTGCGTAGATCTGCCTGACGCAACAACGATTAACCAACCCGCTTGCATGTCATGTCGGTTGATCGAAAAATCAATTCACAAAAATCTCGATTAGACCCACACAGATTTATAAACGGTGGGTATCCTGTCGCTATCTCGTCTTCACACCATGCGGACTCTGCCAACCAACCCGTCTGACGGCCGAGAATCAGGGGTAAGAAGAATTATTAAAGAAAAAGTGAGGCCAAGTGGGCTTTAGTGTTGAGGATAGGGGCCATGTGGGGTATGATCCCTTTCGTCCTTGAGCGAGTCCCACTTTGGTATTTACTGGCACCTATGACCACACGATCGACACCAAGAACCGATTGGCCATCCCGGCCGAAGTCCGAACACGGATCAAACGTTCGTCTGGCACGGGTGACGACCAAGCGGTGTTCCTTTATCTGACGCTTGCCGAGGACTGGACGCTTTGCCTGTACACGGAAGAAGGCTATGAACAGCGGGCACACGAGTTGGATCACTCCGAGATGGATTCCAAGGAACTGCTCGAATACGAGCGCGTGTTCTACTCCCTGTCCAAGGCGGTCGAGTTCGATAAGCAAGGACGGGTCACGCTCCCAAGCAATCTCCTGGAGCGCTCGGGACTGGGTTCAGAAGTGGTCCTGATCGGTGTCAAAGACCACCTGGAAGTACGCGACAGAAAAGCTTGGTATGAGCATCTGGAATGCAAGTTGAGGGATCAGCCTGACATCCTGATGAACCCAAGGCAGGCCATGAGACGACGATAAAACGTAACGGAAGGATCCGACAACTCTCATCAACGACAGGGGCTCCAAAATAAAAAGAACCACCGCCCAAAGGTGGTCGTCGATCAAGGCTGATCGACACAACCCACGGGCAACAAGCAGCGGCAAATCTCTCAAAACGAAACTTTAGATTTGCCCCAGCACCAGTGAAGGTTAATGAACGGATTCAGTCCGTCCAAAATGACCGGCTACCGGCCCGCAAGATTCAAGGATGGATCAACGCGGTCTACTGGGATGTCAGACGCATCAGTGATCGGTTGCTACGCTACCGCGCACCAGACCTGACGGAACGCCGGCCACGAAGACGGACGCCTTCGCTGTTTTTTAAAACGTCAGCCGACTTGGCGGGCCCCACACCCGCAACCTTCCTGGACAAGGCCGGCTGACACCGCCGGGACAATGCAGGCCCAGGGCCTACCGATTTTTTTTTCGCTTGGCCCGAACCACCTCGTGTGCCCCGACGTATGGATGGTGGATGGAAAACATGGCGGGCCCGCAAGACCCCGCCTGGAGTTGGTCCCACCCGACTCAAACACTGCATCCCCTCCTCCTATCACGCCCCCCGGGTCAACGACCCGAGGAGCGTGTTTTTTTTCTCCCCCCGCCAACCCGTAAATGCACACCACCCGCACATCTGTGAGATGTCCCAAGTATCTCCCTAAACTCCGTCAGTGAGTGGGGGGGGCAAAAGACGTATCCTACAGATCGCCTCCCGACCAACGGGACAACCCCCGGGACAACCCCTAATAACCATCCGCCATGCCTCCCAAGGCCGCAACTAGCTACCCATAACCCTGCCTATTTACCTCCAAGACCCAGATCAGATTTTCCTTGCCAAAGCCAGCCACTCTCTTCATAATACGGGGTGGCTCTTTGTCGTAGGTGGGGATGAAGTCCACGGCATAAAAATAGGCGTGGGCTCACCGATTGATAATGTGCGACCTCTCGGAGGAAGAAAGACATGAGACGTTTCCATTTCAATGACTGCTATGCCATCTTATTTTACACGCCGGCTACCGCCGCGATCGCTGTGATCTGCGCCGTCGCAACACAAGCAAATGCCGACGCCATCATCGGCACCTATGCCCAGCCCAATGTCCTTGTCGCCGACGGCACCACCGTCTACACCGCTTGGGTCTTCGCAGACAACACCGGCCTCAACGGCGAGTTGACCTGGGGAGCACAACACGACTTCTTCCTCCCGCCATACGCCACACTCATCCCAGGTGGATTCGGCACCGCTTTCGGTAAACCCGACCCGGCCCGCGATTTCTTCGAGGGTAGCCCCATGATCTTCGAAACCTTCTCGCCCCCAAATACTGTCACCGGCAGGCTCGTCAACCAAGCGGACCAGGTTTCAAACAAAGCAGGCGACCTTCAGTTCTACCGCTTCACCATCAACACAGACGCACCGCTGGGACAAGGCAACTTCGACCTAGGCCCAAACACCGCTCTGTCCGACCCCGCATCAGCGCCCCAGCCCTTCACCAAACAGAACATCCCCTTCACCGTCACCGCGTTCCAAGGCGACCTCAACCTCGACGGCTTCGTCGGCATCGAAGACCTCAACACCGTATTGGGCAACTGGAACGCTTCCGCCTCCTTCCCCAACTCACCCACAGGTGACGTCTCCGGAGACCGCTTCGTCGGCATCGAAGACCTCAACTGGATATTGGGCAACTGGAACGCCGGCACATCGCCGACCCCAGCGCCCCTGGCCCCAGAACCCGCGACGGCTGCCCTATTTGCGATTGCCTGTATGGCCACACTTCGCCGCAGAGACAACGCGTCATGCCCATGCCTCAGGTAACACGGATTGCGCAAGACCATCACCACCCACAACCGCTCATTAACTCCCCAATCCAGGTGCTGTTTAGCCCTCCATTTCGGCATCACTTCCCCCCCAGCACTGATATGAATCTGCTCAATCTGAACTCCAAAGGTCTTGATCCCGTCTTTGGGGCCACCCCACAAATCGGATACGATTATCTTGACACCGCTGCGCCTCCTCAGTAATGTGGACATCAGGATGTTAATATCGTCTATTTAATGGGACGGCCGCCTTGGTTTTATCTCAAACCACCGAATACACGCTCCGCTCAGTTGTGTGGCTCGCGTCACACCCCGATCAACCCCAGACGGTTCAGCAGATCGCCAAAGCGACCCATGTGCCCGCCGCGTACCTGGCCAAGGTGATGCATTCCCTTGGGAAGGCCGGCCTGGTTGAAGCGAAACGCGGACTCGGTGGGGGGTACTCGCTGACAAAGAAGCACAGCGACCTGACCATCCTGGAAGTGGTCAATACCGTTGAACCCATCGAGCGGATACACAGTTGCCCGTTGGGAAGGAATTCTCACAGCAATCGCTTGTGCCCGCTGCATCAACGCCTGGACGAAGCAATCGGCCTGATCGAGGAAGCCTTCGGCAATACCAAGATCGCCGACCTCGTAGTAGAATCGCTGTGCGATAACTCCAACGGAAAACCCGACCGTGATCTTTCTTGTAAACTCGGGGGTGGAACATGATGAAACCCAATCGATGGCCGTCACATCAACCCCACTCGGCTTTAAGAATACGCCGCAAGGGATGGACCTATTAATGGCAACGTAGCCGACAAGGTCGGCTGGGCAACCCTTTCTCATATCAACTCGAATATTTTTCACACAACGTAACCCGTTTAGAAAAGGCAAGAACAATGAAGACGAAGCTACTGGGTACATTACTACTGGTCGGCATGATTATTCTCACACCGGGTTGCGGTAACGGTGACAGCGAACAAGCACCCGCCGCCACCTCGAACTCCAGTGGAAATGGCGGCGACACCGCCGCGGCGATTGCTGCGGAGCGTGAACTCAGCCCCGACGACGTCCGCGCTGCGTTGTTGACCTATCAACCCAGCGGGCGGATCGACGACTACATCATGTTCGCCTCGGGTGGACACGCAGGGCAGGTCTTTGTGATCGGCATGCCGTCCATGCGGCTGCTGCGGTCGATCGCTGTGTTCACACCAGAGTCCTGGCAGGGCTGGGGCTACGGCATCGGTAATGACATCCTCGCGGATGGTAATATCGAGGGCAGGGAAAACCTCTGGGGAGACACCCACCATCCGGCCCTCAGCGAAACCAACGGCGACTACGATGGCGAGTGGCTGTTCATCAACGACAAGGCACACGCCCGGATCGCAGTAATCGACCTACGCGACTTCGAGACCAAGCAAATCGTCAAGAACCCCATCGCGATCAACGATCACGGCGGGGCCGTGGCCACACCCAACACCGAATGGATCATCGAGGGCGGGCAGTACGCCACGCCGCTGGGTTGGGATTACGCACCGATCGACGAATACAACGACAGCTACCGCGGGTCGGTAACGTTCTGGAAGTTTGACCGCGAGAAAGGTCGGATCGATCCCGATCGATCGTTCGCGATGGAGTTGCCCCCGTACTGGCAAGACATCTTCGATGCGGGCAAGCTCGTCAGTGATGGCTGGGTCTTCGGCAACTCGTTCAATACCGAGTTGGCGACCGGGGGGATCGAAGACGGCAACGCACCATTCGAAGCCGGCGCCTCCCAGCGCGACGCCGACTACATGCACATCATCAACCTCGACAAGGCCGCCAAGGTCTACGAGGCGGGCAAGTTTACAAAGGTCAAGGGCTTCCCCGTGATCTCGCTTAAGACCAGCATCGAAGAGGGCCTGCTGTTCTTCGCACCCGAGCCCAAGAGCCCCCACGGCGTCGACGTTGCACCCAAGGGCGAATACATCGTTGTCTCCGGCAAACTCGATCCACACGTCACCATCTATAGTTTCGAGAAGATGATGCAGGCGATCGCTGACAAGAACTGGACGCACGACCAATACGGCGTGCCGATCCTGGACTTTGATGCCGTCGTAGAGGCGCAGGTGGAAGTGGGCCTTGGCCCCTTGCATACCCAGTTCGACAACAAGGGCTACGCCTACACCTCACTGTTCCTGGATACGCAGGTCGCCCGTTGGACACTGGGTGGGGCGTACTCCGACCTGCACGACGAGCCTGACTGGTCTGTCGCCGCGAAGACCTCGGTGCATTACAACGTCGGCCACATCGCCGCCGCAGAAGGTGACACCGTCAGCCCCGACGGCAAGTACCTGGTTTCGTTGAACAAGTGGTCGGTTGACCGATTCTTCACGACCGGGCCCTTGCTGCCGCAGAACTTCCAGCTCCTGGATATCGACAAGCCCGGCGACAAGATGCAACTTCTGTACGACATGCCAATGGGTATCGGCGAGCCGCACTACGCTCAGATCATCAAGGCCGACAAGCTCAAGCCCTGGAAGGTCTATCCCGAGGTCGGCTGGGATCCGCACACCCAGTCGGTATCCCCCGACGCGGTCAAGCCCGGCGAAGAACGGATCGAACGCAACGGCAAAAACGTCGATGTTTATATGTCGGTCGTCCGAAGCCACTTCAACCCCGAGCACGTCGAGGTCAACCAAGGCGACCACGTTACATGGCACCTCACCAACGTCGAGCGTGCCCTGGACGCGACCCACGGGTTCGCTATCCCCGGTTACGACATCAACCTCAGCCTGGAAGCGGGTGAGCACCTGACGATCGAGTTCGACGCCGACCTGCCCGGGACGTTCACGTTCTACTGCTCGGAGTTCTGCTCGGCGTTGCACCTGGAGATGACCGGCTACCTGCGGGTCAAGCCGACCGAAGTCGCCGCTGCCGTAACTGAGTGATTGCCCCTTATGAATCAAGCACTCAATAAAATCGTTGGCCCTAGAATCCACCCCGACGAGTGGGCCGCTCATCGCGGTCGGTACCTGCTGCCTACGGCACTGCTGGTACTGGCTGCGGTGATGCTCCTCGTATCAATTTTCCTCCCGTTCTGGCACATGCAACTCAACGCGCCGCAGTACCCTGGGGGCTTGCATGTGACGGGGTACGTTAACCGCCTCGCCGGCGACGTTGCGGAGATCGATTCACTCAACCATTACATCGGAATGCGGCCGCTCAACGAGGCGGCGCAATTCGAGAAGGCCACGGCGGTGATGATGATCACCGCGTTGTCGCTGCTGGTACTCGGCGCGGTGTTCATCCACAGCAAATGGGCGGCGCTGCTATCCATACCGGCGGTCCTGTTCCCGGTCGGGTTCCTGGTCGATCTACACCTGTGGCTTTCGTACTTCGGCAACAACCTGGACCCGACCGCGCCGCTATCAAGCTCGATCAAGCCCTTCACCCCGCCTGTGCTGGGGACGGGAAAGGTCGGGCAGTTCGAGACGATCGCGTCGGCCCAATCCGGGTTGATTTTAGCGGCCGTGGCTTCGTTGGTGATCCTCGTCGCGCTGTGGCGTCACCGTGCGGCGTACAAACCCTTGTTAGATACGCAGGCTCAAAGTGGCTCGGGCGATAACCCACAGAAGAAGCCTGAAGCGACGGATTAGCATGATGGATCCGGCCACCGTGTTTGCCTAAGTAAAGACGGTGACCGGTCTTTAATTTTTGACCCCGGGCGGGGTATACAGATGAAGTATCGACAGGATATCTGGGTATGGGGCTGGCTCCTAGCCGTCGTCGGCGTAGTGGACTTGTGCGCCTCGCCGGTTGATGCCGGTTCGTTTAATTTGCAACGGGTCGTCGATGCCGCAAAATCCGGCGACACCATATGTGTGCCCGCGGGGACCTATCCCGGGCCTTTGCTTATCAACCAGTCCGTCCAACTCATCGCCGAGCCCGGCACGATCATCCAGGGTGACGGCAAGGGCGACGTCGTCCAGATCCACGCCCCCGACGTAACCCTGCGCGGGTTCACCATCCGTGGCACGGGCAAGAGCCTGGACCGCGAAAACGCAGGGATCACCGTCCTCGCACCTCGGGTGACCATCGAAGACAGCGTCTTGGAGGACGTCCTCTTCGGCATCTACCTAAAAAAGGCACACGACAGCGTCATCCGCAACAACCGTATCGGTGGCAAAGACCTGCCTGTAGCTCGCCGCGGTGACGGCATCCGGCTGTGGTACTCCCCCAACTCCGTCGTCGAAAATAACACCGTCGACAACAGCCGGGACGTGGTCATCTGGTTCTCCAACAACACCATGATCCGCAACAACACCGTCACACACGGACGGTACGGCCTGCATTTCATGTACTGCGACGACACCGTGCTGATCGGCAACCACCTCGAAGACAACTCAGTCGGCGCATTTCTTATGTACAGCCGACGCCTGGTACTCAAAGACAACCGATTCATCCGCAACCACGGCCCAAGCGGCTACGGCGTGGGGCTCAAGGAAGTCGATGGCGTCGAAGCCCAGAACAACCTGTTCGCAGGTAACCGCATCGGCCTCTACTTCGACAACTCCCCCGCATCGATCGACATGGTTCAACACTTCACCCGAAACGTGGTGGCGTACAACGATATCGGCCTGGCGTTCATGCCCTCGATCGAGCGAAACATCTTCACCGAAAACAACCTCATCGAAAATGTCGAACAGGTCGCCGTCCTGGGCTCCGGCCAACTCAAGAATAATAAGTTCACCGTCGATGGACGGGGCAATTTCTGGAGCGATTACAACGGCTTCGACCTGGACAGCGACGGCATCGGCGACATCAGCTACAAGGCCCAGAGCCTCTTCGAAAACCTGATGGACCGCGAGCCCAAGCTCCGGCTGTTCCTGTTCAGCCCCGTCCAACAGGCGGTCGAACTCGCCGCCAAGGCCGTCCCGACCTTCCGCCCGCCGGTGAAGATCACCGACCAGGCCCCGTTGATGCACCCGGCCTCTGTTACCCTTAGCTCCGGCAACGAACCGCCCGCATGGCCAACCACCACCGCCTCGCTCGTGTTGCTATTGTCCGCCAGCGGACTATTGATGTGCGGCATCACCGGTACACTGGCCCGCCCAAGCGCCGCCGCAGGTCCGATCCCCATGAAACCACGCCCCCGCAACGATCAACCCGAGCAAGCCACCAAGCCAATTTTGTCAGCCGGGTGCATCACCAAACGGTTTGGCCGACTGACCGCGGTCAAGGATTTCGACCTGGACCTTCGGCCGGGTGAAGCGGTCGGGTTGTGGGGGCCAAACGGTGCCGGCAAGACCACCGCGATGCGCTGCATGTTGGGACTGATCCGTTGCAAAGGCACCGTCACGATCAACGGGTTCGACGTCCGCAAACGACCCAAGCACGCCAAGCGATGCGTGGGGTATGTGCCGCAGGAGCTTGCTTTTTACGACGACTGGCGTGCCAAAGAGTTGCTGGGATTCTTTGCGAAGATCAAGCGGGTCGACCGCAACCGGGTGACCGCGGTGCTGGCCGAGGTCGGGCTGACCGAACACGCAGCCAAGCGTGTCGGCGAACTGTCCGGCGGGATGAAGCAACGCCTCGCTCTTGCCGCGGCATTGCTCGCCGATCCGCCCGTCCTGATGCTCGATGAGTTGACCGCCAACCTCGACGCCGCCGCACGAGACAGCTTCCTTGGACTTCTGTGCAAGCAGCGTGACGCCGGCAAGGCCATACTCTTCACTTCACACCGGCTGCGTGAAGTCGAAACGTTGGCCGACCGTGTCCTGGTCATGGAATGTGGCGAAGTGGTCACGACCTGCAAACCCAGAAAATTAGCGGAGGCCCTAGGCCTGAAGTCGAGTCTCCGCCTCTGGATCGACAAGGACCAACTGGATGACGCTGTTGAACAACTCCGTACCGACGGGTTTGAAACCGACCGCAACGGCCAAACCGTAAACGTCAAGGTCCGCCCAGATGAGAAGGGCAAACCACTCGCATCACTTTCATCTGTGAAAATCGACGTGCGAGACTTTGAGATCGACAGCAACGACAACGGCTCACCAAGCCGGCGCACCGAGCAGGGGGGCACGCAATGAGTCCACGCACGATCCTTATCATTGCCCGTAAAGAACTGCGCGACGCCCTGCGTAACCGTTGGTTCCTTTTCTACACAGTGGCGTTCTCCGTACTCGCACTGGCGATGGCGTACCTGTCGCTGGCCGGGTCGGGGATGCAAGGCCTCGCTGGGTTTGGCCGAACGACCGCCGGGCTGGTCAACCTGGTCATCCTCCTTGTCCCACTGATGGCCCTGAGCATCGCGGCCCCAAGCCTGGCCGGTGAACAGGAACAGGGCACATTGGCTTACCTGCTCGCCCAACCCATCACCCGTTTCGAGGCACTGCTCGGCAAATACCTGGGGCTCTCCGCTTCGTTAACCGCGGCGTTGGCAATCGGGTTTGGGATCTGCGGCCTGGGGATCGCTGCCAACGGCGACTCCGCCGGCGTGGGCGTGTACATCACACTGGTACTCATGACCTTCGCCCTGGGTTTTGCGATGCTTAGTGTCGGGATTTTCATCTCCACACTCACACGAAAAGCCGCGCCCGCAATCGGCATGGCGATCGTTGTCTGGTTGTGCCTGACTCTGCTCAGCGACCTGGGGCTCATGGGCAGCGCCCTGGCATTCAAGCTCCGCATCCAGGACCTGTTCGGCCTGGCACTGGTCAATCCCCTACAGGTTTTCAAGATGTCCGTGCTGCACAGCATGAACGCAAGCCTGGACGTACTAGGCCCAGCCGGCATCTACGCCACTCAAGCCTACGGCCGATGGCTCTCCGTGCTATTCATCGGGTCGATCCTCGCATGGATCATCGCCCCCCTCGTCCTGGCCAGCCTGACGTTTTCAAGGAAGTCCATCGCTTGAACCGTAGACCGATCCATCACGCCTCTGTGTTTCTCATCGCCATGCTCTGCGCTTGCAACCCCGGATGCGGCGACCGCGATGAGACCGGCCCACCAACGCTGCACCTGGGCTACGACGTGTGCGACTTCTGCAAGATGATCATCAGCGATCAGAACTTCGCCGCCGCGTGCATCGTCCGCTCAACAGACGGCCGGGCGCGATCCGTCGCATTTGATGACATCGGTTGTCTTCTCGAATTTCAAGAATCACCCGCCGACGGCACGATTGAACATGCATACGTCACCGATTACGACACCGGCGACTGGCTGAACGCCTCCGATGCGCTCTACATCCAAAGCCCCGACATCCGCTCACCCATGGCCTCGGGCATGATCGCCAGCCAAACACCAACGGGCGCAGATCGGCTTGCCGACCGTTTCGATGCTTCCGTCATGCGATTTGATGAATTGGGCACTCATACAAACCAAGGCGGTCCCGGAAACCACAGCGAACAAGCCAAGCCAGCCACACAACCCATAAATACCGAACACCCAGACCCACAGGCGGGGACATGACCCCTCAAGAGATATCCGAATGAATAATCCAGACACCGAGCAGGGCCAGCAGCCCCAGACCCACAGCAAAAACCTGGCGCACCACTTCCACACACTCGGCCAACAGTTCGACGCGGCCAAGCTGGGCATGTGGACCTTCCTCGCCACCGAAATCCTGATGTTCGGCGGACTTTTCTGCGCCTACGCCGTCTACCGCAGCAGCCACCCCGACATCTTCATCGCCGGGCACTATTTTCTGGACACCAATATGGGGGCACTAAACACCCTCGTCCTCATCGCCAGCAGTTTCACCATGGCCTGGGCCGTCCGCTGCGCTCAACTAAACAAACAACGCGCACTGGTCATCCTCCTCACACTGACCTTCCTCGGCGGGGTCATATTCATGGGCGTCAAGTTCATGGAGTACAAATCCAAATGGCAGCACGGCCTGACGCTGGGCCAATTCTACAACCCCGACGAGGCCTACTTCGCCGCACACTTTGACGGCAGCGGACACGGCGACAAAGCCACCGAGGGGCACGAAGCCCAGGAAGAAAAGACACCCGCACCAGCCCCGACCGAATACGTCCCAAGCTCCACCCGTGGCCGAATGGTTTTCTCCGGCACATGCTCAAGCTGCCACGACATCGATGGTTTCGGCCTGCCTGGCCTGGGTGCCGACCTGCACGATGGTGGTTTTGTCATGTCGAAAAATGACAAGGAGATGCTCACCTTCCTGAAAATCGGCAGACAATCCTGGGACGCTGACAGCAAGATGAAACTCCAAATGCCCGCCAAAGGCGGCAACCCCGCTCTGAACGAGGAACACCTCAAAGACGTGGTTGCCTACCTCCGTGTGCTGCTTAAAGAAGACGCCACCGCAAAGAACAGCGAAGCAGGACAGCCCGCCAGCACCGACACTGCCTCAGAAGATGTGGGGGACACAGGCGTACTGACCGCCGCCGATTTAGCACTGCTGATCCCACGAACCAATATCGCACCCCCCGCAAACGCCACGCAGGGACTCAACGAGACCTACTTCGTCAGCCAGGAACCCGCCGGGTCTCACACCCCCGAGGTCAAGCCCGCCGACCTGCGTATGTTCTTCGCCATCTACTTCCTGCTCACCGGCTTGCATGGCTTTCACGTCCTGATCGGCATGTTCGTCATGCTCTGGCTGATCGTCCGTTCCATCAAAGGCCACTTCGGCCCCGACTATTTCACCCCCGTGGATATGGGCGGCCTCTACTGGCACCTGGTCGACCTCATCTGGATCTTCGTCTTTCCCCTGCTCTACCTCATCCATTAGCATTTTGTGGCGCGTACAGAGGAACATCATCGCAAACGTGCGGGTGAAAAATAACAAATCCCTCCACTGCCTGCTGGCTACGGGGGCTTTCGCATGGCTGGTGGTCAGGTGTGTAGATCAGACTTACGCCTGACCCCCGGTGGCCTTGGCGCGGGCGCGGCGGTGACGGACGATCTCCCCTCTTGCTAGATAGATCACATCCTTGGCGATGCTGACCGCGTGGTCGGCGATCCGCTCGATCTGACGGGCGGTGTTCTGGATATGGATCAATTAATGTATATCACACAAACCGTGGTACCACCTATTGCTAATTGAGAACCTGCTTGTCTTTCAACAAACGCTCACGCAGTATCGTGTAATCAACATTCTGTACGGGCGCAGCCGTGTCAAGCGCGAGGACCGCCGCCGTCGCAGCGCTCTGGCCTAGGATCATGAAGACCGGCTCCATGCGTATCGAGCCGTAAGCGATATGCGAACTAGACACCGCACACACAACCAGCAGGTTCTCGCACTCGCTCTTCTTTGGTACGACAGCACCGTAGTCAATCGGGTACGGCCCACCGGGATTGATCTGCACATCCCCCTCATTGCGGACATATCCGTCCTTGTCGATATGCCTCTGTACGTTGTGTGAGTCCATGTTGTACGATCCCATACCAATCGGCCGCGGCGTCAGGATTCTGCGCATGAGATGATTCTCATTCACGACGACATCGCCGACCATCCGCCGCGCTTCGCGTACATAGATCTGATGCGGCCAATGCCCATTGTCCGTGAATTCATCCTTAGCCAGCCCCCACGCCCCGTACCACTCCCGCACCTCCTCCGGTACGCGGGGATCGTTCGCGAGGAAATAGCAATAGCCCTGCTGATATATGCGATGCTCCACTAGAATCTCACGGCGGCGATCATACGAAGCCTCTGGGTAGTCGTAGTTCATCCCGATGTTATCTGTGGAGAACGAGCCGTTATTGTTGGTGTCCGTCTTCCCGTTGGGTAGCTCACTGAAACTTCCCATGACGTGCCGCGATCCCGCCAACAATTCTCGCAACAGAAGCTTGTACTGCGACGGGTCATACCCGTCGGGCTTAGTGAACGGTACACGATTCTCCGGCACACGCGTCAGACACATACGGTAGTTGTATGCCTGCACGCGGTGATCACCTTCGCCTTGTACGCCAGGTGGGTCGGTCGAGATTCGCGGCAGCAGGCCGCTCGATGGATCACCAGACACCTTGTACGCGCTGATGTTATTTTTGAACTGGTGATGACGTGCATTGTTGATCTGCACACCGTTGAGCGTTTCGTTGTACTGGCTGTTCGCCTCTCGGCCTACGGTGTAGCTGACCCCCGCCGCCGCCATCAGGTCGCCCTCGTACGTTGCATCAATGAACATCTTCCCGCGATAGCTCTTGCCCGACAGCATCGTGATCGACACGATCCGCCCGCCTGCCATCACCACGCCCTCGCCCGGCTTCCGGTTCAACCATTCATTACGATCCACCAGAATCTCGTATTCACGAATCAGGTCCTCGAACACCCGCTCGGCGATGTGCGGCTCAAACTTCCATTGCGCCCCATCATCCTTGCCGTAATACTTTCCGACACGCTGGTAGAACTCTCGGCTAAGCCCGCCGATGACGGTCTTTTTGCCCGAATCGGTCCACCCCAATCCTCCGGCGCTAAGGCCCCCAAGATGCCTATCCGGGCAAACGATAATGACCGACACGTTCATCTTTTTCGCCTGAACCGCAGCGGTCACCGCAGCAGACGTGCCCCCGTAGATCACCAAGTCGTACTCCGCCTCCGGCGAGGCTGATGCTGTAGCGGCAACCAGTATTACGATTATCAAGGACAGTGTGTGTCTCATAATCATCACCTCTTCTCAAGGATCTACGGCAAGGAGGCACAGGAACAGACCACCTACAACATTACCCGCAATCTCTATCAGCGTGAGATGATCTTGACGCTGCGTAGTGCATTCAGATTATTTATCCGCGGATTGATCCCGCCGCCGTGTCCCGGCCTAGCGGCCCCCCGAGGCCACCCAGGCGACAGGCCAGATGTCGATGTTCGATACCCTCAAGCCCTCCGATAAATTGGCGATGGCTCACCGAACACGCGGGCGGCGGGCGCACAGCGAGCAGGGATCGTCAGTGTGAAGACGCGGTGACCGCCCGTCGAAGCCGTTTCAAACCCCATTTACTGCAAGTGACTTGGCCTGTTCAGGGGCCAGATCCCATTTAAGTGGCCGGGCCCGAATTGACGTAAGTCCATATCCCCAAAACAATTTCGTCCAGGACGATCCCGCTAAATCCCACTTAGTTCGCTGTCTCATGACCGAAAAACGTACAGAAGAGCATATTGCCTAGAGTGTACAGATTTGAACCACAAAGCCCCCCGCAACCTGCTGGCTGGGCAATTGGCAGGATCACAATACGCGGAAACTGGACATTTAACTGCCCAAGACCCCGGAGATGTAACCGGGATGAACCCTTAGGGGAAATATCGGATATAATGACCCCCTTGCAGTGGATCAGCCAGAACACAGTGTTTTACGCTAGCGCTGCAGCACACTTTTACTGAGGAATTGGACAATGGCAGAAGGCACGATCAAACGGCTCACAGACAAAGGCTTTGGATTTATCAACACCGGGGGCGAAAAAGACCTGTTCTTTCACTCGTCTAGCCTCGAGGGCGTAAGCTACGACGACCTCCAAGAAGGACAGCGAGTGTCCTTCACCGAAGGACGTGGAGAGAAAGGGCCATGCGCCGAGAGCGTCAAGCCGGCCTGACCCCCTCGGGAAAACCTGATCCAGATTTTGTGAGAAATCCCACCCGGCCGTAGGTCGGAAAAGATTCCTCATAAGACGCGACAAAACGCGGATATAGATCGTGGGAAATCGGTGCGCTCGTAGAATTCCAAGTGGCACCCCGCCCCCGTATAATCACATCCAATAGCGTACAGGTCTAAACGAAAAAACCCTCCGCAACCTTTTGGTTGGGAGGGTTTTTTATCATAGCGGGTGATTGACTCGAACTGACGACTTTCACGCTGGCAGCGTGACGTTACACCGAATCGTTTCTCACATGCCAGGAATGGTATTCCCACCGTTTCCATGCTCCCCTTCTGTTAATTATTCAGTCTAGACTTGAACCCAATGAAATCATCCCGCGAGCGGCGGAAACTCGCTTCCAAAGACCACCCTGGCATCCAAGTTAGCAATCGCGGGGCGCGTGAATGGGGTTGCCTTGCGGCTTTATAACCTTGGTGACGAAAGGCGAGGTCATGCTGCGGACTAGCGCGCTGTAGTTGAGCTGAAACGCCAGTTCGGTCCCGACGGGCACGCGATCACGACCCGAGTCTGTGATCAGGTGGTCACTGCTAGCCCCGAGGACCTCGAGCATGGGAGGAGGGTGCAAGCCGCAAGGATCCGTGTCCTGACGCCCAATCGCCAGGATTGTCTGCATGATGTAACCCCGATCTGAGGCAGGCGTCCCCTCGCCGAAGGCGGTTTGCGCGATCTCACCCCATGGCTGAGACGGCTTGCGCTTCGACTCGATCACTTCGGCGATGAGCGTAATGGCGTCCGTGAACAGCCCGTCGATCTGCTGGCGGTTCAGCGGGTCTCGACCAAGCAGGATCGATTCCCCCAACCGTAGATCGTTGATACGCCCGGTCTCCGCGCCGCTGAGCGCCCATTGAAGATTGGCGGAGTTCCCGCCTGATACGATGTCCAGCGTTAGGCCAAAGCTCGCCTCGATCTCCCCCGCAAGGGCGGATAGCTCAGCCATGTTCTTGGCGTCCGGTGACACTCCGCTGCGGCAGGCCAGATTCGTGCCGATCCCTTTGAGAATGATATTCGGCAAGCGAAGCGTCTCACGCACCGTATTCTCAAGGTCGCCTCGCATGATGCCTTCACGGAGATCTCCAAGCTCGACCATCAGCACGATCCCGTGCATCCGATTCGCCTCCCGTGCGGCGGACGAAAGTTTGCTGATAACGTCAACCTCGGTGTTGAAACTCACGTCGGCAAAAGTGACGACTCGTTCCACCTGGCTGAGCATCGGAGAACGGATGAGTGTCATTGACGCCGGTACGCCTGCGCGATGCATCGCTTCGATGTTCTCGATACGTGAGTCGCCGAGGCCACGCACGCCTGCCCGGATCAACACGCCCGCAATCTCGAGTGAGCCGAGCGCTGCCTTGGTCACACCCGTTACGGAGATGCCTTGATTTGCCAGCCGCTCGACCAGCGTGCATGCGTTGTGGTGGACCTTGTCGAGGTCGATCTCTAGTCGCGGCGCAGTCATCGTGTGCTCACAGTCACCTTTTCCGCGAGTTCCGGGAAGGCCTCAATGACCATATCCACAAGATACTTGGGGGGCCGGGCCAGCGAATCGGTGGCGGGGATCCCTAGCTCGCACTCATAGAGTGTGATGGCCACGTCGATCTCCTCATCGGTCATGTTCTCATGGTTGATTGTGAGGCCAATGACCCTCGTGTCAGAGAAGGTCTGGATGAGGTTGATCTCGGCAGCCGGCAGCGTCACCGGCATCCCTTCGAAGTCGCAGCGATGGGTCCGTTTCGGCGCGTGCTGCAGCACCACTGCGTTCGGGCAACTGCCTCGGAGAATGAAGCTCGAGGTCGAGTAGGCGGGGTGACTCAGTGCACCTTGCCCCTCGATGATGATTACGTCGGGGCTCTCGCTCTCGAACGCGTCGATGATCGCGGCTTCCAGCTCACCCGCACAGAACTGCGACGGGACGGCATCGAGCGCAACCCCGTAACGGGCACCCTGGATCAAGCCGGTCTGACCCGTGCCAACCATCACGGCCTTCAGGCCGCAATCGTTAAGGGCGCGAGTCAGGATGGTGGCCGTGGTGCGTTTGCCGATAGCACAGTCCGTGCCGAGCACAGCGATTCGTGGACAGGTAACGTCTTTAATGCGACCGCTAAACAACCGCAGATCCTTCTTGGCGCGGGGCTTTCGTACGTCGAGGATCTCGACGTTCTTCGCCGCACTGGCCGCCGCGAACACCGGGTCGTCACTCAAAAACTCATGGAGACCGTTCACGACGTTCATCCCGAGGTCAATCGCCTCAAGCACCAGGCCACGCTCATGTGACGACAACATACCGCTCGCCGGCGCCATCCCATAGATGAAGTAATCGGGTACGCGTCCGACATCCTTTATTGCGGCGGCGAGGTTGGGGCAGACAGGGATGGCGTTAGGCTCTTCGCCGAGCACCACGCCGGAATCGAGCCCAGCCTTCTCGCTGTCGATCACCGCGAGGATCTTGTATTTCTCCGAGTAACGGACCAGACCGTTGGCAGTCTTTCCATCGATGGCGCCGAAGTTCGCCTCGCAATAAACAACGGCAGTTTCAACCACTTCATGTTCACAGCTAGTTCGCAACCGCGCGGACTTTGCCGAAACGTTCGTGGCGACATGGATACGATCGGCGGGCGGCGCAGGCAGAGCCGCTCCACATAGAGACAGGGACATAATCGCTCCTCGAGTTGGCTCAGAGGAGGCGACGGGATCGTGCTGGCCGGATTTGGCCAAATGTCAACGAGTGGTCCCCACTAAGGATGTGTACATCATTGTACCACATGTCGGCGTGGAAGGTTCCGAAGCAGTCGGGCGAATGGGTCTCAATGATGAAGACCGACGAGGCGTAAGCTACCCCGTATAATCACATCGAAATGTGTACAGAAGAGCATATTGGCTTGGAGCGTACAGATTTAAACGAACAAGCCCTCCGCAACCTGTTGGCTGGGAGGGCTTTACAAAAACGGGTGATGAGATTCGAACTCAGGTCAGCCGGATAGATCCTCTCACACAAACTGGATCAGGTTTCTCGGAGGGGGTCAACCCCCGATTCTCTCATAACAACTGGACCAAAGAACCCGAGGGGGTCAGGGTTAGTTCGATTTATAAAAAACATACTCACCTAAATAATCCTCAGTAGCATAAACCCTGGCCTTTAGTTGATCGCCTTTAATCACACCCTGAAGTTCCAACATCCGACCGGATTTGGTTAAGTACGTAAGTGTGATCTTCTCATTGTGCATATAGAGGTGATCGATTTTGTAAATGCTTCCGTCAGAGACCGTCATTTCACCAAAAACAGCATTCCTATTGCTCGATAAATTTAAGACCAAGGCTCCTTCTTCCGGATCTTCTGGTTTCGTTTCCCAACGTCCTTTAAAAGACTGATTTTCTACTTCTTCTGCACGTTGCCAATGATTAGTAAGATTAGCGATAGATTCACTGGGTTCCAATCCACCCATTTTAAAGAAACCCTCTCCAATTAAATCGATGAATGAGTATAGCATTTTACTCATCTCTTCCGCGTTATAAGGATGTAATAAATCCTTAATATCCCCACCTTTTTCAACATCCATATTTTGAATTAAACAAGGACCTGATTGAGCAGAGAAATCAATGTCATTAAATGAAAGCTGTTTGATTGCCGGATTTATACGGGTTCGGAAAAAGACTTGCTTTTTTATTGGATCAAAAACGATGGACCATTCGGGCTTGTCATTCACCTGAATTTTATCCAACATATAGAATCCATAATCAACAATATCCTGCGAGGGGTCGTAAGCCTTAATTAAATAATCCGCTTTCACAAAACGAGGCACTTCAGGATTATCGAGTTCTACTTCATACGAGCCGCCAAAGTTTTTATAATACTTCGCCACTTCCATTTCGCGATCGTAAGCGGTATTAAATAAAGCCTTAACCGGCATTTTTTTGCCGCGGTTGATTTTCATTTTTCCACCAACAAAGGTAAGACTTGCGCAATCACCGCTGGCATCCGCCAAAAAATAGTGCCAGGTCCACCCATCAATTTCAATGCCCTTGGTCAGCTCAAAAGCTTCGTCTAAAGTGGAACAATTATCCAGCAAATACTGCATCCAACCCATCTGGCTCAATTTATGAAGTGAATCTCCTTGTGGATATTCAGTGTCTTCATTCATCTCTTCTATGAAAAACCCGGTTTCGTTCATGCCTCCATCAGGCAAATCTCTACCAAAATTATTGAAGGTAATCGATCCATAACGAGAAACCCAGCTAAGTTTCGAAGGCTTGGTCACCTCTTTAAACATCATCTCATTCAGACTTCTTCCCATTTTAAATACACCGCGTTTATTCACAAAAACAATTCCGGGAATTCCGATATCACCTTCGTTTAAATTATGCCCAAAAATGAGTTTGCCTCCGTTATGAAGCATAAAGGTTGAACAGGCCTTCGTCTTTGTAGTGTTTAATAGCGTTAAGGAAACTATTAAGATTCCCAATATTTTCAGTTTGTGTATCCAGTTGTACATCGTAATTTGCTCCGATATTTCCCATTTGAACTTCGTCCGGCTACCCCGCCGGGCCTTTCGGCACCAGTTAACGCCCCCTCGGAAACCCAAGTTTTAGTCGCTTACTACCCATGAGACTGTGATCTAAGTGGGATTGGGTGGGATTGGGTGGGACGGGACGGGATTGCTGTGGGGGTATGGACTTACGGCAATTCCGGCCCGGCGATCTAAATGGGATCTGGCCTACGAACAGGCCAAGTCACTTGCAGTAAATGGGATTTGAAACGGCTTCGACGGGCGGTCATCGCGTCTTCACACCGACGATCCCTGCGCGCTGCGCGCCTGCCGCGCGCGTGTTCAGTGAGCCATCGCCAAGTTATCGGACGGCTCGCCGGTACCGAACATCGACATCTGGCCTGTCGCCTGGGCGGCCTCGGGGGATCGCTTAGATCGGGACACGGCGGCGAGGTGGGCCAGGCCCTGACGTTGTCGCCAGGTGTTGTACTCGATCCAGTCGCTGGGCTCCGTGGCCAGCCAGTACCCCTTGTCATTCGCGCACACGGGGTGGTCGTCTTCGCGCAGTGCGTTGATGATTGTGCGCACCCCACGCTTGCGGCTGTCCTCGGTCCTGGCGTGCGGTCGGATGCCGAACGCGCGGGCCAGGACCAGGGCGCTGATCCGCCTGGGCCGGTCGCCCGTCCGCCTGGCATCACGCCGTTTCGCCAAGGCACCCAGGATCAGGACCATAAGGTCCTCGCGCGTAGATTCGTCTGGGGATCGGGTCATGCTGACTCCTCCACAACCGGCGGTGGTGCCACGGCCTCAAGGCTGTAGGTCACGGCGGGCTTGAAGACGGCGAAGGTGTGGCCGGGGTGACGCCTGGCCAGGTCAGAGGCGACGCGGCAGGCTTCGATAAACTCACAGACCACCACCGGCTGGATCGCCGGCGGCTTGCCTGTGATCTCGGACACGATGCAGCCCGCCTGGCGTTGCACGCCCTGGGCGTCGGCGTCACCGAGGCGGTGGGTCTCGATCGGGATGGCCTGCTCTTCGGTCATGCGACGGCCCTCCGGCATGGGGTGAAGAAGACCGGGGAGCAACGCTTCGCCTTGACGTCGCCACAGGCACCGCCTTTAAGCGCGGCCTCGATCCGCCGCTTGGCGGCGGCGAAGTTGCCGGGGTCCAGTTCGGCTCCGATGAAACGGTAGCCCGCCGCGATCGCGGCTTCGCCGGTGCTGCCCGAACCCATGCAGGGGTCCCACACGATGCCGCCTTTGGGCGTGACCTTCGTGACCAGCTGGGCCATCAGGCTGTGCGGCTTCTGCGTGCTGTGTACGCGGCGCTGGGTCGGAACATTGGCGTGGGGCAGGACCGAGTCGGGGCGGCCGTTGGGGAAGCGGAACCGCCCCTTGGTGGCGAACCACACGATGTCGTGGCGTGGTGCGAAGGTGCAGTGGGTCGCGCCCATGCCGCCGTTGAGCCGGTCCCAGATGACGTGCGATCGCACATCGAACCCGGCCAGACGGATCGCGGTCTGAAAGTCCTGTTGGCCCTTCCACTGGCAGAAGCTCGCCAGGGCACCCGGGTCTTTAAGCATCCGGTATGCGTCATTCAGGAACCAGATAAACGGGCGTTTGTCGTTGGCGATCGGTGCGTGTTTATTATTCTTGCCCTGGTACGACATCCCGTAGGGCACGTCGGTCACGCAGCTATCCACGAAGCCGTCGGGCATGTGGCGTCCAGCGTCCAGGCAGTCGCCCTGGATGAGCAAGTGCCGGCGTTTGCCGGCGATCAGTTCGTCGAGTTGCTTTGCCCATCGGGCCATGCGTCGGGTTCCTTCCCGTGGTTCTGCGGCCGGTCCTTCGGTCGCGTGTGTGTCGTGCAGTTCGGTAAGCTGCGAGTTAAGCGTTCGAAACAGTGCCCTTGGCCCTGCCTATTCGATATTCTCTATCAGCCGGGTCATCGGATAATTCTCGGTGAACAAAATCATGGAATCCGTCGGGGAACTTCGCGGCCAATACCATCTCTGCGTCCTCAAAACTCGCGGCCGCGCCAATCCTCACCATCCACCAGCAACAATCTAAATACATGCCCATGCACTCCTTGGCTTCTTCGTGCTCAAGGTTAACGAGGTGCCCAAAGGCCAGCGTGCCCGCCTTCACAGCCGTCTTGTAAAGCATGGGCAAGAGCGATGTTGCTAGGTTTTCCGGTGTATCAACCGTCACTACATATCCTTCCTTTGAACGTCAGCCTTGAAAGCTGCGAGCGTCACTCGGCCGGCATCGTGCCCGCCAACGTCATCTTTGCGGCTTTTAGTTGGGAATTAAGACGTTCGATGATCCCAGCGACCCGGTTGTATACATAGGCATCTTTCAGGTCCGTGCCTGCGTCTTTGATGTCGCTCATCATCTTTTCTGTCTCTGGCATCAGTTCCATGTGGGTCTCGTTTCTGCCCTGTTAGGGCGTGTTTACTGTCGATCAGCTTTGGAGGCTGCGTGCGTCCCTCGTCACGGCCAGATAACAATTATCTTTTCGGCGGCAGGGTCTGCGTCGTCAGGGTGGCACGGCTCGCCATCCACGCTGCCCGACAATTCAACCTCTGCGGCGGAGCTAAATCCGTTGCCTTCTGGATCAATTGAGAGCATCACATCCGGGTCGCCCTCGATCTCGTTTAGCTTGGCAATGAGTTCTGATTTTTTCATGGTGTCCTCTCTGTCAGTTTCCCCGGGCGTGCGTGTCAGCGCGTTGGTGGTGGCGGGAGCATCAGTTGGCTGGGCATCCGGCCTTGAAGCTCCGGTAGCTGTTGGACGTAGCACTCAAGCATCGTTTGCCCCCCCTGCATCACGACCTCGGGCATAAACTCCTGCTCGAAATTCTTGATCCCGTCGCGGACGGCGTGGAGTCGTGCCTTGATGTAGAGGCCCAAGACGCGGAGCTTCTGCCGACGAGCCTGGGCGTCCTTGGGGGAGCCCTCAATCGGCAACTCGATCCCCATCCGGTAGCTGCGGCCCTCGTTGGTGAACGCAAACCACACCCCGGTAGCCTCCGTGACGATTCCGATACGGTCGCAGCCGTGCCTGCGGAGCATGTCCTCGATCTCGGATCGGCTTTTAGACTCGGGGACACGGGTGTTTTCTGCATACGCTCTGGACATGCGATTCGTTCCTATCAGTCGTTCAGCTTTGGAGGTTTCACTTCAGCAACACCGAGTGTGCGGGAAAGGGATCGCCGGCCACCTTGTTCGGCCCGTCCGGGCTCCGTCGTTGCTCTTGCGAGCAGCCGGGGTGACGCGTGTTTTTTCATCGCCCGCCGATCCCTTCCTCACACACCCGATTCGCTCTTGTTTCAGCCCGGCGTTTAAACACCAGTTGCTTGAGACCGTCGAAACTGATCCGCACGCTGCCGCCGCGTTGCTCCGCAGTTACCACGCCCAGGTGGTTGCCCTCAACGTCCTGGACGTCGATCGACTCTTCGGGTTTTAACTTGATCCAGAGCATGGGGCCCGCTATTTCCGTTTATTGATCCACCGCGTAATATCCAACCGCGTGGCCGGCCAATTCGCCACGACGCGTGACGTTAAAAACCAGCCGTACAAGATGTCGATCGCGACGACCAACCTCCGCGTCATATCGATCCGATGCTCGATCAACTCTCGCGGCCCGGCGGCGTCTTCATATGGAGGCAGCAACGCCGCCGCTACCTGCCATTGGTCACCCTGGAGCGTCATCTCCCACTGATGCAGGCCGTCGGAAAGGATCAGTCCGGCCTTACGCGGCCACTTGCCCAGGCGTAGCGCATCGCCCGCCTCGGCCATCTTCGTCGGGGCTCCACCCCGGAGGGTCTGTTTGCCATCAACGTCCCAGGCACAATCCATATCCAGGGCCTTATCGATCGCGATGAAGATATCCTCATCGACCCCTTCCACCGCGCCATCATTCGTTTCGCATATCCACCAGATCCAGATCAAAAACTCGTTGCCCAGGAAGTCTTTCAGGTCCACCGACTTCGTCACCCAGGGAACCAGCGGGGTCTTCATGTCGCGTGCGCCATCGGCGTCCTCGTGGTCCTGGGTGGCACCTGCGGGCGGCGATGTAAACGGGGCGGGCTTGAGGTCTTCGTAATCTCTCCCCCTGCCCTGGCCCCGAAGAATGCGCCCCGCAGAGGTGCCGGCACTTTGGTAATCAAGATTCACCGCGAACGCCGACTTAAACAGCTTCGCCACCTGCTCCAACACAGCGTAGCTCGTCGTCGCGCAGTAGATTTCCTTAGCCTGCAGATCCCATAGCACCTGGACCATCTTCGATCGACGGAATTTACCGGCGGCCAGCTCGTCGCGGAGTGTGCGTTCCGCCGCTTCGTGGGCATCTCGCTTATCCGCCTTGCTTGCGAAGCCCGAGGGGTTCCCGCCCGCCGCCGCCTGCTCGTTGATCTTGCGGTAGGCCTGCTTGAGGTCCGGCGGCACCTTGTGCGTATCTATCCGCACGGCGAACAACATCGCGTCGCCGTAGCCGTTTTTCTCGTAGGAGAACCGGGTATCCAGGAGGTGTTCGCCGGTGACAAACCCGGCCTCGACCTCGTCGGGTGCGCCGATCTGGGTTTCCAAAAAGGCGTACTCTTTGAGAATCGATAACGCCGTGTCATCGACGGTAGTTGGGGCGTCGCCGGTCACGGCGAAGCGGCAGAAGGTTAGGCGTCCTGATGTGATTGACATGGTCTGTATCCTTTATTTATCCAGCTTCACGCCGTGGTCGTTTGAGTAAGACCGGAGACTGTTAATTAGGGCATGCATCTCTTTGTAAGTAAGCTGGTCGATCCGGTTGGTGCGGCCCCGGGTTATTCGTTTTTCAATCCACCCGGCCAGGCCCACGCCGTTGGGTTCGAGGTTGCCGGACGCCTCGAGCTGGGCCACGATCGCACCGGCCAAGCGGCGCATCCTCGCCAGGTCGTCGTCGGCCTTGCGTGCGAAATGCAACGCGCCAAATCGCAACTTGCCGGACACGGTCCACTTCACCTTGATATGCCCGCCGCTGGCGTTCTCCACGATCGCCATCGCGTGCTCGAAGTCGGCGTTGTTCAATCGCTTACTCGTGCTGGTCGGGTGGTCGGTACTGGCACTGGTCGCGTTGCGGAAGCTCGACAACACCATGTGCCGCTGCTCCTGGCCGTAACCGATCGTCTTGCATGCCTGGGCGAAGAGTGATTTTTGTGCGTTGGTCCAGGCCATTGTGTTCGCGTCCGTGCGTGAGTGTTTGTTGCGTGCGCCTCGGCGGCGGGCCCAGGGCCGGGGTGGGTTAGGCGGTCTTGGCGATGGGGTGGACCTCGACGTGTCGTTTGGAGAGTTTGACCAGGTGCCGGCTGTTGCTACCGAAGAATAAAGAGAGCACGCCGATCACCTGCTTACGCGTTACGGTTTGCTTGGGGTACTTGCGGCGGCACCAATCAACCAGCTCATGGACCGTACCAAGGCAGCCCCAACCGGGCAGGCAGGCGATGCCGTAGATCAACTCAACCGCGCCCGCGTCGAACCTGACGGGTCGGACGGCCAGGAACTGCCGCACCTCCTCGATCGTGTAGAGCGTGCGCCCGACCTTCGGCGACCCGGGGTTCTCGACGTTGGTGATGTGGTCGCGTACATCAAACGTCCGGCACCGCCGGAAGAACTGCCCGTTGCCGTTGGCCCGGTCGTCGATCTTCTCGATGATCTTTTCGGTGCCCGTCATAATGATCGGGATGCCCGCCTGGTCGTGTAGCGATCGGATGATCGCAAAACAATGCCGCGATAGCGTGTGTGCCTCGTCGATAAAGAGCGGACGCCGCGTGCCGCGCAGGCGTGCGACCAGGTTCCGCTTCATCGCGGCGTTGTTGGCTTTTTTGGGCACACCGATCACGGCCATATAGACGGCGTGGAGGAACTCGTTGACTGTGAAATTTTCGTCCACATAAACATAGAAGCCCTGCCTCTGCTCGGCGCAGGCACGGATCACCATCGTCTTGCCGCTGCCCGACGACGAGACCAACGCCAGCATCCGCTGCATCTCGCAGGTCGCGTCGATCGTTTTCTTCATCGCCTCGGCCACCCAGGACTTGACGTAGGTGCCCGCGCTCTCGGTGGCGCGTATGCGGGCATCACGCTCGAGCCAATCGTTGATAAACCTGGTGGTTTTGTCATTGTCGCCCCGGTACTTGCCGCCGAGCCACTGGGACACCACGCTCTCCGTGCGGCCGATCTGACCGGCGGCGGATTTCATGGAGATATTGTTGATCTTGATGTAATCTACAAATGTCTGTCGCACCTCGGCGTGGTGCTCGTCCTTGAGCTTGCCTTGCATGGGTAGCATCCTTGCTGTTCGCAGACGGCGTGCGTCCGCATCGAAGCTGTTAAAGAAGTCTCTTGTGCCTTTGCCATCCATCAGCCAGCCCCCCCGTCGCCAAAGAAGCCGCTCGGGTAGGCCGGGTCATCGTCGTGGTCTGTTTCGTCATGAACGCCCAACGCCACTAACGGGTCGTCGCCGTCGTCATCATCTTCTGCTTGATCGATGCCGCCCATAGTCCACGGGTCTGCCGGCACGTCATCGTCGTCGTCGTTGCCGGTGGACAGGTCCATGCCGCCCAAGAACTCCAGCGTGTCGGGGATCGCAAACGGGCCATCGTCGTCGCGACGGGCGGGTGGAGGGGCCTGACCTGTGGCGGCAAATTCTCCGCCCGCAGCCTGCCTGTACTGGTCCTGTCGAATGTCCTTCGCGGCCCCATCAACCGGCGTTTGAATGAGCTTTACATCCAGCTGTGGTGTCGGGTCGCTGCTCGGCGGTCCATCGTGATCGGGTTCGGCGAATTCCAGAACTTCGGACGCTTTTAGATATGCCAGCTCGTCATGGTCCTTCACAAACTTGAGGCTCTTGGCGTACTCTCGCTGGTCTTTGAGCATCGCCTTGAGCCGCTGCTGGCTGATCTCGCCGCCGCCGTAATCGTTGAGCTTCGCCTCGGTGATGAACTGCCACTGCGCATCGAACACTCGCACGCGGCTGAGGTCCGCCGGGTCGTAGCTGACGTTCATCGGCGGCCGGTCCTTGGCCTTGAGCGCCTTGAACGCGGACAGGGCCGTGTTGGTGCCGCCGTAGGTCATCGGCTTGCCTAGCGGCCGGATCGTGATGCCGTTGGCCCCTACGCGCAGCGGTTTGCCATTGGGTGGCTTCTCCCAGTGCTGCATCAGCAGGTTCAACGCGTCGGGGTCCGCCAGCACGCGGCGTGTCGTGCGCCACTTCGCCATCGCCTGGTCGGGGGAGAGCTTCTTGGCGGTTGCCGGGTCCAACAGGTCGTCGACCGCGTGGACGGTGCGGGCGTTGTACGCCGCGACGTAGTCACGCAGGTCTTTATAAACCTGTTGGTAGTCGGGCACACACGCGGGGTTGTTCAACGCCGCCTTGAGGCCCTCGGGCTTGGCGGTGACGGATCGGCCGCAGTAGGTCTTGTAGGACTTGTCGAATTGGCCATGCACCGTGCCGAACCAACGCTCGATCCGGCTCTTGCCGTTGCCGTTGAACGGCCGGGCGAAGTGAGCATCGATCGACAGCGCGTGGTAGATGCCCTGGGCCTGCGCCTCGTCGTATTCGACGCGGGCACAGTCACGCTTGCCGCGTGCGGCGAATCGCTGTCGCTTGGTCTGCCCGTGGAACATCCATGCGTCGTAGTCGCGCCCGTTATCGATCCACACCAGTCGTGGCCCGCCCATATTCTTCGGATCAGCCAGGCCCGCGTGCAGCGCCGCCAGGATCGTCGAACTGTTCGGCGAGGTGCTAAGCACCAGGCCTACAACCTTGCGGGTCCGCCAGTCCATCCACGCCGTGACCCACGGCCGCACCAGCGACTTGCCGAACCGGCACATAAAGTCCAGCTGCGCGTGGTCACCGACCCAGCAGTCGCCGGCACCGTAAGACTCGGGGTCCAGTGAGATCGTGGGCCGCAGGGTCTGCCGCCACTTCGCGGGCTGGCGGTGAAACACCTGGGCCTCGGGGGTGATCCGGTCATCCAACTGCCGCCGGCAGCTGTCGACGCTGCACCAGGTAATGCCGCGCGACTCGGCGAAGATCCGGGCCCGGCGGTGGCTGTCCAGCAACGCCGGCTCGCGGTCGTCCAGGTACAGCTCGGAGAAGAAACGCCAGGCGTCCTTGTGCCCGCAGCTCTTGAAGTCGCCGCCCCGCCGATCGATCAGCTTCTCCGCGTCGCGCTCGTCGCGGTAGACCTTCGCCCACGCGGCCAGGCGCGTGCGCGATATCTTTAGTTCCGGGTACCTGCCGACGAGCCCGTCGAGCAGCTTCGCCATCCAGTCTTTCTGCAGGCCGGGCCAGGTCTGCTGCGCCTCGCGGAACGCCGCCACACACGCGGCACGCTGGTGCATGTGCCGGCGTTGCTTGTCGGTGTAGTGCTTCTCCAGGTCAGACAGCTTCGATTTCTGGTAGCTGTGGGCCAGGGGCCCGGTGCCGAGTTTGGCGTCGTACTTGCGCAGGATGTACCAGCGTGCATTGCCGCCCTCCGGCGGCTGGCACCGCATCGCCAGCCCACGGACTTGCAGTGCGTTGCACTTGCGTCGGATCGTCCCGGCGTTCTTATCTAACAGCTCCGCAGCATCGTCCGCCAGTATCCACTGCGACCAGTCCACCGCCGGGCGGTATCCGGGTTCTGCTGCCGGCTGCGAGGATGTGAGGGTGAGGGCGGTCATTAGGTGATTGGGTTACGGGGTCGGGTCGGGCGGAGGTATCGGATCGTGGTTGCGGTGCGGCGTGAGGCCTGGTGTTTTTCACGCATCGCCTCGTCGTGCGCATCCTTGAGGAACGGAACAATCACACACGCGGCGGTGATTGCCAGCAGCCCGCCGTACATGCCCCATTGATAGGTGATTAACAGTGTGTGCATGGGTTGGATCAATAGTGCGGGTGTTCGTGCTCAATGCCTCGCAGTTGCGGGTACACACGCAGCACCTTCTCGACCGAGCTGGCCTTGTCGTTGGTCACAAGCGATCCCTTAATGAATCTGCCCATCGGCTGGCCGGTGGCGTTGCAGGCCTGCTGCCACCAGTAAATCATTTCGCACCCGTCGCAGTAGCCGACGCGGTTGACGTAGGTGCGCACACCGGCGGGGTTGTTGATGTATTCGTAATCCACCGCCACCGCGTGGCACTTGTCGCACCGGGGACACCAGACACGCTCGGTCGATGGCGGCGCGGTACTCTCCAAACGATCCACCGTCGCCAGCGGCGCAACACGCGGCTTGCCACGGTGACGCTTGGCGGTGAAGTTGTGCCCGTGGCGGGTGGGCTTAACGGCGGCGTGGCCTTTGGCGGGTTTCGTTAGTTGCAGCACGGCGATCCTTCCTTGATAAAAATCAACTTCAGCAGGCGGTCGATCCCCGGTGGACGGACCCTCAATATCACGGTGCCTTGACACGGCCAGATCGTCTGCGTGCGGTGGCTGGCCAGCAGCGGTCGGATGTGCGGGCATTCACCCAGCGCGATAGCGCTTCGTCTCGCCGCCTGACACGCAGCGTCCAGGGGCGAGACACGTCGGCGCTGCGCCTTGCGGCGTGGTGCCGTCCAGAACGGCTCACTGTGACGGGCCTTGGGGGGTTGTCGTTTGTTCATGCGCCCACCCCCTCGCGGTGCGGTGATCGTCGGCCCAGCTCGTAGGCACGGTTAAGATTGTTGGTGGTTTCGCGGGTGTGCCTCGCCGCGTCCACGCCGATGAACTGCTGCCACGTCTCACCCATGTGCTGCACGACACCGGTGAACGGACTCAACACAACCGCCATGAATGGCTTGTCGCGATCGACCCGCGTAACGGCGACGGCCTGCCGAGTGTCACTGGTCATGCGTCACCTCGACCCGTGAACCTGAATGTGGGTGGGACGTCTGGGTGGGCCAGGTCAAAGCCAGCGACGGGGGTGCCGCTAGTGGCGGCGGGGTTGTTAGTGAGGGGGGCGTCCAAGGGGAGTCGCTCGCCGGCGGTCGCGGAGATGAGGGCGTGGAGATTGTTGGCATGCCGGATGGACGCCTTGCACAACAGCATGCAATCGGGGCGGGCGTGTTTCGTCCGGCTAGACTCCATCTCCTTGCGCAATTGAAGCCCGAGCTGCACCATCGCATTGACGTGGTCGTACATATCGGATGATCTCTCAAACATCACACGACCCCCGAGGCTAATGGCCGGCGGCACCTGCGCCGCTTGGGCTTGTGCGCTTCAATGTGTGCGGCAGCGCGTTCGCTGGTGACGATGCCCTGGAGCACGCGCTGCTTGAGATCTGACAGGGTCTGCTTGCCGGTGTCTTTGCCGCTCTGCACCTTCCGCAGGTACGCGGTTAATGCACACAGCGATTCGATCCCCGCTGCCAGCACGTCGTCGGTATCCACATCCCCGTCGCCGTCGAGATCCAGGTCGGCTTCTATATAGACAGCGGCCCAGCCCGTGCCGGCCATCAGGTCGCCGTAGAAGGCACCGGGAATCCTTGCGTCCGATGACCGGCGGCACAGCGTGCGGAGGTGGCTGTACCGCATCTCGCGTTCGGAGAGGTACGGGTAGGCGCTGTGGGATTGGATGTTCATCAGGTCGGCCAGATCATCGACCGTGAGCGCCCCGCCCTGGATGAGTTTCTGAAGCACGTCGGCGCTCATCGGTGTGTCCTCATACTGAAGAGTCCCATCCAACATGTCGCCTCCGTGCGAACCCGGCGGGTGTTAACCTCCGGGCATGAAACACACAGCATCCGTTGCCGTGTTTAAGGGTGACGATCGCGGTCAAGCGGCCGTCACCGTGGGGAGAAGAAGAGGGCGTCTGTGGGTCACGCCCTCTTCCCGGTGCAGGGTCCAAGGCACGCGGTGGTGTGGACACCGCCGCGTGCGTATCGACGGCTACGCACCGCCGCTCCAAGCGAAGGGCCGGGCTCGGCTCTCGCCGGACCCGACCCCTTCCGGGGGATGGTGAGGCCGTTAAGCCTCAAGGCCCGCGTTGGCCCGTTAGGCCAAAGGTGCTTCGCGGGCACATTGCACGCCCGACGCCAACGAGGCGGCGGGGTGTGGTAGCGAGTCAAGCCGCCCCCTTGTTTCGGGGGACGGGCCTACGCCAGGCGTTTGGGCGGCGGAGGTCTTTGGTTGCTTCGCGGACGATCTCCCGGAGCATCGCGTGCTTGGACACCGGCACGGGTTGCATCTTGCCAAGCCGCTGTAGGCGTGATTCGAGTTCGGTGTTGTTGAATGAGATCGCCATGATTAAACCCAGCTTAACCTGAAGATCGTCGCAGTCAACAGCGATACATGAATATTCCTGTGTATTACTGAATTGACCTAATGCAAACCACAACAGATCATGGGTTTAGATGAAAAGAAAAACTTTCGAGTTCGGTGACGATCTGGCCGCTGCCTTCGAGGGGTTCTGCGCCGAACGGCGGCTCATAGAGAAACAGGTGATCGAGTCCCTCGTCGCGCACTTCATACAGCAGGACGCTGAAACACGAGAAAAGATGTTGATGTCGCGGCACGACCCAGGGCCGTATCAAGCGATCGTTGTGCCTCGCCAAGCCGCGAAGAAAGGTAAGGGGCAGAAGTCGACCCCCACGCGGCCGGGTAGCTCCAAGCGGTCTAAGCCGGGGGAGGGGTGAAGTGGAAGACGGGGACCGGGTTATTCAGGTTCGGCATCACCATCACCGCCGGGGCGTCGATGCCCTGCATGACATAGACGTGCAGCCGCATGATGTCGATCGGGTCCATCAGCGCCATCACCAGCCCGATCAGGTTGCACACCGCCTCCTCGCTCATACTCCGCTTGTCGTGGATGTCCAGGTCCGCCTTCGCCAGGTGCAGGATCTCGTGCCACACCACGCCCCACCGCTTGCTGGGCTTGCACGCCATCGAGAACTCCACGCGGCCCAGGTCCGGCCAGGCCAGGCCCATGCACGGCTCGCCCCGATCGTTGGTCAGCTTGCCGCTGCGCGCGATGATCTCGTAACGAAAGGTGCCGACTCGGATGTGCATCATTGAACTCCGGAAAGGGCTAACATGACACGAACAAGTCTACTGGTTTCGATGGCGTTTGTCGCGGGTATCGGGGTTGGGTATGCAGATTTTTTTTCTCCCCCGGAAGCGGTGGCGGAACGGACCCAAGAGTACGAGGATTGGGTGCTGATGTACCCGCGCGGGCTGGCGATCACCCAAGACGCGGATCGAATCAAAGAGGTCCGGGAAGCCATGTCGGCAATCGAATGCCCCGCCAGCCAGGGCGAGCGGGCGGATGCCTATATCCGTGTCCGCTATGTGCTGCCGGACGCGGAGTGGACCTCGGTGTTAGCTATCGCAAAAAGAGCGTGTGAGTCCTACGCCGTGGTGGAGGATGTCCCTTCATACGCCGAGGAAATGGCGTACCTTTCATTGCTGATACCAACAGATTCGACGGAGCTAGCGCGCGTCGCCTTTGATTTTAGGAAAGATCGTGGCCGTAGATTTCTAGAGCAAGAATACCGGTTCGTGCGGGACCGGTTCAAAGAAGGCGATCCTGTCGTGCCGAGAGTTGGGACCATCGCTTCTTATCTGGCATATACATATCGAAACTATGGCACCCTTGAAGAAGCTGCAGCAATGTACGAGGAAGCCCAGGTGGCCAAGCGTGTGTTAGACCGCGTGGAGGATGATAAGTCTGACGCAAATAGGGAGTGATTGGGGGGTAGAGACGGGTATGACGTGCGGTGAAACAGGTCGGGAGATCACAATAATGCGAAGCGATTTAAAGCCCTGTTAATCGCCACTCCCAGGTGCCTCTGTTGGTATCGACCTTAAGAACGCCTCCCTTCATGGCGTCCATCCCAAAAAGCATATTGTCGGGCAACTGGTCTTGAACTGTAGCCGTGATAGTTCTAGCCACAGCCAAGCCTTTGTCTTCCACCACGATCTTCACAATAACCACCGGCGCGGGCCTGACACCATGAACACCCCTGACGCCTATCGTATCTACGACGGGGAGTTTAAGTTTGTCTGCAATTTCCTTGCTAATCGCCGAGTTGGTGGCCCCGGTGTCTATGATTGCTTCGATAGGTGAAAACTCATTAAGCAGGGAACTATCCGGATGCCCGATCTTGAGCTTCAGAGTGCATGCATTGTTTTCTATTGGGCCGCGCATCACAGCGTGCTGCTTGGCTTTCCGCTGTTCCTTGCTCTTGTGTGCTTTCGCTTTGCCCTTACGGTCGCGGGCTGCTTTATTGGATCGGCGCTTGCTCATCTAGTGGCCAGTATACACGCTGAATGGTGGCCACCGGATCTTCTGGCAGCACCTGCTTGACCAGGAAACTCACGCCGTCTCCGTGGGCTTGAGCACCGGCGGCATAGGCTTCCGGCATATCACCAAAAAACCCTAGCAAGTTGTCCCCCAAGACAACACACCACTGCCCTTCGTGACCACCAGCAATCCAATTGTCCCGGTGGTCGTTGAAGTAAGCGATTTCTTCTTCTAATGGCATGGCAAGCACACTCATCCTAGATAGCATAGTCCACGGGTGGCCCTTTGCATAGATCGGATATCGAGAATTAACACAACAGGCCAATTTGGCAGACCGAGATTACCGGACCCCTCCGGGGTGGGAATCAGCCGCCTCTAGGGGTTGTGCCGCTGCGAACGGGCTATACCACGGCTTGGGGGTGGCTGTTGTAATCTTGATACGCTCGCTTATGCGCCTCGGTTCGGGAACCCCATAGAGGGACTAGGGTTGGGGGGTAGCTTCGCTGGACTTAGTGGACCGGCTTCGTCTTACACGCTCTGGCAGCACAAATAGGTACTCGGCGAGTGCTTTCGCAAACTCGATGCACCCGTCAACGTCTTCATCCGTAGGTGCAGGCGCATCCACGTCGGCGTGCCGCATGTCATTAGCGATCATCCTGACATCGTGCGCCCATTCCGCCATTGCTTGCGTGATGACATGCTCTTTGGCGGCCTGCTCAATTCTGGGATAGAGGTGCCCGTCCGTGTATTTTTTATGCTTCAGCATCGCGTCGATCGACGAGTTCGCCGACATGATTGATGCGGACCTGGCGGCCCGAGACATGATGGCGTCTTCGAGAAATTGGCGGGCGTTCGGTGGGATCGAGTCACTCACGGTATCTGGCTTGGGATACATCTCCGTGATCACATGTCCAACACCGCTAATAGAGCAACAGAGAACGCACCCCCCGCATCGATTACATCTGTAAATCGCCCAGGTTCTCTTCTTGGTGTTAGTGTGATTATTGGTATCCATGTGGCCACCCAGCAGTATTATGGATGGCTGGTCCACGTTGCAGTGGGGACACCTCTGAACTACCAGTTGCGTTGCCAATATGGGGCCCGGGGTTTTCATGGCCACTATCATACCCGCCCGCCGCGAAGGCGACCGTTCATAATATTTTTCAGATTAGGGGTTGACAAGCTGAAATTCTCGGCGCATGCTATCCCCACAACCCAGCGGCGTGTGGTAGCGCCGCGTCGGCCTTGAGCCGGCAAACTCACATTGCACGTTAAACAAGCGCACCGGCCCAATCAGGGGCTCTCCGCGCCGCGTCCAAAGGTGTTTCGCACCCAAAGCTGTGCATTTTTTGCATGGCGGCAAGGATGCGAGCGCCACGGATGGCAAGTTTAGACTCAGCACAATCTCATAGCCCGGTCGCCTGCGCGGCGAGCGTGGGGGCTGCGCCCCTCAACCCCGGACCCGAGGCCCAAGCCTCAAGTCCCATATCTAAACCAACTGCGAACACCACCCCAGAGACGGGCCCCCGGTCGTCGCGCCCTAGGACACGCGCTGCGCAGGCCGGCACACGCGGATCAACGCGTCGATCGGGGGCACCGGGGGCCACACCTATCCCCACACTCATCCCGCCGGGCTCAGCCCTGGTGGAATCCGAAGGCCGGGTCCACCTGGCTAATGCCGACGCGAACTGGGCGGGCCTGAACGGCAACGCCCTGGTCGCCATTCACGCGCAGCGACGACACATCGGCCTGTTCGCCCTGGCCGGGGGCGGGGGGCTCACGCGCGGCACCGTGCCGCTGGACCCCCACGGGTTCAACACCTCCTGCCTCATCACACGCGAACTGAACCTGATCGGCGTGGATCTGCGCCGCGTTGCACGCACCACCGTCACCGTCACACGCGTGCGACGGTCCGGCTGCGGCACACGCTACCTGGTGCTGCGGTTCACGCCGGCATCACTCAAGAACCGGGCAGTCAAAAACAAACACACCCACCGCGATGACGCGGAGAACGCGAGATAAACATGGCAAAAAAACTCACACCGATCGAACGCGAGATCAAGACTCGGCGGCTACGCATCGAGAAAGCACACAAACGCGTCGAACAGATCAAGACCGAGACCCAGACGGAACTCGACGCGATCAAGTTCCGGGTGGATTGCGATCAGGCTGTACTCGACGCCCTGCTTGAAGCCCAAAAAAACTAACGGAACTCTGGAACAAAGGCCCGCCGCCGAGGCGACCACGACACACACACCACGAAGGAGACACAAACCATGAACTCAAGAACACAACAACACGCACACCGATCGACTCTCGCCTCCGGGCCGGCGGGGCCTGGGATTCTAAAGGCCGTGGGGGGCGTCCTGCTGCTTGCCCTCGTCGCGTTCATTGCGATCGCGGCCGGCTGCAGCGACGAACAAATCGAGCAGTACCGCGCCGCGAACGCCGAGATCCAAACCGCGTTGGACGAGGCCAACACCAAGCTCGACGGTGCCGAAACGCTGCTCACAGAACTCGACGGCCAGATCGCCGCCACCCCCGACGGGCCCGAAAAACTGGCGGCGGTCGAGGCGCGGGACCGGGTCGCCGGGTTGATTGAAAAAACCAAGGCCACCGCCGACGAGCTCGACGGGTTCCTTGAGCAGAACAACGCCGCGATCTCCGCCGCACTGGCGGGCAACACGGCGCAGGCCGTCACCATCGGCGGGCGGTACATCGCCACCAAGGTGCCCCAGCCCTACGGCGTCTACGTCCTGGCCGGATCGACTGTCTTGGGCGGCATCCTCACCTACCTGCAGAAACGCAAGGCCGATGAGGCGAAGAAGGAAACCAATGTCGCCACCGACCAGGTCAAGTACCTCGACGACAGCCTGGCCCGCACCCGCGATCTCGCGGACAAGACCCGCGATGCGGCGGCGTCCGTCATCACCGCCATCGAATATGAGAAGGGCAGCGATGGCACGGTCGATTTCGCGGACGACGCCACCCAGGCCAGCCTGCGATCGCGGATGTCCACCGAGGCCCGCGACATGGTTGAGGTGGTGCGACGCGCCCAGCCGGCGAGGGTCAAGGCACTCAAGGCGATGACCACCAGCGGCACCTAACCCACCCCTGAACAAATCCGGTGGGTGACCACCCCCGGGGGGGAGGGGGCCCACCGGGTTTTTAACCAAGGCCTTCCGGGGCAGGCGCACGCAGCAAACACTCACGCAACAAACACCCCCGGCCCCCCGCACGGACGCGACACAATGAACACAGCCCCCGGAATCCTGACGACCACACTGGCGCTCAGTGATATCTGGAATATTTCGCTGTTCGTCGTCAACCTCGGCTTCAACGTCGTCCTGGCGATCGCGCTGCTCTATGTGCGGCAGGCCACCTCGACGGTCAGCGGCTTGAAGGCAGAGGTCAAGTCCTACGCGGACCAGCTGATCGACCAGAAAGTCGAAGTCGTCCGCCAGGAACTCGTGGGCGAGATCCGACTGCTCGGCCAGCAACTCCAGCAGGCCGAGAACCGGCTCAAATCCGGTGACAAGCTGCTGGGCGAGCTGCGAGAACGTGACCATGATGACGAGCTTAAAACGCTGACCGCCATCAACCAGCTACGCCGCGATGTCATCGAAAGTGTGGCCACCAAGGCCGATCTGCAACGCGTTGAGGATAAACACGACAAGCTCGCGAACCGGGTCGCGCAGATACAGGGGGCCGCGTGAACTACCACCAAAAACAATCCGCCCGGCGTCAACGCGAGGCACGCATCCGCTGGCAGATGCTCACCGTTATCCACGGCTCACGCTCCAACAGCCACGGAGGCTGGATCACCGGGCGTGGCGTGGTCGAGGCGATGGGCTACTGCGGCCAGGACTACACGCCCGACGACGACTCGCACGCCCGGGGCCTGCTCACCGACCTGGTCCTCGCGGAATACATCGAGGTCCAGGACAACCGCGAAGACGAGAGCCAGCCCTACGGGCTCAACCACCTGACCTACAAACTCACCGGCAAGGGCAGCGGTTTTATCAACCGCACCGAACCGCACGACGCGCTGGTCGGTGACGGGAGGATCGCCAAGTGAGCGGACCACGCGACGCCTTTGTTGACGGGTACGACGCCTACCTCGCCGGCCAATGCGAAACGGCCAACCCGTACACCGAGGGCGACGAAAACCACGAGCTGTGGGCCGACGGATGGCGGGCGGCGCAGGCCGCAGAGAACCCGGAAGGGTAAACCGCGAAATAACTTAAAAGTTTCACCCCAGAGGACGCAGAGAAAACATTGGGCACGGACGCCACACACAACACGAACCACCTGACCATGCCGCCTGCGGAAGATATCGCCGTGCAGGCGATCGCGGAGCTGGTCGCCGAGGGCTACACATCCAGCGTGATGAAGCTGTCGCGCCCGGTGCTTAACGAGCTGGGCCGTCGGCTCACGGAGCCGGGCGAAGAGATCCACGTCGCGGCGGTCACCTGGCTCAAGGGCAAGGGCCACGACCTCAAGCGGTCCAGCGTCTACCGCTTTGCGCAGCGGTACCGCGAGAAGTACAAGACCGTCTGGGCCGGCTGGGCCAACAAGCTCGTCCTGCTGCGTCGCGCCGGCGGCACCGAACAGGAAAGCGACGACCTGGTCGAATTGATCCGGGACCAGACACGGCTGCTGGTCGCCCAGGAGGTGATGACCCACGACGCCGGCGAGCTGGATACCAAGCGGATCGGGATGTACCTCAAGCTCGTAGAGAACGCCGACAGCGCCGCGAACGACCGCGCCAAGCTGGACCTGGCACGCAGGCAGGCGGAGGACCGGGCGGCGAAGCTGGAAGCGGAGGTCGAGCGCATCAAACGTGAACAGGAACGCAAGGACGCGAAGATCGAAGAACGCTTAAAGGCGCTTGGAGCGACCGTTGACGGGCTGTCGAACCGCGTCCAACGCGGGCAGTCGATCGACCCGTCCGTGTTCGCCCAAATCCGCGATGAACTCATGGGGGTGCAGACCTGATGGTTGCGCAAGCCAAGTCATCCCGGATCACCCTCGACCCCGCGCAGCGCCGGTTCTTCGCCGACGACTCCCGCGTGCAGGTGGTGCGCTGGCACCGCCAGAAGGGCAAGGACTTCTGCGCTGCGGGCAAAGCCGTCCTCCACGCGATGGAGACCGGTCAGCCGTGGTTCATCGTCTCGCTGACCCAACGCCAGGCCGACGCCACGTTCGACAAGTGCAAGTTCTGGGCCGAATACTACAAGGACCGCATCGGCGAGATCATCGTCAAAGAAGAACACCTCGTTGGGTTCGATGAACTGGGCAACGCCTTCCGCTACACGGCGCGCAGCATGACCCTGCCCAACGGCGGCACGGTGACCGCGCTGCCCGGGCGCGAGCCGGACAACCTGGCCGGCCTCACCGGTAACCTCATCATCACCGAGTTCGCGCTCTTCCCCTACGGTGGCCGCCGGCACTGGCGTGTGATCTTCCCGCTGATCACACGCGGGTTCACCTGTGTGGTGATCTCTACACCGCGTGACCCGTCCACCAAGTTCGACGAGCTGTGCAACCAGCCCGAACTCTACAGCGTCCACATCTGCGACATCTTCCAGTCGATCGCCGAGGGCTTCGTGCTCACCGACGAGGACGGTGAGCGGACAACGATCGAGAAGTTTAAAGAGCTGTATGGCGACGACGTCGGGTTCGAGCGTGAGTACGGGCTGAAGAGCACCGGCGAACTGGACGCCCTAATCGCCTGGGCGTACCTCGAAAGCGCCGCCGCGCGTGGCCTGGGCCGCCCGTTTAATTTTATGCACATCAAGCACGAGAAGGGATGGACACCCGGTTTCTTCCGCTCCCTTAATATCATCGGGCGCAGCGAGTACGGCTGGGACGTGGCCCGACACGGGCACCTCTCCGTGATCTGGTGTAACACCGGGCCGACGGGGGATAAACACCTTCGTGCGCTTGTGGTCATGCAGCACACCAGCTTCGCGCTGCAGCGGCAGGTCATCTGTGAGGCGATGGACGCGAACCCCGCCAACGTCGGCCTGGGCGACAAGACCGGCCTGGGCGAGGACTCCAACGAGACGCTGGCGGCGAAGTACCCCGGCCGCTGGGATGGTGTGAACTTTGGCGGCACACGCAAGAGCGATATTGCCTCGGGGATCTACACCGCGTTCCGTGACGGCACGCAGTCGCTGCCGGCATTCAAGGCGGTTGGCGGTGAGCCGTCACTCCATGCCGAAGACATTGGCGATCAATACAAGTTCATCGCGACGGACTTCTACGCATTGCAGCGTGTGGCTGGCGAAGAAAACGAGTTCGACGACGACGGCAAGGCCCGCATCAAGGTCACCGAATCGAAGAACGCGCTCTGGCCCGACTCGCACTGCGACATCGCCTACGCCGGCGGGCTGGCGCTTAGGGCCGGGCACGCAATCCAAATGGCCACCCCGAGGTTAAACTTCCTATGAAGCGGAGACCGACACAACGCGGGTTTGCGGGCAGGACGCGGGGCGCGGACCTCTCGACCACGCAGATGGCCAACCTGATCTTTGGCGGGCGCGGTGCCGATCGCGACCGCCCCGGGGCCAGCTACCGCCAGGTGGATGTCGTCTACACCTGCGTGCGGTTCCTGTCCGACGCGATCGGGTCGCTGCCGCTGATGATCTCCACCGCCGACGACCAGGTCGTCGAGTCCGGACCGCTGGCGGAGCTGACCTTCCGACCCAACCCCGGCCAGACCGGCCGCGCCTTCTTCGCCGAGACCGAGGCGATGCTCGAACTGTTCGGCCGTGTCCACTGGCACATGGAACTGATCGGCGGCGTCCCCAGGGCCGTCCGCATCATCAACCCGCTGCAGATGAAACCCAAGCGCGACCGGTCCACCGGCGAGCTGCTGGCGTGGGGGTTCATGCCGGTGGGTGTGTCCGGTGCGACCGAAGAGATCATCCCGCTGGATGAGGTCCACACAATCACGCTGCCGGACTACGAGCTGCCGCAAAACCTCCACGACGGGATGAGCCCACGCAAGGCCGCCGAGCTTGCGATCGCCCAGTACTACAAGGCCGACGTCGCGAACGAGTCCAGCCTGGATAACGACGTCGCGCCGCCGGGAGCGCTTGAGACCGACCACTCGCTGACCGACCCGCAGCGTGAGGACATCAAGAATCAGCTCGACCAACGCCACGCCGGCGTCCGTAACCGCCGCCGCGTCATGGTCCTGGAGGGCGGGCTGAAGTGGCAGGGCATGGCGTCCGCGTTCAAAGAAATGGAATTCACCGAGCTGAAGACCATGAGCCGCGAGGGGATCTGCGCCGTGTTCGGTCTCAAGGCGATCCTCTTCTACGGTGGCCGCTCGGGCATGGGCCCCGGCAAGGAAGCCGAGAGCGCAGAGAAGAGCGTGTGGAACACCACGATCATGTCCCGCGCCGACAGGATCGCCGAGGAGTGGACCTGCGGGCCACTGGGACGCTTTGGCCGCGACAAATCTCTCACGCTCCGCGACGCGATGTCCGCAGCGTGTAAGCGTGACACGCCCGCCGGGCACCGGCGATGCGCTAGCTACCAGCGATCACGCCAGGCGGCGATGGCCACCAACCAGAGCTTCTTCGCCTGGTTCGACGCCTCCGGTGTCGCCGCGCTGAAGTACGAGTGGCTCGGTCAGTCCCAGGACGCCAAGCGGTGGTTCGATATGGGCGTGCCTGTGAACGCGATCATCCAGGCAACCGGAGCGCCGGTCGAGGACCTGGCTTGGGGCAACGCCGGGTACCGACCTATCGGGCTGATCGACTACGAGGACGACACACCGATCATCGACGACCCGCCGGGCCCGCCCCCGGACCTAGAAGATCAAGACGGCGACAATCCGAAAAACGATCCCGACGATTCCGGGGACGACAAGTCATCCGCCGCCAAACGAGAGTTGCAACAGCGTCGGCTTACCGAGTCGCAGCTTGCGGCGATCTGGGAGTTGTGGCGCACAAGCTGGGCCGGCCTGGACCGTGCGATGCGGGGCAAGGTGCAACGCCACTTCAGCGTTCTGCGCGCCGAAGTCCTGGCGAACCTGCATCGTGTACTCGGCGACGACGCCAGGTCGCTTAACGGTGTGGAGCAACGTGACACGATCGGCCAGATCCTCTTCGACCTGGTCAAGGCCAACGGCAAGCTCCGCGTCGTGGCGGTGCCGCTGATCCGTGAGGGATTCAGGCTCGGCGGCAATCAGACCATGACCGAACACGCTCAAGCCACGGGTGCCGACGAGGCCCAGGTATTCAACATCGAAGACCCGCAGGTCGCGCAAGCCATGCGCCGCCGCGAGATCAAACTCACCGACGTGAACAAGACCGTCCGCAACAAGCTGCGGGCACAGATCGTTGAGGCGCTTGATGGCAACGAGCCGGTCGGCAAGATCGCCGAGCGCATCAAGCGGGAGTTCAACTTCGCATCCAAGCGTGCCAACACCATCGCACGCACCGAGGTCGGGCGTAGCGTCGAAGAGGCCCGGCACCTGGGCCGCGAGCAGGCCGGCACGCCCCTGAAGTCCTGGCTGTGGTCACGCCGGGAAACCGGCCGGGCCTGGCACATGGACACCGAGCGTTCCACCCTCAAAGACCCGGTGGCAAATGGCGAGCTCTTCACCGTTGCCAAGACCGGCAACACCTGCCCGCACCCCCGGGCAACCAACGACCCCCAGGACGACATCAACTGCGGCTGTACCACCATCGCACGCTTCCCCGGCGACAGTGTCAAGGCCGTGGTGGCGCGTTACCTGACCCACAAGTGCCTGACTTACGAACAGATGCTCGCACGCGACGCCGCGATGCGAGATGACGACAAAGGAGCCGCGTAATGAAAACTAAACATACCGAGCAATCGCTATACATTCCCCAGACCCGCATCCTCGATCCTCGCAGCCAGGGTATGGAGCCCGAGCCCGGATCGCTGGGCTTTGCACGCGGCGTGGTACGTGCGGTCAACCAAGAAGACCGGACCGCCGAGCTGGTCATCAGCAGTGGCGACATCGACCGCTACGGCGAGATCGTCGACCCCAAGGCGTTCGACAGGGAGACCGTCGATGCGTTCATGGCTAACCCGGTCATGCTCGCCGGGCACCGGCACATCGGGTCCGCTGGCGAACCAACGATCGTCGGGCACTGGTTGAGTTTCAAGCGAGAGGGCAACCTCACTGTCGGCGTCGCCAAGCTGGCGACTACGCCGCTGGCCAAAGATTACTGGCAGCTCATCCTGGACGGATCGCTCCGCGCCTGCTCGATCGGGTTCATGGTCCGCGAGTGGGAGATGCGCGAGGTCGGGTCGGGCAAAAACAAGATGCGCGTCCGCGTCTTCACCAAGATCGAATTGATCGAGATCTCGTTAGTGGCGGTGCCCGCGAACCGCGAGGCGCTCATGAAGGCGGCGGGCTTCGACGCAATGACCGGCTTAAAGTCCGCCACCGATTCCGAGGCTGATGACGAGTCAGCCGGGGACGCCCGCGAGCTGCTGGTCCAGGCGGTGGCGGAGCGTGTAATCAAGGACATCAAAGAACACCTGAACACCGACCCGGGCGGCCAGTTGGCATGCCTTATCCAGGACGTCGTCGAGGCGTGCCAGGCTACCCGGGATCACACAGACGACGCCACACCCGGAAACACCGGGGAGAAATCCGGGGGCGGGGGGCACCCCGCCGTGGATTACCTGACCGGCCCGTAGCCGCTTGGGCGCACACGGCGATCGACACACCACTCACTTAAAACGTAAGGAAGCAACGATGGAACTGACAGCCGAACAGAAAAAATTCTTTGACCAGATGATGGCCCTGGGGGAGACGGGCAAAACATTCAGCGAGGTCATCGCCGAGGTCGCGATGGGTATCGAGGACGTGAAGCAGATCAAGGCGCTGGGCGACGCGGTTAAGCAGCTCGAAGAACACCGCGCCGCGCTCGACGCCGACATCAAGTCCAAGCTCGACGCGGCCCGCAAGGCGGCCTACGACGTCGGCGGTAACTACCGGGGCGTCTTCGCCAGCGAGGACCAGTCCCGGCAGTTCGCCCTGATCTGCATGGCGCAGACCGGCAACAGCGACCAAAGGGCGTTCGCCCAGAAGGTGATCGCCGCCGAGTACAAAGACCTCTCGCCGTCGGTAGACGCTTCAGGTGGCGTGTTTGTCGGCACCGAGTTTTCTAACCGCATCCAGCGGCTTGTGGAGAGCTACGGTAGCTTCTTCGCCAACGCGTTCCGCATGCCGATGACCACCGACTCGCTGACGTTCATCCGCCGCACCGCCGGCGTCGTGTTCCGCCGGCTCAGCGAGTTGACCAAGCCCGACAAGACCGATTCCGCGTGGGCCACGGTTAATCTCAACCCCGTAGAGATCGGCGGCTACACGGTCTACCCGATCACGCTGCAGGAAGATGCGCTGGTTGCAATCGGCGAGCTGCTGGGCCGTGAGTTCGCCCAGGGCTTCTCGCAGAGTACCGACGAGGCCGGCTACACCGGCGACGGCGGCGCGGCGTCGATGGGCTTCTTCGGCATCACCAACCGCCTGCTCGCCATCAACGGCAGCGACGACGGCGGCGGTTTGGTCTTGGGCACCGGAGCCAACGGCGCGGGCTGGGGCGGCCTGGTCGAAGCCGACTTCCTCAAGCTCGTCGGCCAGACCCGGTTCCAGGACGGCAACGAAAAGTTCACGACCAGCCACGAGTTCTACTGGAACGTCATGGCCCCGATCCAACTGGCCAAGGGCGGTGTCACCGCACGCGAGCAGGCGGACGGGCCGCAGCTGCAGTTCCTGGGCAAGACGGTCGATCTCACACCCGCCATGCCTCGCGCGGCCGGCAACAGCCAGGTCGCCTGCCTCTTCGGCGACATCCGCAAGAGCACGACGATCGGCGAGCGTATGGGCATGACCATCCGCTCAAGCGATGCGCCGTTCTGGCTTGAGCGTGCCATCGCGGTGATGGCCATCGCGCGGATCGATATCAACAACCACACGCTGGGTGACGCGAACACCGCCGGTCCGGTGACCGGCCTGGTCACGCCGGCAGCGTAAGTGTCAACACCACCAGCCCGATGAAGGGCGCATGACAGTGGGGCCGGGCACACCCCGGGATGCCCGGCCCCGATTTGAATCAAACACACAATCAACACCGCACGGAGACACAAGCCATGAACGAACTGCAAACCACGAAGATCGCCATCGCGATCGCGCCCGCCGCGATCGTCGATAACGCGGCCTTCTCTTCCAACGTGATCGACCTCCAGGACTTCGAGGGCTCGGACTACATCGAGTTCGTCTGCACACTGGGCGCAACCGACATCGCGCTAACAACCCTCAAGGTCATGGAGTCCGACATCAAGACCAACGCCACCACGCTCGGCGGCGTGCCCGTCCTGGTCATGGACACCGCCGCCAAGCCCGGCGCGACCGATGACAACAGCGTCTGCGTCATCGGCATCAACCTGCGCAACAAGCGGTCCCGTTACCTTCAGCTGCAGGCGACGATGGGCGACGGCGTCGCAGGCGGGTTCCTTACCGCGCTTGCGATCGGACGCCGCATGCACAACGCGTCGAGCAACGCCGCCGACCGTGGCCTGCTGTCGGTGGATTACGGATAAACGGCCCTTCACATCCACGCCCCTCACCGCGAGCCGGGAGGCCGGGGGAACCGGGGGCGTGGTTTGAAGCACCGTTAAACACACCACAAACACCCTTCGAGGAGACGAACCATGGCGACTAGAAAACGCAAAACCAAGAATAGAAGCACAAAAAAACCTGCCGGTCAGGATAAGAAGTCAACCCCATCCCCGGCGGAAGAAACCCAGCCGCAAACAGGCGCGGGCCCGGACACCGAACAAGCCACCCAGCCAGACACGGAGCCCAACCCCGACGCCACGCAAGGGAACCAGGCACCCGAGGCGGGTGAGCAGCAACCGCCCGTAGAGACCAAGAAACCCGAAGCCACGCCGGAAGTCGAGGCCGAACAGATCGTGCAACTCCAGAGCAACCAGGCCGGGCACCTGGCCGGTGAGACCTTCACCTATCACAGCGCCGGCCACATCGGCATCCTCGACCACTGCCGACCGTTCCCCGGCCAGGACAACCGCGCCGTCGATCCCGACGACGTGACCACCCGCTGACCCCCAGGCCCGCCGCCGAGGCGACCGCAACCAGCCTCAACGCATAAGTAAGTAACTCACACACACCGCCGCAACATGGAGACACGCGACATGCCCGACAAACCCATCACCATCAGAGTCCTCAAGACCGTAGAACACGAAGACGGCAGCCCACGCTGGCGCGTCGGCACGCAGATCCACACCACACGCGAAGAACTCAAGGACCGTGGCGTGCCGGAGAGCAGCTACACCGTCATCACCCCCGGCGGCGGCGAAGACAAACCCAACACCACGTCAACAACCAAGAAGACGTGATGCCGTCGCCTGCGCGGCGGGCGTAGAGAAGAAAACCAAGTAACCCTTGGATCGTTGGATCGGTTGGGGTTCGGGGCGAAGCCAACCGGGGGCCAGGCCCGCCGCCGAGGCGACAGGATGACCAGATTATGCCTCAAGTACTCTTAGCAAAACTCGCCGACTTCAAGGCCGACGGCAAGTGGTCCGGCACCGACATCGACGCCGACCTGCTGCGCTGCCTGGCACGCGCATCGTCCCTGGCCGAACAGCTCGCCGGCCTGCCCGATGGCGGGCTGCGCCGTGTCGTCGGGCGTGTCGAGTACCCCACCGCCTCGCGCCAACGCAGCGAGCTGCTGCGCCTCAACGCACGCGCACTGGAATCGGTGGCCGAGATCGTCCAGCTCTACTCGCCGGGCACCGACGCCGACTTTGACGCGGCGGTGGCGGCGGGCAACGCCCTGGCCCCGATCACTCAGTACGCCATCGAGTCGGCGGAGCTCGCCACCCTGCGGCGGATCTACAACAACTGGTACCGGGCCTGGCCCAATTGCATCCGCGTCACCTACACCGCCGGGCTCGCCGACCCGGCACGCATCAAGGTCGCGCTCGCCACCGCCACCTGGACCCAGGCGACCAAGACACTTACCCAGGTCGGCGCGTTCGCCAACTACGCGCACACACCCGGCGACAAGATCGCCATCGAGTCGGGCACGGGCGTCACGGCTGGCACCTACCCCATCGCTTCGCGCACCGGCGACGACGCGGTTGTCCTGGGCGAGTCACTCTCCACCGCCGGGGTGGATCTCGTCACGGGCGACATCACCAGCCTAAGTGCCGGGGCTTCCGGGAATTCCGGGGTGATTGACCCGTCGGAGGATCTGCAGGAGGGCGTGATCCGCCAGGCTATGACGCTCTACAACACCTCCGACACCTCCGGGCTTGAGAAGATCGACCTAGGCGACGCCGGTGGCTCGTACACCACACGCGGCACGAGGACACACCCCGCACTCACCGCCGCCGTCCAGCGATACGAGAGGGTCATCTAACCATGACCCGAAAATGGATCATCATCATGGCTGCCGCAGCGATCGCCATCGGTCTGACAAGCAAGAGCCAACAGATCATTGCGATGTGGCAGCGGTACCCGGAGAGACTCGTCGAGGCGATCGACACCGGTGTCGGCCAGTGGCTCGCAGAGACCGAGTCGTTCATCAAGGCCAATAAGCTGTCCGGTCAATCCGCCAAGGTCCGCAGCGGTGCGCTGCGCCAGGACCTCACGCACCAGCAGGCCGACCCGTTTAGCGGTCACGTCGGCACGACGGCACGCACCGCCGCCTACGCCCGCACGATCCTCGGGCCCGACACCACCACGATCACACCCAAGAGCGCCAAGCACCTGTGGTTGCCGATCGCCGACAACCTCAACCCGTCGGGCCTGGCACGCATGACGCCGCGCGAGGCGATGGGCCTGACCACGCCGTCGGGCAGGCGACGCCTCCAGGTCTTCAAGAGCAAGGCCGGCAACCTCGTCGCGTTCCTGCCTGACGCCGACGACGCCGGCAAGACCCAGCGGTTCAAACGCAAGACGAAGGGCAAGTCCGGGGTGCGGGCCAAGGGCGACCTCAAGGGCAAGCTGCTGTTCGTCCTCAAGGACCAGGTCGTCATCCAGGGCACCGATGCGCTGGCCCAGGGTGCCATCGAGATGACGACGCGCGGCACGATCATCCTGAACACCTTGATACAGGGGGTCAAGCTCTCGTGAGTAGCAGACGCAACGACATCCTCGACGCCTTCAAGGCCGTGATCGACCAGACGCCAGCCGGCGATTTCGGCAAGCCGTCGGCGATCATCGGCATCCTGAAGAAGAAAGACATCGGCAGCACGCCCCGCGCCGAGGTCTGGTGGCACAACGACAAGGGCAGCCACGTCGATACCAACAGCGAGAACAGCCTCCGCGTGGTGACCAGTGTGAAGTTCAAGTACGACGAATCCGACAAGGCCGATCGCGGGGCCACGCAGCTGCACCAGGCCAGCGAGCTCTACGACGCGATCCACGCGGCGATCGAGACGGCGTACAACACCCGGGGCCAGGCACCCACACCCTTTACCTTCGCGGGGCTGGGCAAGTTCACGCTCGAACAGGCCGACCCGGGCATTCAGCCCGCCGGCTTCGAGGACGGCGACGATTACATGCTGATCGGCGAGGTCTGGGAAGTGACCTACAAACGCGCCCAGGGCGCAACCTAACTAACGGACTAACCACCACCCGCCCACGCGGCGGACACACTCGAAAGGAATCGAATTATGGGAATCATCGCAGCGGTCGAACTCATCAAGGTCAACAGCTTCACGATCGGCGTTGACAGCTACCCCGACATCCGGAGCCTGACCCTTAACCGCGCCGCACCGTCGATGTACCGGTACCGGGGCGAGGCGTCCATGACGCCCACCAAACTCACGCCGGTCGCCAGCGACCAGGCACCGGTCACCGGGCGGATCTCCGGCAAGACGCTGAGCATGGACGCGCTCAGCGGCACCAGCGCCGCCACCGCGACGGTCAGCGGGATCAACGCAGCCACCGGTGCGGCCGTGACCATCACCATCACCGCGCCGCAGTTCCTGGAGTTCTCCGGCGGTGGCGGCGAGACCCAGCCCGAAAACTCGTCGCTGGGTCTTGAGGCCACCGACTGGGGCTACGTGTAAATCAAACTCGCAGGTGCATGCGATGTGTATGCGCCTGCGCGGACAGCGGGCGATCCTTGAATGACATCGCCTGCGCGGCGGGCGTGACCCCCGGAGCCCCAACCCCTAGACCCTGAACCCCAGACCCGAACCCCGACTCGCCATGCCCACCAACGAACCCATCAAACAGCCGGTCGAAGTCGTCTACGAAGGTGAAGACGCCCAGGCGGCTGCGCGCGACATGAAGGCGGTGGGCAACGCGGCGGAGAAATCGGGGGAGCAGGCTGCGAAGTCCACGCCGAAGCTGAAGACCCGGGAGCAGCAGCTGGCCAGCCAGCGGGCCAGGCTTGAACAACTCCTGCGATCGGAAGATCGCTACGAGCAGGCACTGAACGACGGCCGACGTGTAAGTGACCGCGCCACCGAGGCGAGCCGACGACGCAAGCGGGAGATCGACAAGCTGTCGCGCAGCCTCGCAGCCGAGCGGCGGGTTCAGGACCGGGCCACCGCGTCAGTCCGGCGGCATGCCGTCGCGGCTGACACATCGGCGGCATCGGCCGGGCGGCTTGGCGGCGTCACCGGTGCGCTCACCGGTCGGTTCGCATCCGTGGGCGCGTCGCTGTTGGGCACCGGCGGGTTGATCGCCGCCCTGGGCATCCTCGGGCGTGACCTGGAGGAACGCACGCGGCAGACGCGGGACTTCCTGGACGCGAACCTGGAGCTTCAGTTTTTAAGCGACAGCTTCAACGGCCAGGAGCGGGATTTTTTGGCTAGCGCCAGTATCTTCGGCGGGCAAGACCCGTCGGAAACGACCCGGGCGTTCACGCAACTCAAGAGCCGCTTCCCCGGCCAGAGCGATGAAGCACTCCAGGGCCTGTTCCTTGAGATACTGGAAACCGGACGCGCCACCACCGCGCCGTTGACTCCGCTGACCGATGCGTTTTCCGGCCTGTTCCAGGCGACCGGCGATGCGCAGGCGTCTCAAAATATTCTGCGGGAAACTATCATCCAGGCGGGTCAGGCGGACCCCCAGGTTATCACGACGTTGCTGGGCAAGTTCATTGGGCCAGGTACTGGCGTGTTGGGCCTGACGGCGGGCGAGTCCGCCGGCGGCGTCGCGGGCGTTACCGGCCTGACCACGCAGCGCCCCGAAGAGCAGGTGCAGGGGCTGCTCACGTTCCTCCTGAACATCAAGGGCAAGGGCACACCGGACATCAACGAGATCCTCGAAGGTGCCGGTATCGACAGGACCAGCGGCGACGCGCTTGAGGTTGCCAGCCGGGTCCTGGACGCGGTCGACCGTGGCAAAATCAGCATCGACCAGTTCGAGACACTCACGGGTCGAGAGGGCATCAAGATCGGTTCGGCGTTGCTCGATCCTTCCAGGCGTACAGCGTTCTTTGAAAAAGTTCGCAAGGTCGCGGAGCAGGAATTCAACACCGACGACCCAACCGCCCAGGCCATCGCTGACCAGTTCCAAGACGACCCGCGTCAGGCGTTGAACTTTGCCATCAAGCAGGCGGAGACGCAGGCCAAGGTCGCCAATTCGCAGGATCAGGGGGCGCTGGAGGCCGCACTCGCCAGGCAACTGCTCGATAACGAGCTTAAGTCACGCGGCAAGAACGCGGTGTCGCGATTCTTGGCCGAAAAATCTTTCGACACCGCCGCCGCTCTCGGTGTCGGCAGCGAAGCCGCCACGACGGTCGGCGCGAATGCCGGCACGTTGACCACGCCCGTCTTCCCGCTGTCGCCCATCCAGCCCGGCAGCGTGCAGGACAACGCCGACCAGCGTGATATCCGGGACGCGGTTAGCGAGGGCGTGTCGGGCGCGGCGTCGGGGCAGATCCTGGTCAACAAGGTTGAAATAAACCGGGGCACGATCGTCAACAACGGCCGCGACCCGCTCACCGCCGACCTGGACCAGGGGAGGCCGCGCCGATGAGTACCTACAAGATCAACGGCAACGACGTCAACGACCGCATCGACTGGCGGCAGCGTTTTGTCGCAGGCGGCGTGACCGGACGCCGCGCCGAGACCTTCCCAGGTGACGGCGCGGTGTACCTGCGCATCGGCAAGATTAAAGCGCCCGGCGTCATCGTCACCGGGTGGCTGGAGGGTAACACGCTCGCGGGCGTCACCAGCCAGATGGATGTCGAGTCGGATCGCATGGCCGACACCACGCTCAGCGACCTTTTCATCAACGGCGTGGCACACCTTAATCAGCACCTGGCGGGCTTTGAGCAGACGACACTATTCACACCCTTCCGCGACGACGGCGGGGTGGTAAGGATCATGGTCGGGGTCAGGTACACCTGGCAGGGGGTGCGGCCGTGATTGATGCCTCCGTCATCCCCGAGAGCGAACACTTCGTTTTTGTACGCAGGACCGGCGCGGTCAACGGGGAGACCGCCGGCTGGAAATTCGACCCTAACCTGCGCTGCCAGGAGGTCACCATCCGTGCGGGGCTGGGCCTTGGGCGGGCGACGTTCAACTATGTGCCGCTGGATATGACCATCCCCTCGATCGAGAGCATCGCGGCACGGTACCACCCGGACACCCAAGTACGCGTCGAGCTGCACCCGCCGGGCCTGGACACGCCGTCCGAGGGCGAGGGGCTCGCGGTCTTTGAGGGCGTCCTGGAGCGACAGCCCCTAAGCGTTGTCTCACATAACGGCGAGGAGGATGAGACGTGCGACTTCGTCGCCGTCGCCATGCCCTGGCTCGATGCCCGCACCAGCCAGCACCACGCGGTCATGCGCTGGTACCACAGATCGCTTGATGATTCCGGGGGGGCCGGGGGCCCGCTGGGCCCGTGGCTGCTGATCGAGACCCGCACCGTGCCCGCCGCGTTCAACTACCGGGGCCGAGCGAACATGGACACGGCGGATGCGCACAAGCGGCCCGCCGCAGGCCTGCTGGTTGGTGCGCTTGACGCTCGGGGGTTCACCCATGACGACGACCCTACCGGCGGGTTCTGGACCGTCGGCGAGGCGATCAAGTCGCTGCTGGTGCAGTGGCTCTACGGCTCGGGCACCACGGCACGCACCCGCGCAACCGGCGTCGATCTGGACACACTCGTCGCCCTGGGCAGTGATGCGTTCACCGACGACGGGCAGTTCGGCGGGCTGGGCAAGGTGCTTCCCGAAACCGATGTGACGGGCCTGTTTTTATTCGAGGCGATCGACGCGGTGTGCAGGGCCGGCGGGTTTGAGTTCGCCGTCGAGCCGGACATGGCGATGGAGGGCCGGGGCGACCGGCTGTACCTGCTGCGGCTGTGGCGTCGCCACGCCGGGCCCCCGTCCCAGGTCCGACTGCCTAAGCGGGGCGCGTTCCCGGCCGGCGCAGCGGAGACGCGTCGCCAGGCAGACGTGAATCGCCTCACCCTGATGCGCGACAACTCGGGCATCATCAACGAGGTGATCGCCCGGGGCCCCGTGGCAATCGAGGCGAGCATCGAACTTAGGCCGCTGTGGTCGCCGGATGAACTGGAGGCGCAGAAGAAAGATCCGCCGGGTGAGGGCTACGAGCCCACCCCGGCATCCAACGCCCTGGCACCCGGGCTCGGCGGGGCCGGGGGCGACGACGCCTACCACCAGAAGCACGTCCAGGGAGGCGGCCAGTTCTCCGCATTCGGCCACGTCGGCCGGGCATGGGGTGCCGACTGCACGGGCGCATCGGCCGCGTTGTTCTACCAGGAGGGCACCGAAGAAACACCCAAGCCCTACGACCAGAACGCCAAGGGGTTTGACTGGATCGCCGAACTTGGGATCAACGGGTCGCCCGGCGACCAGCTCACCGCCGAACGCGTAGCCAACGGCGTGGACACCCCCGTCGCCTGGACGACACGGGTCCGCCGGCCCGAGCCGCTGACACGCGACACCGCCCGGCTGCGGGGTCAGCGGTACGTCCTTGAGGTCTCGGAGAAGGCCGTCGCCTCGCCGGGCACGCGCAGCTGGGTGGACATCACCGACCGCGTATCGTTCAGCGTCCTCACCGATTTTTTTGGTATCCGCTTTAGCAGCATCCCCAACCTTGCTTCGGTCAACGCCGAGGCGCTGGCCAGCGGCAGCCCCGCAGCCGTCGCGGATAGCTGGTGGCAGAAGATCCTGGACCAGGACCTGCTGTTTAGACTCACCGCCAACGTGGCGGCCGACCACGAGTCGATCTATGTCGCCAAGCAGCAGGCCAGCAGCGGCACCGCGTATAGCCGGGGGTGGATGCTGGATGTGGATGTGACCGAGGTGTGGGCGTCGCCCGACAGCACGCTGAACTCAGGCCCGAGTTCTTCCTGGACTAAGCTGCCCGCCGCCGCCGGCAACGCCTCCCTGGTCGGCGACCTGACCGACGCGGTGAAGTCCGCCGCCGAGCGGGTGCGCGATGCGCACGAGGGCACGCAGTGGCGGGCGTCCTTCGACACGTTCCTCTTAGAGCCCTGGAAGTGGCGGATCGGCGATCGCATCCGAGAGGTCTCTGGGCGGGGCCTGTCCCTGGCGACCAACGCCGGCAGCGGCGAACGGCACCCGGCGATCGTCGAGGTCAAGGTGGTGCTGGCCGGGCCCGGTGGCGACGGCGCGGGCCAGGGGGTCTTTGTCAGCCTCACCGACACCTCTATGCGGGGGGGCGTGTGATGGCGCGACTCAAACTCACCGGCACCCTGGACCCGGCGTGGCTGGATACCGACGCCCTGGTAGTCCTGGTCGGCACCGAGAACGCCGCCAGCCTCGCGGCCAGCACGCCGCCGGGCGGCACGGTCGTCAAGACACTTTCTGTCGCCGAGGCACGCGAAGGCGCAGCCCCCACGACCTACCGGATCGAATACGACTACGCACCCACCGACAAGTGCGCGACGCTGCCGGTGGGCATCGCCGCCCAGGACGCGTCGGGCAACCGCAGCGCCGCCGTGGAAGACCTCATCCAGGTGCGCGACCCGCCGCTGGGTGTCGATCGGCCCACCGCGTCCGCAACGGCGAATCCTAACGAGGCGACCATCGCCTGGGCACTGAGCACGGATGTCAATTAACCCCCGGTCCCCCGGAACCCCACCACCAAGGAGCAGGTCATGAAGAAGCATCGAAGCAGGTTTGAATACGGATCACTGGTAGCCCTTCTAATCACCGTCGCCTCGGCGGCGGGCCTGATGCCGGGGCCGGTGTCAGCGCAGACGGTGACGGTCACGGGCACCGCCGATGTGTCGGATATTCACACGCTGATCGCCGAGCAGCAGGAAGCGATCAATCGGAACCGCGTGGATCTCGACAAACTGCTCGGCGGTGACGGGAATACTGGCGGTGCATCCGGGGGCGCGTCCGGGGGCGCATCCGGGGGGCGGGCACTGGGGTTTAACACCGGCATGGTCTTTAAGAAGTGGTCGCCCGACAAGCCCTTCCACCCAGACGGGTCGATCAACCAAGAGTACGTCAGACTCGCCACGCCGATCGCAGACACGATCCGCTTCATGGACTGGCTTGACACCAACGACAACATGACACACCTGTCGTCCCTGGACGACGCCTGGCGTGAGATGCTCGGCCGGCAGGTACGGCTCGCCAATGCGTGCGGTTCAGACTTCTGGTTCAACGTCCCCTTCCACGCCAGCGGTGCGTGGACCACCCAGGCAGTCGCCTACATCCGGGCGCGGCTGAACACCGATTCGGTGATCTTGGTCGAGTGGTCTAACGAGTTATGGAACTTTGGCCTCGGTGGGTACAAGCAACTGCGAAGAGAAACCGGCGTCGATGCCGGCGGCGGCGACGGGCTGCGGTTCTTCGATGCCTGGGCCGTGTATACCAGCCGTGCCTTCGCCGCCGCACGCGTCGCCGATCCCAACTGCGTGCTGGTGCTGGGCGCTCACCCCGAAGATACCTGGTGGACGGGCAAGGTCTACGACCGACTGACCACACGGCCCGATGCCATCGCCATCACGTTCTATGCCGGCACATCAAGCCGCGACCCGCTGACCCACATCAAAACCGCCCGCCAACTGATCGACGCGGCCAAGAAGCGGTGGCGTGATAAGGGCGAAGCGAAGATGGCCCAGGCGTTTGCGTTCGCCGAGGCGCACCACCTGGATGTCTTTGGCTACGAGGGCGGGCAACACCTTCGGGCACCACCGGTCAACGGCGAACCCGATCCACGGATCGTGCCCCTGGTGATCGCGGCGCAGGACGACCCAGCCATCCTGGAGCTCATGGATCTGCCTTACACGAAGTTCATCGAGCTGGGCGGCAAGCGTGCCGTTTTCTACAAGCTCGTCTCGCTCTACGACAAGCACGGGTGCTGGGGCCTGGCCCGGACGATCGACGGGCTTGCCGGGTCAATCAAGTACCGGTGGGCCCTGGCAAAATCACGGCCCGCCACAGCTACACCCTAAGCCCCGCCACCGCGCCACCGCCATGAAAGGCCCGACGCATGTATAGCTACCTCGACATCCTCGGATCGTTCCCCCTGCCCGGGTCTGTCGCGTTCGAGCCGGCCATGCGGGAGCTGGGTGCCGCGTGGCTCGGCCAGTGCCCGATTGACCGCGCAACGACCTACTACTTCTCACAGGCGGGCGACGACACCACCGGCGACGGGTCGCAGGCCACGCCGTGGAAGTCGATCACCAAGGCCAACACCGTCCTCGCCCCCGGTGTGCGGTGCCGGCTCAAACGCGGCGACGTCTGGCGCGACAACGTCACGCTCAACATCCAGGGCGGGTGCGTGGATGGCTACGGTGTCGGCATGCCTCCCCGGGTCACCGGCTTCCTGGGCACGATCGCCAGCGGCGGCGCGGCGTGGACCAACGCCACCGGCGATCGGTGGACCACCACCATCGCAACCTACATGGGGCGCATCCTTGAAACCGACCGGCCGTTCCGGGTCTACAAGGTCGCGGTCAGCACCGCCGAGGTCGAGGCGAACGCGAACAGCTTCTACTACACCGGCACCACGATGCACATCAACGCCGGGGCCGGCATCGACCCCAACAACATCGACTGGGAACACAACACCGCGTGGCCCGACAGCGGCCGCGACGGCATCGTCGCTACCGAGCACGGGTCGCGGATCGATGGCGTGTGGACAGACGGCCAGGGCCTGGGCCTGAGCCTCGCCCAGACATGGGGCATCAGCGCGCAGAACATCAACGACGACGTCGTCTGCATCACCAACTGCCACAGCTACTTCCACCCCCGACACAACCTGGGCCTATTCGTGGGGCCCGGGGCGTCCGGTGGCAAGCTACTGATCCAGGGCTGCCGCTGGGGATTCTTCGACGAGGCGGCCGGGTCGGCCGTCGCCAACTTCGCCAACGACGGCGGGCACGAGGTGCTGATGCTGGACTGGGAGTGCTGCGGCGGGCAGCTGCCCAGCGGGCTCACTGATCCTGTGACCGGCAACGCTTTTATCGCACACACCAGCGGTGGCCTGGACAAGGTGGGGATGCACGTCGCGATCAACGGCCTGATTACACGTCCACACGGCTACGGCGCGTTGGGTATCGGCTCCGTCAACGATGCGCCGGCCGCAGCCGGATTGTCCGACTTCCGCGCCGTCACCCACCGCGTAAGGTTCGCGGATGGCTACGGCACCGCCCAGGCGATCTTGTTCAAGACCGACAACGTGATCGTCAAATCCCCCCTGGTGCTGCGGCCCAAGGACACCGCCACCCAGGCGATGTCCACGGGCCTAAGCAACGGCTGGCTGATCGACTCGCCGGTACAGATTGACCTCGCCGATATCACCCAGAATATTTTCGGCATCTTCAACACCGTCAACCCAGCTGATACGGCGTTCCAGATGGTCAACTCCCGCATCCAATGGGTCCGCAGCGGCTACACCGGCTTCGCCGTCATCAACCGGGACACGTATTTCGACGGGACCGGCGGCTCGGCCAGCGCGGCGATGCTCAACTGCGTCGTCGGCGGGATCGAAACCCTCACCGATGACTCGCCCTGGTCGGCGGGCACGCTCTACGTCGGTGGCGCGAACACCGCGAGCAGCCAGAACAACGCCTACTACGGCATCAACAACACGCACCCCACCGACGATCGCGGCTACGGCAACACCACCGGCCCGACCACCCTTAGCTACGCCCCGGCGTTCGGCGGGTTCATCCCAGATCCCTCGGTCGTGTCGCTCGGTGGCGTCTTCAATAACGTGCCCGGCCCCACCGGCAGCGAAGCCACCGCCGCAGGGCCCATGCCCGACATCGACATGCGTGAACCCGTGAGCGTTCGGTACGACGTCCTGGCGGCGTCGCTTAATCTTGCGCTCGCACCGGCGATGGCTTCTCTGGACACCAACATCAGCACCCGCAGCACCTTCGACCCTGCCGCCGAGACCGTGGACGTCGGGAAGATCTCCGGCGACGCGGCCGCCGCCGACAACCTGGAGTCCATGCTCGACGGGACCGGCGGGGCGCAGTTGAAGCTGCGTGAGTTGGTCATCAACCAGACCGAGCCCACCGGAATCGCAGTGTCTATCACGGCCAACGGGGCCGCCGCCGCCGGGATCGTCATCAACGCAACCGATGCACAGGGCCAGGGTGCCGTATTCAACACAGGCCTGACCGGGATCAACCTCGACGGGACCAACGTAAAGGCCGAACTCGCCTCGATCCTCACCGACACCAGCTCCCTGGCCGCTATCCAAAATCAACAAAACCCCACCGCCGACGGCGTCACCGACGCCAAGCTCCGTGAACTGATCCTGGCGAGCCTGGTGGGCAAAACCTTGGTGACCGACAACGGCGACGGCACCAAGACGCATCGCTTCTACAAGCAGGACGGCACCACGCCGGTCGCGGATGTGACGTTCAACACCAACGGCGAACACACCATCACCACCCTTGACCCCGCACCATGATCTTTAGCTCCGTGAGGCCGGTGGGTTACTGGCCGGACAACTTCATCCCCGACGGGTACGTCCCACTCGCCGCCGCAGCGTCCCCCGAGGGTTACTTGGTCATGAGCCAGCCCACGGCGGATGTGGGCGCGGTCAAGACCCAGCTTACGCACCTGCCACCGGGCACCAGCCAGTACCTGCTTACGGGCACGCCGGATACCGCACGCTGGGTATTCATCCGCGCCGTCTCCGCCTGCGCCGTCGGCGATGGCGAACCGGTACGCACCAAGCTCCGCCGCGTCGCGTTCGATTCGCTCGGTGCCCTTGTCCTGGACGTCCCAAACTCGCCGCACGGCCTGCACCTCACCGTCGGTGCCGGGGGCCTGGTCACCGCGCGCTGGGCCTACAGCCGCGCCGGCCAGGCGGTCGCGCCCGCCAGCTTCAACATCTACACCGCCACCGGCGGCGACTCGTTCGACTTCAACACCCCCGCAGGCAACGTCAAGCCGTCGGGCGGCAACTCGTTCGGCGCAGCGTTCGCCCACGGCACACTCGCACGCTTTGTTGTCCGCGCCGTCTCCGCCGCCGGCGGCGAAGAGCCCAACACCACCGAGGCGCAGGCGACCGCCGACGCCCAGGCACCCGCCGCGCCCGGCGACCTGGTTGTGGAGATCATCTCATGAGAGATAACGCCGCAGACAAGGTGATGGCCGCGTTGCGGGAGCAGCCCCAAGACCACCAGGCGGGCCCGCCGCAGCCCGGCGTGCGCCTGCTCGCCACGATCTTGTCCGTGGGGTTTAACACGCTTAGCGTCACCGTGGACCCGGAGGCCGAAACGCCACCGGCCCTCACCGTCGCCAAGCCCACCAAGGTCTGCCCGGCGCTCGACCAGGACATCGACGGCTACACCTACAGCTACAACGGCGACCTGGCACAAGGCCAGTCGCGCACCTCCACCAGCGGCAGTGATGTCGAGAACCAGGTGCTGGTCCCCAGATTCATCGTCGGTGACCTGGTGGAGATCGGGCCGGCACCCAGCAACCTCGGTGACTACGCGGTGGCGCTGGCGGATGTACGGATGCAGGTCGTCAACTCGCCGGTCTACTGGTTCAAGGAGAGCGAGTGATGGCAGGCACACACGGCGTACCTTGCGAGTCCCCCCATCGCGCGGGCATCGAATCGGCGCACGGCGTGCGCGGGTGCGGGACCGGCTGGGACGTGTGCGTCTGCGAGTTCCAGGACAAGCACAACAACCCGATCATCTGGCACCTGTCCCCGGCCCAGCAGGAACGGGTTATCGCCCTGGATTGGCGGCTGGCGTGGGGCTTCAACGACAAGTTCGAGAAATCACCGTGGTCATCGATCCGCAACTCGGCACTGCTGGGGGTCACCACAGCCGTATCCGCCGAGCGCATCCGTGGCGGCGACTTCATCATAAACGCCGGAAACAAAGGCGTCGGGACCGGGAAGATCAGCCGCAACAAACCCGACGGCCAAAGTACCGAGGTGTGGAGAGTCTCGGCGAGCAATGCCCGGGACATGTGCCTGGACGGCATCAACCGCGTGGTGATCCACAACGTGTTCGACGGGGAATTCGCCGTCGTCGTTAGAGACGTCGAAACCGGCGACGAGCTTCACAGGTCCACGAACGAGACGCTGGGCAACATGGAGCAACTGGTCGCCATCCCCGTCGCGCCTGGCGGGGCTTATGCACTGCCCTCCGTGGACGGGCTGGCCCGCATCAGCGCAACGGGCTCGACGCTGTGGTCCAAACCTATCGCGGGGGCCTTGAATATTGACGTCGACCCGCAGGGCAACGGGTACGTCAGCGGGGGTGTGTGGACCAGTCTCCCGGGCTCAATTGACCCCGTCACGTTTCAGACTACCTCCAGGCAACAGATAGTGACCTTCGTCCGCAAGTACTCGATCGGCGGGGGCCTGCTGTGGTCCTGGTCGCAAACAGGGATATTTGAAAGCATCTTCCCACCGGGACCGCCCGGGCAGGTTCCGTCTGACGGGCTGGTACAGCTCGATTGCCATTCCGTGGCCAGCGACGGCGTCCGGGTTTTTGTGGGATCTGATTATCAATCGCCATCCGGGCTACGACCCGCCCGGGCACTGGTGCTAGATGCCAATACGGGCTCACTCATCCAGCGGGTGGATGTGCCAGGTGCCCCCGGCAAAACATCGACGTGGGTGGCTCGCAACAAGCTATTAATCGTCCAGTCCGACCCCGTTGACCCAAACCGACAGGTCATCCGAATGATCGAATCGACCCCGCAGCCGACCGGGCCGGATACCTGGGCGGTGACCGGGAGCTCGCTATTCCAATCAGAGATTCAAACAATCCGACCGGTGGTCACGCTCGCGCCGTGATCGGCCGTCCAAGCCCGTTCAAACGCTCTTTGAAAACCGAATAACCCCCACCTCAAGCCGGCGGCGGCACCCCCTCTATATACGAGAACGCTGACCCGTCAATCCCCGCCGGTTGGCCCACAGGGCCGGGTGTGTTCTTTAAAGCGTGGTGACGGCCACGCTTATCCTGCGCGCCTATGGCAGATCCCGTTTGGTGCAACAAAATCCCACTTAGATCGCGACACTACGCCCGAATTATTGCATCGAAGAGCGTACAGAAGAGCATAGTGCCCAAGAGCGTACAGATATGAACGAACAAGCCCTCCGCAACCTGTTGGTTGGGAGGGCTTTACGAAAGCGGGTGATGAGATTCGAACTCACGACATTCACGTTGGCAAAATCGCTTTCGAGGCCTATTCTATTAGCCGGAACTTGTTATCCAAAAGCATCTTACACGGCCGTGCCACTTTCGCAATCACTCGCATTCATACACATCTGTGAGCGTTCAAACGCGGTAGTCGGGGCGTAAAACGGTAGTTTTCGGTAGTGATTGAAACCGACCTTAGCGGCTCGATCACTGCCAAGCGAACCATACATGTGATAGGCCAAGTAGGCCAAATCTACACATGCCTCTGGGCGGCTTTGGTGCGGGCGCGGCGGTGGCGGACGATCTCGCCTCGGGCGAGGTAAATCACGTCCTTGGCGATGTTGACCGCGTGGTCGGCGATCCGCTCGATCTGACGGGCGGTGTTCTGGATGCGGATCAGCTGTGGCATCTGGTCGATGTCTTCACGGACGCACCTCTCGACGATAGCGTAGACCTCGCGGTGCTTGTCATCGACCAGGTCGTCCATCTTGCGAACGCCGTCGGCAAGGGTCTCATCGACCTGGACCAGGGCGTCCAGTGATTGCTTGACCATCCGCTGGGCCTGGTGGGACATCTCGGGCAGGCCGAATAGGCCGATATCGATCGGGGGTAACTCTCTGAGCGCCAGGCACTGGGACGCAACGTTCGATGCGAGATCGCCTATCCGCTCCAGTTCGCTATTGATCTTGAGAACCGAAACGATAAATCGCAGGTCGTGAGCCACAGGCTGGTGCAGTGCCAGCGTCGCCAAGCATTCTTCCTCGATATCGATCTCGGCCAGGTCGATTTGCATGTCCTGCTCGACGACCTGCTCAGCCAGGTCGGTGTCCCGGTGCTCGACCGCTTGCACCGCGCGGTGCAGCGCCTGCTCGACCAAAGCTCCTTCTGCAAGGAGCATCCGTTTGATCTTTTCTATCTGCTTATTCAATAGGACGGGCATGGTTAGTCTCCACGTATACGGTATAGATCACCCGAACCTGCCGGTGATATAGTTTTGGGTCTGCTCACTTTTTGGCATGGTGAAGACCTGCTCGGTTTGGCCAAACTCGATCAGCTCACCCTGATACATGAAGGCGGAGTAGTCCGATGCGCGAGAGGCCTGTTGCATGTTGTGGGTAACGATGGCGATGGTGTAGTCGTTGCGGAGTTGGGCCATCAGGTCTTCGATCGCTGCTGTGGAACGAGGGTCCAGCGCGGAGCAGGGCTCATCCATGAGCAGGACGCTGGGTCCCACAGCGATGGCGCGTGCGATGCAAAGACGCTGCTGCTGCCCGCCGGACAGGCTAAGTGCCGGGGACTTAAGCCGGTCCTTGACTTCTTCCCACAACGCGGCGCGGCGCAGCGATTGTTCAACGATCTGATTAAGTTCGCCACGGGACATGCGTAGGTGCAGCCGTGGGCCGAAGGCGACGTTGTCGTAGATGCTCTTTGGGAAGGGGTTTGGCTTCTGGAAGACCATCCCGACATGACGGCGTAGCTCGACGACATCGGTGGCTTTATCTAATAGGTCCTGGCCATGGAGTTTGAGTGTGCCGGTTGCACGGGCGCTTGGGACCAGGTCGTTCATGCGGTTGATCCAGCGGAGAAACGTGCTTTTGCCGCACCCGCTTGGCCCGATGAAGGCGGTGATCCGTTTCTCGGGGATGACGATGTTCATGTTTGTAAGCGCGTGGTAGTCGCCGTACCAGGCATTGAATCCCTCGACCTCAATCGCGGGTTGGGCGGCGACGTGTTCGCCCGACGATCCGATTCCCTGCAGGTTCAGGCCTTGCTCTGCGGGGGAAGGTAGCGTCGTGGCTGGAATATTCATCGTCGTGTCTTCCTGAGGCTTTTGTATTGTAGACATCATCGCTTGGCCCCTGTGATTAGGTTAACGCTGGAACTTCTGGCGGATGATGACCGCGACGGCGTTGAAGGTAAGCAGGATCGCCATCAGGACAAGGATCCCGCTGGCGGCGACATGGTGGAACGACTCCTGCGGGCGACTCGCCCAGTCGTAGATCTGCAGAGGCATCGCGGTGAAGTCGTCCATCAGGTGCTCGGGGGTGAACGTGATGTAGACGACGCCGGCGATGATCAGGATCGGCGCCGCCTCTCCGATCGCCCGGCTCATCGCCAGAATCGTCCCGGTCATGATCCCGGGTATGGCCGCGGGTAGAGTCGTGCCCCACACCATCTGCCAGCGGGTTGAGCCTAACGCCAGTGCACCTTGTCGCAACGAATTAGGCACCGCACGCAACGCTTCCTGTGACGAGATGATGATGATCGGTAGGACTACGAGCATCAAGGTCAGCCCACCTGCCAGCACGCCCCGGCCGAACGGCAGTTGTATGTAGTACCAGTTGTCAGTCGTGCCGATTGTCCAGATCGGGTCGCTCGGGCTGCCCAGCACTTGGAACAACTCCACAAATGCGGTCATCCCCAATATCCCATACACGACCGACGGTACACCCGCGAGGTTGGTGATGTTTAATTGCACGACCCCGTGAAGTCGGGCCAGCGTTCTTTGGCGCGGCTTGAATTCTTCCAACAGGATCGCCGTGCCTACTCCAAGCGGGATCGCGGTGACGGCGCAGACTAGGCAGATATAGACCGTCCCGATCATCGCCGGGTAAATCCCCGCTTTTTCCGGCTTACGAGAGGGCGGGTTCTGCAGCAGCTGTGTATCCAGGTGCTCCATCCCTTGCACGATGATCGACGCGAGCATAACGCCAAGCACCGCTATACAAACCCCGGCGGCGAGCAGGCAGACGATCACGAACAGGTGGTCCTTGAAAAACCTGCCGCTTCGTGCGTTCGGCGTATTTTTCATCAATGCATTCATTCGTACACCTGCCTGTACCGCACACGGACACGGTGGCCGATCAAAGTAAGCAGCAGTGTCATCAGGAACAGCGTCGCCGCGACCGCGTAGCTGGAGTAATACTCCGGGCCGAAGTTGCTGGCGTCGCCTAAGAATATCTGGACCATGTACCCGGTCATGGGCTGGACCTCGCTGCGAGGGTCCATTGTCAGACTCGGCGAAGCCCCGGCCGCCAGCGCAACGATCATCGTCTCACCCACCGCACGTGCGATCGCTAAGAGGAACGCAGCCACGATCCCAGACAGTGCCGCGGGTGTGACGACCCTGACCGCCACCTCGAACCGTGTTGCCCCCAAGCCAAATGCCCCTTCACGCAGGCTCCGCGGGACGGCACGTAAAGCATCCTCAGACAGGCTCGTCACGATCGGCAGGCACATCACCGCGACCGCCAATCCCGCACTCGCGGCGTTGTAAACACCGAAACCCTCGTGTATCCAACGTAGCCCCGGCGTGATCACCGTCAACGCAAAGAACCCAAACACAACCGTCGGTATCCCAGCCAGCACCTCCAATACCGGCTTGATGACCGCACGGACTTTGGGTTTGGCGTACTCACTAAGCCAGATCGCGGTGATCAGACCCAAAGGCAAAGCCACCGACATCGCGACCAGCGTGACCAACAGTGTCCCCGAAATAAGCGGCCAGATGCCGAAGTGCTTCTCGGCCCCCAGCAGCGGGCTCCATTTCGTACCGCTTATGAACTCCCAGAAAGACACCTCATCGAGCCTGAAGAAACGAAACGCCTCGACCGCCAGGATGACGATGATCGTCGCGGTAGTCGCAATAGAAAATACGCCGCAGCCTATAAGCCCGGCCATGATGCAGGATTCGCGTACACGGCGTAGGGCCTTGGACTTTGGCTTTCCCTGAGGCAGCGCGGGCGGAGATTGTGCGGTGATCGTTGTCATGGTGTTCGTGTCATATTCCTGTCAAAAAGCGTGAAGCCGCCATCAAGCGACCTCACGCGGTGATAGTGTTGGATTGGTAACCTGAATCAGCGATACACCTCGGTCAGTGGGCCGCGCACCTTCTCGCCATTCTCATCGAGAAACTGCGTACCGGTCTTGCGGGCACGGTAGTTACCCTGGGTCAGTGCGATGATCTCGCTGGGCAGGCGGACGTAGCCAACCTCCTCGGCGAGCTCCGGGGCGTTTTCCAAGTAGAACTCAACAAAGGCATTGACCTCGGGGCGGTCGGCGGCCTTGGCGTTGACGTAGATGAATAAAGGCCTGCTGAATGGGGCGTATTCACCCGACTCGATCGTGCCCTTGTCTGGCAGGACCGCGCCCTTGCCGCCGTCGATCGGAACCGCACGCAGCTTGTCAGCGTTCTCGAAGTAGTAGGCACAACCGAAGAACCCGATCGCGCCCTTGGAGCCTGCAACCCCGCGGACCAGGACGTTGTCGTCTTCGGAGACGCTCATGTCTGCACGGATTGAGCCGGTCTTGCCCGCGACGACTTCTTTGAAGTAGTCGAACGTGCCCGAGTCGGTACCGGGGGCGTACAGCTTGACCTCAACCGCGGGCCATTCCGGGCGGACATCCTGCCACGTCTTGACCGTGCTGCCGTCCAGGAAGATCTTCTTTAACTCATCGACGGTCAGTGCATCGACGAAGTCGTTGTCCTTGTTGACGACGATCGAAAGCCCGTCGTAGGCAACCGGAATCTCGATGAACTCGACGCCGTTTTCAATCGCCTTGTCCAGTTCTTTTTTCTTGATCGGGCGCGAAGCGTCGGAGACGTCGGTCTCGCCGGTGGAGAACCGCTTGAACCCGCCGCCGGTCCCGGAGATACCGACGGTCACACGCACCTTACGGTTTTCTGCGCCGAACTCCTCGGCCACGGCTTCAGTGATCGGGTACACGGTACTCGATCCGTCGATCTTCACAGTGCCTTTGAGTGCTTGAGCATGAACTGTGTTCGACGCGCCGAACAGGCTCAGTGCAGTCACGGTCAGGGCGGCGGCGAGCACGCTGGGCTTTTTGATGGCGAACATGATCGTTGCTCCTTGAGTGTGCGGGGACTTTGTTCTCCCGGGTCATCGCGACCCGGATGCCCGAGAAGCTTAAACCACACCCATGAGCAGAACGTGAGCGTTATGTTAGATTTGTGTTAGCGAAGATTTCGCCTCTAACACACTGATGATTACGCATTAACAAACAGGCAGATGTACACGGAAGGTGCTGCCCGACCCCGGCTTGCTGTCCACGCTAACGCGGCCGCCGTGCGCTTCGGCGATGTGCTTGACGATCGACAGACCCAGCCCCGTGCCGCCGAGCTCCCGGCTGCGAGCTTTGTCCGTCCGGTAGAACCGCTCGAACACACGAGGCAGATGCTTGGGCTCGATCCCCCGGCCCTGATCGGTGACGCTGATCACCGCCTCGCCGTCTGTCACGTCACAATGCACCTGAACGGATGTGTCTGGATCGCTGTACTTCACCGCGTTGTCTATCAGGTTGATCACCGCTTGTGCTAGAAGCTGCTCGCTGATCAGTGCCTGAACACTTCGGTCACACTCCGTATAGAGATGGGTCTGATTAGCGTCCGCACCTGCCTGGCATGTCTCAATCGCCGATGCAATCACCGGCCAAAGCGGTGCGGGGCGTGTATCCTGCAAGCCCCCGTCACCCGCCTGCTCGATCCTCGCCAGGCTAAGTAGGTCGTCCACGATCGCCGCCAGACGATCCGACTGTCGGGAGATGATCTTAAGAAACCGTTGGGCATCCTCACCGCCAGAGTCCGGCAGGTCTCGTACCGTCTCCACCGCCGCTTTGATCGCGCTGACCGGGGTCTTCACCTCGTGCGACACGTTGCCCACAAAATCCTGCCTGACCGATTCCAGTCGACGGAGCTGTGTCACGTCGTGCAATACCAGCACCAGACCGATCCGTTGCCCCTCATCATCGCGCAGCAGAGCGCTTTGTATCTGGATCGTGCGATCGTCGTTTTCGCCAGACCCTGCCAAGGCGGCCCCGGCGAGCGTCATCTCCCCGGCGACCGCGCTGTCCTTCTCCAGTGTTTGCTGGATGACCTGCTGAAGCTCGACATTCCGCACCGCCTCGTAAATACTCCGACCGATCGCCGAAGTCACATCCAGAGAAAGCATCTCCGATGCGGCCCGGTTCAGGCTCAGGATGTTCTGCTCGCGGTCGATCGCCAAAACACCCTCAACCATCGATCCGTGCACCGCGCCCAACTCATTGCGCTGCCGGATCACTGTTGAGAGCCGATCCGCCAACTGCTCCGCCATGATGTTCAAGGACTCGGCCAACGCCGCCAGCTGCAAAGGCCCTTTCACCGCGATCCGCTTGCTCATGTCACCGCCGGCAAAACGCTCCGCACCCTTGCGCAGTTCGCGGATCGATCGGCTGATCAGCACCATGATCGCCAGCATGACCCCAGCAAAGATCGCCGCGCCGATCAATACAGCCACCGTCCCGCCCGAGGCCTCCTGATGTGCAAGCAAGCTGTATATCTCGGCGGATCGCATGGTATAGATCGTACCCGTCCACGCCCCGACGCGCAGAATCCTCAAGCGTTAAGCCTAAAAACGCCAGCTTATTCACCAAAACGGTAGCCCACGCCCCGTACGGTTTGGACCCGTTCGCCCGCGGTTCCCAGCTTGCGTCTTAGGGAAACCACTTGCACATCCACAGACCGATCGGTCACCGCCGCGAAGCCGTCATGCAGCGAGTCAATGATCTGTTGCCGTGTATAGACCCGTCCGGGCTTGGTCATCAACAGCTTCAGCAAGCTGAATTCTGTCGCCGTCAGGTCTACACGCTTGTCGTCGGCCACGACCTCATGACGCTCGGGATTCAACCGGACCCTCCCCACTTCAACAATACCCTCACCCACCGATGTCGAGCGGCGCAGCACGGCATGGATCCTTGCAATCAGGATTTTTGGGCTGAATGGCTTGGTCACATAGTCGTCAGCCCCGGCCTCCAGACCACGAACAATGTCCGCCTCCTCACCGCGGGCAGTCAGCATCACAATCGGGATGTCGCGGGTCTTCTCCGTAGAACGGATCGCCCGACAGACCGCCAGCCCGTCGATGGTTGGCAGCATCAGGTCCAGCACGATCAGGTCAGGCCGTTGCTCCCGGACCAGACGGATTGCGTCCTCGCCATTTCCCGCTGTCCGCACCGAGAAACCTTCTTTATCCAAGCTGAAACGCAGCACCTCGAGCAGATCCTGCTCGTCCTCAACAACCAGGAGAGAGTGTTGACTGGGGGATTGCGGTCGGATCATAGGGGTTACGGGTGTTAACGGTCAATGGGCATGTCATGCAGACAATACGTTCTTCGTGTCTCACCAACAGCCACCACCGATTTCGAATGCGGACTCGTAATCAATCGGGGTAACACAGACACAATACCATGACCAAGCCGCGATTGTGTTAGTAACCGGTTAATCCCGGCTCTCTCCCGAAATACCATCCGTGGTTTATGCGACTATCCCGCCGTCAATTTACGGGACAGTTCTATTTCCTAAGTAACGGAGTATATTCATCATGCTACGGAATCACTGGAAAACCGCCACGTTTATGATTGCCGCCCTAAGTCTGTTGACCCCGGTACAAGGCGATCAGACCGCCGACATGCAGGCGCAGCTTGATGCCATGAGTGCGAAGCTGGCACAGGTCGAAGCAGATCAAGGCGACAATTGGCTGAACGAACGTCGCGCCGAAGAGGTCAAAGGCCTGATCATGGAAGTGCTGTCCGACGCCGACACTCGCGCTTCGCTGCTAAATGACGGCACGATCGCCGGGCACGATGGTAAACACTTCTTCCTCCGCAACGCCGACGGGACGTTCGCCCTGTACCTCGGGGGCCAGATCGACTTCCGCTATATCTGGAACAATCAGGACACGAGCACGGGTGACGAGGACGAGGGCGGGTTCCAGACAAGACGGCTGAAGCTCAAGGCCAACGGTCACATCTCCAGCCCAAAGATCAAGTACAAAGTAACCTTGGCCACCGACCGGGGCGACGGCAGCGTATTCCTGGAGGATTACGAGATCGGTTACCAGGTCAGCGACAACGTCCAGATCGCGGCTGGCCTGATGAAGCTGCCACTGTTGACCGAGGAACTTACCAGTTCGAGCAAGCTGCTCGCTGTAGAGCGTACGCCGACTAATGAGTACTTCACACTCAATCGCGCTGAGGGCGTCCGCCTGCGTTATGACGACGGCTTGATCCTGATCAACTTCATGATCAGTGACGGCGCCAACTCCGAACGCTCCGATTTCGATGAGGACGAATCTGAGATCGCACTGACCGGCCGTATCGATTACCTGGTTCAGGGCAAACGGAGCCAGGGCAAAGACTTCACCGGTTGGAGTGGTCAGGAGCAGTTCCTGAATATCGGTGGTGCCTACCACCTGGAATACGGCGACGGCCGAAATGGTGGAACCTCCGACTACCACTCACACACCATCGACGTGCAATGGGAGAACGGCCCGCTGAACCTCTTTGCCGCTTACATCGGCGCGACGATCGATTCCGATGAGGCCACAACCCCGGACCGTGACATGACCGGTTTCGTCGTCCAGGGCGGCGTCCACCTCGTGCCCGACAAGGTCGAGGTCTTCGGTCAATGGTTCTCCATCGACGGCGACATCTCAGGTGAAAACACGTTCGACGGCTGCGTCGCAGGTGTGAACTACTACATCAAAGGCCACCGTACAAAGCTCACCGCCGATGTGATCTGGCTCAACGACATGCTACCGTCCTCAAACCCGTTCGGTGCCAGTGCCAGCAGCAGTGGCCTGGGCTTGATCACGGGCATGGAAGACGAGATGGCAGTCCGCACCCAATTCCAGGTGCTGTTCTAGTGCAGCCCGGGATTTACGCCAGCTTCGTCGAGCGATTCGGAATGCATATCACATAAAACTGGCACACGACTATTACATAAAGACTCTGCATTGATCGAGATGTACTGACGTAGAGCAAGAGATGCTATCAAGACCTCATCGCGGGGGTGCTTGGTCAAACCAACCGACTCACGTCTTACATCACACCCCATGTGAGTGAATGTCGAGAGTTCAAATTTAAACAACAAAACCCTCCGCAACCTGTTGTTGTGGAGGGCTTTATGAAAGCGGGTGATGAGATTCGAACTCACGACATTCACGTTGGCAACGTGACGCTCTACCACTGAGCTACACCCGCATGCTTATCCGAGCCCACCATTTTAGCGAACGGGCGGCACGGTTCAAGTCCGCCTACGCCGGGGCTATCCCGGGGCTAATCCCGGCCTATTTCAAGGCCGTTCCGGCAAGAGACAAACCGTCAATCCTGGCTCACCGGTGGGCCGGTTGGTGTTTCTATCGGCCGATCCAGGGCCGTTGTGGATATCCCCGTGCTGAAAACCACACCGTTGCGGTCGCCGGTAGCTTGCGTTAGTGTCTTGGAAGTTGAACCCACAGGTGCGTGGTGTCGGCGGGCCAACCGTCGAGACCGCGTGAAAAGGGAAGTGGGGTGCTCAAAGCAAGGCTTTTATCGGGCCTTGACCTTGAAACTCCCCCGCGGACGCGCCGCCGTAATGGGTGGCCCAACTGATCGTAGTTGAGCCTGCGTTTGCCGAACAAGCCACTGATGGACCTGCAACGGGCCCATTGGGAAGGCTGGCAAACGGAACCCTAAGCCGGAAGACCTGCCTCATTGGGTGCCGATAGTGTCCTCGCGAACGGGATGCCCGGGCAGGTTCCGCGTCGCCGTCCCCCTCGTCGGCCCGCATTCGCCCAAGCAAACATCGTGAGGACGGACATTTTTTTGTCAGTCGAGGGGTTGCCCTGCGCGAAACAGGGCGAGGAGAACACGATGTTTGCAAAGTCATGGAAGATGTTTGGATGGATGGGCACCGCCGGCGTGTGTGTATCGGTTTTATGTCCACCGGCACAGGCCGCGCGATACGCCGACGTCCCCGGCTACTACGAGCCGGGCAACAATGTCGATGCGGTCTTCGGGTCCGACCCCGTAGAGTTTTTCGACAACGCACAAGCCGCTCTCGGAGGCCCCGGCGTACAGGTCGCTCTCTCTCAAGGCACGTTGACGCAGATCGTTTCTCTGGGAGGCTGGTCCGACGACCCTTCCACCGGCACAAACAACCGCACCCCCGGCCTGGTCGTCGGATTCAGCGTCGAACTACTCAATAGCCCCGGCAACGACCTCCTGGTCGTCGGCAACGCCCCGGCCGCGTTCACCTTCTACGAGCCCGGCTTCGTCGAAGTCGCCATCGAATCCGACGGCGGAGGCGCCACCCCCAACGGCTGGCAGGATGAAACCTTCTACCTCCTAAAGCCCGGCAACTACAACCAGATCACCGACCCGCGCACAGCCAACAACCCCATCACCATCACCAGCAACCCCGACTTCAGCCTCAACTACTCCGCCCCCTTCGACGACGACACCAACCTCCCGGGCTACTTCGACGTCACACCCGCCGGCGACGCCTTCGATCTCGCCGACGCGATCGACATCAACGGCAACCCCGTCAACTTAACCAGCATCGCCTACGTCCGCCTGCGATCCGTCAGCGACAGCGCCTTCCCCTTCGGCACATCCCTCGCACCCGATGTCGATTACCTCCAAGTACTTGAACAGCAAGGCGACTTCGACGCCAACGGCTTCGTCGGCATCGAAGACCTCAACCTCGTCTTGGGCAACTGGAACACCACCGTCCCCTCAGGGGCCCAATCCCTCGGCGACGCCAACGCCGACGGCTTCGTAGGCATCGAAGACCTTAACCTCGTCCTAGGTAACTGGAACGCAGGCACACCCCTGCCGTCCGGCTCGACCGTACCCGAACCCGCAACAGCACTGCTGCTCGCTGGTGCTACGGCCATGTTCGGCCTACGCCGACGCTGAAGATCCTTAGACCAATGACTTCACTTGTCATAAAACACGACTTACCCGCCACGCCGCTTAATCGGCGACGTGTCGGCTTCACCTTGATCGAATTACTGGTCGTCATCTCGATCATCGCACTACTAGTAAGCATACTCCTCCCCGCACTTGGCGCAGCACACGAGTCAGGCCGTAGCGCCGTCTGTTTATCCAATCTCCGGCAACTCGCCCTGGCCAACACCGCCTACGCCCAAGACTCAAGCGGCTACTACGTCCCCGCGGCGCAAGACATCTTCGAGCCCGGCGGCAACAACCAACGCTGGCACGGCCAACGCGACTCCTCCGGCAACGGCACGCCCGAAGAAAATACCTTCGACCCAACTCGCGGACCCCTGGCCAACTACATAGGAAGCACCGGCCAGGTACGCGCCTGCCCAACCTTCGAAAACCAACTCGACCACGACGCCCCAGGTTTCGAGGCGGGCAACGGCGGCTACGGCTACAACCGCGCCTACATCGGCGGACGCAACGACCTCTTCGGCACAAGCAACAAAGCAGCCCAACACACCGCACGCACCAACGACCCCGTTAACCCCACCGCCACCGTCATATTCACCGACGCCGCCTTCTTCAAAATCATCGCCAGCCAAAACCTGCTGATCGAATACTCCTTCGCCGAACCCCCCTTCATCCAGAGTTTCCCCGGCCAGCCATCCCAGGATCGCTGGTCACCCTCCATCCACTTCCGCCACAAGACAACCACCCACGCCGCCTGGGCCGACGCACACGCCGACGCCCAAACCATGACCTTCACCAACCCCCAGTTCGAAGACTTCTACCGCAACCTGAACTTCGGCTGGTTCGGCCCCGAGTCCAACGAACTCTTCGATCTGCAGTAAACAATCAGAACGGTGGGGAGGGTTGACTCTTAGAAACACCTGCTACAATCCCCCACCATGAGTAAAAACAACCCCGCCATCGAAAAAGTTACCATCGTTGGCTCCGGCCCCGCCGGCTGGACCGCCGCCATCTACGCCGCACGTGCCAACCTCAACCCACTTGTCTTCCCGGGCCGAGCCACCGGCAAAGACCTACTCCCCGGCGGCCAACTCATGCTCA